>PXRG01000025.1 GCA_003021105.1 Halobacteriales archaeon QS_1_68_17
CGAGACCGTGTCGACGGCCCTGGAACTGGGCTACCGGCACGTCGACACCGCGCAGGCGTACGGCAACGAGCGGGCGGTGGGGGCCGGCATCCGGGCGGCTGACGTCGACCGGGAGGAGGTGTTCCTGGCGACCAAACTCGCCGGGGGCAACCGCCGTCACGACGCCGTCGTCGAGTCGACCAGGCGGAGCCTCGCGCGACTGGACACGGGGTACGTCGACCTGCTGTTGATCCACTGGCCCCACCCCGTCGTCCCGGACCGGGAGACGCTCTCCGCGATGGCCCGCCTGCGCGAGGAGGGGCTGGTCCGTCACGTCGGCGTGAGCAACTTCTCGCTGTCGCGGCTCGACCGGGTCCGCGAGGAGTCGCCCGCGCCGGTCTTCACCGACCAGGTCCAGTACCACTCGTACCGCGACCGGGATTCGCTGGTCGACTACTGTGCGATCCACGACCTGGCGTTGACGGCCTACAGCCCGCTGGCTCGCGGGGCGGTGGCGGACGACGACCTGCTGGTACGGATCGGCCGCCGGTACGGCAAGTCGCCGGCGCAGGTCGCGCTCAGGTGGTTCGTCCAGCAGCCCGGCGTGGTCGCCATCCCGAAGGCCTCGACGCGGGCCCACCTCCGGGAGAACATCGACGTGTTCGACTTCGAACTCACCGACGACGAGATGCGCGCCGTCTGGCGGCCCGGCGAACGAGGCGGGCTGTCGGCGTTCGTCCGGTCGCAACTCGGGCTGTGACCGGGATCAACGCACACTTGGTCGGCCAGTCCGACCTCCCGGCATGGTGACCGAACTGGGCGGGGACGTCTGGTGGTACGACCTCCGCGGCGTCAACGCCTACCTCGTGGCCGACGACGCCCTGACGCTGGTCGACGCCGGCAACCCCTGGGACAGCCGGAACCTGATCCTCGGCCTGGACGAGGCGGGTTTTTCCCTCCAGGACGTCGACCGCGTGCTGGTGACCCACTACGACTTCGACCACGTCGGCGGGCTGGCGCGCCTGCGCGGCCTCGACGCGACCGTCTACGTCGGGGAGGCCGACGCCCCCCTCCTGACCGGTCAGCGACGACCCGACTGGCGAAACCACAAGGGAGCGCTCCAGACCGTCCTCGGGGCGTTCGTCGGACGGCCCTCGGTCCCGGTCGAACCGGTCGCGGACGGCGACACCGTCGGGAGTTTCACCGTCTACCACACCCCCGGTCACACCCCGGGGCACGTCGCTTACGTCAGCGACGACCTGTCGGCGGGGTTCCTCGGCGACCTCGTCGTCGAGCGGGACGGCCAGCTGGCGGCCTCGCCCTGGCTGTTGAGCTACGACACCGACCAGGGAGAGCGGAGCATCCGCTCGCTGGCCGAGCGCGCGCCCGACTTCGAGGTCGGCGGGATGGGCCACGGCGTCCCCTTCGAGCGCCGCGCGGGCGAGCGGCTGGCGGCCCTGGCCGAGCGGCTGTAGGCTCGCCGCGCCCGCATCCCGGTAAATATTTTTTGTCGTTTTACCGGCGTTAACTCGGTTTAATTCGGTTTCGACCGCCTCCGCCCCGAGAACACAAAATGGGCTTCACAAGCCCTCTAATTCGACATTGCCATCGTTTTCGGAATTTAAATCGCGTTGAATAGAGTTGAACGAAGCACCCGATTAAGTGACCCCGGTCCTTGGGGTCGAGTGCGATGTCCGAACGCACTATCACCCGACGGAGCGTACTGAAAGCGACCGGCGCGGCCGTCGCTGCGGCGGCCGTCCCGGCGGGCGCACAGGCAGCGGACGCACAGTGGACTGTCGCTGAGACGCCGACGGAGAACACGCTATACGACGTCCAGTACACGTCGGCGGGCGCGTACGCCGTCGGCGGTGGCGGCGTCGTCCTCGAACGGACCGCCGACGGCTGGCGGAAGGTCCTCGACGGCGGCCCCACGGGCAACGGCAACGACCTCTACGGCGCGGGCGTAACCGACGACGGCGAGCGGCTCTGGTTCGTCGGGGCGAGCGGGGCGATCGGCGAGTACGACGTGTCGACGGGCGACGTGAACGACTACTCCGCGCCCAACGACGTGACGAACAACTTCAACGACGTGGCCGTCACCCGGAGGGAAGGCGAGGCGTACGTCTACGTCGCCGGCGACTCGGGGAAGGTCTACAGCAGTTTCGACAACGGCGAGACCTTCGACGAGGTGACGCCGGGCAGCGGAGCGGCCATCGAGGCCATCGATTTCCACGACCCCCGCGGTGGCCACCTCGTCGACGGCAACCAGTCGGTGTTCGCAACCGGCGACGGCACCACCTGGGAGAAGGTCGGCATCGCCGACGCGGACGTCAACTTCTACGGCGTCGACAGCGACGCGAACGACAACGTGTGGGTCTCCGGCGGCGGCGGGATGATTCACGACTACGACGGCGCGGGCTGGCGCCCCGAGGACACCGGCGACGCCGGGCTGCGGGACGTCGAAATCGAGCGCGGCGTCGGCTACACGGTCGGCGGCGGCGGGAAGGTCTATCGCCGCGACGGCAGCGACTGGACGCAAGAGCAAACCCCCGTGGGCCAGAACCTGAAAGCCGTCGTCCGCGGCGACCCCCCGATCGCCGTCGGGGCCGCCGGCACCGTCCTCGAACGGTAGCGACGGAATCGCACTCGAACAGGAGCCGGCACCGTCCTGAGGCGGTGGCCGGGATCGCCATCGAACGGCACAACCGCCCTCGATCGGTAGGACGCGCCGCCTGGACGACTCGGCACGCTCCCGGAGACTCTCCGCCGCCTTCCCGCGCCGCTCGGTCCTCCATCGCGTCCCGATGCGACCGCGGCGACGGTCCACCGCGTGATTTCCGCGCCGGTAGACCCCGGGAATCGGGGCGCGACTCCCCGCCGACGGCCGTCAGGACAGTTCCTCGGCGACCGCCTCGGGACCCAGCAGGTCCGGATCGACGAGCAGGTCGGCCTGCCGGCGCGCGAAGTCGGGCAGCGACCCCTCGGCGTAGACGACCACCCGCACCCCCTCGTTCAGGTCCTTGGCGACGGCGATGGAGGTCGCCTGCTCGACGTCGGTGAGCAGATAGACGGCGGCGTCGTGGATGCCGGCCTCCTCCAGTCCGGGCCGGTTCCCGACCGGGGCGGCGGCGACCTGGTGGCCCTCGCCCTCCAGTGCCCCGACGATTCCGTTCGCGTCCGGCCCGACTACGGTGACGTTCATCGATATCAGAGTCGGAGGACGCGCAGGGGTTTGTGTCTCACGGTCCGGATCGGTCTCTCGCTGCCGGGCCCGATCACCGTCGGGAGCGGTTTCTCGCTGGCCTCGAAGCGCCGCCCGGGGGTCGCGGGCCGGGTCGTCACTCGTACTCGATGGTCGCGGGCGGCTTGTGGGTCACGTCGTAGAGGACGCGCGAGACGTTGTCGTTCTCGCCGGTGATCCGCGACTGGATGCGCTGGAGCGTCTGCCAGTCGATCTCCTGGGCGCGGGCGGTCATGCCGTCCCGGGATTCGACCGAGCGGACAGCCACCACCCAGCCGTGGACGCGGTTGTCGCCTTTCACGCCCGTGGCCTTGCCGATGACGGCCGCCAGCGCCTGCCAGGGGTCGTAGTCGGCGAGTTCCTCCTCGACGACGTGGTTGGCCTCGCGCGCGACGGCGAGTTTCTCCGCGGTCACCTCGCCGATGATCCGGACGGCCAGGCCCGGGCCGGGGAACGGCATCCGCTCGCTGATGACCTCCTCCAAGCCGAGTTCGCGGGCGACCTCGCGGACCTCGTCCTTGTAGAGGTCCCGCATCGGCTCGACGATCCCCTCGAAGTCCACGACTTCCGGGAGGCCGCCGACGTTGTGGTGGGACTTGATCGTTCCCTCGCTCTCGATGCGGTCGGGGTAGATCGTCCCCTGGACGAGGTAGTCCGCGCTCACCTCGCGGGCGACGGTCTCGAACTCGCGGATGAACTGCTCGCCGATGGCGTGGCGCTTCTCCTCCGGGTCGGTCACCCCTTCGAGCGCGTCCAGAAAGCGGTCCTGTGCCTCGACGATCCGGAGCGAGTCCACGTAGGCGAAGGTCTCGCGGATCCCCTCTGTCTCGCCTTTCCGCATGAGGCCGGTGTCGACGTAGACGGGCGTCAACTGGTCGCCGACGGCCTCGTAGGCCAGCGCGGCGGCCGTCGAGGAGTCGACCCCGCCCGAGAGCGCGATCACCGCGTCGGCGTCGCCGATCTCGGCCGCGATCTCCTCGATGGCGTCGTCGACGAAGGCGTCGACGTCGACCATCAGGCCTCGACCTCCTCTGACTCGCGGGGCGCGGGTTCGTCGCCGAGCACCGCCCGGACCAGGCCGACGAACGGCGGGCTGGCCCGCCCCGGTCCGGCAGTTCCAGGATCTCCATCCGGTTGCCCGACCGCCCGGAGAAGACGAGGCCGGCCGCTTCGAGGTCGTCGATGTACTCGGGGTTGACCTCGTAGCGGTGGCGGTGCCGCTCCGTACACGTGGTGCCGCCGTAGATGGCGCTGGCGAGCGTCCCCGGTTCGATCTCGGTCTCGTGGGCCCCGAGCCGCATCGTCCCGCCCATGTCCTCGATCTCGTACTGTTCGGGCAGGATGTCGATCACCGGGTGGGGCGTGTCCGCGTCGATTTCGGCGGAGTGTGCGCCCGACAGTTCCAGGACGTTCCGGGCGTACTCGACGACGGCCATCTGAAAGCCCAGACAGAGACCGAGGTGGGGCACGTCGTTCTCGCGGGCGTAGCGGACGGCCTCGATCTTCCCGTCGATGCCCCGCGAGCCGAAGCCGCCGGGCACGACGACCGCGTCCACGTCCGCGAGTTCGCCGTCGTGGCCGTCGGCCAGATCCTCCGAGTGAATCCAGGTCGCGTCCACGTCGACCCCCAGTTCGAGGCCAGCGTGCTTGAGCGACTCGTGGATCGAGATGTAGGCGTCCTCGAGGCCGTACTTCCCGACCAGCGCGACCGTGACCTGCCCCTCGCGCTCGCGTGTCACCAGTTCCCGCCAGGAGTTGTCCCGCTCGCGCTCGGGCAGCGCCCGCGGGAGCAGGCCGAGTTCGTCCATCACGAACTCGTCTAACCCTTCCTCCTCGACCATCAGCGGGACGTGGTAGATGTCCTCGACGTCCGGGTTCGAGAACACGGCCTTCGTCGGGACGTCGCAGAACAGGGCGATCTTCTCTTTGGTCTTGGCGTCGAGTTTGTCCTCGCACCGGCCGATCACCACGTCGGGCTGGAGCCCGATCGACCGGAGTTCCTTCACCGAGTGCTGGGTCGGCTTGGTCTTCTGCTCGCCGTTTTTCGAGTAGGGGATCAGCGTCACGTGGACGAACAGGATGTCGTCCTCGCTTTCCTCGTTGGCGAACTGGCGGAGGGCTTCGAGGTACTGCATCCCCTCGATGTCGCCGACCGTGCCCCCGACCTCGACGATACAGACGTCGTTGCCGTCCGCGGCCTCGCGGATGCGCCGCTTGATGTCGTCCGTGACGTGGGGGATGATCTGGACCGTCTTCCCGAGGTAGTCGCCCGCCCGCTCCTTCTCGATGACGTGCTGGTACACCTTCCCCGTGGTGACGTTGTGGTCGGCGGTCATGTCCACCCCGAGGAACCGCTCGTAGTTGCCCAGGTCGAGGTCGACCTCCGCGCCGTCCTTGAGCACGTACACTTCCCCGTGCTGGAAGGGATTCATGGTCCCGGCGTCGACGTTGAGGTAGGGGTCGATCTTGACCGCGGTCACGTCGAACCCCGCGTTGGCGAGCAACCGCCCCGTGCTCGCGGCCGTGATCCCCTTCCCGAGCCCCGACATCACGCCGCCCGTGACGAAAATGAACTTGTTGCCGAGCGTCGGGTCGTACTCGGTCTCAGGTTCCGTCGGCATACTGTGTGTGCGAAACCGGGGTCCAAAACCATTTCGGAGCGGCCGGCCCGTGCCAGTGGACGCCACGACCGGTCGCCCGACAGTATCAGCAGTGGGCCGCCAGGAAGTCGGCGATCCGGTCGCCGATGCGCTCCTCGGCCCCGACGAAGAAGTGGTCGGCCGACAGCACCGCGACGGTGCCGCCGCGCTCCCGGGCGCGGTCGGCGATGGCTTCCGAGTCGACCGTCGTGTCGCGCTCGCCGTAGAGGACCTGTACCGGGGCATCGATCCGCTCGACGGCGGGGGCGACGGACTCGCCGCCGAGCGTCCCCGCCGGCGCGAGCGCCGAGACGGCCCGGACCGGCCGCTCGGCGGCCGCCAGCAACGCCACCGCGCCGCCGAAACTGTAGCCGAACAGTCCGACCCGGTCGTAGCGGTCGCTCGCCCAGGCCACCGCGTTCAGCGCGTCCCGGCGTTCGCCCCGCCCCTCGTCCCACGCGCCGTAGTCGAACCGCAGGCAGGCGACGCCGCGCTCGCCGAGCGCGTCGCCCACCGCCCGCAGTCGGCTGTCTCCCCTGTGGCCACCGTGCTGTGGGTGGGGCGGGCACGCGACGACGACCGCACTCGCGTCGGTGTCCGGGGCGTCGAGCGTCGCGCGCACGTCCCGGCTGCCGGGCACGACGACTGACTGTCCCATGACGGGTGTTCCGTCGGTGAGATTTTAAGGGCGACGGTACCCAAAGACCCGGCATGGGAATACTCTCGCGCGCGTCGTACGTCATCCGATCCAAGATCAACGCCCTCCTCAACCGGGCCGAGAACCCCCACGAGACGCTCGATTACTCCTACGAGCAACTGCGCGACGAACTCCAGGACGTCAAGCAGGGCATCGCCGACCTCACGACACAGAAGAAACGCCTCGAGATCCAGAAGCGCCGCCTGGAGGAGAACGTCGAGAAACACAACGAACAGGCCCGCGAGGCCGTCCGCCAGGACCGCGAGGACCTCGCCCGGAAGGCCCTGGAGAAGAAAAAACAGAAGATGAACCAGATCGAGGAACTCGAGGCCCAGATCGCGGACCTCCAGGAGACCCAGGACCGGCTGGTCGACAAGAAGAACAAGCTCCAGAACCGCATCGAGGAGTTCCGCACGAAAAAGGAGTCGATGAAGGCCCGCTACGAGGCCGCCGAGGCCAGCGCCCGCGTCTCCGAGGCGATGACCGGGGCCGGCGAAAACATGGAGGACCTCTCCCGCTCGATCGAACGCGCCGAGGAGCGCACCGAGGACATGGAGGCCCGCGCCGCGGCGATGGACGAACTCGAGGAGTCCGGCGCGTTCGACGACGTCCTCTCGGACAAGGACGAACTCGACAGGGAACTCGATCAGATGCGGACCTCCGGCGAAGTCGACGCCGAACTGGAGACGCTCAAGGCCGAGATGGGGAAAGGCGAGCCGGCCGAGACCGCCGACGAGACCGAAACCGAGACGGAGACGGAAACGGCGTCCGAATCCGGATCGGACGCGGCGTCCGGGAACGGCGACGGTGACGGGGACGGCGACGGGGACGTGTCGGTCGACGACGCGGAGGTCGAGGCCGAACTCGAGGAACTCAAAGAGGACGAACAGGGGTAGACGCGGTCGTCTTTTCCGCCCGACTGCCGTACGGAGTGTATGGACGACGATCCGGGCGACCGGCCGAGCGACGAGATGCGGGGCCGCGTGCCGGGCAGTCGGGCGAAGCTGTGGGTGTTGATCCGGGCCGACAGGTGGGCGGTCACCGGCGTCCTGCTGGCGGGGATCTTCGGGGTGCTGGTCGTCTTCGGCCGCCTCGATCCGGCCCCGTTGCGGGGTGCCGTCGCCGCCTCCGACCCGATCGAGACGCTGTTCCAGGGACTGCTGACGGCCATCGTCACCGCCGTCACGCTCGTCGTGACGATCAACCAGCTCGTCCTCTCGCAGGAACTCGGGTCGCTGGGCGACCAGCGCGACCGCATGCGCGGGGCGATGTCCTTCCGGGAGGACACGGAAGGGGTCGTCGACGAGCCGGTCAGCCCCGCCGAGCCCTCGGCGTTCCTGCTGGCGCTGATCGACGCCGCGCGCTCGCGGGCCGAGCGGCTGGCCGACGCGGTTGCCCGGTGCGGGGACGCCCAGTTGCGCCGGCAGATCGAGGAGTTTGCCGACGGCGTCGTCGACAACGCCGAGTCGGTCGGCGACCAGCTAGAGCGGGCGGAGTTCGGGACGTTCGAGGTAGTCCTCGCCGCGCTGAACTTCAACTACTCGTGGAAGATCTACCGGGCACGCCGGTTCCGGATCGAGCGCGGGGACGCCCTGTCTGCGGACGCCGACGAGGCGCTCGCGGAACTCGTGACGGTCCTGGAGCTTTTCGCCCCGGCCCGCGAACACGTCAAGACGCTGTACTTCCAGTGGGAACTGATCAACCTCTCGCGGGCGATGCTGTACGCGGCGGTGCCGGCGCTGGTCGTCGCGGTCTCGACGATCCTCTATCTCGACGACGTGGGGACGGTGACCGGCATCACGCTCGGCGTCGACAACCTCGTGTGGGTCGTCAGCGCGGCCGTGGCCGTCGTGCTCGTCCCGTTTCTCGTCTTGCTTTCGTACGTCCTCCGGATCGCTACCGTCGCCAAGCGGACGCTGGCGATCGGACCGCTCGTCCTGCGGTCGACCGACGGGACCGACGGGACCGATGGGACCGACCGCGTGCAGTGACGGAACCGACCGACTCCGAGGGTCCGACCGACTCCGAGGGTCCGATCGGCTCCGAGAGTCCGACTGAACCGACGGGAGTGACGGATCCCGTGGGACTAGACGCCCTCGATGGTCTCCCGGAAGGCTGACACGTGGAACCGCGCCTGCTCGATGTGTTCGACGGTCTCCTCGTTCACGCTGGATTCGACCTCGTCGAAGGCGTTCTGGATCCGGGCGAGTCGTCCGTGGTCGGGCGACCGGTCGGCGGTCGCCAGCGTCTCCAGCTGGTCGGCCAGCCCGGAGAGCCGCTCGCTCGTTTCGGGGTCGGCGGCCGCGTCGCTCGCCGCCCGGACGCTGTCGGCCGCGTCCTGGAGTTGTTCCCTGACCATGTCCGATCGTTCACCTGGGTCCCGCAAAACGCTTGTGCCGCCCCCCGACGGCGCGCCGGGTCCGACAACTGCGGACCACTCCCAACTGGTTTGGCGGGTACTTTTTACTATTCAATCGCCTAGGGAAAGACGACAGTAACACAGGCCTCGGCGTACAGGCCCGAGACCCTCGCAGTGCTGCAATAGAGGTTCCCGAATGGTACAGGATGCGCACCTCCGAGAGACGAAGGCGATTCACAGGCGAACTGGCAGAACCTTCTACTACGCGACGCGGTTCCTCCCCGAGCGCGTCCGCCACCAGACGTACGTTCTCTACGCGTTCTTCCGGGTTGCCGACGAGGTGGTCGACGACGACCGGGACCTGACGCCCGGAGAACAGCACGAGCAGTTGCGCCACATCCGCGAGGCGGCCCTGGGCCGCGCGGAGGCCGACGACCCGGTCCTCTCGGCGTTCAGCGAGGTCCGCGAGCGGACGGCCATCACCGACGAGGACGTCGCGGAGTTCGTCGACGCCATGCTGACCGACATCGAGAAGACCCGCTACGGGACCTACGAGGAACTCGAATCGTACATGGCGGGGTCGGCGGCGGCCGTCGGCCACATGATGACCGCGATCATGGAGCCCGACGACCCCGAGCAGGCCCACCCCCACGCGGCGGCCCTGGGCGAGGCGTTCCAGCTGACGAACTTCCTCCGGGACGTCCGCGAGGACGTCGTCGAGCGGGGGCGGATCTACCTCCCGCAGTCGACGCTCCGGGCCCACGACGTCACCGACGAGCAGATCGAACGGCTGGAGGTCGACGAGGGGTTCCGGGCCGCGATGCGCGAGGAACTCAGGCGGACCGAAACGCTGTACCGCGAGGGCGTCGCGGGCATCAAGTACCTCCCCGCGGACTGTCAGTTTCCCGTCCTGCTGGCGGCGGTCCTGTACGCCGAGCACCACCGGCTGATCCGCGACCGCAACCTCGACGTGCTGTCGGCGACGCCGTCGCTGTCGGCCCGCCGGAAGCTCTGGTTGCTGGCGAAGACGCGGTGGCACTGGGCCTGGAACGGCGACCCCGAGGCGGTGTTCGCCCGGGTGAGCGCCGTCCCGTCGGCGGCCGGCGACCGGCAGGAATCCGAACACGTCGAACCCCTCCCGGCCCAGTGACGGGGCCGGCGTCGGCCGCCGGACTCCCCCGAGGAGCAACCTATATCAGCGCGGCCGTTCGTGTGTGCCCATGGACGGGAAAGCCGACCGGTCCCCCGCGCTGCTCTACGTCGGGGCGGGTCCGGACCGGTTCGACGCGGCGTCACTCCCGCCCGATCCCGGATCGACGCGGGTCCTCCGGGCACGCGACGCCGCCGCCGGGCGCGAGTTCGTCCGGTCCGACCCGGTCGACTGTGCGGTCTGCGAGCACCGCCCGCCCGGCCTCGACGGCCTCGCGTTTCTGCGGTGGGTGCGCGACCGCGATCCGGACCTGCCGGTGGTCCTCGTCTCGTACGCCGGCGACGAGCGGGTCGCAAGCGAGGCGGTCGCGGCCGGCGTCACCGAGTACGTCCCGTACGTCGACGACCGCGACCACGAACGCCGGCTCCGCGAGCGGGTGCGGTCGTCGATGGAGACCGCTCGCGCCGATCCGTCCGGGACCGGACGGCCCAGGGTGGCCGACGGCGGCACGGCCAGCGAGTCTCCTCCTGCCCCCGAGGTCGATTTCGCCCTCAAGGAGCAGGCGATGGACGAGGCCCCCGTCGGCATCACGATCTCCGACCCCCACCGCCCCGACAACCCTCTGATCTACGTCAACGACTCCTTCGAGCGGATGACCGGCTACGCCCGCGAGGAGTCGCTGGGGCGGAACTGCCGGTTCCTCCAGGGTCCCGAGACGAGCGAGGAGCCGGTCGACGCCATCAGGGAAGCGGTGCGCAACGGCGAGTCCGTCGCGGTCGAACTGATCAACTACACCAAGTCGGGCGAGCAGTTCTGGAACAAGGTCTCGA
Source organism: Halobacteriales archaeon QS_1_68_17 (assembly GCA_003021105.1). Lineage (GTDB taxonomy): Archaea > Halobacteriota > Halobacteria > Halobacteriales > Haloarculaceae > QS-1-68-17. Next base: position 10,899 of record PXRG01000025.1, read on the forward strand.
TCGCCCCCATCGAGGACGAGACCGGCCGCGTCACCCACTTCGTGGGGTTCCAGAGCGACATCACCGCCCGGAAGGAGGCCGAACTGGAGGTCCAGCGCGAGCGGGAGAACCTGGCGTTCCTGTTGGACCGGATCAACGGGCTGATCAGCGACGTGATGCAGTCGCTGGTGTCGGCGACGACCCGCGAGGAGGTCGAGGAGTTGCTGTGCGAACACCTCGCCGGCGTCGAGCCGTACACCTGTGCGTGGTTCGGCGACCCGGATCTGGGCCGGGAGACGATCACCCCGAACCGGGCGGTCGGCTGCGATCCTCCCGGGGAGCCGGTTCCGCTCTCGGCGGCCGACGACCCGACGGCCCGGGCCGTCGACACCGGGGAGCTACAGGTCGTCGAGGACGCCGCCGACGCGTGCCTCGACGGGACGCCACACGAGCGGCTGGTCGGCGAGGGCGGATCGATGGCGGCGATCCCGTTGTCCTACCGGGACACCGTCTACGGCGTGCTGACCGTGTACGCCGACGAGCAGGACGCGTTCAACTCCCGCGAGACGGCCGTCCTGGAGGCGCTCGGCCGGGCGGCCGCGACGACGATCAACGCCCTCGAGAGCCGCCGCATCCTGACGACCGACACCGTCGTGGAACTCGAACTCAGCCTCGGCGACCCCGCGCTGTTTTTCGTCGACCTCAGCGACCGGTGTGGCTGTCTGTTAGAGTACAGCGGCTCCGCGCCGCAACCCGACGGCACGCTGCACATGTTTTTCACCGTCAGCGGCGCCGACCCGGACGCGGTCGTCGAGGCGGCGGCGGACTGTCCGGACGTGGCCGGGGCGAGCCTCCTGACCGAACACGAGGACGGTGCCCTCGTCGAGTTCGCGCTGAGCGAGTCGTCGCTGGTCTCGTATCTCGCCGAGCAGGGCGGCCGGACCAAGGAGATCACCGCCAGCGACGGCGGGGCGCGCCTCCGGGTCGACCTCCCCCAGGAGGCGAACGTCCGCTCGGTCGTCGAGACGGTCCAGGACCGCTATCCCGGCACGGAACTGCTGTCCTACCACGAGCGCGAGCGCCCCGAAAAGACCAGACAGGAGTTCGTCGCCGACCTCACCGAGCGGCTCACCGACCGCCAGCTGACGGCGCTCCAGCGGGCCTACCTCGGGGGCTTTTTCGAGTGGCCCCGCCCGACCGACGGCGACGAACTGGCCGAGTCGATGGGCATCTCGCGGTCGACGTTCCACCAGCACCTCCGGGCCGCAGAGCGGAAACTCATCGAGGAGTTCCTCGAATCCTGACACGTAGCGAGCGGAAGCCAACCCGTTCACGGGTGGGAGGGTGTCAAGTTCGCGTCAGGGACTCGGCCGGTCGCCGGCCGCCGACCGGAGGACCGCGAAGTCGAACCGGTCGGTCTTCAGGAGGCCGGCGGCCAGTCCCAGCGACAGCGCCACGGGCACCCAGTTGCCGAACCAGGCGTTGATCGCCCCCCAGAGGACGACGAAACTCACCAGGTCGTCCAGCATGAACGGACAGCCGTCGAGTCGCGCGAGCAGCCCCGCCCGGTCGAAGGCCAGGTCGAACAGGCCGACGGCGACCGTCGCGCTGAGCACCCACCCCGCGTAGTTCGACCACGGGACGCCGTAGTAGGGGCCGCCGCCGGCGTACGTCCAGAACCCGAGCGCCACCGCCCCCGGGTCGAGCACCAGGTCGACGACGAGTACGGTCCCGATCACGACGGGCAGGCGCACGAGCGGCGAGCGCGCGCGGTCGCCGAGCAGGAGCAGACAGAGCAGGTAGCTGTTGAGCACCAGCGGAAAGAAGAAAACGGGCAGCCCCAGCGGGACCGCCCCGAGCAACATCGGCCCGAGGTCGATGCCGTAGGCGAACGCCCCGTAGGGCCACCCCGTGAGCACGCCGACGATTTCGACGCCGTAGGCGTAGGCGGTCAGCGCCGCCAGCGCGAGCGCCGCCCGCCGGTCTACGAGCGGCGCGACGCCGGCGATCAGGGGCAACCGCATCACGAGCGTCCCCAGGAGGATAAGGGAGGGGTTGAACGAGAGCGGCGGGGGCAACAGCCCCTCGGCGCTGGCGACCAGCAGGACCGCACCCACCGCGGGGAAGACGACGGCGATAGTAAAGCGGTTGTCGGCCACCAGCCGGTCCAGCCACGCCTCCACCGCCCGGCGCGATTGCCACTGCTCCGGGCGGGGGAGCCAGCTACCCATACAGCAACACCCACAGGCCGGCCATCGTCAGCAGCATGCCCACGAGGGTGTTGACCGCCGGGTACCACCAGTAGGCGTCGTCGACGTCCACCGACGAGCGGGCGATGGCGAACACGAGCAGCGGGTAGAGCCCGAGGACGACGCCGAAGAAGGGGTGGACGCCGCCGAACGCGACCGCCGCGAGCAGCCAGCAGGCCCCGCAGTAGGCGTAGGTGCGCCGCTCGCCCAGCACTGTCGCGGTGGTCCGGATGCCGGCCTCGCGGTCGGGTTCGATGTCCGGAATCGCCGAGAAGGTGTGCATCCCCATCGTCCACAGCCAGGCCCCGACGATGGCCAGCCCCGGCGGGAACGACCCCTCGACGGCGGTAAACGCCACCCCCCCCGGGAGTACGTACAGGCCGTTCGACGCCGAGTCGAGAAACGGCGTGGTCTTGAACCGCAGGGGCGGGGCGCTGTACTCGACCGCCAAAAAGAAGTACGCCGCCAGCGCCTGGGTCGCCAGCGGCGGGATTGCGAAGATCAGCAGTCCGCCCAGTCCGCCCGAGAGCGCGACGACGAGCCAGACGACGGCGCTGTCGCGGTACCGCACTTCCTTGTCGTCCTTCTTCGGGTTCTCCTCGTCTATGTCGGCGTCGAACGCGTCGTTGATGCCGTACAGAAACAGGTTCCCCGGGACGAGAAAGTACAGGAAGAGCCCGACCGCCACCGGCGAGAAAAGCTCGGCGACCGAGTCGGCCGCGTACGTGACCCCGACGATGACCGGCCCGGCGAGGTAGAGCCAGAACCGCGGCCGGGAGAGCCAGAACAGGTAGCCCACCGTCGACTGCTCGGAGGGGAGCAGTCGGGCGAACCGGTCCCGGATGTCCTGGCGCTGGGCGGTCATCTAGTGGTCTTCGATCACGGCGGTGGCGGTGTGTTCGCCGCTGATGAGACACATCGGCACGCCGATGCCGGGCGTGGTGTACGAGCCGGTAAAATAGAGCCCGTCGACGGCGTCCGAGCGGCGGTTCGGCCGGAACAGCGAGGTCTGCCGGAGCGTGTGCGCGAGTCCGAGGGCCGTCCCGCGCATGCTGTTGTAGCGCTCGGCGAACTCGGAGACGGAGAACTGTTCCTCGAAGACGATGCGGTCCCGGAGTTCGACCCCCGTGTTCGCCGCGATGTCGTCGAAGACCTGCTCGCGGAACCGCTCGCGGACCGCGGGGCCGTCGTCCAGGCCGGGCGCGATCGGCACCAGCACGAAGAGGTTGCTGTGCCCCTCGGGGGCCACCGAGTCGTCGGTCTGTGAGGGCACACACAGGTAATAGGCCGGGTCGTCGGGCCACTGGGGGTCGTCGAATATTTTCTCGAAGTGGGGGTCCCAGTCCTCCGGCAGGACGAGCGTGTGGTGGGCCAGCGGGTCGATGTCGCCCTCGACGCCCATGTAGATCAGGAACGCCGACGGCGCGTAGGTCCGGGACTCCCAGTAGTCGGCGTCGTACTGGCGCTCGTGGGCGGGCATGAGTTCCTGCTCGGTGTGGGCGTAGTCGGCGTCGCTGACCACCAGGTCCGGGCGGTACTCCCGCTCGCCGGCCGCGACGAAAAAGCCCTCCTTTCGGCGCGTGATCTCGGTCACCTCGGCGTCGGTCTCGTAGGTGACGCCGAGTTCGTCCCCGAGGTCCGCGAGCGCGTCCACGACCGCGCCGATGCCGCCCTCGGGGTAGTAGACGCCGAGGTTGAAATCGACGTGGCTCATCATGTTGTAGAGCGCGGGCGTGTTGTGGGGGGCACCGCCCAGGAAGACGAGGGTGTACTGCATGATCTGCTGGAGCTTCGAGTGCTCGAAGTAGTCCGCGACGTGGTCCTGCATCGACCCGAGCAGTTTGAGGCCGATGGGCGCGGCCCGCATCACGTCCAGGTCGATCCAGTCGCGCAGGCGGGGGCGGTCCTCGTAGACGAACTGCTCCATGGCCACCTCGTAGTTGCGCTCGCTCTCCGCGAGGTAGCGGTCGAACGCCTCGCCCGCGCCCGCCTCGTAGGACTCGAAGAGGTCGCGGTTCTCCGCGCGGTCGGGCGAGACGTCGACCCGGTCGCCGTCCTTGAAGAAGATGCGGTAGTGGGGGTCGAGCCGTTCGAGGTCGTAGTAGTCCGCGGGCTCGCGGTCGAAGTGGCCGAAGAAGCGCTCGAAGACGTCGGGCATCAGGTACCACGACGGCCCCATGTCGAACCGGAAGCCGTCGGCTTCCAGCCGGCTGGCGCGCCCGCCGAGTTGCCCGTTTTTCTCCAGTACCCGCACGTCCGCGCCGGCGTCGGCGAGGTAGCAGGCCGCCGAGAGCCCGCCGAACCCGCCGCCGACGACCGCGACCGACTGCCCCGCGAGTCCACTCATCGTCACGATCCAGGGGGCCGAGCGGCTTAAAAAGCCGGCCAAACGAGTCGGGGAAACCGGCATTACGCCGCCGTCCGTACCGGGCGTATGGCACGCACCGTCCTCGTCACGGGCGCGAGCAGGGGTATCGGAGCGGGCGTCGCGCGCGCGTTCGCGGCCGACGGCGCACACGTCGTCGTCTGCGCGCGGGACCGCGACCGCCTCGAAGCGACAGTCGAGTCGATCAGGGAGGCGGGCGGCCGGGTGACCCCACAGCGGGCCGACGTCCGCGACGAGTTCGACGTCGAACGGCTCGTGGAGACGGCCGCCCGGGTCGAGGACGGCGCGGGCATCGACCTGGTGGTCGCCAACGCCGGCGTCTACCACGGCGAGGCCGGCCACACGCCGATGGCCGAGGAGTCCTACGCCGCCTTCGACGACCACCTCCGGACGAACGGCCGGGGGGTCTTTGCCACCATCCGCGAGGCGGTCCCGCACCTGGCGCCCGAGGCGCGGGTGCTCGTCCTCTCGGGATCGGTCGCCCGGGAGACGAAGGCCGGCTTCGGCTCCTACGCCGTCTCGAAGGCGACCGCCGAGGCCGTCGCCCGGGGCTTCGCAGCCGAACTCGACCGGGCGGTCGGCATCGTCGACCCCGGACAGGTCGACACCGACCTCACGGACCAGCACGGCCGTGATCCCGACGACGTCGCCCCCATGCTCCAGTGGGCCGCCGACGAACTCGCGGCCGAGGAACTCGACGGTGCGGTCGTCTCGCTGGCCGACTGGAAACGCGCCACCCGCTGACCGACGGACTTAATAACGACGCCGGGAGATCAACGGTAGTGAATATTAACGAAACGTCTGGAATTATTAACACCGGGGGGCGGCCGTCGCTCGCGGGCGTCGGGGCGGTCGCCGCGTTAGTGGTTCTCTCCGGGGTCGCCGCGGCCGCGGGGCTGTGGAAGGTGCTGGCGATCGCGTGGGTGGCCTTCGCCGCGATGGCCGGCGCGGCACCGCTGGGGGCGGCCGGCACCGACGCCGAGGCGCACGGGCTCGTGTGGGGGTACGGACTGGCCAGCGGCGCGATGATCACCAGCGCCGCCGTCTTCCTCGTGCCCCAGGCGGTCGGGTTCGACCCGCAGGTCGGCGGGTTCGGCGTCGCCGCCGGGCTGCTGGTCGGCTTCGGGTCCCACGTCGTCGGCCACCGGCTGGTCCACGTCGACGAGTCGTTCGACGACACCGCCGCCCAGTTGACCGCCCACTCGCTGAGCGCGGGCGCGATCATCGGTCTCGTCTACGGTGCGTTGCCGGAACTGGGGCTGTTGCTCGGGCTGGCCATCGTCTCGCACAAGGGGCCGGCCGGCTACGCGGCCGCCCGACGGCTCGCCCGGGCCGGCAAGCCCGCGTCGGTCCTGTTGCTCCCCGCGGCGGGCGTCGGCATCGCGGCCGTCCCGACGGCGCTGTTGCCCGTGCCCAACGTCCCGGCCGTCAACGCCGCCGTCTTCGGGTTCGCCGCCGGGATGTTCCTCCACGTCGCCATGGACTTTCTGCCACGGTGCGAGGTCGGCGGCGAGGTCGGGGAGGTCGCCGACCTCTCGCCGGACGCCCACGACCTGCTCGACCGCCTCCGGCTCCACGCGGTCGCCAGCACCACCGTCGGCGGGGTGGCCGTCTTCCTCGCCTGGTGGCTGATCGCGTGAGCGGGGTGACGTGGCCTACAGTTCCCGTCTGGTTTCGGGGTCGTCGAGTTCCCAGAGCAGTTCCGGCAGGAACGCGTCGAGATGGTCGATCACGCGTCGCTCGGAGACGTCCAGGCCGTCGCAGTGGCGGCGGGCCTCCTCGCGGACCGAGACGTGGATGTCGCCGTCCTCGACGCGGACGGACAGCGGGAACACCGAACAGCGAGCGGGCTTCCAGTCGTGTTCGTCGTGGAGCGCACAGAGGCCGTCGTCGCGGAGGAAATAGCAGGCTTCCCCGTCCTCGCCGACGTGCGCGTCGCGGTCCTTGGGTTCTTTCCGGACGAAGTCCGCGCCGCGGAACTGCTCGGTCGCGTCGGCGATGGACTCCCGGGCGGCCAGCGCGAGCAGGTCCCGCTCGTAGAGCAGGACGCCGTGGTGGCAACACCAGGTACAGTCGTCGACGCATTCGAAGGTGAGTTCGGGGTCGAACTCCACGACCGCCTCGCATTCGGGGTGGACCTCGACGCGACGGGCGGTCGACGCGTCGGCCATCTCAGACCCGTCCCGCGGCCTCGACGTCGACGTCGACCGGTTCGATCCCCCGTTCGGCGAGGAACGACCCGATACGGTCGACGCGGGGACCGATCTCGCCGGGTTCGTGGGAGTCCGACCCGACCGTGAGCGGCACGTCGTACTCCCGGAGGACGGACAGGAAGTCGGGGTGGGGGTGGAACCGGCCGTAGTCGTCGAGGACGCGCCCGGCGTTGAGTTCCGGTACTGTCCGGGAGTCGGCCAGCGCCCCGGCGACCGCGCGGTAGTGGTCCTCGGTCGCGCACCCCTGGAGCGGGGGGTTGCGCTCGACCAGATCGAGGTGGGCGGCGACCTCGAACAGCTCCGACTCGACGAGCGCGACGAGTTTCTCGAAGTACTCGTCGACCGCCGCCCGGCGTTCGCGCTCCGAACAGTCGGCGAAGTACCGCTCGGCGTGGACGTTCACCCCGTCGATCCAGTGGACGCTCCCGACGGCGTAGTCGAACCCGGCCTCGTCGAGAAACGCGCGGATCTCGGTCTCGTCGCGCGGGTCGTAGTCCATCTCGACGGCGTCGTAGATGTCGATGCCGAACCACTCCCGGACGTCCGCGATGGCCGCGCGCCGCCGCTCGTAGACCTCGTCGAGGGGGAACCCGAGCCGGCGGCGCTGTCCCCTGGGTCCGTCGCGCTCCGACACCACGCAGTGGTCGGCGATCCCGACGCCGTCGAGGCCGGCGTCGGCGGCCGCCGCGACCATGTTATAGAGGAAACTCCCGTCGGAGTAGTTCGTGTGGACGTGGTAGTCCCGCATTCCCCGGTACGTCCGGGGGCGGAAGAATTAACGGTTCCGCACTCCGCTCGGGACTCGGCCCGGGCCGCTCGCGCGGCGTCGGGCGCGACTGGCCGCGGTCAGTAGACGTTCCGCTCGCAGGTCCCACAGAGGTTCTCATCTTTCACGTCGACCTCGTGGACGGTCGGTGAGAAGTTCATCACGCACCGCTTGTTGTCGCAGTGTTCGAGTCCGAGGGTGTGGCCGATTTCGTGGACGACCTCCTTCCGGACGCGGTCGGCGAAGATGTCCGACGCCGAGCGGTTCGAGAAGCCGCCGTCCGAGGAGGTCTGGAGGCGGTAGGTCGAGATGACGCTCCCGTTGCCGTCGAGGTAGGCAAGCCCGAAGACGTAGTTGCGCCGCCGGTAGAACAGGTCCTTGCCGGTGACCGCGATGTTCTTCTCGCCGCTGCCGACGCGGCGGGCCAGGTCGATGAACTCCTCGGCGCGGTACTGGTCGCGGTCGACGTCGTAGGCGTTCTCCGGGACGGGTTCGGCATCGTGGACCGTGACTTCGCAGTCGTAGACAGACCGCAGGCCGGTGGAGGCCTCGCGCTTGACCACCGCCGGCAACTCTCCCACCGGCACGATGTCGACGTGCATGGGAACGTATTAGCATCGCCCGCCCATAAACATCCCGCCGTGCGACGGGACACCAGGGACGCGCTCGCGGCCCGCCTCCGGCGGTTCGACCGCCTGGTCGAGGTCGGGATCGGCCGCCGAACCGACCTGGCGGCCGCGCTCGCCGACGCGGGGGCGACCGTCGTCGCAACGGACCTCCGCGAGCGGCCGGTCCCGCCCGGCGTCACCTTCGTCCGGGACGACGTGACCGACCCCGATCCGTCGGTCTACGCCGGCGCGGACGCCGTCTACGCGCTGAACCTCCCGCCGGAACTCCACCGGCCGGCACGCGACGCCGCGCTGGCGGCCGACGCCGCCTTTCTGTTCACGACGCTCGGCGCCGAACCGCCAGCCGTCCCTGCCGCCAGCGAGACGCTGCCCGGCGAGACGCTCTACCGAGCCGGGCGCGACCCGATGCCGGAAAACCCATGAAGGGGAAGGACATTCCCCCACGCACAATGTACGCTGACGCGGTCGTGCTCGACGTCGACGGCGTCATCGTGGACGTGGCCGACTCCTACCGGCGGGCCATCGTCGAATCCGTCGAGCGCGTCTACGGTGAAACAATCGACCGGGCCGACATCCAGCAGTTCAAGGACGCAGGAGGGTTCAACAACGACTGGGAACTGACGCATGCGGTCGCGCTGTTCGTCCTGGCGGGCCGCCACGGGTTCGACCCCGACATCGACCGGTTCACGGACCTGATCGCCGGCACCGGCGGCGGCCTCGACGCCGCGGAGACGGTCGTCATCAACGACGTGGGACCGGCCGCCAGGGAACGCATCTTCGACGCCTGGGACCGCGACCGCCTCCGCGACGTCTTCCAGCAACTCTACCTCGGGGCCGACCTCTACCGGCAACTGGAGGGGGGCGAACCGGACATCGACGCCCCCGGCTACATCCACGACGAACCGGTCCTGATCGACGAGGCGACGATCGACCGGCTGACGGGACGGTTCGACGTGGGCGTGCTGACCGGCCGGCCGGCCGCCGAAGCCGACATCGCCCTCGACCGCGCGGGGCTGGACGTGCCCGACTACCACCGCTTCACGATGGACGATTGGGAGGCGGGCAAACCCGATCCGGGGGCGCTGGTGACGCTGGCCGACCGGTTCGACGCCGCCGCCGTGGCTTTCGCGGGCGACACCCTCGACGACATCCGCACCGCGCGCAACGCCGCCGAGGTCGATCCGGACCGCGAGTACCGCGGGATCGGCGTCCTGACCGGCGGGCTGAGCGGCGATGAGGGCCGCCGGAAGTACGAACGGGCCGGCGCGGACGCCGTGGTCGAATCGGTCAACGCGCTCCCGAACCTCCTGTCCGACCGGCCCACCGTATGAGCGACGAGCGTCCGGACGCACGCCACGGTAGCTCCGAGGCTCCGCCGACCGACGAGCGTCCGGACGTGCCGGCGGGGGACGGGACGCGGCGCGTCGGGTGGTCCCGCGGCGTCAGGGCGCTGTGGGCGCTCGGGTTCGGCGGGTTCGCCGCCGTCGCCGGCGCGTCGTCGCGGCCCCGCCGGACCCGCTCTCGCAACTGCTCGTGACCGTCCCGCTGGCGGCCGGCACGGTCGCCACGACCTACGCATTGCTCGGGCGGACCGGGGACCGCTCCCGCGGGCGGCCCCTTTTCGTTTCGTTCGTCGGCGGGACCGTCGCCGGGAGCCTGGCGGCCGCCGGCGTCGGCGCGGCGGTTCCTCTCGGGAGCGCGGGCGTGGCGCTCCGGGCGCTGGCGTTTCTCGCGGGGTTCGCCGCAGTCGCGTGGCTGGTCGTCCGCCGGTAGGGACCGCCAGGGCTTACTTCGGTCCGTCCGAACCGGCGGTATGCGAATCGCACTCCTGGGCGGCACCGGCGACATCGGACGGGGGTTGGCGCTCCGGTGGGCCTACGACACCGACCACGAGGTCGTGATCGGGTCGCGGGACCCCGAGCGGGCCCGCGAGAAAGCCGACGAGTACGAGACGGAACTGGACAGGCGCGGCGTCGACGCGGCCGTCGCCGGCCGCGAGAACGCCGCGGCCGTCGACGGCGCGGACGTGGTGGTGCTGGCGGTGCCGGCCTACCACCTCGTCGAGACGGTCGAGACCGTCGCCGGTGAACTCGACCGGGGGACCGTCCTCGTGAGTCCGGCCGTCGGCATGAAACGCGACGCGGACGGCGTCCACTACAACCCGCCCGCGGCGGGGAGCGTCACCCGGCTGGCGGCCGACGCCGCCCCCGATGGCGTCCCGGTGGTCGGCGCGTTCCACAACCTCGCGGCCGACCGCCTTGCGAACCTCGACGCCGCCCTCGACGTGGACACGCTCGTCGTCGGCGACGACGCGGACGCCGTCGAGCGGGTGACGGCCCTCGCCGAGGGGATCGAGGGACTCCGGGCGCTGTCGGCCGGCCCGATCGCCAACGCCCCGGAGGTTGAGGCGCTCACGCCGCTGTTGCTCAACGTCGCGGCCAACAACAGGGATCACCACCGGGTCGGCGTCCGGTTTCGCTGACCCGGCGAGAAAACGCGACCGCGTTCCGGCGGCTACGCGTCGGCCTTCTCGAAGGCCGACTCGATGTCCTCGGCCTGCGTGACCCCGACGAACCGCTCGACGACGCCGTCGTCGTTCTCGACGATCAGCGTGGGCAGCGAGCGGACCTGGTACTCGTTGGCGACGTCCTGTCGCTCGTCGACGTTGACCTTCTCGAACTCGACCCGGTCGCCCCACTCCTCCTCGAGTTCCTCCAGGATCGGGTCCTGGGTCTTGCAGGGGCCGCACCAGTCCGCGTAGAAGTCCTTGATCGTGACGGTCATGAGTGGCCTATCCCGACAGTTGCCAACCATCGCGGATAAGGGTTTTCGTTGCTGGTACGGCCGCGTACACGAACGCCGTCCCGGTGACGTCCCGCGGTCGCGGCGGTCGTCGGCCGGCGGAATCCCGCCGCGAGTCGGGGGCGAGGGCGGCGGGTCGAAAGGTTTAGGCCACGCGGTCCACGAGTTGACGACATGAGCAGCGACAGCGGCGGGCTGATGTCCAGTGCGGGCCTGGTCCGGTACTTCGACGCCGAGGACCGCAACGCGGTGCGCATCGACCCGCGGACCGTCGTCGCGTTCGGGGCCCTGTTCGGCCTGTTCGTCCAGATCCTGAACGCGCTGTAGCGGGACGTTTTCAACCCCGGCACGCGAATCCGGAGTATGCACTTCGACCAGCGGACACAGCGCGCGCTCCGCGAGGCCGGGCTCTCGACCGACGACATCGAGGCCGTCTCCGCCGCCGTCGCGGAGGCCGCCGCGGCCGACGCGGACCGCCTGGAGTCGTTTTTCGCCGAGCACGGGACCGTCTACTCGGACATGGACCGCGCCCACAGCGCGACCGACTACCCCGAGCACGCGGTCGAGTACCTCGACCTCTACACGCACGCCGACGAGATACGGGGGTACCTCCGGTTCGACTCCTGGGGCGCTTACGTCGCGGGCGGGCGGGTCCTGGCGGACGACCTCGTCGAGTTGACGCTGGGGCCGACCGTCCACGACCGGGTGCGCTTTGCTCCCGACCGGGACCGGCTATGAACGTCCGCGTCCGGGGCATCTACGCCACGGCGCTGACCGACGTTCTCGGCGAGACCGGCCGGGTGGTCCAGGCTTCGCCTCCGATCCGGGAACGGTTCGACGACGCGTTCCCCGCCGCCCCGGCCGACGCGACCGTCGAGACCACCGGGGACCGCCAGGGCGTCGGCGTCGCGGGCGACCCCGGGGCCGTCTCGTCGGTCGTCGACCGCCTCCGGGCGGTGGGCGTCGACGCCCTCTCCTGGGCGGACCCGACGCCGCGCGGCGCGGTCTACGACGCCGTCGTCGACGAGACGCTGGGGAGCGGCGCGCTCGTGGACCTGGGCGAACGGCGGGCGTTCCTCCCCTACGGCAACGTCGAGGCCCGCGTCGAGACCGGCGACGCCGTGCGCGTCCAGATACGGGAGCCGAAGCCGCCCTGGAGCGACGACCGGCCCGTCGCGGACGAGACGGTCGAGGTGGGGGGCGGCCTCGGGACGCTCGTCAGGGGCGGGGCGTCGAACCCTGGCGGGACCGACGTGGACATGGCCGACGTCCTCCCGACGGACGTGCCCGACGGCTGGCGGGCCGTCTGGCACCGTCCCGCCGACGACGCGGACCTCGACGCGCTCGACGCCGCGCTCTCGGCCATGGCCGAGCGGGCGGGTGCTCTCGACGACGCGCTCGCGGATCCGCTCGACCACGACGCCGCTCCCCGCCAGGTGTGGGACGGCGAGGCGGGGGCGTGGGCGTGGTTCGGCCGCGAGTCGCGGTTCGCGCTGGACGAGCGCAGGGGCCGGACGGTGCCGACGATGCCCGGCCACCACCGGATCAAGGCCGCCGACGAGCGCGCCAGCGCCGCCGTCGACTTCGCCGAGGCCGTCTGCGAACCGGCGTCGGACGGCGCGTTCCCCTTCGAGGTGGTGAGCCGCCAGTTCGGCCCGCGCGAGGGCGACGCGCTCGCCATCGGCCACGGCAAGCCCGACGGCCGGCTGATCGTCCTCGGGCGGGGCGAGGTAACCGACGTCGATCCCGAGGGAACGGTGACGGTCCGCCGGGAGATGACCCCCGGCGGGA
>PXRG01000026.1 GCA_003021105.1 Halobacteriales archaeon QS_1_68_17
CCCACGGCTTCGTCGGCGCCGACATCGAGTCGCTGACCAAGGAGGCCGCGATGAAGGCCCTCCGGCGGTACCTCCCCGAGATCGATCTCGACGAGGAGGACATCCCGCCGAGCCTCATCGACCGGATGATCATCAAACGCCAGGACTTCCGCGGCGCGCTCGCGGAGGTGAGTCCGTCGGCGATGCGGGAGGTGCTCGTCGAGTTGCCCAAGGTCTCCTGGGACGACGTGGGCGGCCTCGCGGAGGCGAAAGGCCAGGTCCAGGAGTCCGTCGAGTGGCCGATGAACTCCCCCGAGAAGTTCGAGCGCCTGGGGATCAAGCCACCCTCGGGCGTGTTGCTGTACGGCCCGCCCGGGACGGGCAAGACGCTGATGGCGAAGGCCGTCGCCAACGAGACGGAGGCCAACTTCATCAGCGTCCGCGGGCCGCAACTGCTCTCGAAGTGGGTCGGCGAGTCCGAGAAGGCGATCAGACAGACCTTCCGAAAGGCCCGCCAGGTCGCCCCGACGATCATCTTCTTCGACGAACTCGACTCGCTGGCCCCCGGCCGGGGCGGCGACGTCGGGTCGAACGTCTCCGAGCGCGTGGTCAACCAGTTGCTGACCGAACTGGACGGCTTAGAAGAGATGGAGGAGGTGATGGTCATCGGCGCGACCAACCGGCCGGACATGATCGACCCGGCGCTGATCCGCTCGGGCCGGTTCGACCGCCTCAAGATCCACACCGACAACATGCCGCTCGCGCCGGACGTCAGCCTGCGCGAACTGGCCGAGATCAGCGAGGGGTACGTCGGCAGCGACCTCGAATCGATCGCCCGCGAGGCCGCAATCGAGGCGCTCCGCGACGACGAGGACGCCGAACACGTCGAGATGCGCCACTTCCGCTCGGCGATGGAGAACGTCCGCCCCACGGTCGACGAGGACATCCGCGACTACTTCGACCGGATGGAAGACCAGTTCAAGGGCGGCGGCCCCGAACCCCAGCAGCGCACCGGCGGCGGCCGCATCGGGTTCCAGTAGCCCGCTTTTTCCCGCTCGGGTTCCGCGCCGGTGGGAACCGCTCGCGGCAAACACGTGGGGAAAAACGTCCTTCGCGCTCGGCGGAGCCTCGCGCGAAGTGATACGGCGGCCGCCGGCCACCGTATGCTTTCCGCGACGGTGTGATCCGCCCGTGTCTGTTCTCTGACGCGCGGTGTCTGCTCTGCGACGTGGTGTCGTGGGCACGCGCGGTCGTCTGCTAAAAAAGCGGGCGCTACGCTTCCTTCTCGCGGTAGACCGGGCGGAGGTCGGTGACGTCCTTGTCGTAGCCGAGCCAGACGCTGAGCACGGACGCGGCGACCACGAGGTACATCGGGAACACCAGCACGAGCGCGTATCCGGCGATCGTCAGCGAGAGATGGCCCAGCGCGTAGAGGAGACCGAGCGCGCCGAGCGCGGCGACGACGACGGCGATCATGCCCAGTTTGAAGGCACGACCCGCCGCTGGTCCGGGTGTGTGTTTCAGTGTAGCCATCGCCGGTCCTAAGGTCTTGCGCCATAAAAATGACGCGTCCCAACCACCGCACGGGGACGGTTTCACATACCACTCGGTGCTCGATCGGTTCGCCGACACCGCCGGCCGCGTCCTCCCGTCACTCTCCGGACCGGTCGACGTGGTGGGGGCCGAGCGGGCCGTGTTCGGGGCAGGTCCCGACGATCGGCGTCGCGTTCAGGCAACACTGCCGGCGGCCCGTCGCCACGAGTCCCGTCACGAGCGTCCGTCCGCAGAGCCGACACCGGGGAGATTCGGTCACGTACCGACGTGGGGGTGGGAGGCCGGTAAACGGTTCGCTCGCGCGTGCCCGGCGGCCAGGGGCAGGAAGTATTTGCCGGTCTGGTCCCTAGCGGGAGCGATGTCCGTACCGTCGGTCCCGGGCGGGTTCCCCGATCCGGAGGCGATCCCCGACCAGTTCGACGTCTACGACGTCGAGGTCGGCGAGGAGCGCGTCCGCTACTACGGCGAGCCGCGGGACGAGAAAGAGACCGTCCTCAGGAACGTCGTGCCGGTGTTCCGGGAACGGGGCTACCGGCTCAGGCTGAACTACGAGACCGGCGAGCACGTGCTGGTCGCCACGGAGCGTTCGCCCGGCGTCGACGGGATCCCGTGGACGAACCTCGCCCTGCTGGGCGCGACGGTCGTGACGACGTTGCTGGCCGGGGCGCGCTGGTACGGCATTCCCGTGGCCGACGCGCCGCTCCGCGTGGTCGAGGCCTGGCCGTTCGCGGCGTCGGTGCTGGGCGTGCTCGCGGTCCACGAACTCGGCCACTACGCGACCAGCCGCTACCACGACGTCGAGGCGAGCCTGCCGTATTTCATCCCGGTGCCGACCCACCTCGGGACGATGGGCGCGGTGATCCGGATCCGCGACCGGTTCCCCGACCGCCGGGCGCTGTTCGACATCGGGGCCGCGGGACCGCTGGCCGGCCTCGTGGCGACGGTCGTCGTGACCGCCGTCGGCGTCTCCCTGCCGCCCATCGACGTGAGCGACGGGGCCTCCGTGGCGACCCAGCTCGAACTGGGCTACCCGCTTTTGATCCGGGGGATCGCGGCGGCGCTGGGCGAACCGCTCCGGTACGCCGACCCGTCGCTGGCGGTCAACCCCGTCGTCGTCGGCGGCTGGATCGGGGCCTTCGTCACATTCCTCAACCTCATGCCGGTCGGCCAGCTGGACGGCGGGCACGTGACCCGGGCCATCGTCGGCGAGCGGGTCGCGCTGCTCGGGTACGCCGTCCCCGCCGCGCTGTTCGGCCTGGCGGGCTACCTGTTCGTCTTCGGCGACGCCAGCGGGGCCGCCATCTGGGTGCTGTGGGGCTTTCTGACGCTCGTGTTCGGCCGCGTCCGGGGGTCGGGTCCGCTCGACGGCTCGCCGGTCGGGCGCGGACGGGCGGCGCTGGGCGTGCTGACGCTCCTGCTCGGGGCGCTGTGTTTCACCCCGACTCCCGTCGTCTTCGTGGGGTAGCGGTCGCCACCAGCGAGACGTACCCGATCCGCCCTGCCTCGACGCGCTGGCGGCCGCCGTGGCAGCGCGCCGGGCGGACGCCCCACCCGACGAGGTTTCCGCGGAACGGCGGAACAGAATCCGGACGCTGCTCTACAAGGCGGAGCAGGCCGAGTGCCTCGGGGTCGGAGGGAAATCAAAGATTTCCGTGATAGGCGAGGGACGTAGTCCCTCGGACCATGCGAACGGCCTACGGCCGTGAGCAGATGACGAGACGCTCCGCGTCTCGAACCACTTGACCCCGAGGCGGTTCACCACGTCCACCTGCCGAAACTGGCGGCGGTCGGTCTCGTGACGTTCGACGCCGACGCCGAGGGGCCGAACGTGCGGTCGACGCGGTCGACGGCCTGCCGGTCTAGATAGTTATCATTCCCTTGACGGTCTCGGGGTCCATCGCCCGCCGGAAGGCGTCGTCGACGGCGGCCAGCCCCATCTCGAAGTCGACGATGCCCGCGACGTCGACCCGGCCGGCCGCCAGCAGGTCGACCGCCACGTCGTAGGTGTTCGCGTAGCGGAACGACCCGTGGACGTCGAGTTCGCTGTCGATCACGTCGAGCACGTCGATCGGGATCTCGGCCTCGTCGGCCAGCCCCACGAGGACGACTGTCCCGCCCCGCCGGACGGCGTCGAACGCCGACCCGACGGCCGCGGGCGCGCCCGAGGCCTCGACCACCACGTCCACGCCCGCCCCGCCGGTGACGTCGGCCACCGCGTCGTCCAGCGACTCCTCGGCGACGTTCACGGTCCGGTCGGCACCCCGGTCGGCCGCGAGGTCGAGTTTCGATCCCACCACGTCGGAGACGACGACGTCGGTCGCGCCGGCGGCGCGGGCGGCCTCCATGACCGTCAGCCCGATGGGGCCACAGCCGGTGATCAGCACCGCGTCGCCGCTCCCGACGCCCCCGCGCCGGCAGGCGTGGATGCCGACCGACAGCGGTTCGCACAGCGCCCCCTCGCGGAGCGAGACGGCGTCGGGCAGCGGGTACGCGAAGTCCGCGGGCCAGGCGACGTACTCGGCGAAGGCCCCGTCGTCGGGCGGGGTCGCCATGAACGTCACGTCCGGACAGAGGTGGTACTCGCCGCGCTTGCAGTGGGCACACCGCCGGCAGGGAACGCCCGGTTCGAGCGCGACGCGGTCGCCCGGTTCGACTCCCGATACGTCCGCGCCGGCGGCGACGACCTCGCCGGCGCTCTCGTGGCCGAGCACCAGCGGCTCCTCGACGACGTAGTCGCCGATGCGGCCGTGTTCGTAGTAGTGGACGTCCGACCCGCAGATCCCGACCTCGCCGACCGCCACGAGGACCTCCCCGGGTCCCGGCTCGGGGCGCGCTCGCTCTTCGAGTTTCAGCTTTCCGGGCTCGGACAGGACGGCTGCCTGCATGGCCGCGCGTACGGCCGTGGGGCTCTAAAAGGAGTGGGTCCCCCGGCCCGGCGGTCCCCGTCCCGGGTGGCTGTCGCAAACCACCGGTCCTCGCGGCCCTAGAGTTCGCCGAGTTTCCGGAGTAGCTGGCCGCGGTACTCCTCGTCAGAGCGGAGGTGCTTGATCTCCAGGACGTTGCGCTGGAGTTTGTCCAGCGCGACGTTGAACGCGGGTTCGGCGCCGTACCCCTCGCCGGAGCCGGCGACCTGGCCCTCGTTGGTCCGGAGGCGGATCTGGCACTGGATCAGCGGCGTCCCGCGGAGTTTCTCCTTGTGCTCGTGGAAGCGAACGTGGGCGTGCCGGACCTGCATCTGCTTGTACTTGTCGACGACCTCCTCGATGCTCCGGCGCACGTCGTCCCGCGAGATGGTATCGAGGAGCGTGATGTTGGTGATCTGGACGTCCATGTGCTCCTCCTCGGTGTAGGTCAGCGCCCGGAGCACGTCCGTCTTGGTGAGGATGCCCTCGACGACGCGGTCGTCGTCGGCCGGCGTCACGACCAGCCCCGCGAAGTCGTTGTCGAGCATCCGCTCGACGGCGGCGTCGACCGTCTCGTCGGTCGTCACCGTCGCCACCGGGCTGTTCATGACGTCGTAGACCGGCAGGTCGAGCACGCGGTCGATGTCGCCCGCTCGCTCGCCGACGGTCGCTTTGTCCATGTCCCGGACGACGATGTCGACGATGTCGTAGGTCGTCACCATCCCCGACAGCAGCCCCTCGTCGTCCAAGACCGGGAGCCGCGAGACGCCGTGTTCGCGCAGGAGGTTGATCGCCTGGCCGACGTGGG
Organism: Halobacteriales archaeon QS_1_68_17; assembly: GCA_003021105.1. GTDB lineage: Archaea > Halobacteriota > Halobacteria > Halobacteriales > Haloarculaceae > QS-1-68-17. Next base: position 5,245 of record PXRG01000026.1, read on the forward strand.
TGTCCTCGTCGACGGCGATCACGTCCTCGGTGTAGATCTGGCCGACCGTGATCGCGTCGAGGTGTTCCAGCACCGCACGCAGGATGGCGTCCTCGGTGACGATCCCCCACAGCCGGCCGGCCTCGAAGACGGGCGCGATCTTGGTCCCGCCCTCGACTAGCACCCGGGCGACCTCGCGGACGTCCGCCGTCCGTTCGACCCTGGGCGCGGACTGCATCATCGCCCCCACTTTCGCGTCGTCCGCGACGTGCGACTGCACCAGTTTCTTCTGGGTCACCACGCCGGCATACTCGCCGTCGTCGGTGACGATAACCCCTTTCGGGTTCTCCCGCTCGAAGAGCGAGCGGACCTTTGCCAGCCGCTCGTCAGCGTCGACCTCCACGTAGTCGCTCACGGCGATTTCGGCGATGTCCATCGTATCAGTCGGGATACGCCCGGAGGGCTAATCAACTTTGGTTCCGTCCCGCCACACCCCCCAAAACATATATTGGAGGTTTATCTGATCGGTGTTTCGGACGCGACGTCCACAACAGAAATAGTATCGGGAACATCCGTTCTATCTCAGCTTTGCACGTTGAAGTAGGAGCGTAACGCAGGCGGTAGCAAGGACGAATGATGCTGATCACGGAGACAGCGCCTGCCACGGGCATCAACACCACCAAAGAACACCGTGTGGACTCCGGCTAACCAGTCAGATATCGAAGCTGTTCAACCCGCTTCTTCGGCTAGTATCTCTACCTGATTGCTATACAGGATTAGGAAATTTCTCCGAACGGATCTGTTGAACTGGTTTTCAGATACTACGCACGATCAGTGTCAGAGAGAATCGAATTTGGGAGAGAGTTCGGAGAGAGTCCCGAACCATCCCCGGCACAATCATGTCAAAACTCGGAAAATAGTTTTTGAAGAGGGCTGGTTTGATGCAGGTGGAGCAATGAACTCGAACGACGACACATCCGACGACCGAACGCGGCGCGCTTTCCTCGGAACCACTACAACACTCGGAACGATAGCACTCGCTGGCTGCGCGGGCGACAGCGGCAGTGCCGGATCGACCACCACGGCGACGGAGACAAATATGCCAACGAGTACGCCGACTGAAGAGCCAGCGACCGAGGAAACGACGACCGAAGAACCCATGCCGGCGCCCGACGTGCCGATCCTCAACTACGCGCTCACGCTCGAACACTTGGAGAACGCCTTCTACCGGGACGGCCTCGAGGAATTCAGCGACGACGAATTGATGGGCGCCGAGAAACTCTCAAAGTTCAGCGAGCAGGTTCGCAGAGAGGTGCCAGAGTACCTCCGAACGGCCGGGGAACACGAGGCGGCCCACGTGTCGGCGATCAGCGACACTATCCAGAAGCTCAACGGTTCGCCCGTCGGGGAAGGTAAATACGACTTCGGCTACTCGACACCGAGCGAGTTCCTCGAAGTGGCGATGGCGCTCGAAAACACGGGCGTCGCGGCCTACGCCGGTGCGGCACCGCAGGTGGTAAATAACGACATCTTGGCGGCCGCCGCGGGGATTCACAGCGTCGAGGCACGACACGCAAGCTTCCTGAACCTCGTCAACGGGAAGCTCCCATTCCCCAAGGCCGTCGACGAAGCTAAATCGATGGAAGAGGTTCTTGAGATAGCTGGCCAATTCGTCACCTCGGAAGTCGATTCAAGCGTGTACGAGACCGACGAGTCCCGACCAGAACCCGATCGCAAGGCCGACGACGACACGAGCGACGTCGACGTGCTCAACTACGCGCTCACGCTGGAACACCTGGAGAACGCGTTCTACCGTGACGGCTTCAAGGAATTCAGCGACGACGAACTGATGAACGCGGACGTTCTCTCGGATTTCGGCGACCACGTTCGGATGAACGTTCCGGGGCATCTCGAAGAAGTCGGTGCTCACGAGGCGGCCCACGTGAAAGCGCTCACGGATACGGTGGAGAAACTCGGCGGGACGCCGGTCGAAGAGGCCAACTACGACTTCGGGTACTCGACCCCGAGCGAGTTCCTCGGCGTTGCAAAGGCCCTCGAGAACACGGGCGTCGCAGCGTACAAAGGCGCCGCACCGACAGTCTCGAACGATGCCGTGTTCCAAGCCGCTATCGGGATCCACAGCGTCGAGGCGCGTCACGCGAGCTTCCTCAACGAACTGAACGCGGCATCACCGTTCCCGAAAGCCGTCGACGAACCCAAAACCATGCAGGAGGTGAAAGAGATCGCCGGCCAGTTCATTGTCCAGGACTGATCTCGCCCAGATCGTCCAGTCTACGTCATGACGATGGCTTTAGGTGGGGTGGTTCCGTCGATTGGAACTAATGGAGGCGGTTCTCTGGTACGTGCTGGCAGGAACGCGTGGCGGGCCGAACCGCGCACGCATCTTGCGCGCCCTCGACGATCGGCCGCGCAATCCCAACCAGCTCGCCGAAGACCTCGACCTCAACTACGACACTGTCCGCCATCACCTCGAAGTCCTGACTAACAACGATGTCGTGAACGCGAGTGGCGACGACTACGGGGCAATATACCTGCCGACCGACCGGACTCGGAATCACTGGGACACTGTCGAAACAATCATCAACCAACTCGACTCATGACCACGTACACAAGCAAGCACAGTGGCCGCGACGGCGCGCCGAAGAGGGTTACTCAATGAGCATCTGGATCGATGTGGCAATAGCAGCGACTGGGGTCAACCTAGTGTTGCTCGCTGTCCTTGGATTCATCTGGGGACGCAATTACCGCCAGCTGCGCTCGCGCCAGACGCTCGGCATGCTCATCTTCGCCGCCCTGCTGTTTGTCGAGAACGCGTTTGCCCTCTACGTGTACACGCTCGATCCGGTGCTGTCGGTATGGTTCAGCACCCAAGTTCCCAACCCGGCCTGGCAGGCGATGGTCCTATTCCACGTCCTCGAGACGGTTGCGATCGGTTTTCTCACCTGGGTCACGCTCGACTAGACGGTATAATGAATAATTCCATGCTCCGGTCCGAATCTGAGACTGATGTCACATATAGAAGAATATTGGTCACGAGAATAGCGAGAACGGCTCGTTCGCCCTCGGCAATTATCTCATTCGATCCACAACTCGATCACCATGTCTGATGGAATATCAATTGGTGCACCAGCTCCGTCTGTTTCCGCACCGCTAGTTCGGCCTGACGGCGAGACTGAACCCGTCTCACTTGCATCACTCTATGAAGATCGGGCGATCCTTCTCACGTTCTATACCAACGATTTCAGCCCCGTTGCATCAAGGAGTGGTGTTCGTTTCGGGACTATGAGTGGTTTGCCACCGACGAGCGCGTCAATGTTGTCGGTGTGAGTAAATCCCGTCCTGCGACGCACCGTCGCTTCATCGACCGGCTCGGCCTATCGTTTCCACTGTATGCAGATACCGACCTAGAGATAGCAAGCGCATTTGACGTGACCTATCGGGCGTTCAAACTCGTCTCACGGTCACGCCGGTCCTGCTTTCTGATCGACCGCGACGGCAAAATTCGGTATAAATGGCTAGCTGAACATCGACTCGATCCAACGCGGGACGTACCTGATCTCAATGAGCTCCGTGCCGCAATCGAACGCGAACTCGGCCCAGTTGACTCAGATACGTTTGGGTTTTCATCCCTCGATTGAGTGTTCAGTTCCGCTGTTGTGGACTTAGTGAGACAAACGAACGAGGCGTGACTGTCAAAACCCTCACTGACGCCAGTGATGAGGTCTAGCGGCAGTGACTGGACATCTATGAGTCTCCGAAGAAGACATACGACGGCGCCGTCCGTGCCGTCGACAGGGCCGGTTCAGTTCTATCCCAGGAGAGGCGACAGGCCATATCCGGGTAGAACCGCCAGATAGGCGTCGAAAACAACCGAGTCGTAAAACTCCCTTGTGGCAAGGGATGAGACTTCCGAGAATTGGGTTGATTAGTCGCGGAACTTTATGACCGGCTGCCCGACCTCGCGGACGTGTTCACTCCGGTTGAGATCGAATTCCTCGGCGAGGTAATCAACTGTTTTATCAAGATCCCTACTTCGAAAAACCGTTTAACGGTGATAAGTCTAGTGCGGGATGCGTCCCGCCAGAATTTACTGCCGGCCGGCCCTACGGTGGCTGTGCTCCCCGACATCGGCGTGTTCGGTTCGTACACCTACCTGGTGACCGAACTCATGTGGGGCTGTGTTGCCCTGGCGCTTTTGTGGTACGCGAACGCCTTCCGGGCGGCCGCCAGGACCGTCGCCGTGCTCTACCCGTTCGCGCTCGCCTGGGACTGGTATACCCTCCGCGTGGGCGTCTTCGCAATCCCGCTCCGGACGGGCGTCGAACTGCTCGGGGTCCCCGTAGAGGAACACATCTTCATGCTGGTCGTCCCGTCGATGGTCGTGGGCACCCACGAGTCGCTCCGGAAACTCCGGGGCGAGGACTCGGACCGGGATGGACCGGCGGCCCACGACTCCGATCCGGACCCGAATCGGGACCTGTCCCGGCCCGAACGAGATATATAGATTTCTGTGCTAAAACATATCATTGGAAGGAAGTTTTTAGACTACTCCGGGTCTATCCCCGCGCGAGGATGGCCGAACCCACCGCACCCGACACCGTCGAACTGTACGTCCGGTCGCTGGCCCCCGGGCCGGCCGGGTCGCGCCAGGAGGCGACGATCGAGCGGCTCGAAAGGCTGGTCGACCGCCGCGCCGTCGAGGAGTACGCGGTCCACGTCTGGGGGGCCCGCGTCGCGCTGTCGACGACGGCGGCCCGGACCGACGCCGGCCGGTTCGTGCTCGACAGGCTGGCCGCGTTCAGGCGGTGGGCGGCCGGGGCGGACGCGTCGCTGGAACCGTTTTTCGAGACGCGCGAGACACACTCGTCGATCACCGGCGAGGTGTACGCGACGGTCGAACTCCCGGTGCTGGCCCTCGCCGAGTACCGCGACGGTCGGCTGACCGGCGTCTCGCCGCACGCCGGCGACGACGGGGTCGTGACCGTCGGGGATCGCCTCGACGCGCTCGCCGGCGACGGCCCGGGCGTCGCCGCCGGGGGAACGCCCTCGCTGGCCGGGCAGTAGCGTCACTCCTCCGGCAGTTTGTCCAGACACTCCCGACAGAACGTCATTCCCCGGAGGTTCGGCGTCCCGCATGTCGGACAGGCGACGGTATCCACGTCGCCCGCTTCCCCGTCCCCGCCGGGCACGAAGTCCGCGGCCGACACCGACACGTAGCTGTCGGCCCCCGTCGGCGAACTGACCCGTCCCTCGACTACCTGCTCGGCGAGGTCGTCGTCCCGGAGGTAGGTCAGTCCCCGCCACAGCCCCAGGAACAGCAGCGTCGGCAGGACGATCATCACCGCCGTCAAGAGCACCCGGAAGGCGAGTTCGACGCCGGCGACCTGCGCGGGCAGGCCCATACCGGGTCGTAGTGCTACAGCGGCTTGTGTGTGGCGCTACCCGAAGAGGTCGTCGTGACACCCCGCGAGGTCGGTGTACCCGCCCGACGAGAACGCCTCGAAGACGGCCTCGGGATCGATGGTCGTCTCGGAGAGCGGCGAGACCTGCGCCGGCATCCCCCGGGCGAACGACCGCGGGGGCACCTCGTAGCCCGGGGGGACGACGGTCCCCTGCGCGACGATGCTCCCCCCGCCGATCACCGCCTCGGAGAGCGTGGCGTTGAACCCCACGAGCGACCCGTCCTCGACGGTGGCGTCGTTGAGCACCGCCCCGTGGCCGACCAGCACCCGGTCGCCGATCCGCGTGGCGTGGAGCACGGCGTTGTCCCCGACGTGGGCCTCGCGGCCCACCGCGACCGGTTCGACGTCGCCCCGCAACACCGCTCCCGGCCAGACGCCGGCGTCCGCCTCGACGGTCACGTCCCCGACGAGCGTGCTCTCCCTGCTGACGTGTGCGTCCTCGTGGACCTCGGGACTCGCTCCCTCGAAGGTGTACTCGCGGCTGTCCACCATACGGAGATACCCACGCGCGTGCCCAAACGCTTAAGAAAACGTCGCGCGCCGGTCCTCGCCGACGGTCGACCGTCCGTCTCGCCGACGGTCGACCGCCCGTTCCCGTCGGTGGGCGGCCGTCCGTTCTCGGCGGTTCGCGTCGCGGGCCGAACCCGAAAGTCGAAGGGCAGGGCCGCCCTCGGGGGAGGCATGCGACTGGCACGCGCGCGGACCCCGGACGGCGTGGTTTCCGGCGAGTACGACGACGGCGCGGTCGTCGACGGCGACGCCCGCTATCCCGTCGACGAGGGGACCGACCTGCTCGCGCCCTGCGAGCCCTCGGCGCTGTACTGCGTCGGGCGGAACTTCGCGGACACGCTCGACCAGATGGACTACGACCGCCCGGCGGAGCCGGACTTTTTCATCAAGCCGCCGACCGCGGTCATCGGTCCGGGCGATCCCATTCCCTACCCCGACTGGACTGACGAACTCACGTACGCCGGCGAACTGGCGGCGGTGATCGACCGCGAGTGCCGGGACCTCGCGCCGGCCGACGTCGACGACGCCGTCCGCGGGTACACGATCATGAACGACGTGGACGCGCTCGACCAGCAGGGCCGGACCGCCCGGAAAGCCTTCGACGGGTCCGCGCCGCTCGGCCCGTGGATCGAGGCCGACATCGATCCGTCGGCCATCGAGATGGAGACCCACGTCAGCGGCGAGCGCCGCCAGCACGCCAACACCGAACGCATGCTGTTCTCCCCGCGGGAGATCGTCGCCTTCCTCTCCGAACGGTTCACCTTCCGGCCGGGCGACGTGGTCGCGTTCGGCAGCCCCGCGAACCCCGGGCTGATCGAACCCGGCGACGAGGTCGCCATCCGGTACGAGGGGATCGGGACGCTCCGGAACCCAGTCGCCTGACCGCGGTTGCCGGCCGCGGTCGGTCGCCCGGTCGGCGACACCGACGCGGATACTGGGTAGCGCCGCGGGCGCTCGATACCGTCGCCGGCTGATCCGGCGGATGCCACCTGTCGTGCGTTGCGGTCCTACTCCCCACCGATGTTGACGACCAGCACCGGCCGGTCGCCATTCTGGACGACCCGCTGGGTGACGCTGCCCAGGGTGGCGATCCGGTCGCGGCCGGTCCGGCCGTGGGTGCCCATCGCTATCAGGTCGATGTCGGCCTCGTCGGCGTACTCGATGATGTCCTTGTGCGGGATGCCCTGGCGGAGTTCCGTGACGACCTCGACGCCGGCATCGCGCGCCCGGACGGCGGCGTCTTCCAGCGCCCGCTCGCCCTCCTCCCGGAGCGAACCGATCACCTCCTCTTTGGTCTCCGGGGCGGCCGCCCGGTACTGGCGGTTGTCCAGCACGTACAGCACGTACAGCGTGGCCTCGTTGTCCGCGGCGATCGAGAGCGCGTGGTCGAGCGTGCGCGCGGTCCCGGTGCTCCCGTCCGTCGGGACGAGAATCGCGTCGTACATACGGGCCGCGTTCACGGCCCATCCACTTGAATACGGACCATCGTCCCGTCGCTGGCGCCCGCCCCGGACTGGCCCGTCGGAACCGCTAACATGCTCCGGTCCCTACCTGGGTCCATGTCAGAGGGTCAATCCACCGAGGACCTGCCGGACAGCGAGGCCGAGTGGCGCGAGCAGTTGACCGACGAGGAGTACGAGATCCTCCGCGAGCGGGGAACCGAACCGAAGTTCTCCGGCGAGTACCTCGGGAAAGCCGAGGACGGCACCTACGTCTGTGCCGGCTGCGGGACGCCGCTTTTCGACTCGGAGACGAAGTTCGACTCCGGGTCCGGGTGGCCGAGTTTCTACGACGCGATCCCGGAGAACGTCGGGACCGAGATCGACCGCCGCCACGGGATGGAGCGGATCGAGGTGCTGTGTGCCACCTGTGGCGGCCACCTCGGCCACGTCTTCGAGGACGGCCCCGACCCGACCGGGAAGCGCTACTGCATCAACTCCGTTGCGCTGGACTTCGAGGACGAGGCGTAGCCGGCGTGCGCTGGCACGCTCTCCCGCGTGTGCGTCGGCGGAACGCTGCCATCGCCCACCGCGCGCCCCGTGGCACCGACCGGAACGCTCAGTAGCCCCGGGCGAGACGTGCCCCCGATGGCGACGCCAGCGGAGACGTTCGTCGCGGTGTTCGGGTCGAACCCCCTCGTCTGGGGATTGGTCGGCGGGCGTGATGCTGTCGGCGAGTTTCACCAACCTGCTGTTGCCCGGCATCGAGGCCTGCGGGATCGTCCCCGTGCTGGTCGGCTTCTTTCTCGGCGTGGTCGGCGTCCAGAACGTCCCCGAGGGGCTGGCGGTGTCGGTCGCGGCCCGCAACGCCGGCTTCGGCTCGCTGTTCTACGCCGGGATCGCGGGCGTCCGGGCCGGCGTCGTCGAGATCCCCATCGCGGTCCTGGGCGCGGTCGCGGTCGGGTTCGCCGCCCCGGTGCTCCCCTACGTGATGGGCTTTGCCGCCGGTGGGATGCTCTTCGTCATCAGCCACGAGATCGTCCCGCAGACTCACTCGCGCGGGAACGAACACGTCGCCACGATGGGCATGATGGTCGGCGCGGCCGTGATGTTGACCCTGGACGTGACGCTCGCCTGACCCCGGTTCGGCCCACGCCTTATGCCACGGGCCTCCATACCGTGGGGCATGGACGATCCCAGCGGCCCCTGGTCGGCGGACGAGACGGAATCGTTCCTGACCGGAACGCGGATCCCGATCAGGCTGGCCTGCCGGACGCCAGGGGGCCACCTGTGGATGCTGTCGCTGTGGTACCGCTTCCGCGACGGGCGCTTCCAGTGTGCGACCGGGGCCGACGCCGACGTGGTGCGGTACGTGGAGGCCGATCCGGGCGTCGCCTTCGAGATATCGACCAACGACCCACCCTACCGCGGCGTCCGCGGCCGCGGGACGGCGACGGTCGCCCCGGACGACGACAAGGAAGTGCTCCGTCCCCTGCTGGAACGGTACCTCGGGGGGACCGACTCGGAACTGGCCCGGACGCTGCTCTCGCCCGACCGCGAGGAGGTCCGCGTCGAGATCGACCCGGCGAAACTCCACACCTGGGACTACACCGGCCGGATGCGGGACGCGACCGCGGAGGACTGACCGGCCGCCCGCTCTGCGTCTCCCCCGGTCCGGCGAGGCGGCGCAGGACATTTTTACCCCGATATATAATTACAAACGATGCACAATTCTCCGTTCGACGACGCCGACGTTCTCGACGCGGTGCCGGGGGCGACCTACCGGGCGCTCGCGGACGAGCGTCGGCGGCGCGTATTGTACCTTCTCCTGGAGAACGACCGGCTCCCGGTCGCCGAACTCGCGGACGTTCTCTCGGCCTGGGAGGCCGACGGTATAGCGACGCCGGACGACCGCGATCCGGTCGCGGTCGATCTCCGGCACGTCCACCTGCCGAAACTGGCCGCCGCGGGGTTGATCGGCTACGACGACGCGGCCGATCGGGTCGAGCGCCGCGACCTCCGGGGGCCGGTCCGGCAACTCCTGCTGGCGGCACTCCGGTACGAGAGCGACGTCACCGCGGAAGAGTCCCCATGAACGGCACGGACGGGGACAGAGACGCGGCGTCCGTACGACGGGAGGAGCGGACGTGAGCCTCGCGGACGTCCTCGCGGGGGTCGAGGCGTCGCGGCCGTCGATCACCATCTACTCCCCGGCGGACCACCCGGACGAACTCGACCAGTTCGCCACGCGGGCGCGGTCGGTCGACCACAGGCCTCTCCCCGAGGGCAGCCCGGAGGGCTTTCTGGTCGTCCGGGACGCCGACGGGTTCGCGGGTGCCCTGTCGCTGACGGACCTCCGGGCGTTGCTCGCCCGGTCGATCGGCCGGCCCTGGGACACCGAGGAGCTGGACCCGGGCTACCGGGCGCTGTTCGCGTTGCTCGACGACACCCTGTTCGTCTCGCTGGAGCGCCGACACCTGCTCGCGGCCTCCCGGGAGATCGAGGACCGCGCCTGGCGGGTCGGCCGGGGCACCCTCCGGGCCGCCTTCCAGCACCGCCGGGCGCTCCGGGCGCAGGCGGACGTGTACGCTAGCCTGGCCGAGGAGACCGACCTCGACGTCCACGTCTACTACGACCGGGACAATCGGGCCAACGGCGGGGACGATCCGCCCTCGATCCCCGGCGCGACGGTCCACGCCGACGGCGGCGAGGTGGGCAACTACTGGGTGCTGGCGTTCGACGGCGGCGACGACCCGAGCCAACAGTGTGCGCTCGTCGCGGAACAGTGGGGCGCGGACACCTACTTCGGCTTCTGGACGTACGATCCCGGCGTCGTCGCGGACGTGCTGGCCGCCCTCGAAACCTGGTAGCTACGCGACCTCGATGATCTCGATCTCGAACTCGACGGTCTCGCCGGCCATCTCGTGGTTGCAGTCGATGCGGACCGTCTCTTCGTCGGCGTGGACGACCTCGCCGACCTGCCCCTGGCCGAGGCGGATCCGCTTGCCCACCTCGGGGGCCGCGCCGTCGAGCATCCCCCGGAACGCTTTCGGGTGATAGGAGACGACCCGGTCCTCGCTCCACTCGCCGTACGCCTTCTCCGGGGGCACGGTGACCGTCGCCGTCTCCCCCTCGACCATCCCGATCAGCGCCTCGTCCAGCCCCTCGATCAGTTCGCCCGTCCCCACGGTGACGGTCAGCGGCCGGCGGTCACCCCGCACGTCGGCCTCGGGCGCGACCGACTGCCGCGAGGTGTCGAACACCTCGCCCCCGGCGGTCCGGGCGACGTACTCGAAGGTCACCTCGTCCCCTGCTTCGATTGCCATACCGCTGTCTGGACCTCGCCCGGCTTAAACGGCCGGACTCGCCCCGCGATCAGACGATATCCCAGCGGTCGGCGGTGACTCTCGGCGTCCCCGACGACGGTCCGCGATCAGACGATATCCCAGCGGTCGGCGGTGACGCCGTCCACTCCTGCGGCGCGGAGTGCTGCGATTTCCTCGGGCGTTTTCGCGGCCTTCCAGGCGACGACCCGGAGGCCGGCCTCCCGGGCGACCGGGACCACGTCCGTCCAGAGACAGAGGTCGTAGTGGGGGTGGACGGCGTCACAGCCCAGTTCGACGGCCACGTCGACGTTCTCGCGGGGGTCGGACTCGAAGAGATAGCCCGTCGGAACGTCCCACCCGAGGTCGTGGACGGCCGCGAGCGCGTCGGGCAAAAACGAGGAGACGGCCACGTCGACCTCGCAGTCCCGGGCGACCGCGGCCACGTCGCCGGCGATCCCGGTCTGTTTGAGTTCGAGCTGTGCCCCCACGCCGGCGGGGACGGCGTCGAGCACGGATTCGAGACGGGGGATCGACTCGCCGGACTCCATGACCTCGAGCTCCCGGAGCCGTTCCCAGTCGAGGTCGGCCACCCGGCCGGTGCCGTCGGTGACCCTGTCGACGGTCTCGTCGTGGAAGACGACCAGTTCGCCCGACCCGCACCGGCGGACGTCGATCTCGACGGCGTCGACGTACCGCGCGGCCCGCTCCACGGCGCTGACCGTGTTCTCGGGTGCCTGGGCGGCGCATCCTCGGTGACCGATGATCTCCATTACCACTGGCGCAGGGATAGGATCACATTAACAGTGTCGACTACTGTCCTTGTCCGGACCGTCCCCGGTGGATCGAACAGGGGCACGACGGCCTCAGGTGTGGAGATCGAGCCCCTCCGTCGTCCCTAGGGGGAGCTTACTGAGCGCGGCGACCTTGTCGCGGGGACGGTTGATCTCGACGTGGTGGTCCGGCGGGATGGCGACCATCCCGGTCTCGACGGTCGTGTACAGCCCGGGGTACCACTCCGTGCGGTTGCGGCCGAGCCACTCCCTGGCGGCGTCGAGGTAATCCCGGTCGACGATCCCGAGGCCGGCGTGGCGGTGGCCGTGGATCATGCCGTAGTCGACGACGATACCGTCGTCGTCACAGCGGATCGCGGTCGCGCCCTCCTGGACGCCCGGGATGGACGCTACGGCGCTGCGACCGGCGGGGAACCCCTCGTGTCGGCCGACGAGACGCGCGACGGCCGATCCGGTCACGAGCACGTCGCCGTTCACCACGAGCACGTCGTCGTCGACGCCGGCGAGGCCTCGCCGGAGCGACTCGGCGTTCTCGTAGTCGGCCCAGTCGTCGAAGACGACCGGCCTGGCGTCGCCGACCTCGTCGACGACTGCCGCGGCCCGGTACCCCAGGACGACCGTCACGGTGTCGACGTGGGGGTCGATCGCGGCCCGCTGGCGGTCGTAGAGTGTCCGTCCCGCCAGGTCCATGAACGCCTTCGGCACGTCGGCCGTGTGGGGTCCCATCCGGCTCCCCTCGCCGGCCGCGAGGATCACCGCGTGCATGCGACCACCTCCGCCGCCGCGCGCTCGCCGGCCCGCCCGTCTATCGGGATCCCGAGGTCCGCGAGGGCCTCCTCCCTGGCGGCTTCGACACCGGGCGGGTGTCCCTCCTCGTAGACCCGGTCGACGAGGTCGACGGTCAGCCGGTCGGTCTGGACGCCCAGCGTCGGGACCGGCCGGTCGGCAGCGATCGCGGTCGACTGGATCAACGGCCGCCCGGTGTGGAGCCACTCGGTCACGATCCCCGAGTAGTCCGACAGCAACACGTCGGCCGCCAGCAGGCTCTCGCGGGGCGTGCGGTCGTCGTCGAAGACGACGTTGGGCAGCTCGTCGATCCGGTCGCGGCAGCGCTCGGTCAGCGACCGTCCCGGCTCCTCGATCCGGTCCATCGGATGTGGCCGGAACAGCAACTCGTAGTCGGTACCGGCGAAGACGTCGAGCACCCGCTCCGCCGTCTCGACGTAGCATCCCCCGCCGTAGTTGTGGTTGGTGGGGGCGTACAGCACCCGGCGACCGCGGGGCGGTTCCCGGCCCACCAGCGCGTCGGCCTCGGGGATGCCGACCACGGCGACCTCGACCGAGGCCGGGAACTCCCGCCGGTAGTGGGCGGCCCACCGGTCGCCAGGGGCCAGCGCCAGGTCCACCGCGTCGCCGAGGTCCCGCGTCGTGTTCCACTCCTCGCCACGGCCGACGCTCGCGCCGTGACGGGCGTGAACGACCGGGTACTCCCGGTGGAACTCCGGCGTCCCGTCGAGGCTGCTGGCCTCGAACCGGTGGTTCTGGACGACGACGTCCGGATCGACCGCCCGGACGGCGGCGTCTAGGTCGGCCGCGTCCTCGATCCGCGCCCGGACCGCCGCTATCTCGCTACACGCGCCGCGTGCCTCGGGGCGGAGCGGCAGGTACGCGGAGTCGGCCGCCACGCTCCGGTCGATCGCCACGAACGTCTTCGCCATGAACGCCCTGTCGAACGTGTAGAGTATGCTGACCATGGTGTCGAATATGTTCTACTTACCTACTGTTCGGATAACCGATAATTATGGACCAATACTGGCTGCTATATACGACGATGTACGGTGATTAGACGACCCTCACTGAAAACAATGTCGCGTAACAAATCGGATAACAGATCAAATCACGTGATAACCGACCAGCCAGCCGTCGGTGCGGGGTCGGCCAGCGACCGGAGCCGCGATGTCCCCGACAGTCGCCGTCTCTCCAGGCTGTCTTCCCCGTGTTCTTGCCAGCCCCGGCAGTCGGGGCAATCGGGACAGGTGGGACAGTCGCGGTAGCCACGGTAGTCGCGGCAGTCCCGGGGTCGCGGCTGTCACTTGCGGTACTCGTCGGTCACGTCGACCAGCCGAACCCTGCCCTCGGGGACCCGGTAGGCGGCGACGACCGACCGTTCGGCGTCGGCGCGCGGTTCGTCGGGCATGGCTACCGGTTTGTGAACGGAGGTAAATCGGCGTTTCGGCCCGGGAGCGCCCGTCTGACCGCGTCCGGACGGCCGCGGGCCGGGTGTGCCAGACGCTACCGGGACTCTCAGGGAGTTTAAACGGCCCCTCCTCCTACCGTGTGTATGAGCGAGAACTCGGGGCGACGGAACCTCCGGATGCCCTCCGACGACGAGCAGTTCGCTGTCGTGACGGAACACAACGGCGGCAACCACGTCCGCGTCCAGTGCGAGGACGGCGAGAACCGGATGGGGCGCATCCCCGGCCGGATGAAATACCGCATCTGGATCGAGGAGGGCGACGTCGTCCTCGTCGAACCGTGGGACTGGCAGGACGAGAAGGCCAACATCGAGTGGCGTTACACCGGCCAGGACGCCGCACAGCTACGCGAAGAAGGCCACATCGACTAATTGTACCGGCGGTCCGCACTGCCGTTTTTCCCGGTCGTTGCGTCATAGCCGCGGCCGGCGGCCGCGTTGCGTCACTCGCCGCCGGCCGCGTCGGGATCGTCCACCGCGATGCGGGACCACCCGTGGCCGCCCTCCCGAGGGCGTCGGCGGGTGCCGGCAGACGCCGGCCGACCAGGCACGGTCTGCGGACGACGATCCCCGATAGGTGAGACGATGATCACGGAACTCTCCAAGGCGGATCTGACCCGGGCCGGCGTACCCGTTTCACCGTCCAAGTCGGGCGATTCCGTGGCGTCCGGCGGTGGTTCCCACGGAAGCCTCTCCCCTCTCGCCGGCGAAATGGAGGTATGGACGAATCGCCCCAAGTAAGCTACCCACGACTGAAGTCGTGGGCTTCCTCCCGCGATGGGGTTTCGGCCCACGCTTCGTCCGCCGTCGAAGGCCCAGCTTCCTTTTACCGTCCA
>PXRG01000027.1 GCA_003021105.1 Halobacteriales archaeon QS_1_68_17
GCAGTGTCGTGGCCGGCGGTCGTCCGGAGCACCGGATCGCCCTCGAGGCGGGACGCGTACGCGGGGTCGAGCGTTCCGAGCGACGTGCCGGGATCGACCACCGTCGGCAGGACGTCCGTCGGGAGGTCGAGCCGGCCGAGCAACTCCGTGGCCCACCGGCCCTCGCCGACGTGGTACATCTGCGTCGTCGAGGTGATCGTGCCGTCCTGTTTCGGCTCGCCCCCGAGGACGGTCGTGACGACCTGCGGAAGGTTGACCACCGCGTCCGCGCGCTCGAAGAGGTCCGGATCGCGGCTGTACTTGAAGTGGTACTGGAACAGCGAGTTCGGGACGTGCCAGTGGGTGATGCCCGTGGCCATGAACACCTCCCGCTTGGTCACCTGCTCGAATATCTCCGGGACCGTCGAGGTGACGTCGGGGTCCCGGTAGAAGTACGGGTCGCGCATCAGTTCCCCGTCGCGCACGAACCCGAAGTCACAGCCGGTCGTGTCGACCCCGACGGCGTCGATCGCCCCGACCTGCTGTTCGGTCCGTTCCAGCCCGACGAGTACTTCCTCGACGATGTGATCGATGTCCCAGACGAACCGGCCGTCGCGTTCGACCGGCTCGTTGTCGAAACTGTACGTCTCGGTAATGTCGAGTTCGCCACCGTCCAGCGCCCCCGCGTACAGGACACCACCGTTCGATCCCACGTCTACCGCAACACAGGTAGGCATACCCACACATCTACTGGCAATCTCTGTATATTTTTCTCCCGCGGATCGACCGGACTGGGGCGTCCCGGGCGCGGGCACCGTGTCCGAACTTTTATTTCGGTATTCGTGCTAACTCCCGGGCGTATGTCAGTCCTCGAAAAGTTCCGGCTCGACGGAGAAACGGTGATCGTGACCGGGGGCAACCGTGGCATCGGGCGACAGATCGCGGACGGGATGGCGGAGGTCGGCGGCAACGTCGTCGTCGCGAACCGCGACGAGGAGAGCGGCCGGCGGGCCGCCGAGCAACTCGCCGACGACCACGGCGTCGAAACTCTCTGGGTCGAAACGGACGTGTCCGACGAAGCGGCCGTCCGGAACATGATCGACCGGACGGTCGACGAGTTCGGCACCGTCGACGTGCTCGTGAACAACGCCGGGGTCGTGTCGCTACACCCGGCAGAGGAGATGCCCACTGAGGAGTGGGAACGGATCATCGACGTCAACCTCACCGGCGTGTTCTACTGTAGCAAGTACGCGGCCAAGGAGATGAAAGAGAGCGGCGGCGGACGGATCGTCAACATCTCTTCGATGTCGGGACTGATCGCCAACTACCCACAGCACGAGTCGCACTACTGCGCCTCGAAGGCGGGCGTCAACGGCTACATGACACAGGTCGCCTCCGAGTGGGGCGAGTACGGCATCCGCGTCAACAACATCAACCCCGGCTACATCCTGACCGAGATGGTCGAGGCGGCCATCGAGGAGCGCCCGGAACTCGCCGAGACCTGGAAGTCGAACATGGTCATGGACGAGTTCGCCGGGCCGGAAGCCATCGCGCCGCTGGCCGTCTATCTTGCCTCCCCTGCCTCGGCGTACGTGACCGGCGAGACGGTCGTCATCGACGGCGGGTACACCGTCCGGTAGGCGTCGGGCGTCCGCGGACGGGTGGCTACGGGGTGAGGTCGTCGGCGACCGCGACGTCGTAGTCGAGAAGCGCCCCCCGGAGGTCGGGCGGGACGGGGACTTCCGTGACGAGCAGGTCGATCTCCGAGAAGTCGCAAAACTCGACGACGCTCCGGTTGTCGAGTTTCGATCCGTCGGCGACGACCACGCTCCGCCGGCTGTTGGCGATGAACAACCGCTTGATCTTGGCCGCGTCGTGGAACGCCGTGGTGACGCTGGCGTCGGCGGCGATCCCTTCCGCCCCGATGAACGCCAGGTCGAAGTTCATCCGTTCGACGGCCGTCTCGACGAGCGGGCCGACGAGCATCTCCTGTTCGAGTTCGAACTTCCCGCCGGTGAGCCTGACGTCCGCCGGGCCGCCGCCGAGTTCGTAGGCGATCATCGGGTGATTGGTCAGGACGGCAAACGAGAGGTCATCGGGGGTCTGTCTGCTGACCTCCAGGGTCGTCGACCCCGAGTCGAAGGCGACGACCTGTTCCTCGTGGACCTCCGCGGCGGCCCGTTCCGCGATGGCCTCCTTGGCCTCCCGGTTCTGGATCGTCCGCTGTTCGTACTCGTTGACCCGGTCGACGACCGGGATGGCGCCACCGTGCGTCCGGTCGACCAGGTTCTGCTGGTCGAGGTCGTTCAGGTCGCGCCGGATCGTCGTCTTCGAAACCCCCAGTTGGGACGCCAGTTCCTCAACGCTACACCCGTCCCTGGCGGTCACGAGTTGGACGATCTCCCGTTTCCGCTCGTCCGGAAGCATTACCCTAGGTGCAGACCGCTGACGCATATTTTTTGTCCCGCGCGACGACTGCCGGCCCGTCTTCCCCGGATCCGCCGGGGAATCGGGCACCGCCGGTCGACCCCGACCATCCGAACGGCCCCGAGAACCGGCGACTGTCGTCCCCCCAGAGACCAACGCGGCGTAAATATATTTGTGCGTTTTTATATTGCATTTATTTCTTTCATGCAGGAAAATGTCGGCACGAGGATCAGCAATCACCCGTGTGCGAGTGACTGACACGTCCGCTGTCGCCCGGTAAATATCGTGGGAAGCGTTCGCACGATTCGGAGAGCCATCTTTTATTAAATTTTCGAACAATAATTTTTTAGAGAAAATAATAAAACGATCTCGTACGAGCGGTCGCGTGCAGGAACGAAGACAGAACGGGAAGAGGCCGCCGGCCCGCCCGCGACGGGAGACGGACGACCCGGGATCAAGAACCCGACCAGCAACGGCAGATTACAGCCATAGCACTGTAACGGCACGGCGTGAGACCGGATCGATGACCCGCTCGTCTCCATTACGCCGATGGTGGTGTAACCTCATCCGGTGCGCGCCCGACCCGCGGTGGTCGGCCAATGGCGGCCGTCCGAGAGAAGCAACGATAAATAAATTTTCCCATATTTAGAAGTATCTATATTATTTTCTTCGTCACGGCCACGATCCGCGCCAACGGGCGACGCCGACCGCGGGCCACCACCCTGTCGGGACACGGATCACCGATTTCCGGTCTCCGACCCGCAGGCCGGTACTACCGCGGGTCCGCGATCCCGTCGTCGGCGAGCATCCGCGGCGGATCTCGCTTCGGGAGCGCGGTCGACAGATCGACGGCAGGCCCAGAGAATTGCCGTCGACGACGGCGAAGGGCGGCCCGGTCCGCGACGACCGGCCGGCCATCAGACGAGGCAGGGAAGCCGCGGAGCGGATCGCTGATCTGAATAGAACTTTTCGAACTAATCTCACTCACTTGATCGTATCTTTATATAGTACGAGAGAGGGAGCGGTCCGCCGGCGGAGTAGCCACCCGGCGGCCGGCGGGAGACGGCGGCGGCCACGGGCGCTGGAGATGTTCGCGGGCGGTTTTATCCCGGTGGCGACATAAGGGAAGCAGTGATGCTCGAGGAAGGCGACAGCGCACCGACGTTCACCGCGACTCGCGGAACGAGCGACCACGAACCGTTCGACCTCGAAGACCACCTCGGCGACGGGCCCGTCCTGCTCGCGTTCTTCCCGGGGGCGTTCACGCCGCCGTGTCGAAACGAGATGATCGCGCTCCAGGAGCACCTGGACGAACTCCGGGACGCGGGCGCGACGGTCCTGGGCGTGAGTGCCGACTCGCCGTTCTCCCAGGGGGCCTTCCGCGAGGAACACGGGCTCGAATTCGACCTCGTGAGCGACATGGACGGCGACACGATCCGGGCGTACGGCCTCGAAATGGACCTGCCGGACCTCGGGCTGTACGGCATCGCCAACCGGGCCGCGTTCGTACTCGACGACGAGGGGGCGGTGACCTACAGCTGGGTGGCCGACGACCCGACGAACGAACCGGACTACGACGAACTCCTGGCCGCGGTCGGGGCGGCGTAGCCGGGTCCGGGCCGCCGGCCCACCGCGGTTCGGCACAGGAACTGCCGGACGGTAGTGGGGTGCTTAAGCCGCCGCGGGCCGACCGTTCACGGGGAGGATGAACTTTGACCAGTTCACCGGCGAGGTACAGCACCGGCTCGAACTCCCGGGGACGGGAGAGGCGGTCCGGGCGATCCGGGCGACGCTGACGACGCTGGGGGAACGCATCCAGGAGGGCGAGGCCGACGACCTCGCGGGTCCGCTGCCGGGCGAGATCGGCTTCTACCTGATCGGGGCCGTCGGGGAACACGGCCAGCGATTCGACTGGCGGGAGTTCGTCGACCGGGTCTGGGAGCGCGAGTGATGCGCTCGGCGAGACGCGTCACGAGTCCCGGCACCCCGCGGTGCCGATTACCCGGACGACGGATCGTCCTCAATGCGATTGGCCACCGTTCTCGCCTGGGGGCACGCCCCCGCCCACGACGAGCACCGGCACGGCCAGCCAGTACGCCGACAACAGCACCGCCTCGCGGTCGTCGCCCCGGACGGACAGCCGACGCCCGATCGAGTTACTGGCTCCCTCACTCACACGGAACGCCGCGACGCCGAGGAGGCCGACCACGAGCGGGACGCCGATGACCAGCGTGACCGGGTGGATGGGATAGCCCATGTGTCTGAACGTAGGCGGCGTGGAGGTCCGCGCCGTGCTCGCGGGCCAGCGCGGCGGCGTGGGTCGCCGCATCGCCGGCGGTCTCGCTCCCGTCTGTCGCCACGAGAATCCGGTCGTACATGCCACCCCCTACGCGGGTGCAGACCAAGAACGCGACGGCCCGGGCCGCCCGGCCGGGACGAACTGGCCACACAAGTAAACAAGACGTAATACCTATTCTGTTGATATATGCCGATTCCCGCGGTCGACGGCCACGTGGAGGGTCGGCCGGGCGATCACTCCGGGGGAGCGAGCCCACAGCGTTCCGCGAAGTTGTCGAGGACGCGGGTGGCGGTGGTGTCGGCAAACGAGTGGGACCCGGGATCGAACTCGTCGATTTTCGCCCCTACTTCGCGCGTGAGTTCGGGGTGGAACTGCACCGTCCAGACGGGCGCGGTCTCGTGGCGCGTACAGAAGTACTCGCTGTAGTCGGTCGACGCGCTCCGGACCATCCCCTCGCCCGGGGAGACGACGACGTCGCCGTGGACGACCGGGACGACGGGCCCGACGCCCCGCAGGATCGGATCGCGCTCGTCGACGTCCCGCAGGCGCACGAACCCGCCGCGGAACCGGTCGGCCTCGACGGTCCCCCCGAGGGCGTGGTTGACGAGCTGGTGGCCGAAACAGATCCCCAAAAGCGGGATCGAGTCGGTCAGACACCGGTCGAGCAGCGACGCCTGGGCGGCGATCCAGTCGGCGTGATCCGCGTCGTAGACGCTGGCCGTGCTCCCCGAGAGGACGACGCCGTCGAGGTCGCCGACGGCCGGTTCGACCGGCTCTTCGGGATAGACGTGGTACTCGGCCTCGGGGAGCAACCGGACCAGTTCCGGACCGAGATACCGCAACTCCGGATCGACCTCGTTGTCCAGGACCAGTATCATAGCGGGACCTCGGCGCGTTCGTCCGTCAAGGTGTCGCCGGCCGTCGCCGGGACCGCCGGACGTACGCGGGGCCGTCCGGCAGTCGGCGCGAACTGGTCCGCGGGTCCGTGCCCGCGGGCCGCTCCCGGCCGTCCAGCCCTCGCCCGGGGAGTGGCGTGCGGCTGTTGCTCTCCCAATGACAGAGTACCGATAATCGTACAATAATGTCTGTGCTCGATCAATTCGTCCGACGGCGAACGACGGCCGCCGGGCGGGTGGCGACGGCCCGGCCGAGTCCCGGACATCAGCCGAAGTTCTCGACTTTCGCCGCGGTCCGATCGCCGCCCGCGGCGTCGATGGCCGCCCGGGCCTGTCCGACGAACCCGTCGAAGCCGTAGACGAACACCTGTTCGTCCTCGGTCCCCGACACGGCGTCCGCGACGGCCGGGGCCAGATCCTCCTCGGCATCGAGGACGTGGACCGTCGCCCCGGCCGTAGCGAGGGAATCGAGACGCGCCCGGTGGAGGGGGACCTCGTCCCGGTAGACGACCGCGGCCTCGCCGCCGTCCGCGAGCGCCCGTTCGGCGATGGCGACCGCGGGGCCGACCCCCGGGCCGCCGGCCACGATCACGACGCGGGGTTCGCCCTCGTAGTAGGCGTTCCCGTACGGACCCGACATCCGGACCGTGGTCCCCGGGGACGCCTCCGCGAGCCACGGGCTGAACGCCCCCTCGGGATCGACCTCGACCGTCGTCTCGAAGGTCCTGTCGACGTCGGGCGACGAGATGGTGTACACCCGGGAGACCTCCTCGCCCGCGACCTCGGCGGACAGGTTGACGAACTGGCCCGGCGCGGCCGCGAACCCGGAGGGCGAGGACAGTTCGACCGCGATGCCCCCGTCGCCGACCGACCGTACGGCCTCGATGGATACGGCTACGTCCTCCATGCCCGGAAAGTGAAAGCGTAGATTTAAAAATTTTTTGATGATTAGCTTACACGCCGGGCTCACAGCCACTCGCGGGTCGTCTCCGCGAGGCGTTCGACGGCGGTTTTGATCTCCTCGTCGTCGGCGAGGGTGTAGTTGAGCCGGAGAGTGTTCCGGCGGGGCTCGTTCGGGAAGAAGGCGAAGCCGGGGACGTACGCGACACCGTTGTCGGAGGCGTCGACGAGCATCTCCTTTGTGTCGACTCCCTCGGGGTAGGTGACCCAGACGAACATCCCGCCCTCGGGCCGGGTCCACTCGACGGCGGCCGGCATCCCGTCGGCGAGCGCGTCCAGCATCGCGGTCCGTTTCCGGTCGTAAACCCCGTTGATCACCGATAGCTGGTCGTCCATCTCGCCGCTCCGGAGGTACTCGGCGGCGACGTGCTGGGAGAAGGTGCTGGTGTGGAGGTCGATCGGTTCCTTGAGCATCGCCAGCCTGTCCGCGAGCGGTTCGGGCGCGGCGAGCCAGCCGACCCGGAACCCGGGCGCGAGCACCTTCGAGAACGACGACAGAAAGATCGTGCGTTCGGGGCCGTGGGCCGCGACGGGATCGACGTGGTCACCCTCGTACCGGAGTTCCTGGTAGGGCTGGTCCTCGACGATCAGGAAGTCGTGCTCGTCGGCCAGGTCGACCAGCCGCTCGCGGCGCTCCCGGGACATCGTCGTCCCGGAGGGGTTCTGGAACGTCGGGACGGTGTAGACGAACGCCGGGTCGGTATCCCGGAGCCGGGCTTCGAGTGCGTCGACGTCCATCCCGTTCCCGTCAATCGGGACGTCGATGTACTCGACATCCGCGGCCGCGTCGAAGGCGCTCATCGCCGCGACGTAGGTCGGCCCGCCGATCGCGACTTCGTCGCCGTCCTCCAGGAACGCCTGGCCGACCAGGTACAGCGCCTGCTGGGACCCGCAGGTGACGAGCACGCTCTCGG
>PXRG01000028.1:0-47108 GCA_003021105.1 Halobacteriales archaeon QS_1_68_17
CCGTCCAGCGTCGTCTTGACGTGGAGCACGCCGTGGGTCGCGGGGTGGTGTGGCCCCACGTTGAGGAACATCGTGTCCGAGTCGTCGCCGCGGTGGTCCTCCTGGAGGGGGTTGGCGTGTTCGCGGAGGGTGACGATCTGTGGCTGGCTCTGGTCGTAGTCGAGCGAGAGGGGGTGACCCTGCCAGGTTTCGGGCAGGAGAATCCGCCGGAGGTCCGGGTGGCCCTCGTAGTCGATACCAACGAGGTCGTAGGCCTCCCGCTCGTGCCACTCGGCGGTCTTGTAGACCCCGGAGGCGGTCCCGTTCCGGGGGTCGTCTTTCGGGGACGGCACCACCACTGACAGCTCCTGGGTGGGGTCGGCGTACTTTTTGAGGTGGTAGATCGACTCGTAGCGGTCGGCGTACTCCTGGGCGGTCAGACACGAGAGGTGGTCGAACCCGGCTTCCCGTTTGAGCGTCGAGAGGACCGCCTCGACATCGTCCGGCCTGATCACGAACCCCTCGGCGTTGACGTGCTCCTCGCGGTCGAGCACCCGGTCGCCCAGCAGTTCCGCCAGCGCGTCGTCGTCGACCTCCCCGTCCTCGGTGACCCCGACTTCGGTCGAGGCCGGGACGTCGGGTTCGGGTTCTTCGAGACTCATGGCGAATCAGCCCAGTTGTACCGCATCACGAGGTCGTCCTCGTCGATCTGGTCCGCGAGTTTGTCGACCAGTTCGTCGCGTTCGAGCTCGCCGAACTGTTCGAGTTCGTATGGCTTGACCGTCACCGGCGAGGATTCGCCGTTGGCGATCCGCTCCTGGAGTTTGGCGACGCCGTAGATGAGCGCCTCCGGCCGGGGCGGACAGCCGGGGACGTGGATGTCGACGGGGATGACCTCCTCGGCCCCCTTGACGACGTTGTACCCCTCCTGGAACGGGCCGCCGGAGATGGTACACGACCCCATGCCGACGACGAATTTCGGTGCGGGCATCTGGTCGTAGACCCGCTTCATCCGGGGGGCGAACTTCGAGACGATGGTCCCCGGGACGATGATCACGTCGGCCTGGCGCGGCGACGCACGCGGCACGCCCGCGCCGAAC
The DNA here is from genome assembly GCA_003021105.1 of Halobacteriales archaeon QS_1_68_17. GTDB lineage: Archaea > Halobacteriota > Halobacteria > Halobacteriales > Haloarculaceae > QS-1-68-17. The sequence goes on from PXRG01000028.1 coordinate 1,080, forward strand.
CGGTCGAGGTCGTGTTTGATCGCGTATGTGTGGATCATCTCGATGCTACAGCAGGCGATCCCGAACTGCAGCATGAACATCGAGGAGCCCCTGACCCAGTTCATGAACTTGTCGAACTTGGTGAGGATGAACGGCGTCGACCCCATCGCCTCGCGGAGCCGGGAGTTGAACCGGCTGTCGACGCCCTCCCCCATCCGGGCGTCCTGGGTCGACTCGATGGTCGCCGCTCCCTGCGCGTCTTTCGGCGGATCGTGGCTGCTCATTGTTGTCTGGTCCTCCGTTGGCTGTTGGCCCGCGGACTGCGGACCCACTTGACCGCGCCGTTGCGCCACGCCCACGCGAGCGCGATGACGAGGACGCCGATGAATACGAGCATCGGGAGCAGGGCCCTCGTCAGGCCGACCCCACTCTCCAGTGCGTCGCGGTAGATGACCGTCCACGGGAAGATGAGGACGGTCTCGATGTCGAAGACGACGAACAACAGCGCGACCATGTAGTACTGGATATTAAAGCGGATGCGCGTGTCCCCCGTCGGCACCTCGCCGCTCTCGTAGGTGGCGCGTTTCCCCTGCTCCGGCACGCTCGGGCGCAAGAGCGAGGAAATCACCATCATTCCGACCGGGATCAGGATCCCGACGAGTCCGAGCGCCCCGATCGCTATCCATGGGTTACTCATCCGTTGGCACCTATCGGTTTGATGGTTAGAAGTGATGGCATATAAGGGTTCATTCTTCCGCTTTCCCGCCGCGTCCGCCGCCGACGCCGCGGTCGGTTCCGGCGTTCGCTGTCTCCCGATACGGTCCTTCGAGACCGGCGGTACCGACGTTCGTCGAGGTTCGGCGGGCGCGGTTGGTCGGTAGTGTCAAGCGGCCGAAACTGCCCAGGACGCGAGGCGGCGGACGTCGGGGTCCGCGTCCGCGTCGGCGAGCGCCGATACGGCGTCGAGCGCGGACGCCGCCGCCGGGTCGCCGGCCGACGCCAGGCGACCGAGCGCCCGGCAGGCGTTGCGTCGCGCCCGCGGGTCGTCGGCCTCCAGGAGTTCGACGAGCGCGGGAACGGCCGCCGAGACGGCCGCCGGATGCTCGCGCGCGATCGCGGCGATCCCGGCGGCCGCGTTCGTCCGGGGTCCGGGCTCCCCCTCCTCGACTGCCGCGAGCAGTACCTCCGCGTGCTGTTCGACATCGGCCGGTCGGTGTCTGGCGACGTTGGCGAGCACCGCCACGGCGTTGGCGCGGACAGGTCCCCGCCCGTGGCGTGCCAGTTCCGCCACGTCGTCCCGCGCGTCCGCGGGCAGCGTCCCACACCAGTCAGCGACGCTGGCCAGCGCCGAGAGGGCATTGACCGCGCGGCCCCCGTCGTCGGTGGTGGCGTCCGCGAGAGACGGGACCGCGGGACGGACGGCGTCGGGGTAGGCCGAGGCGATCCTGCTCAGGACGTAGGTGGCCCCGCGGCGGACCCCCTCGGCGTCGTCGTCGAGCAGCGCGGCGAGCATCGGGACCAGGTCGATCAGCGGCGCGGGGTCCGCGTCCGCGATCTCGGCCAGACAGTCGGTCGCGGGGGCGTTGAGACCGCGGTCGTCGGAAAGCGAGAGGCGCGCGCCGACCTCGCCGGCCACCGACGCGACGGCATCCGGCCGATCGTCCGCGAGGGCCGCGAGACACGAGAGGAGGTGGCGGTCGACGGACGGGGAGTGGCGGGACCGCAACAGCGCGGCGACGCTGGCGAAGTCGACGGTACCGGGGGCAGTGCGTGCCCTGTCGTGGAGGTCGGTCGCGCGGTCGTACGGAGTCCGGTCGGGCATCGTCACCCGAGCCTGATTCCCGGCCCGTATCAAACTACCGCAAGACGCCCGGCGGACGTAAGACGAGCTTACTCCCGGCCGGTGCGGAAGTCCGGCGTGCCGGACTCGTGGAGTCGCCGCGAGACGTCGCCGACGTCCGTCTGGAGGTTCTCGTGGTACGCGACCAGTCGCTGGCGCAATTCCCCGTGGTCGCGCGCGAGAATCTGGGCCGCCGAGAGCGCGGCGTTGAACGACTTGCCGGCGTCGACGGCCGTGATCGGCGCGCCCTGTGGCATCCCGATCACCGAGTCGACGGACTTCTCCTGGACGGGGACGCCGATGACCGGTAGCGGGTAAGCGATGGAGGCGGTCATGTTCGGCAGGTCGGCCGACTTCCCACCCGCGCCCGCAATGATCACCTCTACCCCCCGCGCCTCGGCGGTTTCGCCGTAGGCGTACATCAGTTCGGGCGTCCGGTGGGCCGAGACGACGAACGTCTCGAAGGTGAACCGCTCCGCCGGCGGGTCGTCGTAGTCGGTCTGCTCGGCAAAGCCCAGGTGTTCGGTGAAGGCGTCGTGCGCGCCGGGGCGGCCGGACTCCGACCCGGCCATCACGTCGAGATCCGAGTCGGATCCCATGATGACCCCGACGTCGGGCGTCTCGGCGGCCGGCCTGTCGCGGTCGGCCTCCTCGTGGAACTGGTCGATCAGCGACTGGACGCTTGCAGACGGCATGGCTGGCGCTCCGGTGGGACCGACCGTAAGCCTATCTCTCCGCCCGGAACGTCAGCCCCGATTTCAGGTCGCGGGCGCGCGATAGCACCGACCCCGGACCCGCGTCCGCGCCCGTCAGCGTGACGTGGCCCATCTTCCGGAGGTCGTACACCTCGCGTTTGCCGTACCAGTGGAGGTGCGCCGCGGCCGTTTCGAGGACGGCCCGCTCGCCGTGGAGCCGCGCGGGCTGTCGGTCCGCGACGTCGCCGAGGATGTTCGCCGTCGCCGTGGGGAACCGCCGTTCGGTGGACCCGAGCGGCAGGCCCGTCACGCCCCTGACGTGCTGTTCGAACTGGGAGGTGTGACACCCCTCGATTGTCCAGTGGCCGGAGTTGTGCGGCCGCGGGGCGATCTCGTTGAGGAGGACGTCGCAGTCGGGCGTCTCGAACAGTTCGATGCCGTAGACGCCCCGCCCTTCCATCACGTCGAGGACGTCCCGCGCGACGGCCTCGGCCCGCTCCAGCACCGCCTCGTCGGTGCGCGCGGGCGAGACGGTCTCCCGGAGGATTTCCGCCTCGTGGATGGTCTCGGTGACGGGGAACGTGTCCCGCGCGTCCGTGCCCTGGCAGCCGATGACGGCGAGTTCGCGCTCGAAGTCGACGAACTCCTCGACCATCGCCGCGCCGGCGGGATCGTCGGGCGTCGCGCCCGGCGCGGCCCCGACGATGGCCGCGAAGGCGTCCTCGACGTCTCCGGGCGACTCGACGGGGACGTTCCCCCGGCCGTCGTATCCCCCCTCTCTGGCCTTGAGCATCGCGGGGTAGCCCAGGTCGTCGAGCGCCCGCCGGAGGTTCGCGGCGGAGTCGACCGCGCGGTAGTCGGGAACGGGTACGCCCGCCTCGCCGAGCCGCTCCTTCTGGACGTACTTGTCCTGGATGATCCGGAGCGTTTCCGGCGCGGGGTGGACCGGGACGCCGGCCTCTTCGCCGGCCCGTTCGAGCGCGTCCGGGTCCGCGAGTTCGATCTCGAAGGTGAGGTAGTCCGCGCGGTCGGCCAGCGTGCGGACGGTCCCGGGGTCGTCGAAGTCGCCGACGACCTGGTCGCGGACGACCGGCGACGCCGGGCAGTCGGGCGTGGGATCCGAGACGACGACCTCGACGCCGAGCGGGGCCGCGGCCTCCCCCATCATCCGGCCGAGTTGCCCGCCGCCGACGACGCCGAGGGTCGGTCCTGGCGAGGTGAGTGTCATACGGCCGGGTTCCCGACCGACCCGGATAAGCGTTGCCTCACGCGGTGCAACACCGCGGCGACTACCGGGACACCCGTGCGTTCCCGTCGCCCGCGCTCCCCTGGCGTGCCGCGTCGCCAGCGTCGGCGTATTCGGGGGCGACGAAGACGGTCGTCTCGGTGCCGTACCGCCGGAGCTTGTACGTCGTGCTCTCGTAGTCCACCTGGGCACTCACGACGCTCTCCTGGCTGCTCCGGACGATGACGACGGGCGGTATCTCTCCGCCGGCGGCCATCGAGGAGAGTTGCGACTGCCCCTTCGCGCAGGTCACCTCGACGTCGTGGAGCGAGAAGTACCACGGCAGCGGTAAGGCGTTGAACCACTTCGCGCACGCGGGTTCGCGCGTGGCGGTCGCGTCCCCGTCGACGAAAAACTCCCCGTAGAGGAGGACGTCGGCCCCCGCCCGCTCGTCGGCGGCGGCGGCAGCCATCTGCCGGACCGCGGGGTCGATGTCGTCCGCCGGCTGGGCGTACTGGACGACGTCGTTGCCGTCGGCCTGGGGTTCGAGGTAGGAGGTGTGGACGGCCATCCCGCCGACCTGTCCCGCCGCGACCAGGAGCAACAGCACCGCCATGCCGACGCTGATCCAGTCGTCCGCGGCGAGTCCCTCGCGGCCCCACCGATAGATCAGTCCCACCCCCACGGCCGCCGGAACCGCCAGCGGAACGATCGCGTGCATCGTCGCCCACGGTGCCTTGATGTCGGTGATGATCGGGTAGCCCAGCACCGAGACGAACCCCCAGTAGAAGGCAAACGAGACCAGGTCGCGCGGCCCCTCCTCGGCGTACCGGTCGACGAGAAAGCCCACGACCGCGAACAGACACAGCGCCAGCGCGCCGTAGCGGAGCGTCACGAGGAAATCAGCGAGGTACGGCAGGTAGGCGTGGTCCTGGTGGCCGCCGCTGACCCACAGGCTGTAGAACTCGCTCCAGGTACCGATCGTTGCCTCCCGAATGACGGCCGGGATCATGGCCGGTTCGCCGACCGCCTTCCGGAGTCCGGGGCCGTCCTCGGAGGCGGCCCGCGGCGCGTAGAAGAACACGATGACGGCCAGAAACTCCACGGCACCCACGAGCAGGGAGGGCAGCCACGCGAGCGCGCCGTTCCAGCCGCGACGGGCGTAGCTACCGAGCACTGCCGTCCACTCGTGGTCCCGGTCCCGGGCGCGGAACAGCCGGTGATCGAGCAACAGCGCCGTCGCGCCGACCCACGTGACCACGTAGAGCAGCGCGTTCTCCTTGGCGGTGAACGCGACCGACAGCAGCGCCACGCCCGCGAAGAAGCTGCCCCGGCTCCCGGTGTCGATAGCGCGGACGAAGAGCGCGAACGCCCCGAACATCCCGAACGCGACGATCGGATCGCCGCGCATGAACCGCGAGTAGTACAGCAGAATCGGGTTCGCCGCCAGGAACAGCGCCAACGCGACGGTCTCGACGGCCCGGAGCCGGTGGCGGAGCGCCAGTGCCGCCAGCGGGACCAGCCCGCCCACCACCGCAGCGGCCAGCCGCATCGTCCCGTCGCCGGCCCCCAGCAGGTCGAACAGGAGCCTGTTGACGTGGTGGTAGAAGGGCCCGTGGATGATCGGCCGGTACTCGTAGTTGCCCGTCGCGGCGAACTCGAGAATCCAGTAGGCGACTCGCGCCTCGTCCCAGTGGGCGACCCGGTCGCCGAGCGCGAACAGGCGCGCGACGAGCGCGAGGATCGTCACCCCGGAGACCGCAACGGTAACCCTGTCGACTCCCAGTTCGCGGAACAGTGAGTCCCGGTTTCCGAGGGCCCGGATCCGGTCCTCCACGGTACCCATGTCGTTCTCTCCCTCTGCGTCCTGGCTTAGAACCCTTTTGGATGTCGCAAACCGGCCGTCGCGTCCCGCCGGAAACGCCGCGCAACCGGAAGGGAAACGCTCTTAGCACAGACAGACCGACCACCACGCATGAGCAACGGGGACGACGAGCCAGCGGACGGTGACGACGGCGGCGACGACGGCGGCGGCGACGACGGCGGCGAGGTCGAGACCGCGGTGACCGCCGACTCGCTGTCGGAACGCCTCGACGAGGCCGAGGCGTCGCTCGAGGAGGCGGAGACGGAGGCCGACCTCGACGCGGTCGAGGCGACCCTCGACGAGGTCGAGGCGGACCTGGCGGCCGCGGACCTGCCCGAACCCGAAGACGAGGAGGAGGACGACCCGGCCGAGCAACTCGACTCCGAACTGGCGACGCTCCGGGAGGAACTCGAAGCGCAACGCGGTCCGTACGCCGAGGACGTCCAGTCGGAGATCGAAACGGCCGAGTCGACGCTGACGGACACGGAGTGGACCGAGACCGGCGAATCGGAGGTCGTCGCGCCGGTCGAGTCGTTCGTGGAAACGGCGGGCGAGCACCTCGACGCGTCGTTCGCGGTCGATGACGAGTCCCCCGAGGGGCTGGCGGGGACGCTGGCCGACGTCTGCGAGGCGGTCGGGGACGCGGGTCTCGACCCGGACGAGGACGCCGAGACCATCGGAGCGCTGCTGGGCGCGGCCGAGGAGCTACGGGACGGCCTGGACGACGCCGAGGAGTGGGACGACCTCACGGTCCGCGAGAAACTCGACTACGAGGGGTTCTACGACGTGCTCGACCCCGAGAACCGGAAGGACTACCCGCCGGAGTGGGGCGCGGTCAAGATCTACGAGAAACAGTACCGTGCGGGCGAGAACCAGGCCGAGGCCGTCGACCACGTCCTGACGGCGCTCGACCGCCTCACCTCCGAGTTCATGCAGGAGAACATCCTGGTCTCGCTCAAGCGGATGGCCCCGCCCGAGGCGGCCGAGGAACTCCGCTCTCGCGCCCAGCGCCGGACGAAACCGCCCATCGAGATCCTCGGGAAGATCGGCGACGAGGAGGCTCTGGAGACGCTCCACGACTTCATCGACGACGAGGGCGACGTTGCCCTCCAGAAGACGACACTCCGGGCGATCGGCGAGATCGGTAGCGAGGAGTCCGTCGAACCCGTGGCCCAGAACCTCGTCGCCGACGACGAGGCGGTCCGCAGCCAGGCGGCCCGCACCCTCGGCCTCCTCGGGGACACGCGGGCCATCGAACCGCTGGCCGACGTCCTCTCGGACGACGATTCCGACACCGTCCGCGCGAGCGCCGCGTGGGCGCTCAACCAGATCGGTACCGAACGCGCCCTGGAAGTCGTCACCGACTACACCGACGACAGCGCCTACATCGTCCAGGCCGAGGCCGAGAAAGCACTCTCCGCGTAATTCGCGCGAACGTTTTTCAGTCGTCGGGCGACCACCCGGCCACGTGTCCCGCACGTGGGTCGTACTCCTGCTCGTCGTCGCCGCGCTCCAGCCCGGAGTAGCGGCGGAGTCGGGCGGCTCCCGCCCCCGGATCGTCGCGGTCGCGCCGAATCCCGTCGCGGACGGCGACGCCGGCGAATTCGTCGTCGTGGAATTCCCCGGCGAGACGAACCTGACCGGATGGACGCTCGCCGACGGGGAGACGACGGTCCGGTTCCCCGATCGGACCGTGGCGGGACGGATCGCGTTTGCGGCCGACCCGCGACGCGCCAGGAACGCGACCGACCATCCCGTCTATCGCGTCGACGGGTCGCTCGCGCTCGCCAACGGCGGCGAGCGGATCGAACTCCGGTACGACGGCCAGGTGGTCGACGCGCTCGCCTACCGGGACGCTCCCGAGGGCGAGGTCGGCCGGCGGACGGACGCCGGATTGCGGTGGCGACCCGTGGGCGCGACCGACTTCGATGTCGTCCGCGCCCGCGGGGGACGAGTTCGAGCGTTCGTGCTGCCGGACGGTGCGGCCGTCCCCGCGGAGGTTCTCGCCGGGGCGGACCGCCGCGTGTTCCTGGCGGCGTACACGCTCACCTCGCGTCGGGTCGTCTCGGAACTCGCCAGGAAGGCCAGGCGCGGCGTCGTGGTCCGGGTGCTCGTCGAGGGCGGTCCAGTCGGGGGCATGACCCGTCGACAGGCGCGGCTGCTGGACCGGCTCTCCGCGGCCGGTGCCGGGGTGACGGTCGTCGACGAACCGCGGGCGCGCTACGCGTTCCACCACGCGAAGTACGCCGTCGTCGACGACCGGGCGGTGGTGCTGACCGAGAACTGGAAGCCCGCGGGGACCGGCGGCCGTTCGAGCAGGGGGTGGGGCGTCGTCGTCACGCAACGGACGGCCGTCGAACGGCTGGCGGCGGTGTTCCGCGCTGACAGCGGGTGGCGCGACGGCGTCCCCTGGACGGCGTTCCGGGCCGGCCGGGAGTTCGAACCCCCGGGGGCGGCCAGCGGGACCTATCCGGAGCGGTTCTCGCCGGCACGGGTGCGGGTCGAGAGCGTCGCCGTCCTCGTCGCGCCCGACAACGCAGAGCGGGGGCTGGTGTCGTTGCTCGACGGCGCTAACGAGTCCATCGAGGCGATCCAGGTCAGCCTCGGCGGCCGCCGACAACCGTTCGTGCGAGCGGTGCTCCGTGCCGCCAGGCGCGGCGTCCGGGTGCGGGTGTTGCTGTCGGACGCACGCTACGTCAGCGAGGACAACGCCGAACTGGTCGCCTGGCTGGCCGAGCGCGCCAGGCGCGAGGACCTGCCCCTGACGGCCAAACTGGCCTCGCCGAACGGCCGGTTCGAGAAGGTCCACGCAAAGGGCGTGATCGTGGACGGCGAGCGCGTCGTCCTCGGGAGTCTCAACTGGAACAACCACTCGGCGAGAGCCAACCGGGAAGTGGCCGTCGTGCTCGGCGGCGAGGCGGTCGCGGGCTACTATCGGCGCGTCTTCCGTGCCGACTGGCGCGGCGGCCTGTGGGAACTGCCAGTCGGGTTCGGCGGCGTCGTCGCCCTGGCGGCCGCCGTCGCCGTGCTCGTGGGCCGGCGGATCGGGTTCGAGACGCATCGAGACGGCAATCCGGCGGAGAGTGACCCGCCAGAGCAATGAGAGCGACCGGACCGAAACCGCAACAAAAGAACTTTATCTAGTTGGTAAATTGGTTGCGGCATGCTTCCCGAATCGGGAGGCGTTGGGCGACGAGGATTCCTGGCCGCGCTGGCGGCCGGAGCCGCGTCCGCCGGCCTGCTGGGCGCATCGCGCGACGGCGATCGCCGGGCGACGCGGGACTGTCACGACCGGACGGTCGTCGAGATACGCCCTCCCGGGACCGCCGGGGACTGGACCGTCGACCGGCGGCTGTTCGGGAAGTTCCTCGAACACAACGGCCGCGACGCCTACCCCGGTATCTACGCGGACCACGTGACGAACGGCTCGTTCGAGGTCTGGAACCGGAGCGGTCCCCGGACCGCGGCGCTCTACGACGTGGCTACCTACGACGGCGTCGCCTACCCGTGGGAACCGGTCGACGGGGACGGCGCGGAGTACCGCCAGGTCACCGGCGGCGTCCACGGCAGGGGACTCGACCGCGCGCTGGATACGAGCGCGACCGTTCCGGATGCCCATCGCCCTCAACCCGGTGGGATCGACGCGCCGCGGTTCCAGCGCGTCGCGGTCGCCGGGACCGCCGGTCTGCGACAGCGGACGGCGCTCCCCGACCGCCGGACGGACGAGTACGACCTCTCGGTGTCGGTGCGGGGCGCGGGGATCGGCCGCCTGACGGCACGCATCGAGGGCGCAGACGGGACGGTCCTCGCCAGCGGGCGCGTGCCCGTTACCGGCACCTGGGAGCGACGGAGCCTGACCCTGGAGTCGAGCGGGCGGAGCGACGGCCGGTACCGGGGGTCCCCGTTCGGCGAGTGCGCACTCTCGTTTCGCGTCGCTGGGGACGGCCACGTCGACCTCGACTGGGTCGAACTGCTCGCCGGCGACGCCGTCGAGGGGATGTTCAACCCGACCACGCTCCGGTACCTCCGGGAGTTCTCCGTCACCACCCTCCGGTGGCCGGGGGGAAACTTCGCCAGCCAGTACCACTGGCGCGACGGGGTCGGCCCGCGCGACGAGCGGCCGGTGGTCCCGAACGCGAACTGGGGCGGACTCGAACGCAACGCACTCGGGAGCAACGAGTTCCTGCGGTTTTGCGAACTGGCGGACGTGGAGCCGCTTTTCTGCGTCGGTGCCTGGTCGGGGATCGGTCCCGGGGAAGCCGCGAACTGGGTGCGGTACCTGAACGACGATCCGTCGACGGAACTCGGGGGACTCCGGGCCGCGCACGGCCATCCCGAACCGTGGGACGTGACCGAGTGGCAGGTCGGCAACGAGGTTTGGGGTCCCTGGCAGATCGGCCACACGGACGCGGAAACGTACGCCCGGCAGTTCCGCGAGTACGCGGACGCCATGACCGCCGCCGACCCGTCCATCTCGGTGACGGCGACCGGGATCGATCCCACCTATGCGGACTTCGACGGGGGCGCGTACGGCACCGGCGGCGGTCGCGGTGCGCCGCGGTGGAACGACGTGCTCTTCGAGACTGCCGGCGGACGGATCGACGGCCTCGACGTCCACCGGTACACGACGGGCATCAGGAACCCGGTCGGCCGGCAGGCCTGGCTGTGGCTCGAAGACGCCGACCCGGTCGACTACAACCGGGCACTGGTGGCCTACCCGACCCGGTACGAGCAGGTGCTCGCCGACCTCGCCGCGACCGCCGCGGCGGCCGGCCACGCGGACACCGAGGTCGTACTCGGGGAGTGGAACCTCCAGCCCCGGGTCGACGATGGGTGGCCCCGGGCGGACTACCGGACGATGGCCCACGCGGCGGCGACGGCCAGCGCGTTCAACGCGTTCGTCCGCCAGGGCGAGCACGTACGCGGCGCGTACATGCGGGACAACACCCTCTTCTACCGGGCGTATCCACACGACATGCGCCCGATCAACCCCGCCAATCACGTCCAGCGGCTCTACGCCGAACCGTTCGAGGACGACGACTGGCACCGCCGGCCGGTCGCGCTCTCGGGACCGTCGTTTACGATCCCCGCCACGGGAAGCCGGATCGAGCGGACTCCGGGCGTCCCGTACGTCGACGCGGTCTGTCTCGAACGCGCGGGGGACGACGCTCCGTCGCTGCTCGTCTACCTCGTCAACAGGGACCTCCGTTGCTCCCGGGGCGTGGACGTCGTCCTCCCGGGAGCGGACGCCGAGACCGGAGAGGAACCCGTGCGGACCACCGGGGATTCTCACCGCGCTGGCGGCGGGGACGTCGATGCCGCCGAGGACTCTGCACGGGAACGCAGGGAGTCCGGCGGTGCCGTCGAGGCATCGCTGGTCCTGCCGGCCGACGATCCGTTCGCGCGGCAGACGGCCTGGAGCGGCCGCGACGGGTTCGAGTTGCGGGAACGCGCGTTCACGAGAGACGCGGACGGGATCGTCGGGCTCACGCTGCCACCGTCGGGAGTCGCCAGATTGTCGGTCGGGCGCGGGTGACCGCGCTCGGTCGCACCCTCGGCACTCTGTTGCCCAGTGTGCCGACGATCCGTCGCGGTAGCGCCGGGCGGATCAGTCGCTCGGGTCGATCGCGGTGGCCGAACTGTGGAGGTCCTCGTCGATTTCGGCGTCGGCCATCTTCTCGACAAGCGCGTCGAGCACCTCCTCGCGCATGCCGCTGACGAACTTGGTCGACCCGACGACGAGGTGGCCGCCGCCGCTGACGCCGCCGCCTTCGACCTCCTCGGTCAGTTCCGCGACCATCTCGGGGATGTCGAGGCGGACGCCGTCCGACCGGAGGACGGCGAAATCCGGGCCGTAGCCGATGGTGATGACCGGGTCGCCCGTCTCCTCGACCTTCCGGTCGTGGATTTCGCCGGTGGTCTTGCCCGGCGCGGGGTAGGTAAAGCGGTGGGCGTAGTTCTCGACGTCGATCCGGTAGAGGTGCGCGCCGTTGTCGAGCCGTTCGTGTTCGGTGTGGGCCATGGCGGCGTCGAGTTGCCGGTCGACGTCGCGCTCGGCCCGCGAGGCCAGGAAGTCGACGAGCCGCTCGTGGCGCTCGCGGTCGTCGCAGTCGACGTTGAGCACGTCCTCGATGAGTTCGCGGCCCGCGCTGTATTTCAGCCAGAACGTCGCGTAGTCGAGCGCCTCGCCGATGTCCCTGAGGTCGTCCTCGTCGTACCCCTCGTCGGCGGCCAGCGCGACATAGTCGGTCATGGCGTCGGCCTCCGACCGGTCGGAGAGCCCCGCGACCGCGGGCACGTGCCGGACTTCCTCGGTGATCGAGGGGTCGATCATCCGGGCCAGTTCGACACACAGCATCCCGGTCGTGATCCGGTAGTCCTCGCCGTGGAGATAGGGGTTGACGTGCTCCTCGACCAGTTCGCCGACCGCCTCGGGGTCCGGGTGGTGGTGGTCGACGACCACGATCGGGATGTCGTAGTGGGCCAGGTTCCGGTAGGCCGGCGTGTCCTCCTCCGTGCTGCCGTTGTCGAGCATCAACAGCAGGGGGAGCTTCTGGCCGTGCCTGGAGCGGTCTTCCAGCGCGTGGTTCAGGTCGCGGGTGACGTCCTCCATCTCGTAGAAGGGGGCCTTGCTGGGCAGCCGCTTGAGCAGGTGCCGGGCGGCGTCGCCGTCGGCGTAGACCGACTCGACGAACCGCTCCAGCGCGAGCTGGACCGGGACGCTCGCACAGAGCCCGTCGCCGTCCGCGTGGTGGCGCACCCGGATCGGCCGGCCTTCGAGCACCGTCCGCCGGAGCCGTCGGGCGACCGTCCGGAGGTCCTCGCGCAACGGCTCGAAGGCCGGCCACTCGACCAGCGGCTCGACCTCGTGGGGCGTCGCCCGCTCCTCGATGGCCGCCGCGACCCGCTCGTGGACGTCCGCGGCCGCGGCGTCGTCGAGCGCCTCGATGTCGTCGACCTCGACCTGGATCGCCCCCTCCCTGGTCTCGACGCGCCCGGTCACGCGGACCGGGTCGTCGAGTTCGATCCCGGGGTAGGCGCGCACCCCCGCCTCCTCGAAGGCCGCACAGGCCACGACCCCGCTCTCGTCGCGGACCTGGAACACCGTCGGGCCGCCGGTCTGTTTGATCTGCGAAACCAGCCCCTCCAGGCGGACCGATTCCCCGACCGCGTCTTCGAGGTCGGCGGCCACGGCGTAGTCGTCGCTGTCGGCCTCGACGACGCTGTACTCCGCGAGGTCGAGTTCCCGGAACGAGACGTCGCCGTTCTCCCGGACCGTGTCCAGTTCCACTATCAGTTCGTCGTCCACCTCGTACTCGCCACGGAGGTTCGACTCGTGGACCAGCCCCGCGACGTGGTCCGAGAGGTCGACGAACACGCCGTAGTCCACGACGCCGTTGACTCGCCCGATGTAGGGCTTGTTCTCCTCGACGTCCTCGAGCGTGCAGTCGGAATCGAGATCGTAGACGAACTGCCCGTCGGCCGGCGGCTCGTCGTCCCGAGCGCAGTCGTCCGGTATGTCGCTCATTACCGTCGGTTCCGCGTCGCCGGGCTTTCAAGCTTTGGAAACGCCGGGAGACCCCGGACGCGGATCAAAACGAACGGGAGCGACCCGGAAGCGAGGTCGGGAGCGACGCCCAGCGGGGTCGCGCCGTCGTGCCGAACCGCGGTTCCGGAAACCTTAGAAGGCGGCCGACCCGAGCGGGAGGTATGGGGCTGTTCCGGTCGAGCGAGGTCGTCGGCATCGCGGAGGAGGCCCTCGAGTTCGCGCTAGCCGCCTCCCGCGATGCCCACCCGAACGAGTACATGGGGCTGCTCCGCGGCGAGCGCGCACGGAACGTCGGCCTCGACCGTGAGGGGACCGTCATCACCGACGTACTCGTGATCCCGGGCACGGAGTCGAATCCCGTCAGCGCCACCGTCAAGACGAGCATGATCCCCAACGATCGGAGCGCTGCCGGGTCGGTCCACTCCCACCCGAACGGCGTCTTGCGCCCGAGCGACGCCGACCTGGCGACGTTCGGCAAGAACAGCGTCCACATCATCACGGGCGCGCCGTACGGCCGGTCCGACTGGCGGGCGTTCGACCGGGAGGGCAACCCCACGGACCTGCCGGTGCTCCACGTCGACATCGACGAGGAGGAGTTTTTCGACTTCACGCAGGCGGACATCGACCGCGAACTGCGGGAGGAATCGGATGAGCGGTGAGCGTCGGGGCCGAGATCGGGACCGGGACCAAGATAGGGACGAGAACCGAACCCAGGACCGGGATCGGGACCGAGACCGAGGTCGGGAGCGGGTCATCGCCCAGGGGACGTTCGATCTCCTCCATCCCGGCCACGTCCATTATCTCGAATCCGCGGCGGCGATGGGCGGGGAACTGCACGTCATCGTCGCCCGCCGGGACAACGTCACGCACAAGGAGCCACCGGTGTTGCCCGACCGACAGCGCAGGGACATGGTCGCGGCGCTGGACGTTGTCGACGCCGCCCGCGTCGGTCACCCCGAGGACATCTTCGTCCCGGTCGAGGAGATCGACCCGGACGTAATCGCGCTCGGCCACGACCAGCACCACGACGACGAGGCCATCGCCGCGGCGCTGGCCGAGCGGGGCATCGATTGCGAGGTCAGGCGTGCAGGCCCACGGGAGCCGAAATACGAGGGGGAACTGCTCTCGACCGGCCGCATCGTCGACCGGATCTGCGAAAAGCGGTGCTGATCACCCGCCGCGGAGTTCGTTCACGTGGTCGATCCGCCGCTGGACGATGTCGGCCTTGCCGATGTCGTGACGGACCCGCAGCCCGTCCTCGCCGGCCACCGCCAGGGCCTGCTCGGCGATCGACTCGGCCTCCGCGATGGTGTCGGCGACGCCCACGACCGCGAACGCCCGCGAGGTCGTGGTGTAGATGCCGTCCGCGCGCTCGTCGACGCTGGCGTAAAAGAGGAGCGCGTCGCCGGCCGACTCCTCGTCGATGGCCACCGGCGCGCCCGCCTCCGGGTCCGTCGGGTACCCCTCGGGGACGGCGTACTTACAGACCGTCGCCTCCGGCCTGAAGGAGAGTCGCGGGAGTGCATCGCCGTCCCGGGCGGCGGCGAGTATCTCCACGAAGTCGGTGTTCATCACCGGCAGCGTGTTCATCGCTTCGGGGTCGCCGAAGCGGGCGTTGAACTCGACGACCTTCACGCCGTCGGCGGTCAGCATGAACTGCCCGTAGAGGACGCCCTTGTAGCCGTCGAGGGCGTCGACGGTCGCTTTCAGGACGTCGACGGCCTCGCGGTAGTCCGCCTCGCTCATAAACGGGAGCGCGAGGCCGGCGTCGCTGTAACTCCCCATGCCGCCGGTGTTGGGTCCTTCGTCGCCCTCGTAGGCGCGTTTGTGGTCCTGGACGGCCGGCGTCACCCGGAGGCGGCCGTTGGCCACCAGCGCCTGGACGGTGAACTCCTCGCCGACGAGGCGCTCTTCGAGGACAACCCGGTCGTAGTCCGACTCGCGGAGGTACGCCTTGGCCTCCTCGCGGGTCACCTGATCGCCGATGACCCGGACGCCCTTCCCGCCGGTGAGACCCACGGGCTTGACCGCCAGGTCGCCGTCGTAGTCGTCGATGAACGCACAGGCGGCCTCGACGTCCTCGAACGTCTCGAAGTCGGGGCAGCCGGGGATGTCGTGCCGGCGCATGAACCGCCGCTGGAACGCCTTGTCCGTCTCGATGCGCGCCTCGTTCTCGTGGGGGCCGAAGGCGTAGACGCCGGCGTCGTCTAGCGCGTCGGCCACGCCCGCCGCCAGCGGCGCTTCCGGCCCGATCACCGCGAGCGTCGCGTCGACGGACTCGGCGTAGGAGACGGCCGCCTGCGGGTTCGTGGTGTCGAGCGACTCGAAGTCCGCGGCCAGCCGCGCGATGCCGGGGTTGCGGTTGCCCGCACACGCGTACAGTTCCGCGCCGGCGTCGGCGATCGCGCGAGCGATGGCGTGCTCGCGGCCGCCACCGCCGACAAGCAGCACTGTCTCGCTCATACCCTATCAGAACGCGGCGGGAGTGTAAGCGTTTGGTCCGCCCTCGCGGGTCCCCGACGGTCCCGGCAGGTCCCGGTAGGTCCCGGCAGATCCTCCCAGGTACCGGCAGGTATCGGGGGGTCTCGACGAGTTCCGGCAGGTCCCGCGACTTCCCGGCAGATACCGGCAGATACCGGCAGGTCCCGGGTGGACGCCTTTAGGTCGCTGCCAGCCCAACGGACGGACATGAGCGACGCGAGCGCCCCGACGAGCCGAAACAGACTCGACGAGGAGGAGAGCCCGTACCTCCGCCAGCACGCGGACAACCCGGTCAACTGGCAACCCTGGGACGAGACCGCCCTGGAAGCCGCCAGGGAACGGGACGTGCCGATCTTTCTCTCGATCGGCTACTCGGCCTGCCACTGGTGTCACGTCATGGAAGACGAGAGCTTCCAGGACGAGGCCGTCGCCGAACTGCTCAACGAACACTTCGTCCCGATCAAGGTCGACCGCGAGGAACGCCCCGACGTCGACAGCGTCTACCAGACCATTTGCCAGATGACCAGCGGCCGTGGCGGGTGGCCGCTGTCGGTCTGGCTCACGCCGGACGGCCGCCCGTTCTACGTCGGGACCTACTACCCGCCCGAGCCGAAACGCGGGATGCCCGGGTTCAGGCAACTCCTCTCGGACATCGTCGACTCCTGGAACGACCCCGACGACCGCGAGGAGATCGAGAACCGCGCCGACCAGTGGGAACGCGCCATCGAGGGGGAACTGGAGGAGACGCCCGACAGCCCCGGGGACCCGCCCGGCGAGGGTACCATCGAGACCGCGGCGAGGGCAGCGCTCAGGGGCGCGGACCGCGAACACGGTGGCTGGGGCAACGGCCCGAAGTTCCCCCAGACCGGCCGCCTGCACGTCCTCGCGCGCGCCTCCGACCGCACGGGAAGGGACGCCTACCGCGAGGTCGTCGTGGAGACGCTGGACGCGATGGCGACCGGCGGCATGTACGACCACCTCGGCGGCGGCTTCCACCGCTACGCGACCGACAACGAGTGGGTCGTCCCCCACTTCGAGAAGATGCTCTACGACAACGCCGAACTCCCCCGGACGTATCTCGCGGGCTACCAGCTCACCGGGACCGAGCGGTACGCCGACGTGGCCCGCGAGACGCTCGGGTTCGTCGCCCGCGAACTCCAGCACGACGGCGGAGCCTTTTTCAGCACGCTCGACGCCCAGAGCGGGACCGAATCCGGCGACCGCGAGGAGGGTGCCTTCTACGTCTGGACGCCCGACGAGGTCCGCGCGGCGATGGCCGCGGCCGACGACTTAGACGCGGACCTCGCGGCCGATCTCTTCTGTGACCGGTACGGCGTCACCGAGCGGGGGAACTTCGAGGGTGCGACGGTGCTGACCGTCGACGCTCGCGTCGACGACCTTGCGGACGAGTACGACCGCGACGCCGGCGAGATCGCGGACCTGCTCGCCCGGGCCGAACGGGCGGCGTTGGAGGCCCGCGAGGACCGGCCCCGGCCCCGCCGCGACGAGAAGGTGCTGGCGGGCTGGAACGGGCTGATGATCTCCGCGTACGCCGAGGCGGGGATCGTGCTGGACGAGAGCGAGGCCGACCCGGCCGTCGACGCGCTGGCGTTCCTCCGCGAGCACCTCTGGGACGACGGCGAGGGCCGGCTGTTCCGCCGGTACAAGGACGGCGACGTCGCCATCCCCGGCTACCTGGAGGACTACGCCTTCCTCGGGAGGGGGGCGTTCGATCTCTACCAGGCGACCGGCGACGTCGACCACCTGGCGTTCGCGCTGGACCTCGCGCGGGTCGTCGAGGAGGAGTTCTGGGACGCCGACCGCGGGACGCTGTATTTCACCCCCGAGAGCGGCGAGTCCCTGGTCGCCCGGCCCCAGGAACTCAACGACCAGTCGACGCCGTCCAGCGCCGGGGTGGCCACGCGGCTGTTGCTGGCGCTCGACGGCTTCGTGCCACGCGAGGGCTTCGCGGACATCGGAGAACGAGTGCTCGAAACCCACGGCAGCCGGATCGAGTCGAACCCGCTCCAGCACGCCTCGCTGGTGCTCGCGGCCGACGACTACGCGACGGGCGCGGCCGAACTGACCGTCGCGGCGGACTCGCTCCCGGCGACCTGGCGCGAACGGATCGGCGAGACCTACCTGCCCAACAGGATTCTCTCGGTGCGCCCGCCGACCGAGGACGGCCTGGCGGAGTGGCTGGCGGCGCTCGACCTCTCGGCGGCCCCGCCGCGACGCCGGCGAGGCGCTCGCGTGGTTCGAGGGCGACGGGGGGTAATCAGCAGCCGCGGTACGATCGGGAGCACGAGACGACGGAACGGCAGCCGTCAGGACTGGACCTGGCCGACCAGTTCCTGTGCGAGGTAGGTTGCGATGGGTTCGGGCTCCGACTCGACGAACCGGGCGAGTTCCTCGCCGTCGCGCTCGACGACCACGGTCGGGATGTAGTCGATCCCGTACTCCTCGACCAGTGGCCCGACCTTGCTGCCGTCCTCCGCTTTCTCGACGGCGTACTCGTGGACGTTCTCGTCGCGGATGCCGGCCGCGTCGAGGGCGGCCCCGAAGTCGGGGAGTTGTGCCCGGCAGTCCTTGCACCAGTCCCCGCCCCACACCCTGAAGGTGGCGTCGTCGAACTGCCGGAGAATCTCGACCGTGTCGGCGTGTGCGTCGGCGTCCCACACCGGGTTCGGGTCCATCGTTGCGAGGCTCATAGACCGGGATTGGGGGGCCAGCGGCTTAACGACGGCGTTCGGGTCTCACGACAGCCGGGTTTCGAGCCGGGGTTTGATACTGGTGGCTGTAAGTACGTGAAAACTCGAATTGAGAATCCAGGCGGAAAGAGTCTGTCTCCGCAGATAGCAGAGACTGGTGAGTAAAAGAATGACCAGGACGACGGTCTCGCCGGATTCGACCCGGTCGACCAGCCGCGCCATCGCGGCCCGGGCGTCGGAATCCGCGTCGAGGTCGTCGTGGTAGCGACGCTCGTAGTCGACTTCGTCCCAGGCGGCGTTGTGTGCGCTTTCCTCGCAGACGCCCCGGAAGGTGAGTTCGTCGATCCGGTCGTGGAAGTCGTCGAGCAGGTCGTCCGGCGGCCCGAGTTCGGGGATGTTCTCGTCGACGTAGCCGTGGAACCATCCCGGCGGTCGCCGGGCGATGCCGACGCGGTGGGCGTCCGCCGGCAGGTCCACGAGGTCGTGCTGGATCGGCCTCGCGACCCGTGGCCGCGTCTCCCAGGCGCAGGCACGCCCTGCCGGCGTCCCCACGTGTATATACGGCGGGTCCATACCCCCGGCAGTGAAGTCGAACGTCCTGGAGACCGTCGGATCGCCGCTGGTCGCGGTCGACGCGCCCGAGAGGGCGACGATCGCGGCGAAGGTCGAATCGTTCAACCCCGGGGGGTCGGCCAAGGACCGGCCGGCCGTGGCGATGGTCGAGGCAGCCGAGCGGGCGGGCGAACTCCAGCCCGGCGACCGGATCGTCGAACCCACGAGCGGGAACACGGGCATCGGTCTCGCCATGGTCGCCGCGGTCAAGGGCTACGACATCACCATCGTCATGCCGGCCTCGAAGTCCCCCGAGCGACGCCAGATCATGAAGGCCTACGGGGCCGACCTCGAACTCGTCGAGGGGGAGATGGAGGCCGCCCGCGACCTGGCGGACCGCCTCGAATCCGAGGAGGGGATGGTCCAGATGCGACAGTTCGAGAACGAGGCCAACCCCGGGTCGCACTACCGGACGACCGCCGAGGAAATCCTCCGGCAGGTGGGCGACCGGGAGATCGACGCCCTGGTCGCGGGCGTTGGCACCGGCGGGACGATCACCGGCAACGCCCGCCGCCTCCGCGAGGAGTTCCCGGAGATTGAGGTCGTGGCGGTCGAACCCGGGACCAACGCCGTCCTCTCGACGGGGGAGGCCGGCAGCGACGACTTCCAGGGGATGGGGCCGGGTTTCGTCAGCGACATCCTGGACGTGGACCTGATCGACGCCGTCGAGACCGTCGGCATCGAGGAGGCGGAGGCGACCTGCCGGGAACTGGCCCGCGAGCAGGGCATCCTCGTCGGCCAGTCGAGCGGCGGGACCTACGTCGTCGCTCGCAGGGTCGCAAAACGGCTGGCCGAGGAACGCGACGACCCGCTCGTCGTGACCGTCTTCTGGGACAGCGGCGAGCGGTACATGTCGACCGGCATGTTCGACTGACGGCGGGGGACGAAAGATCCCGGTTCCCGCGCTATTCGCGGGGCTCCGTGGCCGCTGTGGGTCGAATGCGGCCATTGATGTCGCTCCGGGCCTTGGGCGAGCCATGGCAACGGCACCCTCGCGTCTCCTCGCGGACTTCGGGACGCGATCGCTACTGACCCACGGGATCATGGCGGTGACGTTCCTCGCCGCCGTCGCCTCCGCGCTGTTCGTCGAGGGCCGGGTCGGCCTCGTGTCGTTCGTGGCGTTCCTGAACTTCACCGCCGGAATGTGGATCTGCCAGTCGATCCACTCGCTCGGCAACGCCGGGCGCGGCGACGACTACGAGGGCGTACTCGCGGAGATACGGAACTATGTCGGGTGATCCCGGCGTCGACACGCGACGGTTCTTCCGGACGGTCGTCCTGATCGCGTTCGTCACGACCGTGTTCCTCCTGACGGCCGCGAGTACCCTCCCGTCGAACCTGTTCCGGATCGGCGCGGCCGCCATCGGCGTGGTCGCGCTGGTGACCACGATCATCGGGTTCCTGATCGCCGCCGGCAGTTACTGGGACGGCTGACCCGATCAGGCACCGAACTCCGACTCGGTCACGCGGACGACGAGCGTGTCGCTCACTTCGCGGAGGTCGTAGGCCGGCAACTCGTCGCCGGTCCGGGTGACGAACATCGGTTCGACAAGCGCCGGGCGCGACTCGCCACCCTCCCCGCCATCGGCGTCCTCGCCGTTTTCGTTGTTCTGGTCGTTCTCGTCGTTCTCGCCGTCTTCGCCCGATTCGACCACGCCGTAGACCTTGAGAAACCGGTCGGTATCCCCGGCGTCGACGTCGCCGTCCCTGACGGCCGCCGCCAGATCCCGCGAGAGCCACTCCGAGCGGCTGACGCTCGGTTCGAGCACGAACGCGTCGGCCGCGAACCGGACTAGGTACCAGTTCAGGTCGTTCAGAAGCGACACCGCCGCCCCCAGGCTGACAGTCTCGACCGCCACGGTGTTGACGAACGGTTCCGACAGGTCGTACGTCGAGAGGGCCTCCCGGGCCGTCTCGCGGGAGAGCAACTCGTAGCGGAGCGTGGCGTCCTCGGCTCCCACGAGACAGACCCGCGTCATATCTGCCCCGTGTCCGCCTCGGGGCATAGCGGTTTCGCTCGCGTCCCGGCGGTCCCCGCCAAAACGGAAGGAACAACCATTTGACCTCCTACGCTGAACAACGGCCGATGCGGGAGCGAACGCTCGGCGGGCTGTTCGTGCTGGTCGCCGCCGTCGGCTTCGGCACGCTGGCCATCTTCGGGAAACTGGCCGAACGCACCGGGCTGGCCCGCCCCACGCTGTTGATCCTGCGGTTCGCCATCGGTGCCGCGATCGTCTGGGCCGTCCTCGCGGTTCGCGGCGAGGCGAAACTGCTCCGCGGGCGACTGCTGGTCGCGATGCTCGGACTCGGCGTCGTCTACGGATTCCTGACGATCAGCTACTTCTGGGGGCTCTCATTCCTCACCGCGGGCCTGACCGGGATCATCTTCTACACCTACCCGGTCCACGTGGTCGCGCTCTCGGCGCTGTTCCTCGACGACCGGCTCACGCTCCGGCTGGTGGTGGGCCTGGTCCTGAGTCTCGGGGGCGTCGTCCTCGTGATCGGGGTCGGCCGGGTGGACCCGAACCTCTTCGGCGTCGCGCTCGTCCTGACAGCCGCGCTCGGCGTCGCCGTCTACATGGTCGCCGGGCGGGCGCTGACGGCCGATACGTCCCCGCGCCTGCTGGTCGCTCACGCTCTCCTGGCGGCCGCGGGCACGCTCGCGGTGCGCTGGCTCGTGGCCGGCGCGCCGCTCCCGCGGACCAGCGCCCACGCCGGCATCGCGCTCGGGATCGGCCTGTTCGGCACGGCGATCCCGATGTTGCTCCTCTACGAGGGGCTGAGTCGTATCTCCGCCAACCACGCCAGCGTCCTGGGGACTGCCGAACCGGTCGCTACCGTCGCGCTCGGCGTGCTCGTTCTCGGTGAGTCACTGTCCCCGACGACGCTCGTCGGCGGCCTGCTCGTCCTGACCGGCGTCCTGCTCGTGCAACTCGATCCGCGGGACGGCACCGTCGACTCCGTCGAGTCGCCGTCGTGAGCGGCATTGATTCGCTCACGATGTCCATCGATGCGAGGACCCCGTTCCCAAGCCGTGCCGACGCTCCTTACGGTCGTCCGCGTGGGTGCGGGCCGGGAGGGATCTGAACTACGCCGAGACGTGCTCGCTTCGCTGTGCGCGTCTCGTCTCCTTCAAATCCCACATCCGCTCCGCTCCTCACGGAGGTTCGTCGCAGGAGCGGGCCGGGAGGGATTTGAACCGAGTGGAGACGGACCGCTCGCGGTGCTTGCGGTTGCGACTCCCCGGGTTCAAATCCCACATCCGCTCCGCTCCTCACGGAGGTTCGTCGCAGGAGCGGGCCGGGAGGGATTTGAACCACGGTCGTTGCGCTCGCGGCGCTCGCTTCTCTCCCTGGTTCAAATCCCTCTGCCGGTTCGGTCACCGCCTCGCTGTCGCTCGGCGGTTCACTGCACGGGCCGGGAGGGATTTGAACCCCCGACCGACGGATTAAGAGTCCGTCGCTCTCCCTGACTGAGCTACCGGCCCTCTCCCCGAACTATCGCCGGGGTTCCCAAATACGTTTCCTTTCCGCGATTCGCCCGAGGTGGAATCCCTATTCTCGAAGTGGAGTAACTTAAGTGACTCCCGTGCCACCGCACAGTCACCATGAGCACCGGCATCACGATGGCGTCGATGTCGACGTACGCAATTCTCGGTTGTGGGAGCGTGGGGCACGCTGTGGCCGAGGAACTCGTCGGGGAGGGCAAGGACGTGTTCATCCTCGACAAGGACGAGGGCCGCGTGGAGGCGCTCCGGGACCAGGACCTGGACGCCCGGACGGCCGACATCAGGGACAAAACGGTCGTCCAGGAAGTCGAAAACTCGGACGTGGTGTTGATTCTCTCGTCCGACGTCGAGGCCAACAAGGACGCCGTCAGGAACCTCCGGGAGAGCGAGGGCGAACAGTTCATCGTCGCGCGGGCGTCCGACCCCGTCTCGGCGGACGAACTGACCGAACTCGGGGCCGACGTGGTGATCAACCCCTCCGCGGTGATCGCCAACTCGGCGCTCCGAGCCTTAGAGACCGGCGAACTGGAGTACAAGGCCAGCGGCCTCGCGGAGGTCATCGACTCGACCAAAGAGCGGATGGCGATTCTCATCCACCGGAGCCCGGACCCGGACTCGATCGCCAGCGCGGCCGCCCTCAAGTCGATCGCCGAGAGCCGCGAGGTCGAGACCGACATCGTTTACGAGGGCGAGATCGGCCACCAGGAGAACCGCGCGTTCGTCAACCTCTTCGGGATCGATCTGGTCTCGCGCGAGACGGTCGACCTCGACGACTACGACACCGTGGCGCTCGTCGACTACGCCAGCGCGGGCGAAATCGAGATGGACCGGAGCGTCGACATCGTCATCGACCACTACGAACAGGAAAACGGCGTCGACGCGGTCTTCTCGGACGTCCGCCCGAACGTCTCCGCGACCTCGACGATCCTCACGAAGTACATCCAGGAACTCGACCTCAAGGTCGACCAGGAGGTGGCCACGGCGCTGTTGTACGGGATCCGCGCGGAGACGCTCGATTTCAAGCGCGAGACGACGCCGGCCGACCTCACCGCGGCGGCCTACCTCTACCCGTTCGCCGACCACGACACGCTCGAACAGGTCGAGTCCCCGAGCATGAGCCCCGAGACGCTCGACGTCCTCGCGGAGGCGATCCTGAACCGCGAGGTCAAGGGGAGCCACCTCATCTCGAATGCGGGGTTCATCCGCGACCGGGACGCCCTCTCGCAGGCCGCCCAGCACCTCCTGAACCTCGGAGGGATCACCACGACCGCCGTCTTCGCCATCGCCGACGACACCATCCACCTGGCGGCCCGCTCGAAAGACATCCGGATGAACATCGCGAACGTCCTCGAAGACGCCTTCGACGACATCGGCGAGGCCGCGGGTCACTCGACTGACGCGACCGTGGAGATCCCGCTGGGTATCTTCACGGGCATCGAGACCAGCGAGGACAACCGCGAACTGCTGGTGTCGCTGACCGAGGAAGCAGTCAAACGGAAGCTATTCGAGGCGATGGGCGTCGAGAGCAGCGAGAGCAGCAACGGAAGCTAGGCGGTGACCTCTTCTTCCGCGTCCTCCTCGGTTTCGCCGGCCGGGTGTCGCTCGACGATGTCGCTGACGATGATGACGTCCCCGACGGCCTGCACCCACCTGTACGGGACGATGATCCCGCGCGCACCCGAGGTGTCGGAGCCGAAGAGTTCCCGGTTCAGTTCGGCCAGCGCCAGCCCGGTCACCGAGATGGTCTCGAAGTTCAGCCTGATGTCCTCGACCTCGCCCACGAACACGCCGTTGGTCGTGTAGACCTCGCGCCCGACGAGGCTCGTGATCTCCTGGGGTACTGTGTCCTGCTCCATACGGACTGGGTTGGCTGGCTGGCTCTTAACTCTTGGCCGATGTCTGACGCGCGTCGCCGGGTCGGTCGTGTGCCCCCGGCTACCGCTTCCCGGTGAGGTTTTAGTGTTCAACCGCCTTTGTCGGCCCATGAGTGATAGCGAGGGCCCGGACGACATCGAGGCCATCAGAAAGCGCAAGCGCGAACGGCTGAAAGAACAGCTCGACGACGGGCCGGGGGCCGGCGAGTCCGCCCGATCCGAACCGGTCCACGTCGAATCCGCCGATCACTTCCGGGACCTGGTCGCGGACGGCACCGTCCTGGTCGACTTCTACGCCGACTGGTGTGGGCCCTGCCAGATGCTCGAACCCACGGTCGAGGCCATCGCCGCGGAGACCAGCGCGACCGTGGCCAAGGTCGACGTGGACGCCCACCAGTCGCTGGCCGCCGAGCACGGCGTCCAGGGCGTCCCGATGCTGGTCCTGTACGCCGACGGCGAGGTGGCCGAGCAACTCGTCGGCGTCCAGGACAGGGCGACGCTGGAAACGCTGATCGACCGGTACACATAGACTGCGCCGCCGCTGGCCGGCGTTCCAAAGGGGAACCGGGGGCGATGCCCCCAGCGTGTGACACTGCGGAGCCGTCGGGCTCCACACTTCCTTGTCTGCCAGTCAATATAAGTCCACGGCGTATTTTCGACGGCGATACCGGCCGTCGCGCGGGCAGTGCCGTCCCGGTGGCTGTTACACCGAAATCCCGCGTCGACCACAGTCCGCGAGACGGTCGACCACAGTCCGCGAGGCGATCGATCACAGTCCGCGAGGCGGTCGATCCGGGAACGGCGTACAGCAGTCACTATCAGTCCTCGTCCAGTGCCAGCAGTCCCTCCAGGTCTGCATGGTCGGCCAGCAGTTCCCACATCCGCTCGACCGTCGTCAGGTCGCGGGTACGCCCCGATCGGACGACCTCCTCGGCCCGTTCGATCGCGGTGCGGGTGTCCGACTGGTGGTCCGTCTCCAGGGCGTGGCGGACCCCAGCGCCCCGCCGGCCAGCAACGCAGTGACGAGCGTCATGACCGACCGGTCTCGGTGCTCCGCAAAAACTCTCCCGGAGTGTGGCGGCCGTCACTCGGCGATCGCGACCGGTTCAGCTCCCGCCAGTTCGCGGAGCCGGTCGGGTGCGATCGGGAAGACGGCCTCGGGCGTGCCCGCGGCGGCCCAGACCTCGTCGAACGCCGTTAGCGTCTCGTCCATGTAAACGGGTACCTGCTCGTCGTGACAGAAGGGCGGGACGCCACCGATACTCCAGCCGAGCCGCTCCGTGATCTCGTCGGCGTCGGCAGTCCGGACCTCCCCGGCGGGCACGCCCCACAACTCGGCCAGCCGGGGCTCGCTGACGCGGTTCGCCCCGCTCGTGAGGACGACCACGAGGTCCCCGCCGGCCGCCATGGCGATCGCGCTGGCGATCTGTCCGACCGAACAGCCGATCGCTTCCGCCGCGTCGGCCGCCGTGCTCGTCCCGTCAGGAAACTCCCGCACGCCTGGATCGAAACCCAGTTCCGCCCTGGCCCGCTCTGCGAACTCCGTCGCCCGTGGGTGCATACCGGCGAGAGCGGACCGCGGCGTGAAAAACCGCACGCTCCCGGGAGCGTTTTAGTCGTCGCGCTCGCAGTTCGACCCCATGAGCGAGCAACGCGATCCCCTGGCCGCGTTCGACGCGGGCCTGACCCGGTCGGTCGCCGACGACGCGGGTCTGTCGCCCGACCGCCTCCGCGAACTGGTGGGCCGCC
Source organism: Halobacteriales archaeon QS_1_68_17 (assembly GCA_003021105.1). Classification (GTDB taxonomy): domain Archaea; phylum Halobacteriota; class Halobacteria; order Halobacteriales; family Haloarculaceae; genus QS-1-68-17. Next base: position 27,167 of record PXRG01000028.1, read on the forward strand.
ACCAGCAGTCCGTCCGCGACAACCCCGGCGTCGACGACATCGTCTACGAGTGGCGCAACTACTTCCACCGGGATCCGGTGCTAGAGCGAACCGACGCCGCCTACTACCTCCAGGTCCGCGACCACGTCTGGGACGAGTTCGCGGAGAGCCTCGACCTGACCGACGACGAGCGGGCGGCGCTCGTCGCCGTCCACCGTAAGCAGGTTCGCGCCGGCACGGCCGTCGAACCGGCCGGCGACGACCCGCTATTGGTGCTCGGCCGACCCTGACGGACCGGGTATTGCGAACTTCGACCGGCAGCAAGCAAAAGAAATTTTAGGGTAGCAAAAAATCGTTTTTCTGGAAGGCAATTTTTAAGAGGGTGGCGCTCGAACGAGGAAACGAATATGAGCACGCAGAAGACCGTTCGTCACGAGGCAGGCGTCGTCGAGGAGAACCCGATCCGGCTCGACCGGGAGAAGGCCGAGCAGATCGTCGACGCCCTGAACACGGACCTCGCGGCGACCTACGTTCTCTTCCACCAGCTCCGGAAACACCACTGGAACGTCGCGGGCGCGGAGTACCGCGACCTCCACCTGTTTTTGGGCGACGCGGCGGAGGACGCCGAGGAAGGGGCCGACGAAATCGCCGAACGGATCCAGGCGCTCGCTCGAACACGACCGGGAGATGCTCGCCGAGATCGTCGAGACCGTCCGGGACCACATCAGCATGTGCACCAACCTCGGCGACGAGGGCACCGCCCACATCCTCCGCGAACAGATCGTCGTCCTGGAGGACTACGCACACGAGATCGACCACTTCCTCGAGGACGACTCGCTGAAACAGTAAAGAGAAGCGCCGCCGTCGTTACTCGCGGAGTTCGACCGTCAGGTCGGTGGCGATCCAGGCGTCGGTGTTTTCGTTTTCCGTGAAGACCGTTCTGGTAGCCGAGACTCTGTGGGCGCTGACGACGGGGTCCTCGGTACCTGCGTCCTCCCTCTCCCGGGCGGCCGTGGCGACGTCAGCCGGCGCGGTGGTGTCCGTCATTGCTCCCGATTAGGTATGCCTAAAAGGAAAAGGGTTTTGGTCGACCTAGTCACCCGCCGGTGTTTTGCCCGCGCGGCTCGAACGGGCGGGCATGAGCGATCCAGGACGCGACGATCGGGAGGCGGACCTCGCGCGACTCGCGGGCGAGCTGGCACGGGCGCTCGGGGAACTCCAGCGCGAACTCGAACCCCGGGGCCCGGGGGGATTGCCGCGGCCGCCGACGCCGCGGGAACTCCTGCGGTTCACCGACCGCGTGGCGATTCCCGCGGTGATACTGCTCCTGGAGACGAACATCCGGGCGCTCCGGTTGCTCCAGCGGGCGATCCGGCTCTCGGAAGGACGGGACGACACCCGGGGCGAGGTGCAGCGACGGGCCGAGGCGGTCAGTGCCGCCACGCTGGAGCGGCTCGACGGCACGCTCTCGGACCTGCAGGCCGCGCTGGAGGGCCAGCCCACGGACGACCGCGCCCGGTCGCTGCTCGCCGAGGCGCGCGCACTCCGGGCCGAAATCGACGGGGAGATCCGCTCCGCAGGCCGGGAGGAATCCGAAGCAAAGGACGGCGGGGCGGACCCGTCCGGCGACGACACTGACGCCGACACCGCGGCCGTCGACGGTGACGAAGTCGACGTCGAATCGGAACTCAGGTCGATCAAGAGCGAACTCGACGGGGACGGGGACGGGGACGGGGACGACCGGGACGACAACTAGAGACGGTCGGCGACCCGCTCGTGGAGCGTCTCGCGGAAGCGGTGGCTCCGTTCCGCGTCGAGCGGGACCTCGATCACGTCGGTTCCCGGGCCGGCGACCGACTCTTGGAAGGCCGCGGCGAACGCGTCCCGGTCGTCGGCCCGCTCGAAGGTGAGGTCGTAGAGGTCCGCCGTCGGCGCGAAGTCCAGCCCGTGTGGCGTCTTGAACTGGTCGGTAAACGGCGGGTCGAACTCCTCGATGGGGAGCAGATGGAAGATTCCGCCGCCGTCGTTGTTCACCAGGACGACCGTCGCGTCGACGTCACACCGCGAGAGCGCCAACAGCCCGTTCATGTCGTGGTAGTACGCGAGGTCGCCGGTGACGAGTACGAGCGGCTCGTCGGTCGCGCTGCCGGCCCCGAGGGCCGTGCTGACGATGCCGTCGATGCCGCTGGCTCCCCGGTTCCCGAGGACCGTCAGGTCCGCCCCCCGCGGTTCGCCGAAGCGGTCGAGGTCGCGCACGGGCATGCTGTTCGAGACGAACACCGTCGCCGGATCGGGCGCCAGGGCCGCGACCTCCCGGAGGAGCGCGCCCTCGAAGAACTGCTCGGCGCAGGCGTCCGCGACCGCCTCCCAGTAGCCCCGCTCGGCCGCCGCGAACCGGTCTGGCCAGTTCGGGATCGCGCGCGAGGCGACGCCGTCGGCCACCTGCCCGGCCAGTCGGCACTCGTCGGCGACCACCAGGTCGGTGGCGGCGAATTCGGCCTCCCGCCAGCCGCCGGCCGGGTCGACGACGAACTGCCGGGCGTCGGCGTCCCGGAGGTAGTGCCGGAGCACCTTCGAGGTCGGCGAGGCCCCGAACCGGAGCACGACGTCGGGCGCTGGCCAGTCCGCGACCGCCGGCGCGTCGAGGTAGGAGTCGTAGCCGCCACAGACCGGGACGTCGGTCTCGCGGAGGTGGGGGCCGAACCGCAGGTCAGAGAGTGGGTCGGCAAGGACGGGAAACCCCGTCGTGGCCGCCAGCCGCGACAGCGCCGCCCGCGAGAGCCCGCCGTCGGCAGGACCGGCGACGATCAGCCCGCGGTCGGCGGCCTCGACCGCCTCGACGATCCGGGCGCGGTCGTTCGCGGCGAGGTCGGGGGTTCCCCGCGATGTCGTGACGTACGGTCCGTCCCGTCCCCTGGCACCGCGGGGGGCTTCGGCCGGGAGGTCCTCGGGCACGTCCCCGGCGACGGGAGTCGGTTCGAGCGGTTTCCGGAACCGGAAGTTGAGGTGGACCGGCCCGGGGTTCGCGCCGGTGGCGGCCGACAGCGCGCGCGCGGCGGTCGTCCTGAGCATCCGGAGTTTCCGGGGTTCGGGTTCCGGTTCGGGCATGTCGCGGTACCAGCGGACCGCGTCGCCGTACAGCTTCTCCTGGTCGATCGTCTGGTTTGCCCCGCTGTCGGCGAGTTCCGGCGGGCGGTCGGCCGTGAGAACGAGGAGGGGCACCCGCGACTGGCTCGCCTCGATCACCGCGGGGTGGAAGTTCGCCGCGGCCGTCCCCGACGTACAGACGACGGGCGTCGGTCGGCCGGTCCGGCGGCCGCGCCCGAGCGCGAAGTAGGCCGCCGACCGCTCGTCGAGGTGCGAGAACGCCCGCAGGTCCGGGTGTTCGGCGACGGCCGCCGTCAGCGGCGTCGAGCGGCTGCCGGGCGCGAGACAGACCCCGTCTACGCCACCCGCGGCGAGTTCCGAGACGAACGCCCGGGCCCAGAGCGTGTTGCGGTTCGGCGCGGTCATTCGAGTTCGTCGAGGATCGGGCGGTACTTTGGCTGGATCTCGTCCCACTCGTCGTCGGGGTCGCTGTCGGCGACGATGCCGGCGCCGGCGAACAGCGTCGCGCGGGTGCCGCCGACGACGCCGGACCGGATGCCGACCGCGAACTCCCCGTCGCCGGCGGCGTCGAACCACCCGACCGGGGCCGCGTACCACCCGCGGTCGAACGTCTCGATGTCGCGGATCGTATCCAGGGCGGCGTCCGGCGGGAGGCCGCCGACCGCCGGCGTCGGGTGGAGGACCTCCACCAGCCGGAGGATGTGCTCGCGTTCGGCAAGCTCCGCCTCGATGGGCGTCTGGAGGTGCTGGATGTTCGTGAGCTTCCGGACGCGCTGGTCGCCGACGGTCACGCCGCCGAGCGGATCGAGTTGATCCGTGATCGCGTCGACGACCAGCTGCTGTTCGTGCTGGAGTTTCTCGGTGTCGACCAGCGAGGCCGCGAGGTCGGCGTCCGCCTCGGGGGTCTCTCCACGCGGTACGGATCCGGCCAGGGCCTCCGTCCGGATGTCGGTGCCTGACACCGAGACGAGTCGTTCGGGCGGCGGGCCGAAGAAGGCCGCCCGGTCGGTCGGCTGGACCAGAAACCGGTAGCAATCCGGGTACGTCCGCCGGAGCCGTTCGAGGACGTCCGGCACGTCGATCGGCGAGGCGAGGTCGACCGCCAGCGCCTGCGCGAGGACGACCTTCCGCAGGTCGCCGGTCCGGATGCGGTCGAGTGCATCCTCGACCTGTTCGGTCCACTCCGCTTTCGACGTCGTCCGGCGCGTCGCGGTGACGCCCGGGGGCGACCCGCTGGGACACATCGCCGGCAGGTCCGCGACCGCCCCGGCGGCGGCGTCGAGCGAGGCGGCGACCGCGTCGGCGTCGTCGGGGGCCAGTTCGGACACCGTCAGCCAGGTCGTTCCGTCCGCGCGGGTCAACTGGACCCGGGGGACGACGAACGACGCTGCCGGGAAACCCGTCCAGGGTAGGGCGGAGTCGTGCCGGTCGGTAAACGAGAAGCCGCCGAGCATCCGGGGCCGAGTGACCGGGGGACCGCGGTGGTCGACCGCGTTGAACACCGCCGCTGCTCCGCGGCGGATAGCTTCGAATCGATCCGGGCCCGAGGCCGTCAGGCTCACCGCGGCGTCACAGCCGACGATCTCGAGGCCGTCGGGTGCCGCCCAGTGGACTCGCGGGGGGTCGTGTGCCGCCAGGAACGCCCGAAACGCGGCGTCGGACACCTCGGCGGTGCGGCTGACCAGCGGCCCGTCGTCGGCAAGCGTCGACTGCTGGGCTTCGCCTCGGACCCCGTCCATCCTTTCGTCCTCAGGTTTCCACCGTCTTGAGAGTATCCTTCCCGAGCCACGAGCGGCCCGCTGGCGGCAGCACGTGGGCCCGGTCCCCATCCTGCGACCACTGCCCATTCCGCGCGTGCCATGCCCGGTCCGAGCAAGGTGACCGGCGGGTACTGGCAACCGCTCTCCATTCGGGCACTGTTACCCGTGCTGTGACACAATATCATCCGGCAACTCGTCGCACAGCTACCAGTGGCTCGCTATTATTTGAATCTTTCATTTGAAGATTAATTTTTTAATAAGAAATTTGGATATAATAAGAGTTCTTTTCGTAGCACCAGATAGAATTCGCGTGAGGCGGTAGATTCCCCGTCAGAGTTAAATACCCCTCAGTCGAAACCTCCAACGTTCCGATGCCAAAGGTAGAGATCACGATCCCGGAACACCTCGAGATGCAGATCGCCCAGATGGTCGAACAGGGCGAGTTCCTCAACCGGGAAGAGGCCGTCGAGGAACTACTGTCGACCGGGTTGAAAGCGTACAAGACCAGCGGTCCCGTCGACGACGAGGAGGAACCGGGACTCGAAGACGACGGGATGATGGGCCACGAGGACGAATACGTGTTCTAGCTCCCCGGAAATTTTTAAACCCACTACGTCCCTAGCCCTCCTTACGGATGCACAAGGACGAACTTCTGGAGCTACACGACCAGATGGTAACGATCATGGAGTACTTCCGGGACCTCGAGGACGTCGACCCCGACCTGTTCGAACCGTACGAACAGCTCGACGTGACGCCGTCGGACGTCCACAAGTCCAAGAGCGAACACAAACACGCGGTTTTCGTCCTCGGAAACGCTCTGGCCAGCGCCATGAGCGAGGAGGAGTTCTCCGACGCCGGCCGGATCGGCAAGCGGATGAAGGAACTCGCCGACGACGCGGAACAGCGACTCTGACCGCCCGAACTGGCGGGGAACGAACATCACTGACGGGGGTACTGTCGCGCTTTCTCCCGGAATATGATTGATATACTGATATGTATCATTCGTGGTAATATGCTCACCTTTTATAAGGAACGGCTGTGAACCCGCGACACGTCATGCGTGAGATATTCACAATGTGGCGCGACACGCGGATGATCATGCTGGTCGCGGTGGTGGCGGCGGTGTACGCGGCGGTGTTGCTGCCGTTCAAGCTGTTCACGATCATCCCCGGGATCACGTCCGTCCGGCCGGCGAACGTGTTCCCGGTGATCTTCAGCATCATGTTCGGTCCCGCGGCGGCCTGGGGGGCGGCCATCGGGAACCTGATCGGCGACATCTTCGGCGGGACGCTCGGCCCGGGGAGCATCTTCGGGTTCCTCGGGAACTTCTTCTTCGGGTTCGTCGGGTACAAGCTCTGGGGGAACCTCGGGCCGCTGTCGAGCGGCGACGAACCCGACATGCGCTCGGGGATGCAGATCGTCGAGTACCTGGCCATCGCGGTGGCGTCGTCGGCCGTCTGCGCGGCGATCATCGCCTGGGGCGTCGACCTCCTAGGGCTGGTGCCGTTCACGGTGCTCGGGCCGACGATCATGATCAACAACACGCTCGCGGCCGCGGTTCTCGGTCCGCCGCTCCTGTACCTCACTTACCCGCGGATCAAGGAGATGGGGTTGCTCTACCCCGAGGTGATGGAGAGCGGCGACCTCTCGGCGTTCGGGTTCGCCCAGCCGACCGTGGCCGGCTTCGGATTCCTCGTCGTGTCGCTGGTCTGGCTCGCGCTCGGGACGTACGCGCTGCCCCCGGGGTCGACCGGCCAGATGGTGCTCGGCGCCGTCGGATTCGTGCTGATGGTCGTCTTCGGCGTCATCGGCAGCCAGGGCCTGCCGGCGGTGATGGACCGGACCGGGATCCACTAGCGGCGTCGCCGACGACCCTCGTTCGACGGCAGTCACGGACGGACGTTTTTCCGGAACGAGTCGACTGCCGGCCGCGAGCACGGCGAGTCGCACCCGAAACCCAATTAAAGGCTCCATCGGTGGGTAGGAGGTGATGGGAACGAGCGAGCAAGACGACGGGATCGCCGCGCGCCTCCGGCGGGTGTTGTTCTCGTACGACCGGGAGGCGACGCTGCCGTCGCCGGAGGCCGACGCGGACGACGCCGCGCCGGCCGACCCGGACGAGCGGGGTGGGGCCGTCCTCCGGGGCGTGGATCTGGACATCCTGGAGGGGTCGTTCACGGTCGTCATGGGCGCGAGCGGTGGCGGGAAATCGACCCTGTTGCGGACGCTCAACGGGATCATTCCGGGGTTCATTTCGGGGAGCTTCGAGGGCGACGTGACGGTGCTCGAACGCGACGCGACAACGACCCGCGTCCCGGAGATGGCACGGGGGGTCGGCATGGTGATCCAGGACTACGAGGCGCAACTGTTCGGCACCTCGGTGGCGACCGAGGTGGCGTTCGGGCCCGAGAACCTGGCGGTCCCGCCCGCCGAGATCGACGACCGGATCGACCGGTCGCTGTCGATCGCCGGCCTGGAGGGGCTCGATCTGCGGCGCTCGCCGGACGCGCTCTCGGGGGGCCAGAAACAGCGGCTCGTCTTCGCCGGCGTGCTGGCGATGTACCCCGAACTGCTCGTGCTGGACGAACCGACGAGCGACCTCGACCCCGCCGGGAGCCGCGAGACGCTGTCGGTGATCGGCCGCCTGGCGGACGGAGCCGACGGGACCGACGGCGGGACGGGGGCGTGGGACGGGCCGGGGACGATCGTCATGGTCACCCACAAGATCGAGGAGGCGCTGCTGGCCGACCACGCCGTCCTGCTCCGGGGGGGCCGGGCGTACCGGTCGGGGCCGGCCGAGGAGGTGTTCACCGACATCGAGGCGCTCCGGGCCTCGCGGGTCGCGGTGCCGCCGCTGGTCGAGGCGTTCGACCGACTGGGCGTCGACGATCCGCCGCTTCGAGTCGAGGAGGCGGCCGAACTGGTCGCCGAGACCGACCTGACCTGGCAGCCGCCGGCCCGCGCCGGCGATCCGCTCCCGGGGGTCCCGGCCGGGACGGGCGAGACGACCGGCGACGTGCTCTTCGAGATATCGGATCTCGTCCACGAGTACGACACCGGCGACGGGGCGGTCCGGGCCGTCGACGGGCTGGACCTGACGGTCCACGAGGGCGAGGTCGTAGCGATCGTCGGCCACAACGGCAGCGGGAAGACGACCCTCGCCAAACACCTCAACGGCCTGCTCGATCCGGACCGGGGCACCGTGACCTGGGACGGGCGGGACCTGCGGGACGTCAGGATGTCGGAGGTGGGCAGACACGTCGGGTTCGTCTTCCAGAACCCGGACCACCAGATCTTCGCGGCGACGGTCGAGGAGGAGGTCGCGTTCGGGCCGGAGAACTTCGGGCTCGCGGGCGCGGAACTCGACCGCCGGGTCGCCGACGCCATCGAGACGGTCGAACTCGACGGACTGGAGGATGCCGACCCGTTCAACCTCTCGAAGGGCCAGCGCCAGCGGGTCGCGCTGGCCGGCATCCTGGCGACCGACCCGGACGTGATCGTCTTCGACGAACCCTCGACGGGGCTGGACGCCCAGCAGCAGGCGACGTTCATGGACATGGTCGCGCGGCTGAACCGGGAGGAGGGCGTCACCGTGGTGATGGTGACCCACAGCATGAGCACCGTCGCCGAGTACGCGCCCCGGTCTGTCGTCATGGTCGACGGACGGAAGGTCGCCGACCGCCCGACCCGCGAACTGTTCGCCGACGGGCCGGCCCTGGCGGAGTGGGATCTGCGACCCCCACAGCCGGTGGCACTGGCGAACAGGCTGGCCGACCAGCAGGGGCTCGACGGCGCGCTCCCGGCGCTTTCGGTCGACGAACTGGTCGCGGGCCTGCAGGGAGGTGACGGACAGTGAGCACGTCGCCCACTGGACGCCGACGTGGTCAGGCTAAAGTCGCCGTCGGAGGTGACGGACAGTGAGCACATCGCCCTCGCTGTACGTCGACCGCGACACCGCGATCCACCGGCTGACGCCGCGGGCGAAACTCGCGCTCGTCTCGGGGCTGTTCGTCGCCTCCTACGTCTTCGAGCACCCGCTGGCCGTGGCGGTCCCGCTGGTGACGTCGTTCGTCGCGCTGGTGTGGGTCGGCGGCTGGGCGAACTTCCGGCGGCTCCGGGTGATCGTCGTCGCGCTGTTCGTCGTCGGCCTGGTCGTCTGGCCGCTGTTCACGCCGCCGGGCGGCCCGGTGGTACTCTCGACGCCGGTACTCGACGTGACCCGCCAGCAGTTTCTCGTCGCGCTCGGGCGCAGCGAGCGGATCGCCGCGTTCATCGTCGGGGGGTTGCTGTTCGTGACGACCACCTCCAACGAGGAGATCGTCTCCGGTCTCCGGAGCCTCGGCGTGCCCTACGCGTTCTGTTTCGCGGTCGGGACCGCGCTCCGCCTGTTCCCGACGCTTCTGGGCGCGACCGGCACTGTCAAACAGGCCCAGCAGGCCCGCGGGCACGACCTCGATGCCGGCTCCCCCGTCGAGCGCATCCGGAACTACGTCCCCCTGTTGATCCCCGTGTTCATGACCGCGATCCGGAACGTCCAGACCCAGTCGATGGCGCTCGAAGCGCGCGGGTTCGACACCAGAGGCGAACGGACGTTCTACGGCCAGCGGACCTTCGGGGCCGCCGACTGGGTGGTGGCCGCCTTCGGCCTCGCGCTGGTCGTCGGATCGGTCGTGCTCCGGTACGTGGTCGGCGTCGGCACCGTTTAGAAGCGACTATCGGGGTGTTCTCACCGACCCGGATCGCGTCCACCGGATCGACCAGGAGGGTTAGAAGCTACTATCGGGGTGTTCCCACTGCCGCTCGTAGGCCCGCTGGCTCTCGGTCGGTTCGTCCCGCTCTACGTCCAGCGTCTCCAGCTTTCTATCGGCCACCTGCCTGTCGAGGCGGTCCGGGATGGCGTACAGCCCCGGCGAGAGCCCCGGATCGTCCACGAGCATGTCGTAGGCCGCCACGAACATCATTGCGAAGGTCGTGTCCATCACCTCAGCCGGGTGTCCCTGGCTGTACGGGCCCGTGAGGTTGACCAGTCGCCCCTCCGCCAGGAGGTTCAGCCGCCGACCGTCGGGCATGTGGTAGCGGGTGACCCCTTCCTTGGGGTGGCTCACGTCCGCGGCCATCTGCGCGAGGTCGTCGAGCAGGATCTCCACGTCGAAGTGTCCCGAGTTGGCCAGCGTCGCCCCGTCGGCCATCCGTTCGAAGTGTTCGCCCCGGAGGACCTCGCGGCTCCCCGTCGCGGTGATGAACAGGTCGCCCACTTCCGCGGCTTCGGCCATGCTCATCACGCGGTGGCCGTCCATGTGGGCCTCCAGGGCTTTCCGGGGATCGATCTCCGTGACGATGGTCTTCGCGCCCATCCCGCGGGCCTTGCGGGCGATGCCGCGGCCACAGTAGCCGTAGCCCGCGACGACCACGTCCTTCCCGGAGATGATCGAGTTGGTTGTGATGGCGACGTTGGTCAGCGACGACTCGCCCGTGCCGTGGACGTTGTCGAAGAAGTGTTTCATCGGCGTGTCGTTGACGCCGTAGACCGGGAACTGGAGGACGTCGTCGGCGTCCATCGCCTCCAGGCGAGTGATGCCGGCCGTGGTCTGCTCGCCCCCGCCGAGGACGGACTCGGCGACTTCGGGGTGGTCGGCGTGGACTTTGGCGATGAGTTCGCAGCCGTCGTCGAGGATGAAGTCCGGGCCGCGCTCAAGCAGGTCCTGCTGGGCCTCGTCGAACTCGGCGTCTGTCATGCCCTCCCAGGCGAACGCCTCGATGCCCTCCCGAGCGTCGAGCGCCTCGACCACGTCGCCGTGGGTGCTCTTGGGTTCGCTCGGCGCGAACAGTACGTCCGCGCCCGCGACGTTGAGTGTCTCGATGGCGACGCCGGACTTTGGCTCCAGGTGGGAGGCGAAGGCGACGGTGTAGCCGTCGAGTGGCTGTTCGTCGCCGTACTCCTCCTGGAAGGACCGCAGGATCGGGGTGTGGTCGCGCGCCCAGGCCAGCGGATCGTCTCGTGCCATACCCGCGCTATGGGCGACCCCCGATTAAACCTTGAGCATCCCGCGCGCCTCCTGACCGGACTACTCGGCGGGTCAGCGTCTGGCCCCCCGAGGGGTCCGGGTCCCGAGGACCCGCGGGAGAGGGGACCAGGTCCAGTCCGACGTTCCGCCTCTCGGACTTCTCGGGACGGCCCATCCGGCAGCCGCGGGAAAGGGGACCAGGTCCAGTCCGACGTTCCGCCCCGCTCGGACCCGCGACCCGACCGGGAGCCGCAAGGCGGATACGCGTGGCGGCGGACCCTCCGGACCGGATGAGGACACTGTTCGAGCGGACCGAGGTCGGCGACTCGTTCGAAACGGCCGGGCGGACCGTCACCGAGGCGGACGTGGTGAACTTCGCGGGCGTGAGCGGCGATTTCAACCACCACCACGTCGACGCGGACCGGATGGCCGATACTGACTACGGCGGGCGGATCGCCCACGGAGCCTTCGTCTTCGCGGCGGCGACGGGACTCCTCTGGCAGTCGCGGAGTCCCGCCGACCGCGAGGACGTGGTCGCGTTCTACGGCGTCGACGACCTCCGGTTTCCCGCTCCCACCCGGATCGGCGACACCATCTCCGCCGTGTTCGAGGTGATAAAAAAGGACCCGCGGGAGACGCCGGACGCCAGTGGCGTCATCAGTTACGATGTCACCGGTCGCCGGAGCGACGGCACGACGGTCCTCTCCTGCGAGTTGCTCACGCTCGTCAGGTAGTCCCGGCGGCCGGCAGTTCGACGACGAACGCCGCTCCCCGAGGTCGGAGTCCTCGACGCGGATCGACCCGCCGACCGCGTCGGCCAGCGTGCGCACGACGTAGAGTACCTGGCCGCCGTCGCTCCCGTCGCCGCCGACCCCCTGCCGGAAGATCAGCTCGCGCTCCTCGGGCGGAATCCCGGGCCCGTTGTCGAGTACTCGGACGACCGCTGTCCCGCCGGTCCGATCGACTTCGACGCGCACCACGGGGTCGTCGTCGTCGTTGTGCTCGACGGCGTTGTACAGGAGGTTCACGAACACCGTCCTGATCGCCTCGTAGCCGAGTACCGGGCAGCGGTCCGGCAGGTCCGCCAGTATCGTCGCCTCCGGGTAGCTGTCGCGCGCGGCCTCGACGGCCTCGGCGAGGATTGCCGCGAGGTCGACTTCCTCGGGATCGGATTTGACGAGCGCATCCGTGATCGCCCGGACGTCACCGATCAGGTCGGTCAGGGAGTCGACTTGGCCGTCGATGCTCTCAGCCGACTCCCGGACGCGCTCGTCGTCGGACGCGGCGATCACGCCTGCCCGCCCGCGGATGATCTGGAGCCCGTTCAGCACGTCGTGCCGTAACAGCCTGTTGATAAATGCCATCGCGTCGCGGGTCTGGCGTTCCCGTTCCCCCCGGCTGCGGAGCCGAACGTTCGCCCGGCCGATCGCCACGCCTGCCAGCGCGCCGATGCCGGCGACGACCAGCAGCGGGCGCGATCGGTCGTTCGACACCCGAGGGCCCCAACGGGAATCTTCACGCCATCAAGACAGATGCCAGCAGCGGGCGCGATCGGTCGTTCGACACCCGAGGAGGTATGGACAGGAAGTATACAGCTTGTGTTTTTCGTGCGGGCCCCGACGGGAGCTTCGCACGGCGCCGCTTACTCCTCCGGCCTGTAGTTGGGTGCTTCGTCGGTGATGATCACGTCGTGGGGGTGGCCCTCCGTCTGGCCGGCCGGGGACACCCGCACGAACTCCGACCGCTTTTTGAACTCGGGGATGGTGGACGCGCCGACGTAGCCCATCCCGCTTTTCATCCCGCCGACGAGCTGGTGGAGTTCGCTCTCCAGGGTACCCTTGTAGGGCGTGGCGGCCTCGACCCCTTCGGGGACGTAGTCCTCGTCGTCCTCCTCGACGTCCTTGAGGTAGCGGTCGCCGCCGCCCGAGCGCATCGCGCCGACGCTGCCCATCCCGCGGTACTGCTTGTACTTCTTGCCGTTCATCGTGACGACGCGACCGGGGGCCTCGTCGGTCCCGGCGAAGTACGACCCCAGCATGACGGCGTCGGCCCCGGCGGCGATGGCCTTGATCGCGTCGCCCGAGTAGCGAATCCCGCCGTCGGCGATCACGGGCACGTCGTGCTGGGCGGCCACGTCGGCGACCTGTGCGACCGCCGTGATCTGGGGCATGCCCGCGCCCGTGACCACCCGGGTCGTACAGATCGATCCCGGACCGATGCCGACCTTGACGCCGTCGGCGAACTCGACCACGTCCGCGGCGGCTTCCCGGGTGCCGATGTTCCCGACGACGACGTCCGCCTCGACGGCCGCTTTGATGTCGCGCGCGCTCTCGATCACGTTCCGGTTGTGGGCGTGGGCGCAGTCGATAAAGAGCACGTCCGCGCCGGCCTCGTCGGCGGCGGCCGCGCGCTCCTCCTCGAAGGGGCCGACGGCCACGCCGACCCGCAGCCGGCCGTCGTCGTCGCGGGCGGCCTGGTCGTACTCGCGGCGCTGGAGGATTCCCTGCATCGTCACGAGACCGATCAGCCGGTTCTCGTCGTCGACGATCGGGACCCGCTCGATCTTGTGCTCGTACATCAGTTCGAGCGCCTCCCGCGCGGTCACGTCCTCGGGGGCGGTGATCACCTCGTCGGTCATCGCCTCGCGGACCTCGTCGCGCTCCCCGACCTCCAGATACGGGCGGATGTCGGTGCCGCTGATGATGCCCAGCACCTCGTCGTCGCCGTCGACGACCGGGGCTCCGCTGACGCCCCGTTCTGCCATCATCTCGTCGACCTGGCGGACCGTCTGGTTCGGACTGGCCGTGACGACGTCCCGGATGATGAGTTCGTCCGCGCGCTTGACGCGCTCGATTTCGGCGACGACGCCGTCAACGGACATGTTCCGGTGGAGGACCCCGAGTCCGCCCTGCCGGGCCATCGCAATGGCCATCTCGCTTTCGGTCACTGTGTCCATCGCCGCCGAGAGCACCGGCACGCTCAGGGGCACATCGCGGGACACGCGAGTCGTCACGTCGGCGTCGTCGGGTTCGACCCGGCTCTCCTTCGGCCGTAACAGCACGTCGTCGAAGGTCAGCGCCTCGGGGACTCGAAGTTTCTCCGAAAACGGCTCCTCGGGGTGTCCGTTCGCCATGTAAACCGTCGTACACCGGCCCGGAAAAGCGTTGCGAGACGCCGAGCATCCGCCGCCCGGAGTCGCCGACGGACGGATCCGGCCGCCGGACCACACATCCGACGGACAATCGACTGATCCGTCGGACGACGCGGATCGCTCCGCGTCGCTTGCGGACGCCACTCACACAACGCTTATGATAATTTCGACAGTACGTACTGACATGGACTCCGAAGATCCCATCCGTTCGCGCAACGCGGTCCAGACGCCCGGCGATGCCGGTAGCGTCACATTCTTCTTCGCGACGGACGGGAACAAATCGGAGTTCGGCCCCGCGACTCGGACCCGCGCCGGCGGCAGGCGGCCGAGACCCGCGTATCACCCACGGGCCACGGGAGACGGCCCCGCCTGCTGAATGAGTAGCTCTCAACACCCGGTCGCACTCCGCATCGAGCAGCAGGTAGGGGGTGCGACCCGGCTGCTGGCGACGGTGATGCTGTTGCCGCTCCTGGACGGCATCTTCCCGGCACTCGTGCTCGCCGGCGCGCTCGACAGCGTCGTCGGCATCATCGAGGTCGGCCTGCTCATCTTCGGCGGCAGCGCCACCGTCGCGGTGATCCTCGCCGACATGGACGGGACGCGCCGCCAGCAGGTCATTTCGGTCCTCGGCGTCGGCGTCGTCCTGGTCGCCGTGGCCGTCGTCGAGGCCGCGCTCGCCCCGACGCTGGCGGGCCTACTCGACCTGGTGATTTTCGAGCGGTTCGCCGGCCTCGTGATCCTGGCCGTCGCGGCCAAGACCGCCAGCGCCCGCGTGGGCGAACTGCTCCCGCGTCCGGCGGTCATCATCGCGCTAGGGTTGCTCGCCAGCGTCGACCCCTCGGGTGCCGAACTGGCCCTCGCCGCCGACCCCGGGCTGATGGTGCGGGCCGGGGCCGCCGGCCTCGTCGGCGTCGGCTTCGCCCTGCTGGTCGCCCTGCTCGGCCCGCGCCTCCGGACCGCCGTGGACATCGACCGGTTCCGGTTCGGGAGTGCGGTCGCCCTCGGCGTCCTCCCCCTGGGGCTGTTCGGTCTCGTCCCCGGTGACGCGCCGCTGGCGCTGTCCGTGCTCGGGCTCACCTTCCTGCTCGCGTTCGATCCGGACGCCGACGGGGTTGCCGGACGGTCGTCCGACGACGCTCCGGCGGCAGCCGACGGTGGCAGCGGCTCCCCGTCCGGACCCGAATCGGAGCCCGAACCGGAGTCGGAAACCGGGTCCGATCCGGAATCCGACCCCGAGTCGGTCGAGGACCGGCGCTGGCCGGCGACCGCGGACCACGAACCCTGGCTCTAATTCCGTCACCCGTTCATCGCTCTCCATCGCTCTCCGTTGCCGGTCAATCGTCCGTCAATCGCCCGTCGGTTCGTGGCCCTCGTAGCGATCCCGATCCCGTTCCCTTCGATTCCGGGCGGCTGTCGGACCACAGGAGCGCGAAGCCCGAGGGGAAGGCTTAGGGGCCTCAGCGACCTCTCGCCCACATGGCCGACAACCGCGTCGTCGAGGGACGGATGGTCACGCCCGAGAGCCTCGCGGAACTGATCGAGGGCGACGAGGTGATGGACGCGGAGGCGATCGCGGACGCCGACCGGGACTGCCCGGAGTGTGGTGGCGACGTCCTCGAAGTGGGGTACATGCCCTCGATCACGGAGTTCGTGACCGGCTGGAAGTGCCAGGACTGCGCGTGGCGCGAGACCGACCGCGAGTAGCCGGCGGGGGATCGAAATGTCTTTACCGCAAATCCCCCAAGCGGGAGGTGAGGGGCCGTGGCCAAGCCCGGCATGGCGACTGACTCCAGAGGCCACGCGCCCGGTGACGACACTCCAGCTGATATACCGAGCGGCCGGCTGATCACCGCCCGCGACGACGACCCTCTGGAGTACCGAGGCGCAGGACGGAGATATCAGTCGATCGGGGGTTCAAATCCCTCCGGCCCCATTCCATCCTTAAAGGAAACTGACGGCCTGGAGACACGAATACCGCTCGTCCGGAAGTGCTAGAAGAGTGTCGCCGGACGGTACCTATGGACACCGCGCCGTCAGATCGACCCTCCAAGGTCGGTGGGGTCACCGACACCCTCGGCCACGCCGGGGTAGACGCGCTCGACGAGGAACTCGCGGAGCGTCGACCTGAAGAACTCGGGATTGTCGAGGTTGGAGGCGTGGCCTCGGCGTTCCGGAGAAGGGAAACAAGTCGCTCGGTCGTTTTATCGTTGGCCGTCGGGAGGTGCTCCCCGTGGAGGACGAGCGTCGGCGAGGTGACCGCGGAAAGATCGACGTCAGCCGCCGGAAACCGTGCGACTGCGTC
This sequence comes from Halobacteriales archaeon QS_1_68_17, assembly GCA_003021105.1. Classification (GTDB taxonomy): domain Archaea; phylum Halobacteriota; class Halobacteria; order Halobacteriales; family Haloarculaceae; genus QS-1-68-17. Next base: position 43,472 of record PXRG01000028.1, read on the forward strand.
GGCGATCTTGACGAATTCGGCGTGGGAAATAGTCGGTGCGTCCTCGACGAGACGCTGGATGGTCTCCTCGTCGCTCGAAACGCCGGGCAAAAGCAGGTTCCCGATCTTGAGCTGTTACCGGTTCAGCGTCTTGTAGTTGACGGGACGGTCCAGCGGGCGAGAAATCGGACGTTCGCCAGGGCGAGTCGTCCCGCGAGGGGCAACCGGCCGGGAGGTGATCTCCGTGCTCGCGGTCGCGGGCTTCGTCGGCCTGAATCTGGTCGGTGCGCGGGCGACCGGGTCGGCGGAGAATCTCCTCGTCGGGACGAAGGTGCTCGTTCTCGGCGTCTTCGGGATCGGCGGACTCGTCTATGCGGTCTACGGGGTTCCCGAACCGGTCGCGTTCGGGACCGGACGGTTCGCGTCGTTCGGCCCGATCATGGCGGCCTTTACGGCCTACGGGAGTCTCTCGGCGATCACCTCGTTCGCGTCGCTCGCGTCGTCTCTCAGAGGTCGAATTCGAGGACGTCGCCGGTTTCGATCCCCCGGGCTGTCGTCCAGTCGTAGTTGACCTCCAGGACGTACTGTCCGCGGCCGGGGTACAGGTCTTCTTCGCCCTCGCCCGGCTCGGGTTCCGGCGCGTGGTGGACCCGGGTGATGACGCCGTCGGCGTCAGCGTAGACGATGTCGATCCCGAAGTCCATGTTACGCATCACGAACGTGCGCTCCGCGACGGCGTCGTAGACGAACAGCATGCCGCGGTCCTCGGGGAGTGATTCGGTATCGCTGAGACCGACGTACTGGTAATACGGTTCGCGGGCGATGGCCGCGACCACCGTGCCGAGTACGTCGCCGTCCGGCGTCGCAACGGTGACCTCCGTTTTCTCGTACTCCGGAAAGAGCGGCGTTCCGGTCGCTCGGATGGTCTGTGCCTGATCGGTCCCGCCGGCTGTAGCTGTCGTCTCCGGCGAGCGAGCCCTCGACTGCGTAGGCGTCCGCGTCGGTGTCTCGGTCGGGGAAGCGGATGGGGTCGGACTGCCCCGGCTCTCGGTAGTCGCGGTCGGTGCTTCGGTCGTGTCACTCCCGGTTCCGCCCGTCGAGCCCGAACAGCCCGCAATGCCGATTCCGGCGAAGATCGTGCCGATCGAGTCCAGGTAGCGTCGGCGGGAAACCGCGGCCTCGTTGGGGCGGGACATTCCGTGTGATGGATCGCAAGCGGCGTCCAAAACAGCATCGACACCGACCTGCCCTCGTCACGTGGGGTCCGTGAGCTCCCGGAGGATGCCCGCGATCTCCCTTCTCTCTTCGGAGGCCAGCGAGATCACGTGATTCTCGTCACCCTCTATCGACGCTGGCGAGGCTGAAGAGCTCTCTCTTCGGAGACCAGCGAGACCACGTGATTCTCGCAGGGGATGCGCTCGTCGTCGTCCCCGACCAGGTCCACCTCGAATGTCGCGCTGTCGGCGTTCGCCGCGCGCAGGGGGCGGATCACGCCTTCATCCCGTTCGATGTTCTCGCTGTCCAAGACGCCCTCGACGTGTGCCCCGATGAGTTCGTCATCGTCGTACCTTGGCGACGGCGCTGGACCCGACGAACGAGACGGTGCCCCGATGAGCTCGTCCTCGTCGTACCCGGTCTTCCGGACGAACGCCCGGTTGACGAACGCAAACCGTCCCTCCCCGTCGAGGGCGTACACCGGAGCCTCGACGGTTTCGACGATCGTCTCGTAGCGTCGCAGTTCCCGTTCGCGTTCCCGCTGGTCTGTCACGTCGAAGTACAGCGCGATCGTACTGACGACAGACCCGGTCTCGTGCTTCCGGGGGACCGCGTGGGTCAGGACCGTCAGCGTCTCCCCGTCGTTGGTAACGATCCCCCGTTCTTCCCTAAACGACCCGTGAGCGCACGTTCGAACCCGTCCCCGTCGATCGCCTCGGCGGCGGACTTCTCGCTGTAGAAAGCTCGCATGGAGCGGCCGACGATCGCCCTGGTCTCGTACCCGACCCTGTCGGCGGACCGTCGGTTGCAGTACTCGATGATCGGCTCGCCGTCCTCGTCGGCTCGAACGGGCCAAGCGGGAAGTCAGCTACCCACGAGTAAACTCGTGGGTAGCTGACGAGCACTGCTGGGCGGAGTACACCGGGGCTCCCGAGTGGTTCTCCGACTACGTGTAGTACCGTTGGAAGAAGCCTGCGAGCGGCTGGGGATCGAGGACTGACTATCCTTTCCCGGTGTTATCTGCGGCGTAACACTCTTAGGCCCATATATCCCAATATATCGTATGGTCAAAACCATCCGCGTCTCGGAGGAATACCACGAGTGGCTGAACGCTCACAAGGAGGAAGACGAGACGATGGAGGAGACGCTACGCCGGATGACGCGTGGCCCTCACCCGAGCGACGTTGCTGGCCTTTTGACCGAGGAGGAAGCCGAGGACGCCAAGGAAGCGGTCGGACGTCTTCGCGGGCGTGACCGCGACCGCCTTGATGCTGCCCGTAGCGCATTCAAGGACGGAGCCAAGGGCGAATGATCATCGACTCCTCGTACCTCTTCGATCTGATGGCGGAAGATCAGGACGCGTTCTCGAAGGGTACTGAACTCGTCGAGAACGGCGAGATGCAGTGGTTACCGACTCCGGTGGTCGCTGAGGCCTACTACGGCGTCGCCACAGCTCGCAGCGCCACCACCGAACAGGAGGTACGCAATCGTCTCTTGGGGTACCCTCGCATCGACGTCGACGAAGAGATCGCGCGGACAGCTGGCGAACTACTCGCGGAAGCAGACGACCGTACCAAAGGAAACGCCGGCGTCGGGCCGAACGATGGGTACATCGCCGCGATGGCCGACGTCCTCGATGACACGGTTCTCACAGATAACGTCGATGACTTCGAAGCGCTGGGTGTGCCGGTCGAAACCTACTGAACCCACAACATCATCATGACAGATTCCAACGACGGCACTGACATCAACGAGCAGTGTCCGTTCTGCGACCACGAGAACATCCCGTCCCGGATCAGGAACCACCTCTACGAGGAGCACTGGGAAGAGATCGGCGCACTGGCTAGCGAGAGAATGCAGAACGACTCGGAAGCGGCTGAGCCGTTGCATACTGATGCCCTCGATGATGGTTACGTGTACGTTCCGAAGGAGATCATCGAGGAGTTAGACCTCGAAGACGATGGTCTCGTCCGGTGGTTCCTCTCTGACGACGGAGGGGTAAGCATCGAGTTCGACCACCAGCGCTTCGGCGTCTTCGACGATGACGAGATGACCGCACCGATGGGTGGTGACGGTCAGGAAACCTACGACCTCGCCGGTGCAGAGCAGTCGGATAACATCGAGGAGAGCGATTCTCCGAGGGCTTCGGTCGCTGGAAGGACCGAAACACCGACGAGTTGTACAAGGAGTGCCCGATCTGCGGGTCAGAGGTCTACCGCGGGAAGGTCGCCGGCCATCTCGACAAGCATTGGGACGAGATCGTGGAACTCGTCGAGAATCAGCGGTAGCGGTGCAGGGCGCAGAGCCCCCTTCCTCAGCCGCGAGCGAAGCGAGCGGCAGGGAAGGGAGGAGCGCCCGTCTTCGTTCACTTTCACCGTGTGGCAACCTGTTTTTACCTCTTGAGCCGTTTCTCGATTTACTGCCGTCCCCGCACACGTCGGGG
>PXRG01000028.1:47183-57056 GCA_003021105.1 Halobacteriales archaeon QS_1_68_17
CCTCAAGGAGTGACCGACCGCCGCAAGGCGGACGGGAGCGAGTAGGGCGGGGTAGTTTACTAGCGCGCTCTCTTCCCACCGGTCGTTGATGCCATCTGTGAGTCCGGGCGCGATGGCGCGGAACACCTCCCGACGGCTCGCGCGGATGGACTACTTCGAGGTACCGATGGCCGTCGGCGTCCGGCCGGACCGCCGGCTGCCAAACCGGAAGGGGTTTTGCGACCAGATCCCGGCGAAACTCACCGTCACCGATCCGGACTGGCGGGCAGACGGGCCCGTTCCCGAGTCGGTGACCCGCGAGGTCGCGGCGCGCGCGACGGCGTTGCTCGGCTCCGCGGACGAGTACGACGTGTTCGCCCGGTCGAACGCGTTCTCCCACGGCCTCGGCGTCACCGTCGACGGCGAGGAAGTGTACGTCGTCTACCGGAGCTGTCAGCTCGGGTATTGATCCCGTCGCGCTCGACGCCCGGCGACTGTCGGCACCACGAGGTTCGCTCGTCCGTGCGTCGGGACGGCCGGAGGGTGACCGCGCCGGCGCGAGGTCCGCGGCGGGTCACTCGGGCGGCGAGAACCCCTCGTAGGAGGTGTCCGCCAGGTCGGACGTGGTGACCACGCCGACGGCTTCGCCGTCGTCGTTGACCACGGGCAGGTGGTGGATGGCGTGGTCGCGCATCAGCGCGGCGGCCTCCTCGGTGGAGGTGTCTCCGGCGACTGTCATGGGATCGGTCGTCATCCACTCGCGGACCCGGGGCACCGACTCCCCGGAGAAGTCCGGCGCACCCGTCACCAGACTCACGAAGTCCGACCGGGTGAGGATGCCCTCCGGCCGACCGTCGTCGTCGATCACGAGCAGCGACCCGATGTTGGTGTCCTGCATCGCCGTGGCCGCGTCGACCATCGAAGCGTCGGCCCGGATCGTGATCACAGTCGATGTCATGATCGCTTCGGCTGTCCCGTCGTCCATGGCCGCCGGTTGCGCGACCAGAACACTAAGGTTTGCTACTCGGGACGGTTCCAGGGCGCGTCCGAGGGATCGTATAACCGCTCCCGGCGGTCTATCTCGTCGATCCGGCGGATCGCCCGCCGATCTAGTTCTACGTCCCGCGCCTCGAAGTTCTCCCGGACGTGGGCCTCGCTCGTCGCCTTCGGCACGACGGTCACGCCTTTCGAGAGCAACCAGGCGAGGCTCACCTGCGCCGCGGTGGCGTCGTGACCGCGGGCGATCTCCGCGATGACGGGATGGTCGAGGACGGCCCCGCGTGCCAGCGGCGCGTAGGCCACCAGCCGGGTATCGTGCTCGCGCGCGTCGGCGAGCAGTCCCTCCTGGGGGAGAAACGGGTGCATCTCGACCTGGTGGGCGGCCACCGGGATCGAGAGCCGGTCGCGCGCGTCCGCGAGGAGGTCGGGAGTGAAGTTGCTGAGGCCGACGCGACCGATCGCTCCCCGCTCGTGGAGGCGCTCGAACGCCGCCAGCGTCGCCGCCGGATCGTAGGCCCGGCGGGGCCAGTGGACGTACAGGAGGTCGATCGTCTCGACGCCCAGCCGGCCGCGGCTCCCCTCGACCGAGTCGAGTACGTCGTCGTACGCGAGGTTCGAGCCGTGGACCTTCGTCGCCACGACCACGTCCTCCCGGGGGACGGACGATTCCGCGAGCGCCCGCCCGACCCGTTTTTCGTTGCCGTACCGCTCCGCGGTATCGACGTGCCGGTACCCCACGTCCAAGGCCGTCCGCACGCTCTCTGTGCACTGCTCGCCGGTGTTCTGCCACGTCCCGAGTCCGACGTCGGGGAGGAAGTCGGTCGTCACCTGTCGTTCCGCTGCCGTTGGGGAACGGGGCCTATTACACTGGGGATTCGTCCGGATCGTCGGGACCCACCGTCGCGGTGGTGTCGACCGGACCGCAAGAAGAGTCAAGCCGCCGCGCGATGAACGTGACTCCATGAGCGGACGTGGCGAGACACCCGGCGAGGAAGGCGAACAGGAAGCCGAGCAGGAGGCCAAGTCGGTCAGTTTCGGCGAGACCGTGTTCAACGCCGACGGCGAGGCCCTGGGGGAGGTCCGCGGGGTAGAGGAGGGCGGCTTCTTCGTGACGACGCGCGACGGGATCGAGGGGCTGAGCATCGAGCACGCCCGGTCGGGCCACGAATTCGGCGAGGCGGAACTCATGTGGCGGTGCACGGTCTGTGGCGAGATGGGCGAGATCGACGACGGACTCCCGGAGACCTGCCCGAACTGCGGGACGGAACGCGAGAATCTGATGTACTGGACGGAGGACTGATAGTGATTGTTGCGACTCTTTACCGCCGAGAAGTCACAATTCGTGGGCTTCAGCCCGCGAACCAACCGTTCACATGACGTGGTCGCAAAAATAATCGCAACAATCACTATGACCGGGTGTCCGCGGTCGGCGGTCGCGCGACGACCGACTTCGACCGGATCGGGTACTCCGCGCCACCCGTCGCCCGACTGGCTCTCGTTTTCGGGACGACACCGCGAAGCGTCCGGGATGCAGGCGCATACTCAACGCGTGGGTGTGTCCGGCGGCTACCGGTGAGCGATGTCCGATTCGAAGCGCCGCGACGACGAGCACACGACGGCCGAGGATCGCACGAACGACGACGGGACGTTCTTCCGCCGCCCCGGGTTCCCGACCCTGCCGCCGAGCTGGGCCGGGTCGTCGGTCCAGCGGCCCGGCCCCGAGGAAGGTGGCTCCGAACCCGACCGCGACGACGCGGACTGGTACGAGAAACAGCAGTACGACACGTCGGGGTCCGGGAGCTGGATCGACGAGGGGCTGATCACGCTGTTGCTGGTCGCCGGCGTCGTTTTGCTTTTGTTCCCCGAACCTGCCACCTCCGGGCTGGGCCTGCTGTTGCTGGTCGCCGGCCTGATCGGCTGGCTGCTAGACTGGGCGACCTGATACTGCCGGCACCGACGAGGGGGCATTCCGCACTCCACTGGACCGGGACCGAAACCCCGTTGCGCGACAGCCGACGGTGTGAGCCGGTCCTGCCAGCACCCAGAGTATATATACTATTTCTAACTAAGACCGGAACATGGCCCAGTGTCACGAGTGCGGACAGGAGTTCGAGGGCGAACCCGGGAGTGAACTCCTCCGGCGAATCGTCGACCACTACGAACACCAACACGGCCTCGGCGGGTAATCTAGAGATACGCGTCGGGAATCTCCCGGGCGTAGTCGCTGATTTTCGGAGCCGCGTCGTCCAGCGCAGCGCTGGCCGTCCGCCGACCGGTGATGGCGTCGTGCATCGCCTCGGCGGCCACGGACATGATGTCCATGTTCTGTGGCGTGTGCAGGGGCACCGGCGGCGGGTCCGAAGGGACGAGGCTGACGGCCTCTTCGTGGGCGGCGAGCCAGGAGCCCTTGTGTCCTCGCTTTGTCATTTCCGGTTGGTCCGACAGCCAGTTCGCCCGGGCGTGGCCGTAGGTCTCCTGGCCCTTCCACTGGTCGGTCGACAGCAGCAGGTTCATCGGCCGACAGGTCGCCCACTGGAGGAACAGCCACGCGGCCTCCGGGTTCTCGGAGAACTCGTTGATCCCGAGCGCCCACGCCCATGTGCCCGCCATCCGTCGGCCGCCGGGCCCTTCCAGCGGCGGGAGCCACTTCGTGCGGTCGTACTGTTCTTCGCTTATCGCGCCGACCGCCGACGGCGTGTGGTAGACCATCCCGACGTCGCCGGCTCCGAACGCCTGGTTCGCGCGGAGCCAGTTGAGCGATCCCACGTCCCGGGGGCCGTAATCGCCGAGCAGTTCCGCGTACAGTTCGAGCGACTCCACGCCGGCGTCGGAGTCGAGCGCCGCCTCCCTGCGGCGGTAGTCGAGCCAGTCCGCGCCGTGGGATTTGAACATCGTCACCCAGTTGGCCGTCGAAGCCGGGTTGGCGGTCGCCCGCGAGACGATGCCCGCACGGTCGACCGCGCCCGACTCGTGGATCGTCCGGGCGGCGTGCCGGAGCCCCTCGAAGTCAGTCGGTTCCTCGAGTCCCAGTTTCTCGAAGGTCGGCTTGTCGTAGGCGACGCAGCCGTACCCCTCGACGCCGAATGGCAGCGCCACCAGGGCGTCCCGGCCGTAGGTAAACGCGTTGATGGCGCTTTCAGGGTAGTCCTCCATGTGGTACCAGTCCCGGTCGGTCAGCGAGGCCGTCTCGACGTACCACGAGAGGTCTTTCACCCAGCCGTTGTGGTGGTAGCCGGCCGCCGGCCACAGCCCCATCTGGAAGCCGTCGTACCGGGCGCTGCCCTGGGAGAGTTCGCGTTCGAGTTGCCCGAACAGCTCCTCCTCCTCTGGCTTGACGTCGTATTCGACCTCGATGCCGGTCAGTTCCTCGAAGAAGGGCAAGAGCGGCTCTGTCGTCACTGCGAACGGGTGCTCCGAGAGGCCAAAGGAGAGCGTCGTTCCCTCGAACTGCCGCCAGTCGATCCCGGCCTCCAGGCAGTGGTCGGTGATCCGCTGGCCCCACTCGTTGATTGCGAAGTCGGTCAGCGACGCCTCCAGCGAGGTCACCCGCTCGCGCAGGTCGGACGCCCGGGTCGAGATGGCGGCGATGGAGTCGGTCTGTCGCCGGGCCGCCGCGGCGGCGCTGTCGGCCTCGGCGTCGACCTCCTCGCTGAGGTCCGCGACGTCGCTGACCCGCGCGACGATCCGCTGGTTGGCGTCGGCCTGGTCGTCGACCGCCTCGGAAATCTCCTGGATGCCGTAGCTGGCCTCCTCGATGTGTTCGACCGTGTCGGTCAGCGCGTCCAGTGCCTCCTCGACGGTGCGAGCCCCGGCGGAGATGGAGTCGCTCGTCGCCTGGATGTCCCTGACGGCCGTCTCGGTCTGGGACTGTGCCTCCCGGATCACCGACTCGATCTCGCTCGCCGCGTCTTTGGCCTCCTCCGCGAGGTTCTTGACCTCGTCGGCGACGACCGAGAACCCCTCGTTGGCCTGCTTCGCGCGCGCGGCCTCGATGTTCGCGTTCAGCGCGAGGATGTTGGTCTGGTCGGCGATGTCGGTGATGAAGTCGATGATTTCGCCGACCTCCGACATCTGGCTCTCCAGGCACTCGATGTGGTCGACGATCTCCTCGCTGGCCTCCTCGACGCGGTTGATCTCCTCGATGGCCTGCTCGGCCGACTCCCGGCCCTGTTCGCCCCGTTCGGTCGCCTCCCGGGCGGTGTCGGCGACCTCAGACGCGGAGGCGGCCACCTCCTCGATCGCCGCCGAGAGGTCGTCCATCTCCTCCGAGATCGTCGCCAGACTCTCGCTTTGCTCGTTGGTCCGGTCGGAGATGTCGGTGATGCTCCTGGAGACTCGTTCGCTGGTCGCCTCGACCTCCGCCGCCCCGCTGGCGACCGACCCACCGGCGTCCCCGGCCTCCCCGGAGAACGACCAGACGTCCTGCAGCGTCGACTGGACGTTGTCCATCATGTGGTTGAACGACTCGGCGATCTCCGCCATCGTCTCGTCGCCGATGGCGTCCGGGTCCAGCCGCCGCGTGAGATCGCCCTCGGCCGCGGCCTCCATGGCCGCACAGTACTCCGCTGCCGCCCGCTCGACTGTCTCGCGGTACGCCGACTCGTCGTCTCTCGTCTCCCCGTCTGTTCCCCCCGACTCGTGGGTCGATTCCGGCCGCTGGTCGTCGACGCCTGCCGATGTCGAGGGTCCATCTCTCATTACTGTAATCCCTGCCCCGGGTCGTATTTAAAATCTCACCGCGGGGTATCAACAGTGATAACGACACCGTGAGAATACGAGGCGCGCGGACGGCAGCCCACCCGGGCCGGAGCGGAGGGCGGCGATACCCGATCCGAAGTATGCCACAACCTCGGTCAGAGGCCGGGGTGTACTGTTCCCGGAACCCCCCTCAGCCCGGTCACACAGCGGATGGACCGGGTGTCGATCCGACACCAGCCGTTTAGTCACAAGGGGACGGAAAATGCGTTTCAGTTCATACGACCGGCGAACCTGGCGAGGGACGGGCATCCGGAACGTTCGCGGATCAGTAACTCCCCGACCGAGAGGGCGGCCGCGGTCGGAGGGCACGGTCCCGGGTCCGGCCGGGACTCCCGCGCCGGGCACTTTCTTCCGGCCGGTCCCCGATGGTAGCATTCCCGGAAGCTTATGCCGGCCCGAACGAATCGCCTGAGGCATGGGCGAACGCGTCTCCGGGGTGCGTGGGAATCCGCAGCCCGTAAGCGAGCGGGTGGTCCGGAAGGTGTCCGCCGAGGCGGGAACGGAGCCGGCGGAACTGGAGCCGAGCCTCTACGAGACCGTCGACCCCGACACGCTCGACGCGGTCTTCGACGGCGACGAGGGGGTACGGGTAACCTTCGAGTGCGCTGGATACAGAGTGGTCGTCGACCCGGGCGACACAGTCGAGGTCCGGAATCCGGACCGGTCGGACGGGGACGGACGCGTGCAGGGGGGTAACGACCGGCAGGAGCGGCCGTGACCCGGGCGGAAAAGCGGGCCGGAGCGAAATCGTCGCTTCGCCGTCGCGTCCCGGGGGACGCGTGACGGGGTACAGAGACGCCGGTACGTTTCTCCTACTCGCGGTGGTGTGGGGGCTCTCGTTTCCGGCCATCGAGGTGGCGCTCCCGTCGCTCCCGCCGCTGTTGCTCGCGGCGCTCCGGTTCGACCTGTCGGGGACGCTCCTGCTCGCGGGGGCGGTCCTGGCGGCCGACGACTGGCGGCCATCGGGGAGGCCGGATCTCCTAGCCGTCGCCGGGGGCGGCGTGTTCTTCGTCGCCATCGGGAACGGCGTCTGGTTTCTGGGACAGCAGTTGACCACGAGCGCGCTCTCGGGGTTGATGACCAGCCTGATCCCGGTCCTGACGGCGGTCTGCTCGTGGGTCCTGCTCCCGCGCGACAGGCTCTCGACGGTCGGCGTGGTCGGGCTGGCGGTGGCCTTCGGCGGCGCGTTGCTCATCGTGATCCCGGACGACGCCGCGCTCTTTGGTGCCGGGCTGGTCGGTAAAAGCTACATGCTCGCCGGCGCGGTGGCGACGGCGCTCGGGAGCGTCATCGTCCGGCGGGCCGACCCGCCGATGTCGAGCATCGCCGTGACGGCGTGGTCGATGCTGCTGGGCGCGGCGCTGTTGCACGTGTTCGCACCCGTGGCGGGCGAACCCGGTCGCCGCCCTGCTCTACCTCGGGATCGTCTCCAGCGCGCTGGCGTACTGGCTCTACTTCGGCCTGTTGACCCGCCGGTCCGCGGTCGAACTCAACCTCGTGACCTATCTGGTCCCCGTCGTGGCAGCCGCGGCAGGGTGGTACCTGTTCGGCGAGCGCCTCTCACCGTCGATGATCGGCGGCTTCGGTCTCGTTGTCGTCGGCTTCGCACTCCTCAAACGTCGCGCCATCCGAGACGTCCTGTCCCGACACCGGATCGCGGACCGCGGGTGAACGCTCCCGGTGCCAACGCTTAACAGACCAGTACACCAACAGGTCCCATGGATCAGGCGACCTCCGGATCGGTGTCGGTGGTCCACGTCGACGACGACCCGTCGATAACCGAGCTCGCAGCGACGTTCCTCCAGCGCGAGGACGACCGACTCGACGTCGTCCGGGCGACGACGGCCCGGGAGGCGCTCGACGCCGTGACCGACGGCGGCATCGACTGCGTGGTCAGCGACTACTTGCTCCCCGACGCGCCCGCGGCGGAGTTCGTCGCGTCGCTGCGCGACCGGGAGCCGGGGATACCAGTGATATTTTTCACCGGCCGGGACCGCGAGGAACTCGACGACGTCCTCGGGCAAGACCGGACGCGGTACGTCAAGAAGGGCGTCGGAAACGACCAGTACGGCCGGCTGGCCTCGCTGATCGGCGAACTGGTCGGCGACGAGGACGACGGGGACGGGGTCGAGACCGACGGCGGGTCGGACCCCGCGTCGGTCGAGGGGGTGCTCGACGCCCTCCAGACGGGCGTCGTCGTGACGGACACCGGAGGGTCGCGGGTCCGCGAGTGGAACCGGCGGATCGCCGAAATGACCGGCCGTACCGACCAGTCACTCGCGGGGACGGAACTGGGGACGCTGTTCGTCCCGGGGGACCGGGAGTCGGTGGCCGAAGCTCTCGCGGCAGCCGCCGACGGCGGGACGGGGACGGCGGCGGCCCGGCTCGAGGCCGGCGGCGATCCGCTTCCAGTCCGGGTCAGGTGTGTCGAGCTACCGCCGTCGGCCGGCGACGGTCTCGTCGTCGAGATCACCGACCGGAGCGAACTCGCCGAACTGGCATGGCGCACGACGCGGCAGGCCGACCGCACCGAACGGTTCGCCAGCGCGGTGTCCCACGACCTCGTCAATCCGCTGAACGTCCTCGCCGGCCGGCTCCAGCTGGCCCGGGCCGAGATCGACGAGGGCCACGCCGCGGCGATGGAGCGGGCCATCGGGACCATAGAGCGGCTGACCGACGGGCTCCCGGAGCTGGCGCGGCTCGGCGTCCCGGTGACAGACGCGGAGACCGAGCCGGTCGAACTGGGCGAACTCGCGCGGGCAGTCGCCGCGGAGACGGGCGGCGTCTCGCTGGCGGTCGCGGACGCGACGACGGTGACGGCCGACCCGGACCGGCTCGAACGGCTGCTCGCGGAGCTGTTCCGGAACGCGGCCGAACACGGGACCGACGGCGGGGGACCCGTGCAGATCACCGTCGGGACGGTCGCCGACGGCTTCTACGTGGCCGACGACGGCCCGGGGATTCCGGCCGACAGGACCGACCGGGTGTTCGAGATCGGCTACACCACGACCGACGACGGCCTGGGACTCGGGCTGTCGACGGTCCGGTGGATCGCGCAGGCCCACGGGTGGACGGTCGAGACCGAGTCGCCGGGCGAGGGGATGCGGGTAGTGGTCCGGACGGACCCGGACCTCCCACCCGCGCCCGCCGGTCGGGACTGACGGTAGGGGCGACGGCGCTAGAGGAGTTCCGGCGGCCCGTGGAGGACGCCGACGGCACTCAGGAAGCCGTCGTCCTCGTCGGTCACGACGGAGATGGTCGTCTCGTACTCCGCGACGCCGCCGTCGGCCCGTTCGAGGACGAAGGTGTACCTGTCCCACCCGCCCGCGTCGGAGACGAGTTCCCTGACCAGTTCGGCCCCGCGTTCGTGGTCCGCGTCGCTGAGGAGCGTCGTGACCTTCGACCCGACGACGACCTCCCGCGGGTAGCCGGTCCGGGCCACGAAGGCGTCGTTCACGAGGACGATGGTCCCGTTTCTGTCGAGGCGGTAGACCGGATCCCCGAGTTGGTCGATCACCTCCCGGTAGGCGGCGAGTTCCCGCTCGCGGGTCCGGCGCTCTGAGACGTCGCGCGTGTAGCAGACGACGCCGCCGACGGCCTCGTCGTCGATCAGGTTTCGTAGCCTGGATTCGAGCCGTAGCCACCGTCCGTCGCGGTGGCAAAAGCGGTACTCGATCCGCGGGGCCGTCTCCGGGTCGAGGATGACGTCGTACAGCGCCTGCCGGTAGCGGTCCCGGTCGTCCGGGTGGAGGTAGTCGTAGACGGAGTCGCCCCGCAGGTCGGCCGGCGCATAGCCGGTCACGCGCTCGAACGACGGTCCCTGGTCGCCGAACCGGCCGCCCGGTTCGACCACGACGACCGACTCCCGGTCGGCGTCGACGTACCGGCGGTACCGGCTCCGCTCGCGCTCGCGTCGCTGGCGGTTCCGCCGACGCTCGAGGGCGGCGACCAGCCGACCCGCCAGGTCGCTCTCCCCCATCCCGGCGGGGACGTAGTCGTCGACCCCCGCCCGGACGGCACGGCTGGCCAGCGCCTCGTCGCCGTCGGCGGGATAGAGGACCACCGGCACCGACGGACGCGCCGCCCGGACCGCCTCGATCAACGCCGTCCAGTCGTCGGGGTGTGCGCCCATCGTCG
>PXRG01000029.1 GCA_003021105.1 Halobacteriales archaeon QS_1_68_17
CATCTCCGTCTCGGTGGTTTCGCCGCCGTCGCCGTCGCCGCCGTCGCCGCCGTCACCGCTACAGCCGGCGAGACCGACGATGCCCGCTGTCCCGATACCCTTCAGTATTTTTCGCCGCTGCCAATTCCGTGGCATGTCAGGACACACTATTGCACCCCCCTTATTAAAAGTAGCCAATTAATTCTCCCTCGGAGACAAGAATGCCGCCGTTCCCTACACGTTCTTACAGTCGCTACAGACCAGCTGGCCGTTAAACGACGAGAGATTCCGGGTGAGTGTCCCACAGACCTCGCAGATGCCCTGGTTCGAGTACTCCTCGTCCACGCTCTGGTTCGAGTACTCCTCGTTTGGGGACGCGTCCGCGGCGTCGGCCAGCATCACCTCGCTCCCGGCCGGCCGGCCCTCACCGCTCTCGACGCCGTGGGCGAGCGTCGACGCGCCCACCACGTCGTGTTCCGAGAGCACGCCGACCGGTTCGTCCCCGTCGACCACGAGCAGGTGCCGCACCGAGCGCGCGGTCATCAGGTCCGTCGCGGCCGAGACGGTCTCGCCCGCCCCAATCGTCGGCGGTTCCGGGCGCATGGCCTGCTCGACGGACGCCGCCGACGGGTCGCCGCCGTCGACGACCAGTTCGACGACGTCCCGTTCGGTCACCATCCCGACCGCGTCGTTGCCCCGCAGTACGACGACGGCGTCGTCGCCGTTTTCGAGCATCAGTTCCGCGGCCTCGACGAGATCGTCGCCCTCGCTGGCGCCGACGTACTCCCGGGTCATGAGCTCCCTGACGGTGACGTCGCCGTTCATGTCATACAGTATCACAGGGCAGGTCTAAAATGTACCTGCGGCACGCTTAAGCCCGTCGCACACGAAGCCTGTAGGTCGGTCGAACGTCGGCGACGGGCGAAGTCTCTTAGTGCCCGCCCGGGCTAGTCGGCAGCCTCAGAAGTCGAGTTCGACCGCGGTGCCCGCCACCCGGCACTCCTCTAGCGCGTGCTTCGCGGCCATCCCGGCCTCCTGTGCCACCCGCCCCCGGCCGACGCCGACCTTGAGGTCCACGTCGACGGCCTCGTGGACGTGGGCGATCGCGTCGTGGTAGTCGGCGGCGTCGAGGTCGGGACAGACCGCGATGACGTTGTCCCCGCCGACGAAAAACGACAGCGAGTCGTGTGCCTCCCGCATGTACCGCATCAGTTCGGCGTACCCCTGTTCGATGTGGATGAAGGTGTCGAACTCGTTTAGCTGGTCGGTGTACTTCTCGGTGGCGTCGTTGACGTCGAAGTGGGCGATCTGGACGTCGTCGTCGGTCCGGAACTCCTCGGCGACGGTCCGCCCGCGGAGAATCTCCCGCCGGTGTTTGTCCTGGGCGCTGCCGGCGTCCTGGAGTTGGCTCGTGGCCTCCCCGAGGGCGTGGGCGGGCGTGGTCCCGGTGGCGACCCCGAGGCTCATCGTCACCGGATAGCGGTTGCTCACCGACTCCTGGATCAGTTCGTGGTCGTCCATGTCCAGGCCGTTGGTGACCGCGATCATGTTGTCGAACCGGGAGAAGAAGACGTAGCCGTCGCGGTTTCCGAACAGCTGCGAGAGGTCGGCGTAGAGGCGCGACTGGAGGGTCTGGAGATCGACTTCCCGGCGTGGCTCGGGCGTGACGGTCCAGGGGCCGTAGTTGTCGATCTGGATGTGGGTCACCTGCGTGTTCGTCACGGTCGTTCCCACATTGGCGGTACACCAGTATGGTTGCTTTGGTTACGCGCCGTCGCTGTCGCCCCCTGTCGGCTGCCCGGCGGCGAGGGTTGCCAGCCGTTCGCCGGCACCCGTCAGTTCGAGCGCCCCGACCATCGAGTCGAACTCGACGACCGCCGTCGCGGTCAGTTTCGGGAGGTCGGTCTGGTAGATCTCCTCGACGGTTTCACGCCGCCGGTCGCGGGACACCGCGTCCGGTTCGACGCCCGCCTCGCGCGCGGCGATCGTCGCCGCGAGCGCGTCGAGGCTCACCGGACCGTCGGTCCTGTCGAGCTTGTCGAGGAGCATCCGCCGCCGCCGGGACGCCAGCAGGTCCTCGACGACGCTCTCGGGCAGCCCCACCGATTCCGGCGCGTCGATCCCGTCGCCGTTTCCGGTTCCGGCCGTGTCTGTCGCCATGCGACCCAGTACACCGCCGCGACACAAGTATGTGTCGTGGTCACACACCTCGCGCCGATCGGGGCCGTCGCCGGGTCCGGGCTTCTACGCGAGTTCGTACGGCCAGTAGCCGGCCTCCCGCATCGCCCGCCCGACGGCACGGTGGAACTCCGGGAACGTCTCGAACTCCGTTCCCTCGACGTGCTCGAAGACGTCGGCCACGCTGACGACCGTCTCGTGGTCGATCCGGACCGGGTCGTCGCCGTAGTCCTCGACGAACGCGGCCGTCTCGACGGGGAAGTCCTCCTCCTCGTCGATTTTCTTGGCTATGACCGCGTGCCCGTACTTGCGCATCCCCTCGCTCCCCTCCTCGCCGTCAGGATCGTGCGGCCAGTCGCCGTCGCTCATAGCCTCTCCTGGGGACGACCGACGCAAAAGGATTACCCTCCCGCTCCGGGGCAACCTCGGCAGGACCATGCCCGCCACATATCCCCGGGACGGCCGTATTCTCGCTATGGCCTATCGGACGACCGTCGGCTGGTCGCTCGTCTCCCCGGGTATCGTCACACTGCTGTTGAAACTACTTCCCGGCGATTCGACGTGGTGGGGTCTCGCCCTGCTGGTGCTCGGTGTTGCCGTACTTTACGTCCGCCAGGACCGTCCGGTCTGAACGCCGTCCCGGCATGAACCGGAAAGCAGACGCTCGCCGTCGTGGTGTCGACGGTGGGAATGGGATTTGAACCCATGAGGCGCGAAGCGCCACCTGCTCTCAAGGCAGGCGCATTGGGCCACTTTGCTATCCCACCGCGTCCCGGCGTTCTCCGTCCGCGGGCTAAGACCTGTCGGTCTCTACGCCCGCCGGACCGTCAGGTCGCCCTCTCCGCCGTCCCCGGGGGCGACCGCCAGGCCGAGGTCGTCGAGCACGCTCGCGGTCGCGCCGGGGCGGATCCGTTCGGCCCTCGTCCGGGCGGCCAGCACCGGCAGGGCCGTCAGCAGGTCCGTCGGCGTCTCGACGACCGGTAGCATCGGCAAAAAGTCCACGGAGAGGCCGGCCTCCCGCGCCCGCCGGACGAGCGTCTCCACGGCCGGCGGCGCGAACGCGTCATCGAAGTCCACGGGTTCGGTGAACCCGGCGTAGTACACCCGGCCGCCGGTCGTCGGGCCGAGCACGACCTCGCTGCTCCGGAGTTTCATGGCCGCGCTGTCGATCTGCTGGCGGCCGAGGAACGCGGCGGTCGGTTCGACGACCGCGACGCTCCGTTCGTCTTCCCTGTCGAGGAGGTGCGTGACGGTGTTGCCCGCCCGGGCCGAGAACGTCGATCCGACCTGGACCTCGTACCTGGCGTCCGGGCCGTCGAGCCACCGGTCGAGCGTCTCGCGGATCGCCGTCTCGGCACCGTCCTCGTCCGCGTAGTTCACCAGGAGGTCGCCGCCGCTCCGGGCGACCGCCCGCGCGACGTCCGCGAGCATCGCCCCGTACAGCGTGGACGCCTCCGCGGCCGAGAGGGGCGTTCCCGCCACGAGTTCCGGCAGTACGTCCCCCTCCGGCGCGTCCGCCAGCAGTGCCACCGTGGTCATGGCACGCCCTCGGAGCCTCGCGGCCTTGAAGCCGCCGTTTCGTCCCGAACCGGCGTGTTTTTTGACCGCGGGCGTGCGATGGAACGACATGAACTGGTTGCGCTTCGCCGCCGGACTCTCGGTCGTCGTCATTGCGCTGTCGGTCTTGGGTGCGCTTGTGTCGCTCGTGACGGGCACGTTCGCATCGCCGCGCGTCGCCGCCGCGGCGGTCGTCCTCGGCGTCGTCGCGGTCAGCGTCGCCGGTCTCAGCGCGGTCGCATCCGGGGGCGGCGAGCGGACGCCGTACTGGTGATACTGCTGGCGTTACGCTCCCGAACACCGACGACACCCGCGGTGGCCCACGTCCTCGCCACGGAGGGGGTTCGCGGACGTCCCGGGTCGACGCTGGTCCCGCACGACGGTTCAGCCGACGATTGATCCGCGGTGGGACTCGGCCGACGTTCGCCCCGTTCGACGGCCCCGTGGTTCTCGGTCCGCTCAGCGGCCCCGCCGGCCTTTCGTCTGCCGGTAGTCCCGGCCCATTTCCTCGCTGAAGTGTTCGACGAAGGCCTCCCGCTGGGCGTCGGTCTGGTCCGCCGGCGGCACCATCGGGATCAGTTCGAACCCGCGGCCCCGTATCGTCGTCGCGTGGTCGCGCTCGACGTCGAAGTCGTCGGGCTTGCGGGTGGTGTACTCGAAGGCGAGCGCTTCCAGCGATCCGCAGTTCGGCCGTGAGAAACCCCTCGCAGTTCCGGAGTTCGTCGTCAGTCGGGCCGCGCTCGGGATGTCGACACCGCGCCAGATAGGTGAGATAGACGTTGTCGAGTTCCGGCCGGTCGCTCTCCGGGGGCGAGTCGGTCAGGCCGAGGCGTCCCAGTATCGACTGCATCAGGTAACCTTCCTCGTCGCCGGTGAACGGGACCCCGGTGCGGTCGGCCCCCTCCGCGGGCATCTCGCCGACGAACGCGAAGTCCGCCCCGACGTCGCCGTACCCGTGGACGACCTGCTCCCGGGTCTCGCACAGCGCCGGGCAGTTCCGGCACTCCTCGTCCATCCCGTAGGGGTTGGCGAGCGTCTCCTGGTTGGCGTCCATACCCGAGACTGGACCGCGACGCCCAAAGGCCGTCCGGTCCCCGTCCGATCGATACCAACTTTGATAACGAACCAGTCCACAGGCGGTACGATGCGCCTGCGACAGCCGATCGAACTGGCAGTTCTGGCCGGACTCCTCGTCGTCCAGCAGGCGACGACGCTGTTCAGCACCTACCCGATCCTCGAATACGCGGGTCTGGTCGTCGTGTTCGCCGTCATGGTCGACGCCGTCCGGTGTACGCGGCGGCGCTGGGCGCGGATCAGGGATTCGGCGACCGGCTGAGCTTAGTCCCTCGGTTCCGCGACGGTGTCGGCGTCGTCCGGGTCGTCGACCGGGCTGGTCGGGTGGTAGTCGGTGTCGTACTCGCCCGGCCGGTCGTCGATCCGGTCGGGGTTGATCCGGCCGCCCAGTAGCATGAAATCGAGGACCGTGAGCGTCAGCATCGCCTCGACCACCGGCACCGCGCGGGGCGGCAGGACGGGATCGTGGCGGCCGACGACCTGGATCTCCTTGCGCTGGCCGGTCTCCCAGTCGGCGGTCACCTGCTTTTTCGGGATCGACGTGGGCGCGTGCCAGGTCACCTCGCCGTAGATGGGCTCGCCCGTGGTGATGCCGCCCTGGAGGCCGCCGTGGTCGTTCCCGACCGGGACGGGGTCGCCCTCCTCGCTTTCCGTCTCGGGGTGGGACTCGCCGTCGTCGAACTCCCAGTCCTCGTTGCGGTCGATCCCCCTGACCGACCGGGCGTCCCGGCCGAGGCCGAACTCGAAGGCGGTCGTCGCGGGGACGGCCATCATCGCCCGGCCGAGGCGGGCGGGGAAGCTGTCGAACCGGGGTGCGCCGAGTCCCCTGGGCACCCCGCGCATCTCGAAGTAGATCGAACCGCCGATGGAGTCGCCTTCTTTCTGGTACTCGTCGATCCGCTCGCGCATCCGTTCGGCGGTCTCGGGGTGTGCACACCGGACGTCGTTGTCCTCGGTGTGTTCGAGCATCTCCTCGAAGCTCACCTCCGGGGCCTCGATGTCGCCGATCTGGTTGACGTGGGCCTTGATCCGGACGTCGTACTCGGAGGCGGCGAGGACCTGCTTTGCCACCGCCCCGGCGGCGACCCAGTTGACCGTCTCGCGGGCCGAGGACCGCCCGCCCCCGCCCCAGTTTCTGGTCCCGAACTTCGCCGAGTAGGTGTAGTCGCCGTGGGAGGGTCTGGGGGCCGTCACGAACGGCTCGTACTTCCCCGAGCGGGCGTCCTTGTTCTGGATCATCGACTGGCCGGGCTTCCGGCGGTCGAGGTCGTGCTGGATGGCCTCCTCGGAGAGTTCGACCCCTGCCGGACAGCCCGAGACGGTGACGCCCATCGCGTCGCCGTGGCTCTCGCCGTAGGTCGTCACCTCGAAGAGCCGCCCGAAACTGTTGCCGTTCATTACCACACCCTGTGGGGCCGGAGCATTTCAAGCTTGCAGTCCACGGAGCGGTTCCGGCGAATCCCGGAGGTTTACGTGGGAAGGCGCGACCAGCCCCGCCGATGTAACAGTCCGCCGCGAAGCGGCCCCGCGGGAGTACGGCACACCGCTTCGCGGATCCGTGGTGCCGTCTGTTCGCCACCGCGCCGACCGTCAGTCCCGCCGCGTCACGTCCGCCCCGAGGTCGTAGAGCACGTCGAAGAATCCAGGGAAGGAGACGTCGACGTGTTCGCCCCCGCGGACGGTCGTGGACCCGTCCGCGGCCAGCGCCGCCACGGCGAGGGACATCACGATCCGGTGGTCGGTTCGTCCGTCGACCGCCGTCCCTTCGAGGTCCGTCTCCCCGCCGTGGATCGTCAGCGCGTCGCGTTCCTCCTCGACGCTGGCACCCATCGCCGTCAGTTCCTCGGCCATCGCGCTGACGCGGTCCGTCTCCTTGTACCGGACGTGCTCGCAGTCGGTGATCCGCGTCGTCCCGTCGGCCGCGGCACCCAGGACCGCGATCGTCGGCAGGAGGTCGGGCGTGTCCTCGACGCCGACCTCGATCCCCGAGAGTGCGGACCGCTCGACGGTGATGACGCCGTCGTCGCGGTTCCAGTCGACCGCCCCGCCCATCCGTTCGAGTACGTCGACGATGGCGGCGTCCCCCTGGGCGCTCGGGTAGGCGCTGTGGACCCGGAGTTCCCGGTCCGGATCGGCCGCCAGCGCTCCCGCCGCCAGCAGGTACGATATCGAGGAGAAGTCCCCGGGGACGTGGTACTCCCCGTCGGTCGGTTCGTAGAACTGGTCGCCGGCGACCGCGAACCCGTCGGGCGTCGGGCTGGCGTCGATCCCGAAGTCGGACAGCACTTCGAGCGTGATGTCGACGTAGGGTGCCGACTTGAGTTCCGTCTCCAGGTGGACGCCGATGCCCTCGTCGGTCACCGCCCCGGCCATCAGTAACGCCGTGATGTACTGCGAGGAGACGTCGCCCGGAATCGAGACCTCGCCGCCGTCGACCGGTCCCGTCACGACCAGCGGGGCCTGGCCGTTCCGGCGGGTGCTCTCGGCCCGGCCGCCGAGCTGCTCGATCGCGTCCAGCAGCGGTCCCTGGGGCCGCGAACGGAGCGACGAATCCCCCGTGAGAACCGTCGTCCCGTCGGCCAGCGCCGCCGTCGCGGTTACCAGCCGCATCGTCGTGCCGCTGTTCACGCAGTCGATTACGTCCCCCGGTACGGCCGGTTCCCCGTCGAACCCCGCGACGTCGAGCCGGTCACCGTCCGTGGCGGCGGACCCGCCGAAGGCCTCGACCGCCCGCATCGTCGCCTTCGTGTCCGCGCTGACGAGCGGGTCGTAGACCAGCGCGCCGCCGCCGTAGCCCGCCGCCAGAACCGCCCGGTGGGTGTAGCTCTTCGACGGCGGTGCGCGCGCGTCGCCGCTGACCGCCGACGGAGCGATCTCCACGTCCATGGGGTACCGGTGGGTGCGGGCTCTCAATAGCGTACCGGACACGGCAGCCCACGCCACGACCGGGACCGCGTCTGTCCGCTTCGGCCGATCCGCGCCGCGCGCGGCGCGTCGGCCCCCCGATTGAGGTGCGCTTTTGAGCCTGGCCCACGGAGAAGCGCCATGGATCTCTCGGAACTCGACCGCCACCTCGAGGAGCGGGGCGTCGACGGCTACCTGGTCGACGCCGACTCGGAGAACTCCGACCAGTACTACCTCTCCGGGTTCGACGCCCCGGACCCGTTCGTCACGCTCTACGACGGCGCGGTCCGGCTCCTGATGACCCGGAGTCTGGAGTACGCTCGCGCGAAAAAGGAGAGCCGCGCGGAGACTGTCCGCCGGGACGTCGACTACGATTACGGGAACCTGAGTGACGAGTACGGCCCCCACGAGGCCCGCGACCGCGCGCTCGCGGCCTTCCTCGACGACCACGACGTCGACTCGGTCGCCGTGCCGCCCCGATTCCCGGTCCGGACCGCCGACGGTCTCCGCGAGCAGGGAGTGACCGTCGACCCCGACGACGAGGGCATCCTGACGGAGATTCGCGCGACGAAGACCGACGCCGAGGTCGACCACATCCGGGCCGCACAGCGGGCCAACCAGGCCGCCATGGAGCGGGCGGAGACGCTCCTCCGCGGGGCGACCGTCGACGGCGACCGCCTCGTGTACGACGGCGAGGTACTGACCAGCGAGCGGGTCGCGGAGGAGATCGAAGTGACGCTGCTCCGCCACGGCTGTGCGCTCGACGACACGATCGTCGCCTGCGGGAGCGACGCCGCGGATCCACACGACCGCGGGAGCGGCCCACTCGTACCCGGCGAACCGATCATCGTCGACATCTTCCCGCGCGACAAGGAGACGAAGTACCACGCCGACATGACCCGGACGTTCTGCCGGGGCGACCCCGGCGAGACGATCCGGGAGTGGTACGACCTGACGCTCGACGCCCAGCGGGCGGCACTCGAGGCCGTGGAACCGGGGACGACGGGCGCGGCGGTCCACGACGCCGCCTGCGACGTCTACGAGGACGCCGGCCTTCCGACGCTCCGGAGCGACGAGACCGCCGAGACTGGCTTCATCCACAGCACCGGGCACGGGATCGGCCTCGACGTCCACGAACTCCCGTCGGTGAGCCCGCGGGGCGGCGAACTCCGCCCGGGACACGTCGTCACGATCGAACCCGGTCTGTACGATCCCGCGGTCGGCGGCGTCCGGATCGAGGACCTGGTGGTCGTCACGGCGGACGGTCACGAGAACCTGACCGACTACCACAAGTCGTTCGTCGTCTAGTACCCGTCGGCCGGCGGGCTGTAATCGAGGACCGTCACCCCGCCGAGCGTGAGGGCGTCGGGATGGAAGCGGCCGTCCGGCGAGTGGTAGCCGGCCGCCTCCAGCGTCGCGGAGGCGACCGCTTGGTCTTCCGCCCGGATCGGCATCGCCGCGGCCACCGATTCGACGGCGTGATCCGCGCAGTAGACGTCCTGGAGTTCCCAGCTGTGTCCCTCGTAGCAGGTGACGCCCACGACCACGGGATCACCGACGGTCAGTCGGTCGTTCTCGCACTGCCCGCATCGCACCGTCCCGTCGGTCACGTCATGCGAGACGGACAGGCTCTCGACGACCAGTCCCGTCAGCGCGCGGATCAGGTCCCGGTCACTCCGTTCGCGGGTCGGCATCGCTCCCGCTTATGGGCCTGACTCTCTTAGTGGTTCGTCTCCCAGAATGGTATCCTCCGGAGCGAACCGCTTTTGAGCCGCCACCGGCTATCCCGGGCCATGGATCTGCTGGTCGTGGGTGCCGGCGCGATGGGGCGGTGGTTCGCCGCGGCCGTCGCCGACGGGAGCGCGGACCCGGTGGCGGTCGCGTTCGCCGACGCCGATCCGGCCGCCGCGAAGGCGGCAGCCGACGAGGTGGGGGGCAGCGTGG
Organism: Halobacteriales archaeon QS_1_68_17; assembly: GCA_003021105.1. GTDB lineage: Archaea > Halobacteriota > Halobacteria > Halobacteriales > Haloarculaceae > QS-1-68-17. The sequence continues at coordinate 9,637 of PXRG01000029.1, forward strand.
TAGACGAGGCCGGCGACGACCGGTTCGACGCGGTCTGCGTGGCGGTGCCGATCCCGGCGGCCGCGTCGGCCGTCGAGTCGTACGCGCCGCGGGCGCGGCGGGCGATGCTCGACGTGACGGGGAGCATGGCCGATCCCGTGGCGGCGATGCGCGGGGCGGCCCCGGACCGCGAGCGCGTCAGCCTCCACCCGCTTTTCGCCCCGGAGAACGCCCCGGGAAACGTCGCGGTCGTGGCCGACGATCCCGGCCCGGTCTCGGACGCGATCAGGGCCGCCCTCGAAACACGGGGCAATCGCCTCTTCGAGACGAGTGCCGCGGAACACGACCGGACGATGGAGACCGTCCAGGCCGGTGCCCACGCGGCAGTGCTCGCGTTCGGCCTGGCCGCCGACGACGTGCCCGACGAGTTCCAGACCCCGGTCTCGGAGGCACTCTTCGACGTGCTCCGGCAGGTGACCGGCGGCGACCCCCGCGTCTACGCTGACATCCAGCAGACCTTCGACGGTGCGGCCGACGTGGCGGCCGCCGCTCGCCGTGTCGCGGACGCCGACGGCGAGACGTTCGAGCGGCTCTACGAGGAAGCCAGACCCGGGACGGGGCCGCCCCGATGAACGCGGCGCAACGCGACCGGGTGCTCGACAACGCGAGGTACCTCCGCGAGGTGCGACCGGTCGATCCAGCGGAAATCCACGAGTACGTCCCGGGACAGCCACACCCGGCCGCGGTCGCCAGGGTGTTGCGCGAGGCGGCCGTCGACCTCGGACTGGTCGAACGCGACGACGGGACGTTCGTCCCGGTCGAGGACGGTCCCGTATCGGTCCCGTTCGCGGGCGTGGAGCGACTTCCGGAGGCGTACGGGCGCGTCCTGGAGGACCTGCTGGTCGACCGGTTCGGTCCCGGATGGCCGGCGGGCGAGTCCGGCGACCGCCTCCGGGCACGCATCCGGGAGATCAAGGCCCTGTACCACCGCGGCGGGTCGGTCAGCTACGACGACCTCACCGCGCTGGCCTACGCACTCTATCACCTCCCGGACTACTACGCCGCCGCACAGTACGTCCTGGCGGACCTGATCGAGGACGGACTGCTCGACCGACGCCTCCGGGTACTCGACGTCGGTGCGGGCGTCGGCGGCCCGGCGCTGGGGCTCCACGATCTGCTGCCAGCGGACGCACTCGTCGACTACCGCGCCGTCGAACCCGCGGCCGCGGCGGACCTGCTCGACGCGCTCCTGGCCGAGACCGGCCGGAACTTTCACGCCTCGATCCACCGCGAGACGGCGGAGTCGTTCGACCCCGGCGCGGAGTACGACCTGATCGTATTCGCCAACGTCCTGAGCGAACTCGCCGACCCCGCCGCGGTCGTCGACCGCTACCTCGACGCTCTCGCCGCCGACGGGTTGGTAGTCGCGCTCGCGCCGGCCGACCGGAACACGGCCGTCGGCCTCCGGGACGTAGAGCGGGCGGTCGCGGGCGACGACGGCGCGACCGTGTACGCCCCGACCGTCCGGCTCTGGCCGGGCGAGTCGCCGGCCGGCGAGTGCTGGTCGTTCGACGTCCGGCCAGACCTCGCGGTGCCGGGGTTCCAGCGACGGCTGGACGAGGCGGGTGACGGCGACGGCGAGTTCGTCAACGCCGACGTCCAGTACGCCTTCTCGATCCTGCGCACCGACAGTCGGCGGCGCATCGAGTACGTGCCCGATCCGGACCGGACAGCGAAGATGGCCGAGACGGAACGCCACGTCACCGAGCGGATCGACCTGGCGGCGATCAAGCTGAGCCACGACCTCGGGGACGGCGACAACGCCGTCTACCTCGTCGGCGACGGGAGCGAACGGGTCGACCACTTCGCGGTGCTGACCCGGCCGTCGGCGCTCAACGAACCGCTCCGGACGGCCGACTACGGCGACCTGCTCGCCTTCGAGAACGTCCTGGTGCTGTGGAACGACGACGATGGCGCGTACAACCTGGTCGTCGACGGGGAGACGGTCGTCGAGCGGGTTCCGGCGTGAGCCGGCGGCAGGCGGTGGGCTTTTGCGCCGGCCGGCCCACCCCGGGGTATGGGCGAGCTGGAGGTCCTGTTGACTAACGACGACGGTATCGAGAGCACGGGATTCCGCGCGCTGTACGACGCGCTCTCGGGGATCGGTGACGTGACGGCGGTCGCTCCGGCGGCCGATCAGAGCGCGGTGGGACGGGCGATGTCGAACTGCGTGGGCGTCCGCGAGCACGAACTCGGCTACGCCATCGACGGGACGCCCTCGGACTGTGTCGTCGCGGGGCTCCAGGCGCTGTTGCCCGACGCCGACCTCGTGGTCTCCGGCTGTAACCGCGGGGCGAACCTCGGGGCGTACGTCCTCGGCCGGTCGGGAACCGTCAGCGCCGCCGTCGAGGCGGCCTTCTTCGACGTGCCGGCCATCGCCGTCTCGCTGTACGTCCCCGCGCCGGAGGACGTCACCTGGTCCGACCGCGAGGTCGCCTACGAGCACTACGCGGAAGCGACCAGGGCCGCGAAGTACCTCGCGGAACACGCCCTAGGGGCTGGCGTCTTCGACCGGGCCGACTACATCAACGTCAACGCCCCGATGCCCGACGACGGGCCGGCAGAGATGGTCATCACGGAACCTTCCCACGCCTACCTGATGGACGCGACCCGCGAGGACGGCGAGATCACGCTCCACGACCGCATCTGGGAGCGCATGGCCGAGGGCGACATCCCGGACCCCGAGGGAACCGACCGCCGGGCAATCGTCGACGGCCACGTCAGCGTCTCGCCGCTGACGGCCCCGCACTCGACCGAACGACACGAGGCCCTCGACGCGCTGGCAGAGACCTATCCCACATGACTGGTCGCGTCGTCGGCTCCCCCGCCCTCCGTCCGGTCGGCCGCCATCCGGACGACTGCCGTCCTGCCGATCGCCATCCGATCGGCTGTCGAGGGGGCCGTCCGGTCCGCGCTCGGGTTCGGCCGGATCTTCGAGACGCCGAGTTTCCGCTGGGGGCTGACCGTCATCGCCGCGGCCACGAGCCTCCCGGACGCCTTCGTCAGTGTCCGGGCCGCCAAGGCCGACGCCGACGTGAGCGTCAAGAGATCGGGTTCGAGCGTAACGATGAGTTCGCGGGTTTTCGAGTCTGCGATGAGTGCGGAGATGACGACGTTGGCATCGACGACCAGCTTCATCCGCCGAGATTACTCCGGCTCTTCTTCGACGCGTTTGCGTGCGCTTTCGTTGATTTTGTCAGCGATGTCGGCGACGTCACTCTCGGTGAGTTCGCTATTGGACGTAAGCTCGTCCATCACTTCAAGCGACTCGATTTTCTTCTGGATTGCCTGTCGCGTAACCTCACTCCAGTTGATCTCCGGGTGCTTCTCCATTCGCTCTTTGAGGTCGTCGTCGACGTTGACCGTGATCGTGGGCATACAGAGAACTATGAATACACAGAATACTGTGTTTTTCGGTGTAGCTGGCTCGAAACCTCCCTTGGCTCAGCGTGGTTCTCGTTTCCGAGAGAACTCACGACTGACAAGACGATTCCAACCGCAGACAAAGGTGGTGGACTGTAGACCGTAATATCCCCACTCTCGGGATTCCTCCGTCTTCAAGCGGAGGAGGATGTCAATTCCGAACGATAGAACAACAGCCGGCAGAAGAATTGACGTCCCAACCGCAAACATATGGCCTAAAAGACCCGATTTCGGCTACCTACTCTCTCTGCTCTACTTTGTTCAGGTGGCTGAAATTCGTAACAGATTCGCGCAAAATCAATCCGTTTCGTCGAATTCAGGCATGCGAAATCGAGCGACAGAGACGATCTCGTTGGTTCCGGGGACGGCTGTGGAACTGTGTTGTGGTTCACCGATCGAAGAACGAAAGAGCAGTTACCGGAAGAAGAGTAGAAGCGTCGGACGGGTATAGAGGGCCTGAAACGCCCTATTTCGGCTACCTTTTTTCCCGCTGCTCTACCTTGTTCAGTTCGATGAGCAGCCGGAAGATGGCCTTCACGAGGTTGGCGTCGACGTCGAACCGTTCGGCGTTTTCGCCGGCCCGCTCCATCACCATCTGTTCCTGTTCCTGGTCGGTCGTCGGCAGGCCCTGCTCGTCCTTGACGGCCGCGATGGTGTCGGCGACGTAGGTCCGCTGGGCGATCAGTTCGACGATTTCGCGGTCGATGCTCCGGATCTCGTCGCGGAGCTCGTCCAAGCTCATGTCGTCCGGGCTCCGCCTGTCTGTGTCGTCGTGAGCCATATGTCTCCCTGTCTCTCGTCCCAGGTGGTTCGTAGCTGTTCGAGCGGGTCGCGGTCGCCGACCGCGACGAAACTCGGGCCGGTCCCCGACAGCGACACCCCGTCGGCGCGGGGCATCGCCTCGATCAGCGGTTCGGTCGGGAACTCCAGGGCGGCACAGAACGCCAGCCCGTTGACGGTCATCGCGCGGCCGAACGCGCCGTCTTCGGCGAGGTCCGCGGCGAGGTCGGCCATGGGCGCGACCTGCCGGCACCGCTCGACGTCGGCGTCGGCGCTGTAGGCGCGCTCGGGCGGGGTCCACACCAGCACGTCCCAGTCGACCTCGCCGCGTGCCAGGAGTTCGTCGCGGTCGTTGTCGGTGACGGTGACGCCCCCGAGCATGCTCGCGCTGGCGTCGTCGAACGCGCCGGTGACGGTCACCCCGACGTCGCGGGCCGCCATCACCCCGAGGCGGGCGGCGTCCTCGTGGGTCATCCGGTCGCCCGCTTCGAGGGCGTCCAGCGTCGCAAGCACGGTCGCGTTGGCGGCGGCGCTCGAGCTTTTCAGCCCCGCGGCCATCGGCACCTCGCTCTCGGTCCGGACCCGGCCGCCCTCTTCGGCCCCGTGGGCGTCGACCACCAGTTCGACGCAGCGTTCGATCAGGCGCGTGTCGGCGTCCGGCGCGTCCGCGATTTCGCCCTCGATCCCGTCGGCGTCGGGATCGAGTTCGACCGTCGCGGTCGTGTACGCGTCGATGGCGAACGCCGACCCCCTGGCGTTTGCGAGCGCGTTCAGGACTGTCCCCGCGGCTGGTGCCTCGGCCCGACCTTCCATCGTTGGTTGCTCTCCCACCTCGGTACTTACAGGTGACGGTTGCGGCCGCCCGGCGGGCCGGAACGGCGGCCTTTTCAGCGCCGGTTCCGAACCGGCAGGCATGTCCGCACGGAACGACGTCCCCCCCGATACGCTCCAGGTGTCGCTCCAAGAGAGCGGCATCGAGGTGGAGTACACGGACGGGCGGGCGGTCTTCTACCGCGGCGTCCCGGAGAAAGTCGAGGACAGCGTCACGACGGCACCCGGGAAGGAGGTCCACGTGCTCGTGACCGACGACACCGAAACCGAGGGCGTGCTGGTGTACGTCAACGACCTGCGAACGCACGACGACATCCTCGAATCGACCGGCGTCGGCCGCGTCATGCTCGACGACGGCGAGGAGACGACGGTGTTCCCCGGCGTGACGGTCGCGTCGGGGGCCTACCGCGTGACCGTCGAGGCCGGCGACGTCGACGGACGGGTGTTCGTCTTCGAGGAGGACGAGATGGGCGAGCGGTCGTACGAACTCGTGTAGTCACTGGATGTAGGAGGGGTCCTCGGCGTCGCAGTTGCCCTCGTGCTGGCTCGCGTCGCCCTGGTCGTCGAACAACAGCCCGCACTTCTCGCATTTGTACCAGGTCATGTCGTCGCGTTCCGTTTTCACGACCATACCGGAGCATGCGGCGCGAACCGACAAAGGAGTTTCCGTGCCACGGTTTCTCGCCGCCGGGGGCGTCCGTCGAGAGGAACGCTGAAGGGTGTCCCACGCCAAGACGCCGTCATGAGCGGCCAGGACGACGGCATCGAACTCGTCGTGAAGGGCGCGGCCAAGCGCGACGCGGGCCGGGGCATCGCCCGGTTGCCCGAATCAGCGCGCACCGAACTCGGCGTCCTCAGCGGCGAGAACGTCGTCATCGAGGGCCCCGACTCGACAGTGGTGAAACTGTGGCCGACCAGCGAGCGCGGGCGGGCCGTCTACGTGGACGCCGAGACGCGGGCCAACGCCGGCGTGAACATCGGCGACACCGTGACCGTCCGCCGGGTGAACGTCGAGGACGCACGCGCGGTCACGCTCCGGCCGGACACGCCCCTGCCCGGCGCGGGCGACTACGAGGCCGACGTCCGGAACCGGTTGCTGGACCAGCCGGTCCAGCCCGGCGACCACGTCCACGTCAGCGGTCTCGGGACCTTCAGGGTCGCCGAGACGACGCCGGACGGGGCCGTCCGCGTCACCGACGACACCGTCGTCACCGTCCAGCGATCGACGGCAGTTCCCGAATCCAGGTCGGGGAATGCGGACGGCGACACGGCCGGCGGTTCGCGGTCGACGGAACGGACCGGATCGGGGTCGGCGACGGCGAGCGACCGGGACGCCGGAGCGGGGACCGGATCGGCGTCGTCGTCGTCGTCCGGGTCCGTCCCGCGCGACCGGGGATCGCCCTCCGCGGGGGCAGAGCGGGGCGACGCGACCGTCACGACCACGGGCGTCAGCTACGAGGACATCGGCGGCCTGGACGACCAGTTAGACCGCGTCAGGGAGATGATCGAACTGCCGCTGTCCGAACCGGGGCTGTTCAGGCGCATGGGGATCGACCCGCCGCGCGGCGTGCTCCTGTACGGGCCGCCGGGCACGGGGAAGACGCTGATCGCCCGCGCCGTGGCCAACGAGGTCGACGCCTACTTCGACACCATCTCCGGGCCGGAGATCGTCTCGAAGTACAAAGGCGAGAGCGAGGAGCAGTTGCGTGCGGCCTTCGATGCCGCGGCCGCTAACGCGCCCGCGATCCTGTTCATCGACGAACTCGACTCCATCGCGGGCACCCGCGACGAGGACACGGACATGGAGAACCGCCTCGTCGCCCAGTTGCTGACGCTGATGGACGGGCTGGAGGACCGCGGCCAGGTGGTCGTGATCGGCGCGACCAACCGGGTCGACGCCGTCGATCCCGCGCTCCGGCGGGGCGGTCGCTTCGACCGCGAGATCGAGATCGGCGTCCCCGACGAGGGCGGCCGCCGGGAGATTCTCGACGTGCACACGCGGGACGTCCCGCTCACGCCGGAGGTCGACCTCGACCGGCTCGCGTCCCGGACCCACGGGTTCGTCGGGGCGGACCTCCAGTCGCTGGTGACCGAGGCAGCGATGATCGCCATCCGGCGCACCCGCGAGGAGCCGGTCGTCACGCCCGCGGACATCGACGCCGCGCTCGCCGAGGTCGACCCCTCCGCGATGCGGGAGTACGTCGCCGAGCATCCCTCCGTGACCTTCGCGGACGTGGGCGGACTCACCGAAGCGAAGGCCGCCCTCGAGGAGGCCGTCGAGTGGCCGCTGGACTACCGGGCGCTGTTCGAGGCGACGCGGACGGAACCGCCCTCCGGGGTGTTGCTGTGGGGTCCGCCAGGCACCGGGAAGACGCTGCTTGCGCGGGCGCTGGCCGGCGAGACGGACGTGAACTTCATCCACGTCGCCGGTCCCGAACTCGTCGACAAGTACGTCGGCGAGTCCGAGAAGGCCGTCCGGGAACTGTTCGACCGCGCCCGGCAGGCCGCCCCGACGATCATCTTCCTCGACGAAATCGACGCCGTCGCCGCCCGCCGGGGCGACGCCCACGAGGTGACCGACCGGATCGTCTCCCAGTTGCTGACGGAACTCGACGGCATCGTCGAGAACCCGAACCTGATCGTGCTGGCCGCCACGAACAGGAAAGACGCCATCGACCCCGCGCTGTTGCGCCCGGGACGGCTCGAACAGCACGTCGAGGTGCCCGCGCCCGACGAGGACGCCCGCCGGGCGATTCTCGACGTGCACACCGCGAAAAAACCCCTCGGCGAGGACGTGGACCTCGACGAACTGGCCGACGGGACGCCCGGCTACTCCGGCGCGGACCTGGAGTCTCTGGTCCGGGACGCCTCGATGCGAGCGATCCGCGAACTCGCCCGCGAGGTCGGCCCCGCCGAGGCCGCAAAGCGGGCCGACGAGGTCCGCATCCGCGCCGAACACTTCGCGGCCGCCCGCGAGGCCGTCCCGCCGACGCTCGACTGAGAGCCGAGTTTCCCCCGACCGCTCCGGACGGAGAGCCGGCGAAGCCCCCAGTACCCCAGTACCGGGCCCCCGCTTGCCGGCGAGGGACGGGCGAGTCGGGGACGCGGACTCATAGTGATTGTTGCGACTCTTTACCGCCGAGAAGTCACAATTCGTGGGCTTCAGCCCGCGAACCAACCGTTCACGTGACGTGGTCGCGAAAACAATCCGCCCGACAGCCCAGCCACGCCGACCATCTCGTCCCGGCGGTCCGACGCGCCGCTTGTCTTCTCGCCGGCCAGCGAGGCGCCGATCCCCGAGATGTTCGCCTGACCGTACAGGGCGAACTAGAGGCCGAGCGTCCGGAGACCGTCGAAGACGACCAGGTAGTAGTACAGCTGGACGACACCCGCGACCACGAGCACCGCCCCGGCGACCCGGGTGATCCGGCCGGTGCTCGCGGAGAGGCGGCGCACCACCGTATCCCGTCCCAGCGCCGACAGGACCGTCACGGCGATCATCAGGACGCTCATGCCGGCGGCGTAGGCGGCCAGCGTGAGCACGGCCCGCGCGGGCCCCGCCGAGAGTGCGGTCGCGGTCACCGCGACGAACGCCGGCGCGGTACAGCCCGCGGCGGCGGCCGCGTAGACGACGCCGAAGCCGAGGTACCCGGCCACGCCTTGGCGCCGCTCGGGCAACCGGACGTGGAGCGACCCGGGGGCGAGCCGTCCGGTGGCCATCCCTGCCCCGAGGCCGATCAGCAGGAGTCCGACGACCAGTTCGAGGAGGCTCACGTTCGAGAGGACGCGGGTCCCGAACGCCACGACGACCCCGGCGAGCGCGGCGTAGACGAGAAAGAAGCCGGCGCTCGTCGCCACTCCCACGACCGCGGCCCGGGCCAGGCGGGCCGGCGTCGGCGGCGCGTCGCCCCCGTCGCGGCCGACGTAGTAGGCCACGTAGCCGGGCAACAGGGGGAAGGCACAGGGCGCGAAGAACGTGGCCCCTCCGAGACCGAAGGCGAACCCGAGCCGGAGCGAGCCGAACTCGATCACGCCTGCCCGGCCTCCTCGACGCGGGCCGCGAGCGTCTCGGCGTCGACGAGGCCGACGTGCCGCCAGGTCTCGGTCCCGTCCGGGGCGAAGACGACGGCCGTCGGCAGGGCGCTCACGCCGAACCGCTCGGCGGACTGCGCCGACGGGTCCACAGCCACGGGCCAGGTCCCGTCGTGTTCCTGCCAGAACTCGCGGATCGCCTCGCGGTCCTCCTCCCAGCTGATCGAGAGCATGTGGATTCCGGGGAACTGCTCGCGGACCGTCCGGAGGTGGTCCATCTGTGGCTCGCAGGGGGCACACCAGGTGGCGAAAAAGTCGACTAGCACTGTCTTCCCCGGCAACACGACGCGCACGGTCCCGGCCGACGACCCGCCCGCGTCGAGCGTTTCGAGACCGAGTCCGCCGTCGCCGGTCGTCGCCGTGCCCGCTTCGTTTGCCCCGTCACTGCCGCCGCCGACACAGCCGGCCAGTCCGCCCCCGAGGGCCGCGACGCCGGCCCCCAGCAACCGGCGGCGCGAGTACTGCTCCATGGATACGTGTTCGACGTGGGACTGAAAAGCGATGCGCCGCCTGTGTTACCCCGACACACAACCCCGCGTGCTCTTTGAGCGGTGCCGCGCAACGGTCGATGTGAACAGACGAACGTACCTCGCGGTGCTGGGGGCCGCGTCGCTGGCCGGCTGTGTCGGCGGCGATAGCGACGGGGCGACCGCGACCGAAGCGGCCGGGACCGGGACGCCGACCGGCGGCGACGACGGGGACCGGCCGCGCGATAGCGGGGTATCGCTGCCCGTCCCCGACAGCGAACTGACCCGCGGTGCGCCGAAGGACGCCATCCCGGCGATCACCGATCCCGAGTTCGCCACCGACTGGTCCGACGTCGAGATCGAACAGCAGGATCCACAGACCGGGGAGGCGCGGACACTGACGCTCGACCTGTCGCCCGACGACCGCGTGATCGGCGTCGAACGCGACGGGACCGCCCGGGCGTACCCGCTCAGGGTTCTCAACTGGCACGAGGTGGTCAACGACAGCCTCGGTGGACCCTTGCTGGTCACCTTCTGTCCGCTCTGTGGCAGCGGCACGACCGCAGTCCGGCGCGTGGACGGCGAGGAGAGTATTTTCGGCGTCTCGGGCATGCTCTGGCGGTCTGACCTGGTGATGTACGACGAGGCGACCGACAGTCGGTGGAGCCAGATCATGGCGACCGCCATCCAGGGACCGATGGTCGGGGCCGAACTCGAACTGGTACCGTCGACGATGACGACCTGGGGGACGTGGCGCGAGTCGCACCCGGAGACGGCGGTCCTGCTGCCGCCGCCGTTCTCTAACACCGTCGAGGGCGAGTCGACCCGCAACTACGACGTCGACCCCTACAGCGGATACGCGAACACGACCCGGATCGGGATCGGCGCGAACTCCTTCGACGACGACCGGCTCCACCCCAAGACGACGGTGATCGGCGTTCGCACGGGCGGCGAGGCCCGCGCCTACCCGCTCCCTGCCGTCGAGTCGACGGGCGTCGTCAACGACACGGTCGGCGGGACGCCGGTCGTCGTCGCCGTCGGCCCGGACGACACGCTCGTCGCCTACGAACGCACCGTCGATGGCGAGACGCTCACGTTCCGGGCGGACGACGGAAGACACCTCAGTGCGGGGGGCTCGCGGTGGGAGATCGCCACCGGCAGGGCCGTCGACGGCCCCCACGAGGGGACGACCCTGGCGCCGGCGAACGACGCGTCGCCGATGTTCTGGTTCGCCTGGCTGGACTTCAACCCCGAGACGACCGTTTACGGCCTCGACGAGGTCGGGACCGCCGACGGACAGTAGCCACGGGCAACGCGGCCCAACTGGCCGGCCGTTTCCGTACGTCTTTATCGTTCCGGGCGGACGGGCCGGTGTGGACCGGACGAGCGCGAGCGCACGAATCGGGGCCGCGGGCGCGGTGCTGGCGCTGGGGTGTGTGCTGCTGGCGACCGCCGTCTCGCCGGCCTTCTCGTGGCGGGCGAACGCCCTCTCGAACCTGGGAGCGGCGACGCCGGCGGCCACGCCCGCGACGCGGCTTCTCTTCAACGGCGGGCTGGCGGTCGGCGGCCTGCTGGTGGCACCGCTCTCGTACGCCCTGGCCCGCGAGGCCGGGAACCCTCTCGACAAGCTGGCGTCCGTGGCCTTCCTGCTGACGGCGGTCGCGCTGGCCCTGATCGGCCTCTTCCCGCAGGGGACCGCGCTCCACTTCCCGGTGGCGGTCGGGTTCTACCTGCTGGTGTCCGTTTCGCTGTGGTTGCACGGCATCGGCCGCCTCAAGGGCGGGGCCCGCCGCGGGGCGGCCGTGTCTCTTTTCGCGGGAACGACGAACGCGGGGGCGTGGACGCTCTGGGCGGTGACCGGCCCGGTGCGCCGTCCGGGGCTGGCGATCCCGGAGATCGTCGGCGCGGCGGCGATCGCTGCCTGGACCGTCCTGACGGCCCGCCGACTCCACCGGCCGCCACGGCCCGGCGACTCCACTCCCCCCGAGTATCACAGTTGATAGTGCCTGGAGTAAACTAAAGTCGGGACCGTGCCAAGCGACGGCCGATATGGCAGCCCAGGCTCTCATCGTGGAGGACTCGGAGTTCATGCGCAACCTCCTCCGGGATATTCTCGCGGAGGAACACACCGTCGTCGACGAGGCTGAGAACGGCGTCGAGGGCGTCGAACTGTTCCACGAACACGATCCCGACCTGGTGATGATGGACATCGTGATGCCGGTCAAGGACGGCATCGAGGCGACCGACGAGATCAAGTCCGACTCGCCGGCGACGCCCGTCATCATGTGTACGAGCGTCGGCCAGGAGGAGAAGATGAAGGAGGCAGTCAAGGCCGGCGCGGACGGCTACATCACCAAGCCGTTCCAGAAACCGAGCGTGCTGGAAGCCGTCGGCGACGCGCTCTCGGCGTGATCCGATAGCCGGATCGTCGTCCTCGCCCGGGCGACGCGTTGCGACCCAACGGCTAAGACCGTCGCCCTCCCACCGGGCGACATGGCGCGCGAAGTGACCCACACCGCACACGGGCCGCGCAAGATCGACCGCGAGGACTTCGAACCGCAGGGCGACATCGCCATCTGTCTCTGCGGGCTCTCGGAGGACTACCCTTTCTGTGACGGTTCCCACCGGGAGACGGAGGACGAACGCGCGGACGTCACGTACAAGTACGAGGGGAACGACCCGGACGGGCCGCGCCACGAGATCGCCGAGATCGTCTATGTCGACGAGTGACCGCCATCGTCCGGGGCCGTACCGGGACACGCGTTCTCCGGTGGCCGAATCCACGGGGTGGGGTCGATGAGCGAGCGCGTGGCCGACGCCGGCGGTCCGCTGGCCGCTCTCCGGCGCGGGTCGCGTGTGGACCCCGCGGTCCTGGCGGCCTTTGCGGTCGGGCTGGCCGCCTCGTTCGTCCATCCGGCGGGACTCGTCGCCGGCGGCGCGGTCCTCGGGGTCGTCGCGTCGGGCGTGCGCCGCGCGTGGGTCCTCGGGCTCGAACTCGGTCTCCTAGTGGCGGTGATCGACCTCGTCGTCGGCGTCTTCGCTCGGTCGCCGATCGTCGAGGTGGTCCGCGAGGCTGCGCCCGCGGTGTCGCCGGCGGTGGCAGCCCCGCTCGCGCTGGTCGCGGTCCTGGTCGTTCCGGGAGTGGCCGCAGTCCCGGTCCGTGCCCTGACGGGCGTGCTGGGTTGAGTTGGGCAGAACGGAAAGCGAGGAGGTGGGACGGGCCGGGACGAGGAGTAACCGCGCGACGGCCGTCCGGACGACCGCTCGCGGTGTCGTGGCCGAGCAGGGAGACGGATTTCGTGCCGGCTTCGACGTGAAAAGCGCCTCGCCGGCGCCGGGGGTTACGAACCGGGAGTTGATAAACGCATCCGTTCACCCCCGCCGGTCGGCGAGCGCGGGGAACTCCTCGCGCACGCGGTCCACGCGGCCGGGCTCCAGCGTCGCGGTGACGACTGTCGGCTCGTCGGCGGCGCCGGCCAGCACGGTCCCCCACGGATCGAAGACGGTCGACCGGCCGAGCAGCGTCGCGTCCTCGAAGCTCCCGGCCCCGTTGACCGCCGCGACGTACGACTGGTTCTCGACGGCCCGTGCGCGCGGCAACAGCTCCCAGTGTTCGACACGCGGGTAGGGCCAGGCGCTGGGCACGACCACGAGCGTCGCCCCGGCTTCGACCAGACCGCGGTACAGTTCCGGGAACCGGAGGTCGTAACAGGTCGTGATGCCGACGCCGAACCCCGCCACCTCGGCGACTGGGAGTCGTTCGCCGGGCGTCAGCAGTTCCTGCTCCCGGGAGCCGTAGCCGAACAGGTGGTGTTTGCGGTAGACCGCCAGCCGCTCCCCGTCGCAGTCGAACAGGACGGCCGTGTTGGCGAGTCCGCGCTCGGCCGGCACCGGCGCGTCTGTCTCCGCGGCCGTCTCCCCCAGGTCCTCGACGATACTGCCCGCCAGCACCGCCACGTCGTTCTCGTCGGCGACCTCGCGGATTCGCGCTAGGGTCGGTCCGGCGAGCGATTCGGCCGCCCTGGCGTAGAGGTCGAACGCGAAGTAGCCGACGTTGAAAATCTCCGGCAGCGCGACGAGGTCCGCGCCGTCGGCCGCCGCGGACTCGATGGCCGCCGCCGCCCGGTCGACGTTGCCCCCGACGTCTCCGCCCTCGATCGAAAGCTGTGCGAGCGCGAGCTTCACAGTCCGAGGTCCTCCCTGATGGCGTCCTCCAAGTTGTCGAGTTCGCCCTCGAAGTTCCGACGGAAATACCGCTCGACCCCGGGCACCCTGCCCTCGACGGTGAACCGGTTGGTGAGCACGGTCCCGGTCCCGGTCCCGTTCTCGGTTTCTGCGAGTTCGTGTTCCCCGACGACCCGCATTGCCCGCGACCGGCCGACGAACTTGACGTACGACGGCGGGTCGACCGTCACGTTCTCCGTCTCGACGGCGATCGTCCGGTCGATCAGCGGGATCGGGAGTTTGATCTGCCAGATCGCCCGGCCGTCGGATTCGAGTTCGAAGTCCCTGACGACGCTGATCGGCCGGGCGCGCTTCTCGGGGTCGCTGATGAACGTCCAGACGCGCTCTCTCGGAACGGGTAACTCCACCGACTGTTCGACGCGTACCGTCATCTCACTCTCCCTGGTGCTGAAAAGGGCGGCGGCTCAGCTCCGGGTGACGCGCCAGGTCGTCGAGCGGGCGCGACCCCACTTTTCGATGTCCACGTCTTCCGATTTCTCCGCGAGGCGCGGGAGCCGGGCACCGACCTGTTTGGCCGACAGTCCGATCTGTTCGGCGATGTTTTTCGCCCGGAAGTAGCCCTCTCCCCGCGACACCTGCTCGCGAAGGTACGTGAGGATACGCTGTTCCTCCTCGCTGAAATCGGCCATACTGGGGGTAGGGGTCGGAGCGGTTTAACGGTTTGTCTTGGTGGCAACGTTCGCACCCTGCCGGTCACTCCCAGAGGTGGATCGCCGCGACCGAGACGGCGGCGGCGGTCATCGCCAGGGCGAATCCCCATCCGGCGACCTGCTGGTTCGCCGCGCCGACGAACATCGCCAGCGCGCCGACGACGCCGACGCCACCGAACAGCAACCCGAGGCCGATTCCCATATCCGACCGCGCCTCCGTTTCGACCATGGGGAGCCGTACCGGCAGCCGTCACTTAGTGGTTCCGGGCCGTCAGTTGATCGTCGTGTGGACCGACTCCTCGTTGAGCGCGAGGTTGGTCGCGATCTCGGCGTTCCGGACGGCGTACTGGGCGGTCTGCTGGAGGCTGACCAGCACCTCCCGGACCTCCAGCAGGTCCGCGTTGTCCATCCCCGGCAGGTCGACGAGGATCTCCTGTTCCCGGTCGCCGATGTCGGCGAACATCGCCCGGACCTCGACGGCGGCGTCGTAGTCCCGCGCGACGGCCGCCTCCACGGCCTCCTCGGTGATGTCGTTGACCTGGTCGGTGAACTCCCGGATGCGACGCATCGTCGAACTGTCGACATCCAGGGTGTGGTCCTCCGTCTCTAGCACGATCTCCGCGATGTCCTCGGCGTTGTCCGCGATCAGTTCCAGGTTCTTCACGATCGACCGGTAGCCGATCAGCGGGAAGCCGTCGTCGAGACCGACCGCACGCGCGAGGTTGGGGTTCTGGTAGGCAGTGAAAATTAGCCGCAAGAGCAACACGAAGATCTTGTTGGCCTGGCGTTCCCGGTTGAGCGCCCGCTGGGCCAGGTCCGGGTTGCCGTGGGCCAGCGCCTTCACCGCCTCGTTGCGCATCGTACTGCCGGTCGATTCCAGCCGTTCGAGGAGGTTGTCCAGCGTGAAATCCTCCGGGTCGACCGAACACCTGATGGCGATCCGCTCGGGCGTCTCCTCGATGACGCCCAGCCCCATCAACTGCGTCTCGGCGTTGTAGACGGCGTTGATGTGGGTGCTCTCCAGCGTTCCGCTCTCGCCGGCCTCGACGTGGATGATCCGCCGCCCGAGCACGTACTGGGCGACGATGGCCCGCTCGACCGCGTCGGCGTCTAGGTTGTCGGTGTAGATGACCGCCTCCGAATCCTCGCTCTGGACCGACTCGGGCATCACCGTCAGCGTTCCCTTACCGCCCATCCGGATCGATACCTCGTTGCCCTTCTCGACCCCGTGTTCGCTGGCCCACTCGGCCGGCAGCGTCATCGCCAGCGTCGACGGTCCCAGCCGCTGTACCTTCCTGGTTTCCATATGTCCTTTGTCAGCGGCAATCGTCCTTAATCTTGTCTATACTCCTTCTTATTGCTTGTCCGGTGTATTACCTCTTGTCGGGGCGACAAACCGGGACCGCGACTGGTTCGGGGGACTACGCGTCCTACTGGACAATTGATCTGGCACAACGAGCCGGCACCCGGTATTGTTTCCCGGTCCGCCGGAGGTTCGTAAAATTATTAACGAGGTGGTCATACAATAGTTCCCATACCCGTTTTTCGCTCCCCTAATTCGCTCAGTACAGTGGATGGGATGATCGAGGAGGAACACTCCACATCAAAGTTCTATCAGAACCGCCGTGCAATGCTGAGTCCGCCAGAGAGATATCGACGCTCGCTGTCCATACTTTTTCAACTCCCGCCGAAAATTTGATATTGAGCAGTATTTAAACCCCCAATTATGAGTGCCTCGGAGTCGCTGATTCAGGTGCTGTATGTCGGTGACGATTCAGGCGATTCGAACAAAACTGGGGACACTCTCGAACGCGCGGATAGCCGACTCGAAGTTGAGACGGCGACAAGTGTAACTGAAGGACTGGATCGACTTGCCAGCGAGGATATCGACTCCATTGTCTCGGGGTACGACCTGTCAGGACAGAACGGTATTGAGTTCCTCGAAACCGTCCGTGAGGAGTATCTGGAACTCCCGTTCATCCTCTATACGGACAAAGGGTCGGAAGAAGTCGCCAGCGCCGCTATCAGTGCTGGCGCGACTGAGTACTTCCGAAAGGACACAGAAACTGAGCAGCATGCGAAAGTGGCGAATTGTATTCGAAACGCCGTCGGAGAATATCGTGCACGACGCGCAGAAGAGAGCTCCGAGCGACAACTTCCCCGCGTGTACGAACGGATTACTGATGGGTTCTTCGCGGTAAACAGTGACTGGGAATACACTTACGTCAACGAGGAAGGGTCTGATCTCGTTGACCGTTCAAAGGCTGACTTGCTTGGCACCACCGTATGGGACGCCTTTCCCGAACTCGTCGGCACTCCGTTTGAGGAGGCACTCCGAACGGCCATGGAGGCGAAGACTCAGACCTCGACTCAGGAATACTATCCCGCATACGAACGGTGGTATGATGTAACCATCTATCCCGCCACGGACGGTGTCTCGATATACTTCCGCGATGTCACCGACCGCAAAGAACGCGAACGCCGCTTCCAATTGGAACGCAACCGCTTTCGTGCGTTGTTCGAAAACCTCGGCGAACCGGTTGTCGAGGTCGTTTTTGACGATGAGACGCCACGTATCAAACGAGTTAACGATGCATTTGTCGATGCGTTCGGGATCGGTGAAGACCACTACGGTGAGTCGCTCGACGCTGCTATCGTCCCCGACGGGGACGAGACAGCGGCACAAATCAACGGGCAGGCCAAGGCCGGGAACCAGGTTGAACGTGAAGTCTATCGGGGGTCGACCGATGTTCATCCCTACCTGTTCCGGTCGGCACCGTTTATCGGACCAGAGAACCGCCAGCGCGGACATGGCATCTACATAGACATCAGTGAGCGGAAACAACAGGAGCAAGAACTCGAACGCCAGAACGAACGGCTGGAACAATTCACCAACATGGTCACTCATGACTTGCGAAATCCTCTGAACGTCGCGCAAGGACGATTAGAACTGCTCCACGATGAGTCCGAGAACGAGCATCTCGACGCAATTGCTCGCGCCCACGAACGCATGGAGGCGCTGATCAGCGACCTACTGACGCTGGCACACGAGGGACAAGAGGCGAGTGATCTCGAATCAGTCAAATTGGCGATGGTTGCAGAGGACTGTTGGCAGACTGTTGCCACTGCGGAGGCGACACTCAATATCGACAGTGAACAATCAGTCCGGGCTGACAGAAGCCGCCTTCGGCAACTGCTTGAGAATCTCATCCGAAACGCCGTTGAACACAGTGGTGAAGAGACGACGGTCACCGTGAGCGATCTGGAGGATGGATTCTATGTAGCGGATGACGGTCCCGGAATCCCTGAAGACGACCGGGAGCGGGTATTCAACCCGGGCTATTCAACCACAGGGGATGGGACCGGCTTCGGTCTTATGATCGTACAGGATATTTGCAAGGCACACGGCTGGGAGGTCACCGTAACGGAAAACGAAGGTGGTGGGGCACGGTTCGATATCACCGGTACTGAGTTCGCCGACTGCTGAATATATACTTTATCTCCTTCATGGCTTCCCGGATATCACCTGGGACTGACAGTAATCTTAGCGATCAGTAAGCATACGCACCGAGCAGGTGATTCATTCCCAATAGCCTGAAATCAACCACTTGTGAACTGTTCTATGACACCCTGTTATTCGCGTGAACCTACGGGGTCGTCGATGGCCGAGCGGATGCTCCGGATCGCCCGATCGACCGGCCGGTCGATCGATCGTTCGGCACTGCGCTGCTGAGACTCCCTTTCGCGCAACTGATAGACGGTAGCGGGTGGCGGAAAGTTCGGACGGTCACTTCGAGGGATCGGTTTCCGGGAGTTGTCGAGGGCGCTTACGGATTTCCGAGGGCCCTACCGGATACGGAGTAGCTACACGACTTCGACGAGTCTCGTCTCGAACCGGCCCACCCGTACTCGCATCCATCCCCGGAGTTGGTCGTCGAGTTCCTCGTCGCCGGTGTCGACCCGGAGGATGCCGGTTTCGTCGAGCTTCCGGCGGGAGGCGACGACCTCGACCTCGCATTCGCGGACGACTGCTGGGGAGATCTGCTGATTGCCGCGGCCGAAAATGAACCCCTGGCCGCCGATGGGCGAGACGACGATCACGTTCCGGTCGCCGAAGGCGTCGAGGATGTCCGACTCGGCGGCGTCCCGGGCCAGCACTTCGCCGTCTCGCCAGACGTCGACGCCCAGCGGCGATCCGTCGAACCCGAGTGCCTCCTTGATCGCGCCGACGGTGCTGCCGGGGCCGAGGACGTAGGTCGTCCCCGGGTCGATTTCGTCGGCGAATCCGTCGGCGAGGGTCTCGACGGTCCCGCCCGCGAGTTGCTTGCTGGCCTGGCGCTGCTCGGCAACCGGGACCGTCGCCACCGCCCGGAGTTCGGTGTGGACCTCGCCCTCGCGGTAGTCGTCCTCGTCGATGTCGTTGACCTCCGCGCGCTCGACCGATTCGAATGTGGCGGCGATCCGGCCCGCCGCGCGCGGGTCAACCGCGAACACCGACGAGTACACTTTCACGCCCGCGGGGACGCCCAGCATCGGCACCGACGCGTCGAGGTCGGCGAGCGTCTCGGCCACGTCGCCGGCAGTCCCGTCGCCGCCGACGAACAACACGAGGTCGACATCCCGTGCGACGAACTCGCGGACGGCCGCGCTCGTGTCCTCCGCGCTCGTGTCCTCCGTGCTCGTATTCTCCGCGCTCGTGTTCTCCGCGCTCGTGTCCTCCGTGCTCGTGTTCTCCGCGCTCGTGTTCTCCGCGCTCGTGTCCGTTATCGCCGTCCCGGCGGGCCGGCCGACCACCGTCGGCTCGAAGCCGGCTTCGCGCGCCTCTCGTTCGCCCATCGGGTCGCCGTAGGTCAGCAGTTCGACCGCGCTGTCCCGTGCAGCGAGCGATTCGGCGCTCGCGGCTCGGCCCCGCGCTGGCGTGCCTCCGCGACCTTCCCGTCGGTGCCCTTCAGGCCGACCCGGCCGCCCATCCCGGCGATGGGGTTGACCACGAACCCGATGCGTCGCATGGCGACGCCGTACGGTCGGCGGGCGCAAAAGGACCCCGGCTCACGACGGCGCACGTTTGCCCCGTCTCGGGGGATTTATGCCGCTCGCGGGCGGACTCCGGGACGATGATAACGGTGTTACAGGAGACCGTCCAGCCCGGCGTCGTCGACCTCGCCGGGTGGATCGTCGGCGTGGGTGGCCTTGCGCTGGTCGTCCTCTGGCTCGACTACCTCTACCGGTAATCAGGCGGCGTCGGCACGGTCCCGGAGCCACGCGGCGGCCTCCGCGACCGTCTCGGCGTCCCCGCCCTCGATTTTCACCCGGACCGTCTCGCCGGGGTAGCTCCCGACCTTGACGTCGAACCGGTCGCGGAGCGTTTCGAACCGGTCGATCAGCGCGCTCTCCGGTTCGTCGACCTCGACGGTCTCGACGTGGCGGCTCTCCCCGGCGAAGTCGTCGGCGACCAGTTCGAACATCGATTTCATCTCCTCGGGTACCCCCGGGAGGACGTAGACGGTGCCGATCACGCAGCCGGGGGCGACGCCGGCCCGGTTCGGGAGCATCCGCGCGCCATCGGGGATGTGGGCCGTTCCCTCCGCGAGGTCGTCGCGGGTGTAGCCCCCCTCCCGTTCGAGCCACTCCAGGGCCGCCTCGCTCTCGGCGAGGTCGCGGCCGAACGCGGCGGCGACCCCCTCCATCGTCACGTCGTCGTGGGTCGGGCCGAGTCCCCCGGTGACGATCACGGCGTCGTACTCGGCGCGGTGCTCGTTGACCTCGCGCGCGATGTCGGCCGTCCGGTCGGGGAGCGTCGTCACCCGCTCGACCGAGACCCCCCGCTCGGCGAGCTGCCGGCCGAGCCAGGCGGCGTTGGTGTTCACGGTGTCCCCCGAGAGGAGTTCGTCCCCGACTGTGACCAGCGCGACGCGCATACCCACGGTAGGGGAGGCCCCGAATAAAAGCCCGCGGTCTACCGCATCCCCGGCGGCGGCCCGCCGCCGAGGTCGTCGTCCTCGGTGTCGACGTCGAGACCCACTTCCTCCCGACGCCGCTCCAGTTCGCGTATCTGGCGGACGTAGTAGGCGACGCCGCCGGCCCCGACGACGAACGCCAGCGCGACCAGCCCGCCGAACAGCCACAGGTCCCGCGCCAGGTAGTACCTGACAGACAGCGAGTTCGTCTCCACCTCGTTCCAGCGGATCGTCATCCGGTCGTTTTGCACGTCGGTCCGGTATCCGCCCGGCCGCACCTGCGAGAGTAATGGCACGCCGACCCGCGCTCCGGGGGGAAGCGTCACCTCGTAGGTGCCGGTGACGAAGACGGGCGTCGCAAAGGTCTTGCCCTGCCGCGGGGCGGTGAAGGCGACCTGCCCTTCCTCGGTCGGGAACTCCAGGACGGTCCGCTTGCGGGTCTTGCTGACTTCGAGCGCGCTCGCGTTGACGACTGTCCCGTTGGGGTACCGGAACTTCAGTCCCGTCAGCGACAGTGGGTTCTCCGTCCCGAGGCCGTCGGTCCGGTAGACCTGCATGGTCGACCCGTTGATCCGGTAGACGGCCGTGTACGACGACCGGGAGACGTTGATCGACGCCGTGGCGTCGGTCTCCCAGTCGTACTCGGCCGGTTCGTTGAGCCGTTCCTGGTTCGGCTCGCCCGGCCCGAGAATCGTCGAACAGCCCGCGAGCCCGACCAGCACCGCGAGCAGTCCCAGCGCGGCGAGCCCGCGGGTCGTCGGAGTCATGGCACGACACACAGCAGTTCCGCGGGCAGGTACTCGCCGATGCTGGCGAGCAACCCCGGCGGGTCGGTCTCGTCTCTGCAGACGATGCTCTGCTCCAGAAGCCCCAGGCGCTCGACGGTGACGATGTCGCGGGCGTGACCGGCCCGGTTGACCGTCGCCCGTACTTCGGCCCGGGTGGCGCTGTTGACGTTCACGCGACCCGGGCCGCGCGTCCACTCGTAGAGGCGGTCGCGCTCATCGTCCGCGAGCCGCGGCCGGTCGCCGTAGACGAACCGCAGGGGGAGGTGCTGGACCAGCCCGAACCGCGTCCGTATCTGCCCCGGGTCGCCGGGCCCGAGCCCGAGTTCTGCCGCCGGGACGCGGACGTCGCGCCCGGCGTCGAGCACGAACCCGGACTCGTCCCAGCGTTCGAGCGTGCCGACGTAGGTTTCGCCGGGTTCGAACTCGGGCGTGATCTCGCCCCACTGCTCGCGGAGGAGGTTCCGGGCGACGACCGCGTCTGCCCCCTCGACCGTCACCGAGGGGAACCCGCCGTCGCGGACGCCGACCTCGTAGTCGACCGCCAGTCCGCCCAGCCGGTCGGCGACCATCGACGTCAGCCCGTCGAGCGCCCGCTCGCGGGCCTCTCCCTCCACGTAACACTTCGTCGCGAGGACGACCATCAGACCCCCACGTTGAGTTCGTCCCGGAGTCGTTCGATGCGCCGTTCCATCGCGTCGACCAGCGCCGTGTTCTCCATCGCCTCCAGTTGCGACCCGCAGTCGGGACACTCGAAGCCGAACTCCATCGCCTCGCCGAACTCGAAGCGGATCGCACAGGTCTCGCAAAGGTAGAACTCGTTGTTGACCTCGTACTCCTCGCGCTCCTCCAGGGCGTCGAGCAGCCGGTGCATCTCCTCTTCGAGCTTCTCGGGGATGTTCTCGTACTCGAATGTCCACAGGTAGGTCAGCCATCCCGAGTCCTCGTCGCGGAGCCGCCGGTAGCTCGCCAGGTCGTTCTCGTAGAGGATAAACAGCGCCCGGCGTACGTCGTTGAGTTCCAGCCCGAGTTCCTCGGCCAGTTCCTCGTCGGTCACCTCGCCGTCCGGGGGCGCGGCCGCGACCGGCATCCCCTTCGGCCCCACCAGTTCGTGGAGGTACTTCTGTATGACGGGGTCCTCCAGGAGTTCCTCAAAAGCCATTGTCTCAATACGGGTGATACGGCCGTTAATAAGTTCCGGACTCGCGCGACTACTCCGGGTTCACGTCCCCGCGTTCGCCCGCGTCGCCGCGGGTCCCAGTGGTCCCCCCGGATCCCGTTTCGGCCCCGGGATCGGTCCTGGTTCCGGCGTCGCGGTCGGCACCGCCTTCGACCTCGCGTTCTGTTCCGTTTTCGGCGGGTTCGACCCGCTTGCCACTCGCGCGGGGGATCACCTCCCGTTCCGCGTCGACCCACTCGCGGTCGAGTTCCCGCCCCTCGAAGAGCCTGTCGAGAAAGACGGCCAGCGACGCCACCTCCGAGTGGGGCTGGTTCGTGACGGCGACGTTCCAGCCGGCGCGGTCGTACACCTCGTAGGGGACCTTCTCGGCCCCGACGACGACCAGCAGCGGTTCCTCGCGGTGGGCCGCCCGGACCTCCCCCTCGATGTCCTGGATCGGCAGGCCGTACATCGTGAGGTGGACGATCCGCCCGTCCCACTCCCGGAGGGTAGACAGCCCGGACTCGACGAGCGAAACCTCGAAGGGGCCGCCGAACCGGTCCGTGATGTCCGCGACCGTTTCGCGGGCCTGCGAGGCGTCGCCGGCCAGCACCACGCGGTCGGCCCCGAGCGCCCGCGCCGTCAGACCGACGTGGGTCGTCATGCGGTCGTCCCGGCCCGGCCGGTGGCCCAGCCGGAGCACGACGACCGGCGGTTCGCCCTGCATACCGCCCCGGAGGTCCCGGGGCGGTTAGGCGTTTTCGATGGCCGCTCCGATGGCGTCGACCGTCGGCCGATCGACCGCCTCGCCGTTTACCAGTACTGTCGGCGTCGCACTCACGCCGGCGTCCTGGCCGCGGTTGCGGTCCTTCTGGACGGTCGGCCGGTACGCCTCGTCGACGGCGGCCGTCCTGACCTCCTCGCCGGGCACGTCGGCCTCGCCGGCCAGGTTCGCGTACATCTCGGGCCCGAGTTCGGACTGGTGCTCGAAGAGCGCCTTCGAGTACGTCCAGAACGCCTCGTCGCCCGCCCGGTCCTGCACGGCACGGGCCGCGCTGGCCGCCTGCCAGGAAACCTCGGGATCGACCGGAATCGGGAAGTCGTGGTGTTCGTACCGGATCGTTCCCGGTTCGACGTACTCGGAGACGAGTGTCGGGACCACTGTCTCGTTGTAGTCTTTGCAGTGCTGGCAGGCGTAGTCCTCGTAGGCCGCGACCGTCACGTCCGCTTCCGGATCGCCCATGACCGGCGGGTCAAGCGTCGGCCCCGTGACCGTCACCTCTTGTCCCCCACCGCCGCCGATACATCCGGCCAGCCCGGTCAGGGTGACCGCGGTGCCTGCCAGGACGATACGCCTGTCGACCGCGGGATCGTACCGGGTGGTACCCCTCTCGCCCATATTTCGGCCTGAACTGTAGAGAATATAAGCCCGGTGATCCGCTCCCGGCGAAGCCAAGCCCACAGACTCGCTCCGGGCAGAGAAAGCGGAACGGACTTACTGCCGGCCCTTGCAGTCGGAGGCATGGATCTTTCCGGCAAGCGCCTGCTCGTCACCGGGGGGGCGGGGTTCGTCGGCTCGCACCTTGCCGAACGGCTGGCCGCCGACAACGAGGTCGTCGTCGTCGACGACTGTTCGAACGGCGACCCGGACTGGTTGCCGGCCGACGTGACGTTCGTCGAGGGCGACCTCGGGGACCCCACCGTGGTCGCCGACGTGGTGACGGCGGACCTGGACGCGATCTTCCACTTCGCGGCCGACAAGTCCGTCGAGGGCGGCGACGTCGACCAGTTCCGCGAGAACCACCGGCTGACCGAGCACGTCGTCGAACGGGCGGCCGAGGTGGGCGTGCGAAACCTGGCGTTTACGTCCTCGTCGACGGTCTACGGCGAGGCCCCGCGGCCGACGCCGGAGGACTACGCGCCCCTAGAGCCGATCAGCCCCTACGCCGCGAGCAAACTCGGCGAGGAGGCGCTGCTGTCGGTGTACGCCCACAGCCACGATTTCACGGTCTGGACGTTCCGGTTTGCCAACATCGTCGGCCCGCGCCTCCAGCCCGGGGCCGTGATCCCCGATTTCATCGGGAAACTCCGCGAGGACCCGTCGACCCTGACGATCCTCGGCGACGGCCGCCAGGAGAAATCCTACATGCACGTCGAGGAGTGCGTCGACGCGATGTGCCACGTCGTCTCTCGCGCCGACGACGCCCTGAACGTCTACAACCTGGGGACCCGGACCACGACCTCCGTGACGACCATCGCGGACATCGTCAGCGAGGAGATGGGCCTCGATCCCGACTACGAGTACACCGGCGGCGACCGCGGCTGGACCGGTGACGTCCCGCGGATGCGCCTCTCGATCGAGAAACTGGCCGCGCTCGGGTGGGAACCCGACCAGTCCAGCGACGACGCCGTCCGGCAGGCGACCCGGGAGTTGCTTGCCGAGCAGTAGCGGACCCCGAGACGATCCGGTCTCCGGAACAGTACCGTTTTGCCGGGCCGCCGCCAACGCCGTCGCGTGCAGGTCGTCGGATACGACACCGCCGCGGGCGACGAGAAACGCGACCCGGCCCTGCTGGTCGCTGGCGAGGACGGACGGGTAGACCGCGTCTCGCTTTCCCGGAGGTGCGAACTCGCGTACACCCTCGGCGAGCGCCACTGCGCCGGGACAGTCGAGGACGGGACGCACGTCGCCTGCGAGGACCCGGCGGCCCCCTACTGCGCCGTCCACACCTCGCGGTGGCCGTGCGCGCGGTGTACCGGCGACTGTTCGATGCCGGTCGAGGCCTGCCACGAGGAGCACGCGGCCTACCTGGCGGCGTTCGCGCCGGCGACGTTCAAGGTGGGCGTCACGCGCTCCTGGCGACTGGACACCCGCCTCCGCGAGCAGGGGGCCGACCGGGCGGCCCACCTCCGGACGGTCGAGAACGGACGGATCGCCAGGCAGATCGAGGCCGACATCGCCGCGACGGTAGGCGACCGGGTGCGCGTCCCCGAGAAGATCGCCGGCCTCCACCGCGCGGTCGACGACGGTGCGTGGGCGTCGCTGGTGGCCGGGTTCGACCCCGTCGAGACGTTCGCCTTCGACTACGGGCTCGATTTTGCGGAGCGACCGGTCGCGGAGACGCTCGCCACCGGGACGGTCCGGGGCGTCAAGGGCCGGGTGCTGGCTCTCGACCGCGGCGGGAGCACCTACGCCGTCGACCTGCGCGACCTCGTGGGGTACGAACTCCGGGAGGGCGCGACCGACCGCGACCTCCAGTCGAGCCTCGGCGCGTTCGGGTAGCGACCCGGTGGGTCAATCAGCCGCTTGACCATTCACAAAGCCTATACCGGCTCCACGTCGTTGCTCGGCCGTGCAGCGCGAAGCCCTCCTGGCGGGGGTCGCGGTCGTCGTGCTGGCGGTCGCGGCCGTCGCCACAGTGACAGTACCGGGAGCACTCGACGACCCCGGCCGGGAGCGCGAGCGCCCCGGCCACGTCGAACTCACCGAGATGAACGTCGCCGCCGGCGAGGTCTCCGGGAATACGGCGACGCTCGTGGTGGACAACCGATTCCGGCACCGCGGCGGGTCCGCGGAGAACGTCACCCTCGAAGTCAGGGCCGTCGACGGGGAGACCGGGTTCGTCGCCCGGACGGTCAGACGCGAGATCGGCACCGTCGAGGACGACGGCGAACGGGCCGTCGTGACCAACCTCACCGTCGAGCGGGCCGGCAGCTACCGCCTGGAGACGCTGGTCTACGTCGACGGCCAGCGGGTGTCGGCCGGCGGGAAGACCGTCCGGGGTGCCGGCACGCTCGGCCCGCTCCAGTTCCACCGGTTCGACGGGACCGGGCCGGGCGAGTTGCCGGTGATCACCTACTCCATCGAGTCCGTCGACGACAACCGAACGACGCTGAACGTCTCGACGTACCTGACCAACCGCGGCGACGACCCCGCCGGTGACGTGACGCTGATCCTGCGGGCCCGACAGCTCGAATCCAACATCGTCGCCGACGAGCGCCGGGTCGCGGTCGGCGGGATCGCCCCCGGCCGGACGGCCACCCCGGGGGCGACCCTCACGGTCCCCGACGGCTACAACTACTACCTCGACGCCATCCTCGTCGAGGACGACGTGATCGTCGGGACGGCGACCGCCCCGGCACGGCTCGATCCCACGGAGACCATCCCCGAAAACGGGACGCGCCGCGAGGTCGGACTCCGGACCGGCGACTTCGAGCGCGGCACCGGCGACCAGCGGGAACCGGACCGCGAACCGGAGCGGGACACGCCCCGTCCGACTGAAGGGGGCGGCCCGGGCTTCGGCGCGCTCGCGGCACTGGTCGCCCTGCTCGTGGGCGCGATATTGTTCGCAAGACGGAGGAACCAATGACAGAGACAGAGACAGAGACCGATCCCACGGAGTCCCCGAATCCCCTGGAGGAATCGACCGACGAGAGCGACCGCGACGTCTCGACGTACCTCACGTACGGCGCGCTGGGCCTGCTGACGCTGCTGGCGCTGATCGCCACCTTCCGGTTTTACACGAACGCCTCCCGGGCGATCAGTCTCTGGGTCGCTCCCGAGTACGAACCGATGGTCCAGGCGGCGTTCAATTTCGCGGTCGTGTTGCTGTCGGCCGCCGGCGTCTCGATGCTAGTCCGGCGGCTCAGATAGGTCCGGACGACAACCCTTTTCCCGGACCACAGCAAACCGCGTGGTATGGCTGACGACGACCCAGCGGACACCGGCGACGAGGCGAGCCAGGACGACTCCGCGGCCGAGAGCGAGGAGCCCCCCGAGACCGGGGCCGACGCGGCGGAGTCGGGCGGGGACGGCGAGAGCGAGGAGAAGTCCTTCCGCGAGCGAGTCGAGGAGATCCGCCAGCAACGCGCCGAGGAAGGCGAGGGCGACGACGGCGAGGGCAAGAGCCGCAAGGAGAAAATGGAGGAGATGATGGGCGGCGGTCCCGGCGGCCCCGGCGGCGGCATGGGCGGGAACCCGTTCGCCCAGATGATGGGCGGCATGATGGGCGGCGGCCCCGGCGGCGGCATGGGCGGCGGACCCGGCATGGGTCCCGGCGGTCCGGGCGGCCGCGGCGAGACCGAGAGCGACGACGAGGAACTCGTCCGCGAGGTCCGGAAGCTCCGCGACGAGGTCCACGACGTCCGGCGCACCCTGGAACGCATCGCCGAAGCCATCGAGAACGACTGACGGCGCGAGTTTTCTTCGCGCGTGGCCCGGGGAGCCGTGGCTCCGATTCCTACAGCCCCTCGTAGACCTCGGTCAGCCGGTCGACGGCGTGCTCGACGCTGATCCGGTCGCGGCGGTCCAGACACGCCTCGCGCAGCCGGTCGCGCCCGTCGAGCGTCCGGCGGATGCACTCGCGGAACGCGACGACGTCGCCCGGTGGTGCCTTCCAGCCGGTTACCCCGTCCTCGACGGTTTCCGAGAGTGCCCCGGCGTCGACCGCGGCGACGGGGGTCCCGCAGGCGAACGCCTCCAGCGCGACCAGCCCCTGGGTCTCGACGGGGCTGGGGAACGCGAACACGTCGAGCGCCGAGTAGAAAGCCGGCAGGTCCGCACGGTCCAGAAAGCCCAGAAAGCGGACGTCGGCGTCGGCCTCGCGGGCGCGGCGTTCGAGGCGGTCGCGGGCCGGCCCGTCAGCCGACCAGCGGTCGGTCGGCCGGCAGGCCGTGGCGTTCGCGGAAGGCCGCCGCGTCGACCGGGCGGAACCGCTCGGTGTCGACGCCGTTCGGCACCACTTCGACCGGGGCGCGAACTCCGATCTCCCGGAGGTGCTGTCCGGCCGGCTCGCTCGGCACGATCACGACCGACGCGCGGTTCATGTACCACCGCTCGTAGGCGCGGGCGACGGTCTCGACGACCGACGCCAGCCGGCCGTCCGCGATGTAGTCGGCGTACTCGCTGGTCGGCGTGTGGTAGGACGCCACCAGCGGCACGTCGCCCGACCGGGCGCACCGGAGGCCGCTCAGCCCGAGCATGAACGGCGTGTGTGCGTGGACGATCTCCGCCCCGTCGACGGCGTCGGGAACCCGCGGGAGGGCGGCGTGGAACCCCTCGTAGAACGGGAACTCGACGCTCCGGACCGGGTGTTCGTCGCCGCCGGCGGTGTAGCCGTCGGCGGCCGGGTAGACCACGCCCATCCGGCCGCCGCGTGCCTCCCAGCAGTTGCGCCACGTCCTGATCGTGTACGTGACGCCGTTGACGGTCGGCAGGTACGTGTCCGTGAACACGGCGACGCTGGGGAGCATCTGCCTGTCGTTCGCGGACGGCAACTTAAGTGGTTGCGACTTCCTCGTAGGCCGCGACCAGCCGCCGTCCGACGCGGTCCAGCCCGTGCTCCCGGGCGGTCTCGCGGGCGCGCTCGCCGAGTCGCGCCCTGAGGTCCGGATCGTCCGCGAGTCGGTCGACCGCCGCCGCGAACTCCGCCTCGGTCTCGCACTTCAGGCAGTCCTCGCCGTGGGTGTAGAACTCCTCGAAGACGGGGATGTCGCGCAACACGACCGCCTTCCCGCAGGCCATCGCCTCCAGGACGGCGATGCCCTGGTTTTCGGCCTTCGTGGGAAAGAGGTAGACGTCGCCGGCCCCGAACGCACCGCGCTTGTCGTCGATCCACCCCGTGAAGGTGACGTTCGCCGGCGGGTTCTCGGTCCACTTCCGGACCGTCGCTGACGCCTGCGGGCCGGTGTCGTAGGGGCCGAACCAGACGAACTCGTGGTCGGTCCGCTCGGCCACCCGGCAGAAGGTCGTCAGCCCCTTCCGCTCGAAGACGTTTCCGACCGCGAAGACGACCACCCCGTCGATGTCGAACCGGTCGCGGTACTCCTCGCGGAGCGACTCGTGGCCCACGAGCGAGTCGATGTCGACGCCGTTCGTGATCGGCCGGATCGGTGCCTCGACCGGGGAGGACTCCAGCACCCCGCGGGTGTACTCGCTGGGACACAACACCAGGTCGGCCAGCGAGTAGAACCACCGGAGGTACCGCCGGAGCGGCCCCGAAAGCAGGTTCGACCCCCGGAAGCTCCCGGCGAAGTCCTCGCTCGTGACGTGGGCGTGCAACACCAGCGGAATCCCGTGCTCGCGGGCGTGTCGCGCAACCGCGAGGCTCCCGGGCCCGATCATGTTGCAGTGTGCGACGTCGAACGCACGAAAGACGGGGTTGTCGATGGCGGTGTTCGCGGCCGCCCACAGCGGGTGGTCGTCGGTCCACGGCGAGGTGACCGCCTCCACGTCGGTCCCCGCGAGGGCTTTCCGCTGGTGGTCGACGGAGGTACCGATCCCGCTCCGGTCGAGCCGCGATTCGAGTTCGAGGTAGTTCAGGACCCGCACGTCCCCCGCTGGCACCGGCGGCCGATTAACGGTGTCGGCTCGCGCCGGCCCTCGGCACATTTTCTTGGTGCTCGCGGCCATATTGCCGGCCATGCAGTTCAGCGTCGTCCAGGGCGACATCGCACAGCAGCGTGCGGACGCGCTCGTCAACGCGGCGGGGACGAGCCTCCGGATGGGATCGGGCGTCGCCGGCGCACTCAGGCGGGCGGCGGGCGAGCAACTGAACGACGAGGCGGTCTCGAAGGGGCCGGTCGACCTCGGCGCGGTGGCCGTGACCGACGCCTACGACCTCGACGCCGACTACGTGATCCACGCGGCCGCCATGCCACACTACGGCGACGGCCGGGTGACCGCCGACAGCATCAGCGACGCGACCCGGAACAGCCTGGAAGCGGCCGACGACCTCGGTTGCGAGTCGCTCGTCCTGCCGGCGCTCGGCTGTGGCGTCGCGGGGTTCGAGTTGGCCGAGGGTGCCCGGATCATCTGCGAGGTCGTCGACAGCGACGACCCGGAGACGCTGGCCGACGTGCGCCTCATCGGCTACAGCGACGAGGAGTACCGGACCATCAGCCGGGTCGCGGACGAGGTTCGCGGCGACTGATGGAGGTCCCCGAGAACCCGCCCGAGCGCTGTCCCGTCTGCGAGACGGCCTACGAGTCGGTGTCGCTCCACGAGACCGGGCTGATGGTCAATCTGCTGGACAACGAGCGGTTCCGGCGGGTCTGTTTCGAACCCGTCGCCGGCGACGACGGCCGGCCGCTGGTCCGGTTTTACCACCACGCCCACGAGCAGGTCAGCGACGCGTAGCGTCCATACAACGCGCGGGCGGAAATTTCGGACGAGGGAGCGACCGCGAGCGGGCCCGAACCGTGGCGGCGGTCCCCGGTATCGCTGACTCCACACGTCACCGGACGGTTTCCATTCCGGTGATCTCGAACCGTGCCCCGCCGCCGCTCCCGTCCGTGACGGTCACCTCCCAGCCGTGTGCGTCCGCGATTTCCCGGACGATGCGCAGTCCGAACCCCGTCCCGTCCTCGCGCGTCGAGTAGCCGGGATCGAACACCCGTTCGCGCTCGTCCTCGGGGATGCCGGGCCCGTCGTCTTCGACGTAAAGCCCGCCGTCGAGGTCGCCGACGGTGATGCCCGTGCCGCCGTGTTCGACGCTGTTGGACAGGAGGTTCTCCAGCAGTTGCCGGAACCGGCCCGGGTCGGCTTCGACGGTTTGTCGGGTTCTGAGGTCGAGTCGGGTCCCGTCGGTCCGGATCATCTCCCAGCAGTCCGCGACCAGTTCGCCGACGTCGACCGGTTCGGTCTCGGTCACCGATTCCCCCTCGCGTGCCAGCGTCAGCATGTCCTCGATGAGGTCCTCCATCCGCCGGTGGGCGCGTTCGACGGCGTCGAGCCGGTCGCTTTCGCCCGTCGCTCGCGCCAGTTCGAGGTTCCCCTGCGCGACGTTCAGTGGATTCCGCAGGTCGTGGCTGACGATGCTGGAAAACTCCTTGAGCCGCTCGTTTTGCCGCTCGAGTTCCCGCTCGCGTTCCCGGAGCCGGGAGATGTCCCGATAGACGGCGAACGCCTGATCGACGGTCCCGGTCTCGGGATCCGCCAGCGGGACGGCCTGCCAGAGGAACGTGCGCGGGCCGTCGACGGTGTCGCGCTCGAGTTCTCCCCTCATATACGTTCCCTCCTTGACCCGCTGGCTGATGTCGCGGGCCTCCTCGCGTCGCTCCTTTGCGGCCACCACCTCGTCGAGCGGGCGGCCGACCACGTCGGCGTCGGGGGACGCGAACAGGCTGTCGAACGCCCCGTTCGCGTCCTGGATGTAGGGCGTCTCTCCGTCGTACTCGACCAGCGCGACGGCGTCGTCGGTGTTCTCGAACAGCGCCGAGTACCGGGCGCGCTCCCGCCTGAGCGTCCGCTCGTACTCCCGTCGCTCCGAGACGTCGCGGGCGACGCCGACCGCTCCGGACGTCCCCCCGAAGGAGAACCGGGTGATCTTTATCTCGCAGGGAATCCGCGACCCGTCCCGTCGAAAGACCCGCAGTTCGGTCGTCCGACTCCCGTCGTCGCCGGACAACACCGACCGGACCACGTGGCTGCCCCGCCTGGCGTCCTCTCGGACGAGTATCCGTGCGACGTCTGCGCCAAGGAGGACGTCCTCGTCGTACCCGGTCAGGTCCACGAGTGCCCCGTTGAGGTACGTAAATCGGCCGCGGGCGTCGAGGGCGAAAAGCGGATCGCCCGCCGCCTCGACGATGCTCCTGTATCGTTCGCCCTCCTGACTCCGTGCTTGCTCGCGTTCGAGGCGGTACCGCTCGACCGCGTTGCGAACGCGGTTGGCGAGCACGGCGTACTGGTCGCCCCCGGGTTCCTTCTGGAGGTAGTCCGTTACGCCGGCGGAAATCGCCTCGCTGGCCACCTCCTCGCTCCCTCTGCCCGTAAAGAGGATAAACGGGACGTTCCGGTCGATGTCCCGTACCCGGTCGAGAAACTCCAGCCCGTTCATGCCGGGCATCTCGTAGTCCGAGACGATACAGTCGATGCCGCCCGCCGCCAGACGCTCGATGCCGTCGCCCGCGCTTTGCTCGGTCACGACCCGGAACTGGCTGTCCTCGCGTTCGAGCGACTCCGCGGTCAGCGCCGCGAATTCCCGGTCGTCGTCGACGTGCAGGACGACGACCGCGTCCCGCGGGCCGTCGGGGGACTCGTCGGCGGGGGCCATACCCTGCCTGTTCCGGGTAGGTGGATAGATGCTTTTCGGTGGCAGTACAATCCCTGATACTGCACCCCGCCGGTCATCGCCCCGGCCACCCCGTCACTCGTGCCCGCTGACCGGGACCGGTTCGTACGGTTCTTCCAGGTACTCGATGTCCCCGTCCGACAGCGAGATGTCGAGTGCGGCGACGGCCTCCTCCAGGTGTTCGACGCTGGTCGTGCCGACGATGGGCGCGTCCACCCAGTCCTTGTGGAGCACCCAGGCCAGCGCGATCTGGGCCATCGAGGCGTCCTTCTGGTCGGCGATCTCGGCCACCCGGGCGTTGATCTCCGGACCGCCGCCCTCGCGGTAGGGGTGTTCGTACATGTGCTCCTCGGTTTCCCCGCGCGTCGTCGCGTCGATCCGCTGGTGGGGACGGGTGAGATAGCCCCGGGCCAGCGGACTCCACGGGATGACGCCGATGCCCTCCTTCTCGCAGAGGGGCAACATCTCGCGTTCCTCCTCGCGGTAGACGAGGTTGTAGTGGTTCTGCATCGTCGCAAACCGCTCTAAGCCGCGGCGGTCGCTGGTGTGGAGCGCCTCCGCGAACTGGTGGGCCCACATCGAACTCCCGCCGAGGTAGCGCACCTTCCCCCGGCGGACCGCGTCGTCGAGCGCCCGCAGGGTCTCCGTGACGGGGGTATCGTAGTCCCTGCGGTGGATCTGGTAGAGGTCGACCGTGTCCATCCCGAGGCGGTCGAGGCTGTTGTCGAGTTCCTGCTCGATCGTCTTCCGGGAGAGGCCGCCGGAGTTGGGGTCGTTCTCGTCCATCTGGAAGTAGACCTTGGTGGCGACGACCTGCTCCTCGCGGCGACCTTCGAGGGCGTTCCCGAGGACCCGCTCTGATTCGCCCTTCGAGTACATGTTCGCGGTGTCGAAGAAGTTGATCCCGAGGTCGATGGCGCGGTCGACGATCTCGTGGCTGGCTTCCTCGTCGAGGACCCACTCGCGCCAGTCTGGCGTCCCGAAGCTCATACAGCCCAGGCAGATGCGGCTGACCTCGATGCCGGTGTTCCCGAGCGTCGTGTACTCCATGGTCCGGCGTTCAACCGAGGGTGACTAAAGCCTAACTCACAGCGACGCGGCGTCGACCCGTCCGGTGTACCGCCTGACTGCGGCGTAGGCGACGACCGCGACGACGGCGTAGCCGGCCACGAGCGCGTAGGTGGTCGGCGAGGGACTGTCGACCGCCAGTTTCGCCACCGTCGTCGCGGGGTGTTCCGGCAGGAACACCGCTCCCCCGAACAGGCCGAGCGCCCCGACGGAGTAGAGCAACTGGGCCTGCCGCCGGGTGCCGGTACGGAGGCCGAGCGCGACGCCGAGCGCGACGACCACGACCGTCAGCGCGGTCACGACAGACAGCACGAGCCACGGGTTCGACACGCGGAAGCCGTTGAACGTCATCAGGAGGATCCACGCCCCGGCCTGGACCGGCGCGAGCGCGATCATCGCGGCGGCCTTGCCGTCGACGATGTCGACCAGCGAGACCGGCGCGACCCGCAACAGCTCCATCGTCTCCCGTTCGATCTCCTCGGTGATCGCGTCGACGGCGATGGAGCCGCTGATGAACGGCGGCAGGAACAGCAAGAGGGGAATCAGGACGGTGTACGTGAACCCGAAGTAAGGGCTGGCGTCGACCGGCGGCGGCACTGGTACCACCGGCGAGTCGAGAAACTCCGACCGCGCCGCGCGTTGCTGGCGCTCCATCGTCTCCAGCAGGCCCCGCAACTGGACCACGATCAGCGTGGTCCGGAGGCTCCCCTGCGGGGCGGTCGCCGAGACGGCGATCCGCCCCTGCGACCGCTCGGCGTGCAACACTGCGTCGACGTCGCCGCGCTGGAACGCCTGCCGGGCCGCCGTCTCGCTGGGATACGCGACCGCCTCGACGCCGTCGCGCCGGGCCGCCGCCCGGCCGAGCGCGTCGACCTCCTCGCCGGAGATCCCGACCGCGACCTCGCCGGACTCGACCGACCCCGGGTCGTACAGCGAGGTCAGCCCGACGACCAGAAACGACGAGAACGCGGCGACGAAAAGCTGGATCAGTATCGCCAGGACGATGGTCTTCTCCCGGGACAGCGAGGCGAGGTCGCGCCGGCCGATGGCCACCCGCGGGTCGCTCGGCAGGTCAACCAAGGGCGACCACCACCGTCGCGTTGTAGGCCACGTGGATCCCGATGGCGACCGTCAGCGCCATGAGGTACCGCGACCGTCCGCGGCTGGCACCGGTCGCCGAGACGGCCGCGGTCACGACGTGCAAGAGCAGTGGCGCGACCAGAAGCGCCAGCGCCGCCGGGAGCGTCGGGACGCCGGTCCCGGTCGCCAGCGCCGCCTGCCCCTCCGGGAGCCGGTCGAGACCGACCAGCTGTGCGACGAGCGTCAGCTTCTCCCCGACGAAAAAGCCGAGGCCGCTGAACGCACCGATCGTCAGAGCCGTCACTAGGCCCCGCTCGAACCGGGCGTGGGCGTAGCCGGCGTAGACGTGGACGCTCTTGGCGAGTTCCTCGATGACCGCCACGCCGACCAGGATCGCCAGCACCGACGGCCCCGTCGGCAGCGCGAACAGCGCCGCGACCGCGAGCAGTTCCGCCACGAAGACGAACGGCAACAAAAGCGCGGACAGCGCCGCGACGCTCCAGCCGCCCGCGATGCGGGCCGCGAGGGCGTCCAGCGCCTTCAGCGGAATCGGGCGCTGGGTGAACATGTCCTCCTCGCGGTAGATGCCGGTCCCGAGCGCGAACAGCACGGCCGCCGAGAGCGCGGGCGGGAGCGTCGAGAACGCCACCTCGCCGACGCCGACCGCCGTCCCCTGGAGGTCGCGGACGACCAGCGTGAGCGGCGAGATCAGCGCCACGGCCCCCACGTCCGCGAAGATGGCCGGCACGAAGGCGTAGGTGGTCAGCGAGACGGTGACGGTGACGGTCACGAACGTGAGTTCCTTGAACGACCGGGCGAACATCGCCCCCAGGAAGGTGGCTGCCAGGAACAGCAACGAAAGCGGCGCGAGGGCGAACACAGACAGGGGGCCGCCGCCGATAGCCGCGGCGATCACGGCCGCGGTGCCCATCGCCCCCGCGAAGTACGGCAGCGTCTTCCCGGCGACGATGTCGACCGGCGAGACCGGCGACACGAGGAGCAACTCGCCGCGGCGGTTGATCCGCTCGCCGAGGATGGTGCTCCCGTAGGCCTGGATGATGAAGTTCAGCGGCACGACGAACAGAAACGCGAGCACGAGCGACCCGAACGGGAACGGCGGCGAGATGTCCGCCGGGGATCCCGAGGTCGACTGGGGTGTCAGCCCGTCACCGCCGAACACGTCCCCGATGCCGCTCCCGCCGCCGTCGTCGCTCCCGCCGTCCGTCCCGTCGCTCCCGCCGCCCCCGTCGCCACCGCCGTCGTCGCCGCCCCCACCGCCGCCCGACCCGTTGCCGCCGTCGCCACCGCCGCCGTCGCCGCTTCCACCGCCCGCGGCGATCTGGATGCGGTCCCGCTCGGCGTACCGGAGGGTCACCGACACCGGGAAGGCGGCCGTGGCGTTGCCCTCGCGGGCCATCTGCCGGTCGTTGTACCGCGTGATGGTGTCCCGGAACTCCGCGTACGCGGCCCGTCCCTTCCGGCTCTTTGCCGCGCCGATGCGGTCGTCCTCGACCAGCAGTTCCACCTGCCGTCGGTCGACCGCGGAGCTGTCGGGCGACACGACCGCGAACGTCGGGTCAGTCGCGGCCGGCCCGTAGTACGGGCTGTCCTGGCTCACGGCGACCCGGTAGATCCCCCGGTCGAGCGCCACGCCGCCGCTGACCGCCGTCGGAGCGACCGCGACGATCGCCACGAGCGCGACCACCGTCACGAGGGCGGTCCGGCGGTCGACGCCGCCTGCGTTCTTCGTGACCTCCCAGCGGCCGATGCGGAGCACCTTCCCGAGTCGCCAGCGGGCGGCCCGGAGCCACTCGCGGAGGTCGCGCCCGTTCATTCCTCCCGCTCCGCCAGGTTCAGGAAGACCTCTTCCAGGTTCGACTCCTCCGTGCGGATGTCGACGACCGACCCGCCGGCGGCCTCGGCCGCCTCGCGGGTCCGCTCGACTGCCTCCATCGTGTCCACGACCCGGCGGTACCGGCCGTTCTCCCGGACGCTCCTGTCGACCTCGACGGTCGTGTAGACGTGGTACTCGGTGTGGCCGTGTTCCGCCTGGAGGCGGTCGAGGTCGCCCTTGGCGACGATGTCGCCCCCGTTCATCACCGCGACCCGGTCGCAGATGCTCTCGACGTGAAAGAGGTTGTGGGCGCTGAACACCACCGTCTTGCCCTCCTCGCCGAGTTCGCGCGTGAACTCGATGATGTAGTTGGTCGTCAGCGGATCGAGGCCGCTCCCGGGTTCGTCGTAGACGAGCACGTCGGGGTCGTTGATCAGCGACCGCGCGATGGCGACCTTCCGTTTCATCCCCTTGGACATGTCGCCCAGCGGGCGGTCGCGGTGGTCGAGGTCGAGGCGGTCGAGCGTGCCGTGGAGGCGGTCGTCGGCCACCTCCCTGGGGACGTCGTACAGGTCGGCGAAAAACCGCAGGTACGACACCGGCGTCATTTCCTCGTACAGCGGCGATTCCTCGGGCAGGAAGCCCAGTTGCCGGCGCATCTCCGGGTCGCCAGCCTCGTAGCCGGCGACCGTCGCCTCGCCCGCGGTCGGTTCGAGCAACCCGGCGAGCATCTTCAGCGTCGTCGTTTTCCCGGCCCCGTTGGGTCCGATGATGCCGAACACCTCCCCCCGGTCGACCGTGAAGGTGCTCCCCGAGACGGCGACGAACTCACCGTACTGCTTTCTGAGGTCCCGGACCTCGATCATCTATCCCCCGTAAGGGGACCTCCCTCGTATAGCTTCCTCCCCGAGTATCAGGACTGGAAAAGCGGGAAGCGCCAGCTATTCGGCACCGCGGGCCCTGGCTGTCACATGGCGCGGTCCAGCGTCGGCGTCGAGCGGACGCCCGACGGCAGGCGGGTGTGCGTCTCGCGGCCGATAGACGCCCCTGCCGGGACGGTCTGGGACCTGCTCACCGACACGCGGCGGTGGCCCGAGTGGGGCCCGACCGTGAGCGACGTCGATTGTCCGGACCGCTACGTCACGGCAGGGTCTCGCGGGCGGGTGCGCGTGCTCCGCGGCCCGTGGGTCCCCTTCGAGGTCACGACCTGCCAGGCGGACGCGCCCGTCCGGCGCTGGACCTGGGACGTGGCCTGGGTTCCGGCGACCGGCCACCGGGTCACGGGGTCCCGGCCGTGTCGCGTCGTCTTCGAAGTGCCGTTGCTTGGAGTGGCCTACCTGCCGGTGTGCGAACGCGCTCTCGTCCGGATCGAACGCCCCTCCGCGAACAACTAGCGCCTGGCGACCCGCGCCTCGCTTACCCTG
Source organism: Halobacteriales archaeon QS_1_68_17 (assembly GCA_003021105.1). Classification (GTDB taxonomy): domain Archaea; phylum Halobacteriota; class Halobacteria; order Halobacteriales; family Haloarculaceae; genus QS-1-68-17. Next base: position 47,541 of record PXRG01000029.1, read on the forward strand.
TGGAGCGATTCCCCGATGCCCGCGCCGTCGCAGTCCTCCGTCGGACATCGATAGTGCCAGCCGTCCGTCGTAGCCGTCCGTTCGGGAAACCGCTCGCCACAGACGTCACAGAACAGTTGGTCCGCCGAGCAGGTGTCGCGGTGGAGTTCGAGTTCGAGTTCAGTCCCGAACGTCCGGTTGCATGTCCGGCAGGTATGCGCCATGTTCAAATATTCTTCATCACCCTTTATATCTACACCGGAACGTTCACGCTGATCGGGAAGTTCAGACCCTCGCGGCGCGCCCGTTCGAACTCGCTTGCTCGCGTCCGGACGGACGCTGAAACTCGCGGTTTCCTGCCCGCACGGGCCCGCGTGACGACCCTCTTCCAGGTAGTACCGCCATACCGCCGTTTCAGCGAACGATACTGGCGGCCGCCCGGGACAGTAAGCTGATGGGCGTCCGTGCCCACGCGAGCGCATGGCCGGCGAGAGTGATACGGTCCGCGTCTGGCTGGTCGAACGGACCTACTCCGACGACGAGCAGAACCTCATCGTGCTCACCTACGCGACGCCCGACGGGACCCGCGAGTTCCGCAAAGAGCGCGCCCTCACCTCCTTTACCGGCGAGGGCCGCGAGACGCGCGTCTCGCTGTCGGTCGACCCGGGCAATCTCTCGGCGGTCCACGACCCCGAGGTGCGCGAGCGGTATGCGGCAGAAATCGAGCGCGTCCGCGAACGCCACGACCCCGGCGACGCGATTTAGACGATGTCCTCGACGTGGTCGGCGACCTCTTCCGGCGTGTCGCCGACGGGGACGCCGGCGTTCTCCAGGGCCTCGATTTTGCTCTGTGCGGTACCGGTCCCCGACCCGCTGACGATGGCCCCGGCGTGGCCCATCCGCTTGCCCGGTGGGGCGGTCCGGCCGGCGATGAACCCGACGACCGGCGTGTCCATGTACTCGGTGATGTAGCGGGCCGCCTCCTCCTCGTCCTCGCCGCCGATCTCGCCACACATCACGACCGCCTCGGTGTCGGTGTCCGCCTCGAACAGTTCGAGCGCGTCCACGAAGTCCGTCCCGATGATCGGGTCGCCGCCGATGCCGATGGCGGTCGTCTGCCCGATCCCGCGGTTCGTGAGATTGTCGACGATCTGGTAGGTCAGCGTCCCCGACCGCGAGATCAGTCCTACGTCGCCGGCCGAGAAGATGTTCCCGGGCAGGATGCCCAGTTTCGCCTCGCCGGGGGTGATCACGCCCGGACAGTTGGGGCCGACGAGGTGGGCGTCGGTCTCGCCCAGCCGGCGGTAGACGGCGCTCATGTCCTGGGTCGGGATCCCCTCGGTGATGGCCACGACCAGATCGAGCGGGGCGTCCAGTGCCTCGAACAGCGCGTCGCCGGCGAACGCCGGCGGGACGAACACGACCGAGGCGTCGGCGTCCTCCGCGCGCGCGGCGCGGTCGACGGTGTCGTAGACCGGGACGCCCGTGACCTCCTGGCCGCCCTTCCCGGGCACCGCGCCCGCGACGACGTTCGTCCCGTAGTCGAGCATCTGCTCGGTGTGGAACCGGCCCTCGCCGCCGGTGATCCCCTGGACGACCACGCGCGTCTCCGCGTCGACGAGCACGCTCATGCTTTCACCTCCGCGGCGTACTCGACGGCGCGCTGGACGGCGTCTTCGAGCGTCTCCTCGACGGTCACGAGGTCGGTGTTGAGGATCTCCATCCCCTCGGCGGCGTTGGTACCAGCCAGCCGGACCACCACCGGCTTTGGCACCTCGTCGAACGACCCCAGGGCCTCGTTGATCCCGCGGGCCACCTCGTCGCCTCGGGTGATGCCGCCGAAGATGTTGAACACGACGGCGTCGACGTTGTCGTCCGAGAACACCATATCGAGGGCGTTCGAGATGCGCTCGGCTTTCGCCCCGCCGCCCACGTCGAGGAAGTTCGCGGGGTCGCCGCCGTAGTAGTCCACGAGGTCCAGCGTCGTCATGACCAGTCCCGCGCCGTTGCCGATGATGCCCACGTCGCCGTCGAGGCGCACGTAGTCGAAGCCGTACTCGTTGGCCTTCGCCTCGAGTTCGTCGTCCGCCGTCTCCTCTTCCATCTCCGCGAGGTCCGGCTGGCGGAAGAGGGCGTCGTCGTCGACGTTGAAGACGGCGTCGGCGGCGATCACCTCGTCGTCGGCGGTGACCATCAGGGGGTTGATCTCGGCGTCGCTGCCGTCCCGCTCGTCCCAGAGTTCGTACAGCGTCGTGAGCACTCCCGCCACGTCCCTCGCCACCGCGCGGTCGACGCCGGCGTCGTACACGGCCTTCCGGGCCTGGTAGGGGTGCATCCCGAAGGCTGGATCGACGTGTTCGCGGGCGATGGCCTCGGGGTCCTCGGCGGCGACCTCCTCGATGTTGACGCCGCCGCGGGTCGACACCATCGCTACCGGCCGCCCCTCGCCCCGGTCCATGGTCACGCCGACGTACAGTTCGTCGACGAAGTCGACGGCGGCCTCGACGAGCACGCGGTCGACGTGGTACCCCTTGAGGTCCATCCCGAGGATGTCGTCGGCGATCGCGCGGGCCTCCTCTGCGTCGCCGGCGATCTCGATCCCCCCGGCCTTCCCGCGGCCGCCGACCTGTACCTGCGCCTTGACCGCAACCGGGAAGCCGATCTCCTCGGCCGCGGCCACGGCCTCGTCGACGGTCCCCGCGAGACGCGCAGACGGCGTCGGAATGCCGGCGTCCGCGAAGACCTCCTTGGCCTGGTACTCGTGGAGTTTCATCTGTAACTCGGGAGTATTTCCCCCGAGCGCGAGTTAGTAGTTCCGAAGTCGGGATCAGGGTCGCCGTCCTCGACCGGCGGTCTCACTCCCGCAATGCGTCGTCGTCGATTCGCTCCCGTCGGCCGTCGAGAAGGGCGAACCGCTCCCCGCGGCGGCGTTCGAGCCACAGCAGGAGCCGTTCGGCCCACCGGAGTTTCCGCCGCTTTTCGGCCCCGACCGCCGGGTCGTCGAGGTCCCACCCGACGAACGCCAGTTCGGACGCGCCCAGGTAGTCCGCCAGGAAGGCGGCGCGGTCGCCGTCGGTGAATCCCCCGAAGTTCCGGACCGGTCCCGCCGGTTCGGCCTGCGTCGTGGGAAGTACGTGTCTCCCCTCGAATTGCGGCACCCACTTCTCGATCGCGGGCACGTTGTCCCCGTGGGCGTGCGCGGCCACCGGGGTCCCCCGCTCGGTCAGGGCGCGTGCGGTCTCGGGGACCTTGTCGAGGTCCGTCACCATCAGGTCGACCGCCACCCCGGACGCTTCCAGGCGCTTCGCGGCCGCCGAGGCGGCGAACACGGCGTCCGCCTCCCCCGCGCGTTCGAGCGCCGCGGAGTCGGTCAGCGACGGCCCGGCACCCGCCACGGCGACCCGGTCGCCGCGCGCGTCCAGCCGCGAGAGATCGAACTGTCCGGTCAGCGAGGCCAGGCCGTCCCGGGCGCGCCCGTCGTCCGCGCGGTCGTACCCGAAGTCGGCGAGGACGGCCTCGTAGACCGGTTCCCACTCCGCGAAGTTCATGGGTGTCGCTCCCGTGGCAGTTCCATAGAACCGGGTTGGGCCGGGCCGACACCAAGTACCCCTACCCGAGTGCCGTCCCGGCTTCCACCCGGCGATATTGGCGCATCCCGCATAAGTTTTCATGCTCTCTTTGGTCGTGATACGGTCACTTCGTGGGCCGCCACACCGTCGCGGAATTGCTCGACCACGGATACGACGTCACGGCGCTCAGCCGCGGCGCACACGGCCTCCAGTTCTCCGACCGGATAGGCGTCGATCACGTCGTCGGCGACCGCACCGACGACGACACACTGGCCGACGCCGCCCGGCGAGTCGAACCGGACGTCGTCATCGACTGTGCTGCATACCACCCCGCTGACGCCCGAACGGCAACGGAGGTATTCTCCGACGTGGACGCCTACGTCTACGTCTCGAGCGGCGGCGCGTACCGCGAGCAGGAGATTCCAAAGCGCGAGGACGAGCACAGAACACTCGTTTTAGGGATTCTGCCGTGGTTTTCTAGTTTCTAGGACCCATTGACGGTACTGGAGGCCGAGGAAGACGTTTTCTTCTCCCCGACCCACCGCCGAACCCGGCGTAGAATCGCCGCCGCCCGGTCGGTCGCATCCCGTGGGACGCGACCGTTCTCGAAGGCGGCGTCCGAGCCGAACAGCAGGCCGCCGTCCGATCCGCGGACGTAGCCGATCCCGTCGCCGGTGGCGGCGGCCAGCGCCCGCTCGTCGGCCGGGTCGAGGTCGGACACCTCGAAGATTCTGACCGTCGCTTCCGGAGCCCGTTCGGTTGCGCCGCCGAGGCGGTCGAGGTGACGCGCGACCTCCCCTGCCCCCGTAACGTCGAGTTCCTCGACGGCTGCCTCCCCGTCGTCGAGGCGTTCGCGTGCGAACTCCCGGCCGATCAGCGCGGCGTCCCGGGTCTCGGCGACGTCGTGGGTCCGGATCACGTGTGCCCCCCGCTCGACGGCCATCGACGTGGCCGCGAGGCTGACCGGGAGCGCCGCCTCGGTCGACCGGTCGGCGACGGACCGCAAAAAGTTCTTCCGGTTGATCGAGACCAGGATCGGCCGCCCGTGGCCGCGGAACTCCCGGAGGCGGCGGAACGTCTCCCGGTCGTCGTCGATCGTCGTGGCCTCGCTCCACCCGCCGAAGGCCGGGTCGACGATGGTCTTGTCAGTCAGCCCGTTCTGTTCCAGGGCCGCGTAGACCATGTCCACGTAGTCCGCGTTTGCCGCCCACGCGGGCGACCGGCGCTCGGCCCAGTCGGTCTCCTCGACGGCCCCGGGCCGTTCGAGGTCCGGGGGGCTCGCCATCTTCCCGACCGCGACGTCGTACTCCTCGCAGACGCGGGGCATCTGCGGGTCGGCGAAGCCGGCGATGTCGTTGACCATGTCGAATCCCGCGTCGAGGGCCGCCTCGGCCACCTCGTGGTAGCGGGTCTCGATGGAGAAGACGGCGTCGCCGCTCACCGACTCGATGGTCTCGACGGCCGTCTCAAGGCGGAGCAGTTCCTCGTCGGGCGGGAGGACGTCGAACCGCTTGTTCGCGGATTCGAGTCCCACGTCGACGATGTCGGCCCCCTCGTCGATCAGTCGCTCGTCGACGTACCGGGCGGCATCGCCCGGATCGCTGAAGACGCTCGGGTCGTACGGCGACTCCTCGCTGACGTTGAGCACGCCCATGATCCGCGGCGGGTAGTCGTCGCCGATACCCAGCCCCGCGGCCTCCACGTTCTGCATACCGGTCCCAGGGATCGGACCGGAAAAAACAGCACGCCCGACAGGTTTGGTGTCTGCCGTCCGGGATCGCGCCCGCGAGACGCGCTGTTTTTACCCCGGCGGCGGCAACCGCCCGCCATGGCCAAGGTCAACATCGGGCTCCGGGGCTGGAAGTTCGAGGAGAAGGACGTCTTCGACGAGGACGGCGACCTCCGGCCGCTCGGGACGATGCCGCCGGAGACACGCCAGCGGATCGTCAGGCTGGCGTCGACGTTCGGCGAACCGTGCCAGGCCTGCTGGCTGATCCACGGCGACGAGGAGATAGAGCGGTGCAACGTCGCCCGCGTCGTCTACGGCGAACCGCTCGGGGAGGTGCTGGTGTGCGCCGACCACGAGGCGGACTTTCTCTACTGGTTCCGCGAGGAAGGCGGCCGCGAGTACGCCGGCGAGACGGACCTCCAGAACGCCTTCCACGACTGGTTCGCGGACGGGGGTCGCGCCCCCGAGGGGTACGGCGGCGTCGACCACGTCGACACCGATCCCGATAGCCTCCCCGACGCCGGCGAGCACGCCGACGAACTCCCCACCCTCGAGGAGGAACTGGAGAAACTCGACGACGAGGACCTCGACGAACTCGGCGTCGACCTCTCGGACCTGGACGTATGACCGAGGTGGTCGTCGCTGTCGTCGACGCGGAGACGCCGGGCAACGTCGGCACCATCGCGCGCGCGATGAAGAACTTCGGTCTCTCGGAGCTGAAACTGGTCGACCCGCCGCCGCTCGACCCCGACGGCGAGGCCTACGGCATGGCCGGCCACGCCCGCGAGGACGTGCTCCCGGCGGCCGAGGAGGTCACGTTCGACCACCTGGTCGAGCGCTACCACACCGTCGGCTGTACCGCCATCACCAACGAGGACGCCACCAAGCACGTCCGGTACCCGTTCGTGACGCCCCGCGAACTGGCCGACGATCTCCGGGACCTCGCGGCCGACACCGCCGTCGTCTTCGGCCGCGAGCGGGTCGGCCTCACCAACGACGAACTCGCCCGCCTCGACCGGGTCTGTTCGATCCCGGCCAGCGCGGACTACCCCGTCTTGAACCTGGGACAGGCCGCCACGGTCGTCCTCTACGAACTCCGGGACCTGACCGTCGACCGGACACAGCACCCCGACGGCGTCCACGACCGCGCCGACGACCGAGCCATCGAAGGGCTCCACGACCAGTTCGCCTCCTTTCTCGACGCGGCCGGCCACCCCGAGGAGAAACAGGCAAAGGCCGGTCGCCTCTGGCGTCGCCTCCTCGGCCGCGCCCACCCGACGGGCCGCGAGGTCCGGACGCTCCGGGGTATCTTCCGCCGCGCCGAAGGACGCATCCGCCGGAACGCGCCCGAGGAGTAGCCGGCGGTCCCAGCCCCTGGCGGCCCTTATCCGCCGATCGGTTCGTGTCTCCGCACGTCGACCGCGAGGTCCGCGAGGACGTGGGCGTACAGGACGACTCCCGAGAGCACCCCGAGGTACGGACTGGCCAGCTAGACGCCGGGAACGACGAAACCGGCGATGGCGGCGTTGCTCAACAGCCTGTCGAGCGGACCGACTTCGCCCTCCCGGAAAATAAATCAGGAAGTGCCCCTTCGAATAGATTGCCGGTCACCTGTCCGGGGACACGCCCGGCCGGTACAAGTGTCTTCGTACTGATGGCTCTACCCCGGGAAGGCGGCCAGCACTTCCGGGACCGGGCTGGCACACTCCCCACGACTTATTTTGTCTCTCTCCGAAGGAGGGGTGATGTGGATGGCCATCGCCCACTTCGCGTTCGGGGGCCTTGCTGACGGTGTTCGTCGTCACTTACCTCGTCCCGGCCGTCCCCTACCCGCGCTCGATAGCCGTGCTCGGCGGCGTCTGGGCGATGGTCCCCGACGTCCACTGGGTCGCGCCGGTCTACGCCGCCGAACCGAAGGCCGCCCACGGCTCGGTCCTGGCGGACCTGTTCTGGTTCCACCGGACGCTCGACCGCCTCGATCCGACCGATTCGAAGGCTGTGGCCGCCGTTCTCCTGGCTCTGCTCTTCGCCGTCACGTTCGTCGCGGAGCGGCGGGGCTACCGGCCACTGGAGCGCGTCCGCGAACTCGGGCAGTAGTCCCGGGTCCCGCGGCCGTTCCGGTCGGGGCTACGGTTCCGGTCCGGGCCGTGATCCCTTTCGAAGTTCGATCGACCCGCTACGGGAGCCGCGGCGGTCCAGCAGTTTCAGGTTAGGGGTCGAGGCTCCGCCAGACGCTCGGGAACGCCTCGACCAGCACGTCGTCGCCGATCCTGACGCGACAGTCCGACTCCGGTCGCGTGATGCAAAGCGACACCAGCCCGTCTGCCCGTTTCTCCTCGTCGACGGCCTTCGGGTCCGCGATCCACTCGACGTCGCCGGACAGGAGTCGGCTCGTGCAACTGGTACACTGGCCCTCGGTGCATCCCCACCTGAGATCGACGCCCGTCCGGCGGGCGGCGTCGAGGATGCTCTCGTCGGCCCCGACCGTCGCCGTGACTGTGGTGCCGTCCGCCTCGACGAACTCGACTTCGTGGGTATCGTCTGCCATCGTGGTCTCCGGTGCCGGGACGGACGCCCGGGGGATGAATCTTCGCCTTCGCCGCCCGGGTCAGCCGGCCCGCTTCTGTATCTCCTCGCGGAGGACGTCGCTGACCACGTCGCCGTCGGCCTTCCCGCGGAGCGCGCCCATGCACTCGCCCATCAGCGCGGAGAACGCGCCCATCCCCTCCGTCTCGACCTGTTCGGCGTTCCGTTCGACCACTTCGGCGACGGCCTCGCGGACCTCGTCCTCCGCGGCGCTGCCGAGGCCCTCCCGGTCGGCGGCCTCGGCGGGGCTCAGGTCGGGGGCCTCCGCCAGCGCGGTCAGAAGCTCCGGGACCCCCTCCTTGGCGAGTTCGCCGTCCGCGAGCAGTTCGAACGTCCCCCGGAAGTGCTCGTCCCGGAGGTTCTCGACGGGCACGTCGTCGCGCCGGAGTTCGGTCACGGTCGACTCGACGGTCCGGGCCGCGAGGGTGGCGTCGACGCCCATCCCGACCGCGTCCTCGAACAGTTGCCAGCGCTGGCCGAACGCCACCTGCTCGGCCAGCCCCTCGCCGAGACCGAACTCGGACTGGTAGCGCTCGACCTTCTCGGTCAGCAGTTCGGGCGTCTCGACCCTCGTTGGATCGGGTTCGACCGGCGGGACGTCCGTCTCGGGATACATCCGCGCCGCGCCAGGCAGCGGCCGCAGGTACCGCGTCGTGCCGTCCTCGTTCGCGCCGCGGGTCTCCTCTGGCACGCCCGCGATGGTGTCCTCGGCCCGTGCGGCGACGGCCTCGATGGACTGCTCCGCGACTGACCGGTCGGCCGCGACGATGGCGACGGCGTCCCGATCGCCCGCGCCGACGGCCTCGGACAGCGCCTCGACCTCCGCCCCGGTAACCCCGTAGGCGGGGAGTTCGTCGGTGTGGAAGATGCCGCCCGCGCCGTGGCGCTTGGCGTGATCCGACAGCTCCGTGCCGAGGCGACGGTCCGGCTGGATCTCCCGGCCCACGAGTCCGTCGAACCCGTACAGCGGGACGGCCATCACTGCGCCGCCGTCCGATAGTGCACCCGCGATGACGCCGCTGTCCGTGTCCTCGAAGACGTCGGTCACGTCGCGCGGGTCGCCGACGCTCGCGTCCCGTTCGCGGAGTTCGTCCCGGATCTCCAGCAGCGCGACCTGGCGACCCACTTCGTTGCGCACCAGGTCGTCGATGTCGTCGAGGCTCTGGACGCCTTTCATCTCGACGCGTGCCCCCTCGGCGATGGAGACGTTCAGGTCCTGCCGGATGGTGCCCAGTCCCCGCTTTACCTTTCCGGTCGAGCGCAACAGCATGCCGATCCGCTCGGCGGCCTCGCGGGCCTGCTCCGGCGAGCGGATGTCGGGTTTCGTGCCGATCTCGACCAGCGGGATTCCGAGCCTGTCGAGGCTGTAGCGGACGCCACCGTCGGTCTCGGCGATCCGCTGGCAACTCTCCTCTTCGAGCAGGAGGTCCTCGACCCCGACCGGGCCGTCCGAGGTCTCGATGACGCCGTCGTTGGCGACGAGCATCGACCGCTGGAACCCCGAGGTGTTCGAGCCGTCGACGACGATCTTCCGCATCACGTGACCCTGGTCGACGACTTCCATGTCGAGCAACTGTGCGATCTCCATGGCCACGTCGAGCGCCTCCCCGTCGATCCGGTGGGGCGGTTCGTCGTCCTCCTCGACCATGCAGGTGGTGTCGTAAGCCAGGTACTCGAACTCGCGGTCGACGCGGCTCTCCTCCAGGGCGGCCTCGTCGATCTCGCCGAGTTCGCTCTTCGTCGGGTGGAGATAACGAGCAAACCGCCTGACTGACGCCTCGGGTTCGCGCAGTTCGGTCGGACACTCGCAGAACAGTTTGGTCGCGGTGTCGAGTTGCTGGTGGATCTCCAGCCCCGCGACCAGCCCCAGGTCCGCGTAGTCGTACTCGCTCATTGCCGGCTACTGGGTGGGCCGGGAGCAAAAAACGCACCGTCTCGGCGGCCTTCCGAAGCCGAGCATGCTTCGGCGATGACCCACCTCGGTGGCTAGTCCTCGCCTCAGTCTCGGAGACGCGTAGTGCTCGGAGACGGGACTCCTCGGTGGCTACTCGTCTCCGAGAATCCCCGGTTCTGTCATCCTGGCCGGGTCCAGCACCTCGTCGGCCTCGGCCGCGTCGAGGTAGCCCTTCTCGACGACGACCTCGCGGATCGTCTTCCCCTCCTTGAGTGCGGCCTTGGCGACCTCGCCGGCCTTGTCGTAGCCGATGGTCGGGTTCAGCGCCGTCGCAAGTGCCATGCTCTGTTCGACCTGGGCCTCGCAGTGGGCGCGGTCGGCCTCCAGTTTCCGGACGAACTTCTCGGCGAAGACCTCGCTGGCGTTGGCGATCAGTTCGGCCGACTGGAGGAAATTGTGGGCCAGGAGGGGCTTGTAGAGGTTCAGGTCGATCTGGCCCTCGGCCGCGCCCGCCGAGACGGCGGTGTCGTTGCCGACGACCTGCTTGTGGACCTGGTTTACCGCCTCCGCGACGACGGGGTTTATTTTCCCGGGCATGATCGACGACCCGGGCTGGTTTTCGGGCTGGTCGATCTCGCCGAGGCCGTTGCGCGGCCCGGAGGCGAGCAACCGGAGGTCGTTGGCGATCTTGTTCAGCGACCCCGCGACCGTCCGGAGTGCGCCGTGGGCCTCGCTCATCGCGTCGTGGGCGGCCTGGGCCTCGAAGTGGTCGTCGGCCTCACGGAACGCGATCCCGGTCTCCTCGCTTATGTACTCGGCGGCGAGCGCCGGGAACTCGGGGTGGGTGTTCAGGCCGGTGCCGACGGCGGTCCCGCCCAGCGCGAGTTCCGAGAGGTGGTCCCGGACGCCCTCGACGCGCTCGATGCCCTTCTCGATCTGGGTGCGGTAGCCGCCGAACTCCTGGCCCAGACGGACCGGCGTGGCGTCCTGGAGGTGGGTGCGACCGGTCTTGACCACGCCGTCGAACTCGGTTTCCTTCTCGTCGAGCGCCGCGGCCAGCGTCTCCAGGCCCGGGAGCACGTCGTGCTCGACGGCTTCGAGCGCGGCAACGTGCATCGCCGTCGGGATGACGTCGTTGCTCGACTGGCCGAAGTTGACGTGGTCGTTGGGGTGGATCTCCCGGGTGCCGACCTCGCCCCCGTGCAGTTCGGTCGCCCGGTTGGCGATAACCTCGTTGGCGTTCATGTTCGAGGAGGTGCCCGACCCGGTCTGGAACACGTCGACGGGGAACTGGTCGTCGTGCTCGCCGGCGATCACCTCGTTTGCGGCCGCGACGATGCAGTCGGCCTTCGCTTCGGGTATCGTCCCGAGTTCGCGGTTGGCCCGCGCCGCGGCTTTCTTGACGACGCCCAGCGCGCGGACGAACCGGCGGCCGAACGTAATCCTGCTGATCGGGAAGTTCTCGACGGCCCGTTGCGTCTGGGCCCCCCAGTAGGCGTCGGCCGGCACCCGCATCTCTCCAAGACTGTCCCGCTCGGTGCGGTACTCGTCGTCGGACATACCCGGCCGGTCGGCCGGCCGGCGGTAAAACGCTCCGGTCGGCGGCCGTCGCGTTATGGGAACGCCCCGGCCCGCGGCCGCACTGGCCCTGCCCGGCTACGGGAACAGGCCCGGCCAGCAGGTCTCGATGCTGTACACTTCCGAACAGCGAAGGATCGGTCCCTCGGGCCCGAACGAGTGCGGGGCGTTGGTCCGGTCTTCGAGCGACTCCACCGCGATATCCGCGTCAGTGGTCCGCGCCATTCAATTCCTACGATGAAAATAGAAGAAATTTTAATTTTGTATTCGGGAACTGATGGCTCTCCGGATCGTTCGGGACTCGGTCGGCACTCGCCCTTTCGGGTCGCTCAGTCGGCCGTCGTGGGTGCTACTCCTGCCTGCCCCGTCCTCTCCGGGCGCTTACCCCTCGTGTTCCTCGTACTCCGCGGGGGTGTAGGTCGTGAGTTCGAGCGCGTGGATGTCAGTGGTCATGTGCTCGTCGAGCGCGTCGTAGACCATGTCGTGCTGTGCGACGAGCGTCTTCCCCTCGAAGGCCGGCGAGACGACGACGGCCGCGAGGTGGTCGTCGTCGTGCTCGCCGCGGGCGCGGGGGACCGTCGCCGTCGCGTCCTCGATGCCGGACTCGATCAGGGTTTCGACTTCGGCGGTGTCCATACCGGAGCGGGGACCGCCGACGGATTATGTCCACCGGTCGAGGCCGGTCTGGACGAGCGCGTCCTCGATGCGCTCGAAGCCGCGGGCCACCTCGCCGGCGTCGACCTCCCACTCGTCGACGACGAACGAGCGGGCGGCCGCCACGTCCGGGTCGATCTCCGGGTCGAACTCGTAGTCGTCTGTGACGGCCGGGTCGAGAAACAGGTCGCGGATCCGGTCGGCGTCGTTGACGTAGACGTCACGGATCTCGAAGACGCCCCAGAGGTCGCCGTGTTCGCGGACGAGTTTCACCGCGGTCTTCGGGCCGATGCCGGAGATCCCTTCGTTGAAGTCGGTGCCACAGAGGATCGCCACGTCGACCAGCCCTTCCCAGGTAAGGTCGTGTTCCGCGAGCGTCGCCTCGAAGTCCATGCACTCGGGGTCGCCCTTGCTCGTCAGTTGCCGGAGCGTCAGCGGCGCGCCGAACAGGAGCGCGTCGTAGTCCTCGGTGCCGGCGTAGTCGACGTCGCCCTGCCTGGCCATGTAGGCGGCCTGTGCCTCGCCCTCGGCGGGGGCGTCGACCACCGGCACGTCGAGCAGGCCGAGGAGGGTACGGGTGGTCTCGATGATGGTCTCGGTGAGCCGCTGGGTGCTGGCCTCCATGCGGGCGGCGGTANNNGACCTCGTCTTCCTTGAGGTCCGTGACGGCCCCGTCGAAGACGAACACCGGAGTCACGTCGTGCTCGAAGAACTTCGGGAGCCCCTGGACGACGCCCACGAGGTTGGCCACCTCCTCGCCGGCCGCCGTCGTGTAGATCTCGTCGTTCGTCCACTTGACCGTCGTCGTCAGGTAGCGGTACAGCCAGTTGTGGGCGTCGACGGCCACCGCCGCGCCCGCCAGGTCGTCGAACGACACCGGCTCGATGACCGCCAGGTCCCGCAGGTCCGAGTTGCCCATCGGATGCCGGTTGGTGCCTGGCCGGCTTGAAACCCCGGCCTGCACGCCAGTCGCGCTGTGCCTCCGATGCCCCCCTCACGACTCCGGAGAGGTGTCGGACGCGTCGACGACTGTGGGCGGATCGGTTCCCTCGCGGGCCGCCAGGAAGGACGCTTCGGCGGACGACAGGTCCCGCTCGCGGAACGCGTCCAGCCCCGCCTGGTAGGACGCGCGCGTCCGCTCGGCGGGCCACTCCATGACGAGTTCGGCCAGCCCCGTCTGCTCGCCGGTGTACGCGAAGCCGGCCTTCGAGAGGGACTCGAACGAGAAGGCGTTGTTGACCGAGATGCGGACGCGCTCGTAGCCACGCGCCCGTGCCCGGTCGGCCAGGAACGCGACCAGGCGGGGGCCGATCCCCTCGCCGCGGCGGTCCTCGCGGACCGTGACGTACCTGATCCGGAGCGCCCCCGCGGCGGCCCGATCCTCGTTGAAAGACGCCGCGGCGACCACGCCGCCGTCGTTCCTGGCGACGGCCTTGCCGGTCCGTCCGGTGGCGAACTTCCCAGCGTAGGCGAACCGTTCGTGGTCGAGGTCGAGTCGCGGGCCGTCGGCCGGCCAGCCGACCACCGCGTACTCCATACCGGCAGTCCGGCCCCGGCGGGCTTGTAACCTGCGGAGCACTCAAGCGGTCGCCGACACAGGGCCGGACACGGCACTCAAGCGGATGCCACCGCAGGGCCGGACATAGCACTCAAGCGGTCGCCGCCACAAGGGCGGCCATGACACTCGGGGACGTCGGTCGCTTCCACCGCCTTGCGCGACTGTACGACGCGTTCGCCCCATCGCTCGACGCCGCCGAACTGGGCGAGTGGCTCGGGCTGGCCGACCGCGATGTCGCGGTCGTGCTCGACGTCGGCGGGGGGTCCGGCAGGGCCGCCCGCGCCGTCGACGCACCGACGACGGTCGTCGTCGATGCCGCCAGGGGGATGGTAGACCGAGCGCGCGCTCGCGGCCTGACGGCGGTCCTCGCTGACGGGGGCTGTCTCCCGGTGCGCGAGGACGCCGTCGACGCCGTCGTGATTTACGACGCGCTCCACCACATGGCCGACCGCGCGGGTGTGGTCTCCGAGGCAGCAAGGGTACTCCGCCCCGGCGGCGTCCTGGTGGTCCGGGAGTTCGATCCGACGACGTTACGCGGACGCGCGCTTGCGACCGCCGAACACCTGGCCGGGTTCGACTCGACGTTCGTCGCCGCTGACGAACTCGCGGGGACGGTCGCCGCGGCGGGGCTCGATACTGCCGTACCGGACCGCGGCTTCGGGTACACCGTGGTCGGCGTCGCGCGCTGACGGCCGGGGAACGGGAAAGTCAAGACCCGCGGGACACAGGTCCCACACATGGCAAACGCCGCAACCGCGCTCGGCTCCCGGTTCGAGCCGACCTCCAGGACGGCGCTTCTCCTCGCGGGCGACGTCGCAGCGATCGGGCTGTTCGTGGTGCTGGGCGAGATCAGCCACGGCGTCGACCCGGTCGCGCAGGCCGGCCGCGTGGCCGACACCATCGCCCCCTTCCTCGTGGGCTGGCTGGTCGTCGCCGTCGCCGGCGGGCTGTACACCGCCGACGCGGTTCGCTCCTGGCGACGGGCCGTAGAGGTGACCGCGCCGGCCTGGATCGCGGCCGCGCTGATCGGGCAGGGACTGCGGGCGACGCCGCTGTTCCACGGGGACGCGGCGCTCCCGTTCGTCGTCGTTTCGATTCTCGTCGGACTCGCCCTGCTGGTCCCCTGGCGGATCGCGGTCGCGCTGTTCACGCCGGCCGCTCGCGCCTGACGAGCACGCCCGCGAGCGCGGCCGCCACCGCCGCCAGGCCGGCGAGCACGACGAACAGGCCGGTCGGGTCGAGGAACGTGAGCGCCGCGCCGGCGACGACGGCACCGAGCGCGCCGACGCCGAAGGTCCCCAGGTAGGTGAACCCGTAGGACAGCCCACGCGCCTCGGCCGGCGAGTACTCGGCGACGGTCGCCTGGTAGAACGGCTGGACGAAAAACAGCGAGAACCCGAGCGCCGCAGCGACGACGAGGATCGCCGCCAGGCCGACCGCCGTGGCCGGGACGAAAAGCAACGCGACGACAGTCAGCGACGCGAACCCGGCGAGGAGGCCGTACTCGACCGGCATCCGGTCGGTGAGTTTCCCGCCGACGAACTGGCCGAACACGCCCACCATCAGCAGGCCGACGTAGACGTAGTCCCCGGGCGTGTATTCGCGGCCGCCGATCGTCACCGGTTCGAGGACGGGGACGTCCCTGAGTATTTCCGGCAGGAAGGTCAGGGTCCCGCGGTAGTAGAGCCCCGAGAACATCACGAGCACGAACACGACCGCGAACGTGCTCGCCAGCAACGTCCGGGAGGTCGACAGGAACCCGGAGAGGGAGGTGATGCCCCCGGTCGCCCGGTCGTCGGCCCCGCCGTCGGCCGCGCGGGCGGCGGCCCGCTCGTCGATGTCGACGGTCGTCGCGTACAGCGCCGCGGCCCCGGCGGGCAGCGCCAGCAACCCCACCGCGATCCGCCAGTCGAACGCCAGCAGGAGCAACAGCGTCACGAACGGCCCGAGGGCGATGCCGAGGTTGCCGGCCATGCCGTGGTAGGCGAAGGCGGTGCCCCGCTTTTCGACCCCGCGGCTGATCAGCGAGAGCCCGGAGGGGTGGTAGACGCTCGCGGCGACCCCCCAGAACAAAAGCGCCACGCCGATCAGCCACAGCGACGGCGCGACCGTCAGCGCCAGAAAGGACCCGCCCATGCCGACCAGACAGCCGACGATGAGCGTCCGGGCGTCGTACGTGTCCGCGAGCACGCCCGCCGGGAGCGAGCCGAGGCCGAACAGCCCGTAGCCGACCGAGACGACCAGCGACAGCACGAACGGCGACACCTGGAACTGTTCGAGCCAGATCGGCACCAGAACCGGGATCGACAGCTCGTAGGTGTGGACCATCGCGTGGGCCGCCATCACCAGCCCGACGATCGACCGGTCGTTGCGGTTCACGTGCGCACGCAGACTACCGACGGTGTTCAACCCGTCGGTTCCCCGCTCCCCGGTCGGCCCTCGTGGCGGCCCCCGTCGGACCGGAACCGTCCCCCCTCAGCGGTTGTCGTGGAGACCGATCGTTGCCGTCGACTGGAGCCACGCCTGGTGGTTCTCCCGGTCGTAGATCACGTACTCGCCGTCGCCGACCGTGAGATCCGCGTAGCGCCCCTCACGTGGCTGCTCGCCGACGCTCGATTCCGCCTGGTCCGAGGTGTTCCGGTTCATGATCTGTTCTGCAGGGGTCTGGCCTCGCCGTTCCCTGCCCGTTCGGTGATCTGTCGTCCGTCCAATTAAACCCTCGCTACCAATTATCACGATATATAACGATGTTCCCGGCCACGGAAAACGAGGTGCGGGACCCCGATCGGAGGTCGGGCGACCGGCGTCCCCGTGTGCCAGTACCGTGGGGCGACTCCGCCCGCGGCGACGTGGCGATCGATCCGTTTTCGCTTTCGAAAACGACGGCGAGCGTTCCCGAACGCCCGGTCACCGACTTGTAGCCATGTATAACTTATAAAGATAATATTCGAATGTTCGAAGGCGAATACCAATTGCCTACAGTAGATAGTATATAGTGCCTATACCAAACATTTATACCGGTATTTCTCATTGTTATCGATAGATATGGCAGGCTACTACGACCTCATCCTCGGACTGATTCCGCTCACGCTCGCCGGCATCACCGGTACCGCCCTCGTCGGCGGGCTGGCACTGACGACCGCCGTCCAGGTCGCGTCGCTGGCCGCGGTCGCGCTGGTCGCCCACGCGATGTTCGTCCGTGCGCCGGTCGAGGACGTGCCTGCCACCGCGTCCGCGGGCTCGAACGCCGCCTACGGATCGGCCGACTGATTCTCCCGGGCCGCCAGGGCTAAGGACCGTCCTGGCAACCCCACTCGTATGGCCGACGACACAGACGACGTGCTGTTTCTCCGGAGCGACGAACTGACGGGGCTGGCCGACCCCGGCGAGTACGTGGCGGCCGTCCGCGAGGGGTACCGCCAGCGCGGCGAGGGCGCACCGGCGGAGCCGCGGACGAAACTAACCAGCCGTGACCCGCCCGGGATGCTGACAGGGTACCTGGCTATTCTCCCGGAGACCGGGATGATGGGCGGGTACACCTACGCCGCGGGCTTCGGGGCCGCGGACGCCCAGTTCGTCCTCCCGCTGTTCGACGCCGAGAGCGGTCGGCTCCGGGCGCTTCTGGACGGGGCCAGCCTGAACCCCTTCAAGACCGGCGCGGCCGGGGCCGTCGGCGTCGACGCGCTCGCCCGCGAGGACGCCACGCGGGCCGCCATCATCGGCAGCGGGGCACAGGCGCGCGGGCAACTCCGGGCGCTCGTGACGGTCCGGGACTTCGAGGCGATCGACGTCTACTCCCCGACGAAGGACCACCGCGAGGCGTTCGCCGCGGAGATGAACGAACGCCTCGACGCGTCGGTGGCCGCCGTCGCGTCGAGCGCCGCGGCCGTCGAGGGTGCCGACGTCGTCATCACGGCGACGACGGCCAGCGAGCCAGTGTTCGACGGGGACCGCCTGCCCGAGGGTGCCCACGTGACCGCGATGGGCCAGTACGACGCCGGCAAGCGGGAACTCGACGCCCGGACGATCGAGCGGGCGACCTACGTTCCCGACCTCCGGGACCGGGTCACGCACGACGCGGGGTCGTTCATTCACGCGGTCGAGGAGGGCGTCGTGACCGAGGACCACGTCCACGCCGAACTCGGTGTCGTCGTGGCCGGCGAGGCACCCGGCCGGCGCAGCAGGGACGAGGTGACGGTCTTCGACAGCGGCGGGACGGCCATCGAGACCGTCGCCGCCGCCGCGATGCTCTACGAGCGGGCCCGCGAGGCGGGACTCGGCGAACGGCTCTCCTTTGCGCCCGCGAGCCAGGCGCTGACCGGCCGCTAGAGGTACGGCGCGAGTCCCACCGCCTCGACCAGCGGGATGCCCGCGGCCAGCGCGCCCGCGATGTACCCGAGGATGGCGCCGCCGTTGAGCAGGGGCAGGCCGGCGTGTGCCCGCCCCTGGAGGACCATCCACAGGAGCACGACGAGACCGGCCAGGGTACCGACCATGGCCGCCAGCGCCGGAAGCGTCAGCGCGATCCCGGGCACGAGCGACGCCCCGGTCGCAAAGAAGCCCGCGCTGGCGACCAGCACCGTCGGGATCACCGCGTCCCCGAGCCCGATGAAGATCGCGTCGCGGTCGAACCCCCCGTCCCCGCTATCGTCGGTGACCCGGGTGTCCTCGCTCTCCCCGTGGGCTTGCCCGTCGCCGTTCCCACCTCCAATGTCGGTTTCCATCTCGCCGGCCGGACCGTCCGCTTCGCTGGGTGCCGCGTCCGCCGAGGGCGTTCCGGCCCCTTCGACCTCTGTCGTCCCGGCCCCGTCCGCCGTCGCCTCGGCCGTTCCATCGTCTGCCGCCGATCCGCTCGCCGTCTCCGGCGGTTCGGCGTCCAGAAACGAGTACGACAGCGTCAGGGGGATCACCAGGATCACCGGGACTTTCAGATCCATCACGCCAGAGGCCAGCGTCAGCATGTGCTCGGTCCCGTAGACGCTGATGGCGTCGTAGACCGCGAGGACGACGAGCAGGATGAGCGCCGGGAGGACGCCGAAGCTAATCCCGAAGAGGGCGGCCCCGCCAGCGCCCATCACGACCCCGGCGGCGTCGATGACGTACCACTCCGGGTGGACGTAGAGGGCGACGCCGATCAGGCCGGCGGCGGCCACCGCGAGGGGATTCACCGCCCAGCCGACGTCGGGCAGCAGGACGCTGAAGACGTAAAAGGCCAGGTACGCGCCGGAGAAGACGATGAACGCGCGCAAAAGCCAGGCGACGTCGAGGCGGAGCGCGACCAGCATCGCCGCCGTCGCCACGAGGATCGCGCCGACGTAGACGAGGCTGTTGGTCGGGTTCTGCGGGTTCTTGACTGGCTGGTAGCCCGCGGTCTTGAATGGTTCGACCAGGGCTAGTGCCCCGAGTTGCACCAACAGGAAAATCCCGACGATCGCGCCACCCGCCACGTACGCGCGCCGACGACGGTCCATACCGTCGGATACGCCGGGAGCGGTTTGAGTATTGCGAAGCCCAGACCTCGAACGGCGGCGACGTCAGCGCGCGTACAGCGTCGTTCCCAGGAGGGGTGGCAGCCGGACGCCCGCGTCTGGCGAGACGGCCGCGTAGGGTCGCTCGACCGGGCCGAAGACGTCGACGACCCGGCCGAGTTCTGTCAACTGGTCGTCGGTCACCCGCGCGCCGATCTCCGGGGGATCGGCCTCCGAACACCGGACCACGGCGGTCCCCCCTGCCACCCGGACGACCTCGCCGAGGCGTCTCATCCCCGGAGCGCGCCGACGTAGGCCGCCACCGCCTGGAGCAGGTCGCTCTTCCCGGCGTCGTCGGCGTTTTTCACCAGTACCCGGCCGCGCGGTTCGTGTTCCCTGGGATAGGTCTTCTCGCGCTCGATGACGGCGTCGTACCCGACCTGCTGGACCGCCTCCGCGATCTCGTCGACGGTCGGCTCCGGGACGGCCATCTCCAGCGAGACTCGCCGCCCCTCGCTCCGGCTCAGTCGTGCGTCGAGCGCGGCCGGCCAGATGACGTTCTCGACCATGTCTACACTCGCCGCGCGCCGCGTAAACACTTTTCCGGTCACGCCGGGTCTATCGAAGGGTGAGCGAACCGTAGCTTCTTTTCGCGGGGGGTGCGGATACCGGTCATGTACCTGCCGGACCACGCCTGGCCGGACCTGGGGTCGTACTTCGAGGCGGAGTCGCTCGCGCTCGTTCCCCTCGGATCGACCGAACAGCACGGCCCGCACCTCCCGGAAGGGACAGACCACATGATCGCGGCGGCGCTGGCCCGCGAGGCCGCAGACCGGAGCGGCTACCTCTGTACGCCGACGATTACGGTCGGCGTGAGCCCCCACCACCGGCAGTTCCCGGGTACGATGTGGGCCGACGGCCCCGCGTTCCGCGACTACGTCGAGAGTTTCTCCCGGAATCTCACCTACCACGGGATCGACCGGCTCGTCTACGTCAACGCCCACGGCGGGAACGTCTCGCACCTCCGGGAGGTCGGCCGTCGCCTCCACGAGGACGAGACGGCCTACGCCATCGAGTGGATGTGGGACGAGAGCATCCCCGACCTGGTAGACGACCTGTTCGAGCACAACGGGCCCCACGGCGGCCCGAAGGAGACGGCGATGATCCAGCACATCGCGGGCGAGTTGGTCCACGACGACCGGCTCGCCGAGGCCCGCGACGGCGGCCTCGTGACCTTCGACGTGGAAGCCGGCCGGAAACACGGCGCACGCACCTTCTACGACGCCATCGACAACACCGGAAACGGCGTGCTCGGCGACCAGACGGACGCGACCGCCGAGAAGGGCGAACGGCTCTTCGAGGCCGCGGTCGACCAGCTGGTCGCGCTCGCGGAGTGGCTCGCCGACCAGCCGCGGGCCGACCTGATGCCGGAACCGCGGGTGGGCTAGCGACGGGCGTACAGCACCTTGCTCTCCATCGAGAGCACGACCTCGTCGTCCTGGTTGGTGGTGACGACCGCGGTCCGGACCAGCCCCCGCCCCTCGTCGTAGGGTTCCCGGTCGAGAACCTCGGTCCGTATCGAGAGCGTGTCGCCGGGGCGCACCGGCGTCGGCCACCGGAGCTTGTCGACGCCGAAGGCCCCCAGGACCGCCGAGTCCGAGAGGTGGTTGTCCACGAGCATCCGCATCGTCATCGCGCAGGTGTGCCAGCCGCTGGCGACGAGGTCGCCGAACATCGACCCCGCGGCCGCCTCCTCGTCGACGTGGAACGGCTGGGGGTCGTACTGCCTGGCGAACCGGACGATCTCGTCTCTCGTCACCTCGTACTCGCCGAACTCGGTGGTCTGTCCGGCGGCCAGATCCTCGTAGTGAATCTCGTCCATGCACGCGCTGGGAGCGACAGACGGAAAACCGTTCCCCGCCGCGTTCGGCGTCCCGCCTCCCGCGTCCGGCGGGTCACGCGCGGTGGCTCACGAGGACTGTTCGTCGAGCCAGGCCCGATACCCCTCCTGGGTCCGGACCTCGACGGTCGCGAGCATCTGGGAGTGTCCGGACCCGCAGTACTCCGCACAGTAGAGCTGGTGGGTGCCGGTCTCGTTGGCTTTCGTCACGATGTAGTTCGACTGCTGGGGGAACGCGTCCTTCTTGAGGCCGAGTCCCGGGACGTGGAACGCGTGGAGCACGTCGCGCGAGGTTATGTTCAGCCGGACCGGCCGGTCGGTCGGGATCACCATCGTTCCCGTCGTCGTGACGTTCTCCCCGGGGTAGCGGAACTCCCAGTTGAACTGCTGGGCGTACACCTGCACCGCCACCGGTTCCCGGTCGCCCGGCACGGGCTCCCCCGGTTGCGGGGTGACGTAGGGGTTGCCCATCACCTGGTAGGAGGCCACGCCCACCCACAGCAGGATGATCGCGGTCACGACAGTCCAGGTGATCTCGAGCCGGCGGTTCTCCCGGGTCGGCTGCGGTTCGTCGGCGTTGCGGTACTTCCAGACGGTGTAGATCAGGATTCCCTCAACGAACACCGCGATCGGGATCGCCACGTAGAGGAGATTGCTGTTGAGACCACGGATGAGCCCCTCGGTGACAGTCTCGCTCGCGACCTGTGCCGTCACCTGTGCCGTCGCCGGCTCGACCGCCGCGACCAGCCCCACCACACAGACGAGAAACGCTCCCCCACGGGTGCGGTTCATACCGTCGGATCTCAGGTTTTGTCGTGTAAATACCTGCTGCCGGCGGCGGGAAAGCGGTTCGTCTAAGTAGGCGGCGTCCGAACCACCGACGATGTCGGTCGCCACGCCGTCCTCGGACCGTCTCCCGTTCGCCCCGTTGCTCGGGGCGACGGCCATCGGGGTGTACCTCCTCGTCGTCGCCGGTGCGACCGCGGCCCTGGCCGACGCCGCCGCGGCCTGTTCGTCCTGGCCGGTCTGTCGCGGCGACCTCGGGAGCACGACCCTGCTGATAGCCATGGGGCACCGCGTCGCCGCGGTCGTCGTTGGCCTGCTCGTGGTCGTCGTGGCCGCGGCCGCCGTCCGGCGGCCGGGCGTCTCCCGGCGCGTGCGGGCCGCACTCCTGCTCTCGGTCGCGCTCTATCCCGTCCAGATCGGGCTGGGGGCCGTCGTCGCCACCTCCGGCGCGGCGGACCCGTTCCCCGCCGCTCACCTCGTGACCGGGATGGCGATCTTCGGCGGCCTGGTGCTCGCGCTCGCCTGGCACCTCGAACCCGACGACGCCGACGAGGCGACGTCCGACCACGCGGGGGTGACCGCCGAGGCCGGTCCGGACCAGGACGGATCGCCGGCCGATCCCGCGCCGTCCCCGACCGGGCTGTATCGTGCGGTGGCGACCGCGTTCGCGTACTTCCGGCTGATGAAACCGCGGCTGATGTGGCTGCTCTGTCTCGTCGCCGCCGCCGGGATGGCGCTGGCCGCGGGGCCGGCCCTCCAGGTCCGGACAGTGGTGCTGACGCTCGGCGGCGGCGTCGTCGCCATCGGGGCCAGCGGCACCTTCAACCACGTCCTCGAACGGGACGTCGACAAGCGGATGTCGCGGACCGCCGACCGCCCGGTCGCCACCCACCGGATCCCCGTCCGCAACGCGGTGGCGTTCGGCCTCGTGCTGACGGCGATTTCGGCGTGGCTGTTTCTACAGGTGAACCTCCTGGCCGCTGGGCTCGGCCTGGCGGCCATCCTCTTTTACAGCGTGATCTACACCCTGGTATTGAAACCCAACACGGTCCAGAACACCGTCATCGGCGGGGCGGCCGGGGCCCTGCCCGCGCTGATCGGCTGGGCGGCCGTCACCGGCCGGATCGGGCTCGGCGGACTCGTCCTCGCCGGGATCATCTTCCTGTGGACGCCCGCCCACTTCTACAACCTCGCGCTGGCGTACAGGGACGACTACGCCCGCGGCGGGTTCCCGATGCTGCCGGTCGTCCGCGGCGAGGCGACAACGCGCAAGCACATCCTGCTGTATCTGGGGGCGACGCTTTTGGCCGCGAGCGTGCTGACAGCCGTCGCCGACCTCGGTACCCTCTACGCGCTGACGACCACGGCGCTCGGCGCTGTGTTTCTGTGGGCGGTCGTCAGGCTCCACCGGGAGCGGACCGAGTCGGCCGCCTTCCGCGCGTTCCACGCCTCGAATGCCTACCTCGGTGCCCTGCTGCTGGCGATCGTCGTCGACGCACTCGCGGTGTAACACCATGCCAGAGACCCGCTCGCTGTACGCGCGCGTCCGTCCCCGCGAGGAGACGCTGCTGTGGGGTGGGCTGGTCGTGTGCACCGAACTCCTGTTGGTGTTGTTGTACTTCGCGGCGACCGACGCCGCGCTGGCGGGACCGGCCGGGATCAGGTACGTCCTCTACCCGTTCGTTTGGATCAACGTCGGCGCGTGGGCGGTCCTGCGGACGACGCCCGCCCCGTCGGGCGACCGACAGCGGTGGGCCGCGCTCGCCATATCGGTCGCGTACTTCGGCGTCCTGGCGTACGCCGGCGGGGTCGTCGGCCAGGGCTACGTCGCGCACGGCCACGGCCACCAGCACGCGACGAGCCTCCGGTTGCTCCTCCTGGACGCGCCGCCCGGGTGGAGTCCGGGGCTGGTCTACTTCGGCCAGTACGTCCACCTGACCCTGCTCCCGTTCAAGCTGGTCGGGTACCTCGCGCTGTCGTATCTCGTGTACGCGACCGTCCTCGACGCCGCCGGCTCCGCGGTCACCGGCGCGCTCGGGTTGCTCTCGTGTGTCAGTTGCACCTGGCCCGTGCTGGCCTCGCTCGTGACGGGGGTGTTCGGGAGCGGGACCGCGATCGCGGGCGCGGTCTACGCCCAGTCGTACGGCCTCTCGACGGTCGTGTTCGTGGTCACCGTCGGTCTGCTGTACTGGCGGCCCTTCGGCCGATAGCTCCCCGCCGCCGGTGGGTAACGCTTTACACCCCGGCCGGACAATCCCGGAGCATGACCGAGGTCGAAATCGAGTACTGCGTGCCCTGCGGGTTCCTCGACCGCGCGGAGGACGTCCAGCACGCCATCTGTTCGACGTTCGGCGAACGGGTAGACCGCGTGGCGCTGGTCTCCGGGGACAAGGGTGTCTTCAAGGTCCGGGCCGACGGGGACCTGGTCTTCGACAAGGACGAACACGAGTTCGACGTCCGCGCCATCGTCGACGAAGTGCGGGCGTACGTCTGACCCGGGAGCGAACCCGGCAGTGCGCTCCCTCGGTTCGATCCCGGCCGCCGCGGTGGGGAACCGGGATCGAACGGGGACACCGTCCCTCCGGGGGCGGCGAATCGAACTGCTTAGGCCCGCCCTGCCGCAACCCTCCGACATGGAAGACGTACTGGTCGCCGAGGACCTGCGCCGGATCTACGGGGAGACCGTCGCACTAGACGGAGTCTCCCTGACCGTCGGCAGAGGGGAGGTGTTCGCGCTGATCGGTCCGAACGGCGCGGGCAAGACGACGCTCGTCAGGGCGCTGACCGGCACGACCGACGCGTCGGGGACGGTCAGGCTGTTCGGGACGGGCCCGCGGTCGGTCGATCCCGCCCGGATCGGCCTGCTCCCGCAGGCGTTCGGGCCGGCCGAGCGGCTCACCGCCCGGGAACTGGTCTCGTACTACGCGGGACTGTACGACGACCACCGCGACCCCGACGCGGTGCTGGCGGACGTGGGGATGGCCGACAGCGCCGACACCTGGTACGAGAACCTCTCCGGGGGGCAACAGCGCCGGACCTGCGTGGCGACCGCGCTCGTCAACGACCCGGACTTGCTCGTGCTCGACGAGCCGACGACCGGCATCGATCCCGCCGGCCGGCGCGCGCTGTGGGACCTGTTCGACGACCTGATCGCCGGCGGGACGAGCATCGTCATCACGACCCACTACATGGCCGAGGCCGAGCGGCTGGCCGACCGCGTGGGCCTGCTCGCCGACGGCCGGCTCGTGGCGGTCGACTCGCCGGAGCGGCTGATCGCGGCCCACGACGGCGAGAGCCGGCTGCTCGTCGGGACCGCCGGCGACGCCGATCCGTCGGCGCTGGACCGGCCGGCCCGGCGCGCCGACGACGGAACGCTGGTCGTCCCTGGCGTCGCACCCGAGGAGATCGGGGCCGTCGTCGAGCGCCTCGACCGGGCGGGCGTGACCTACGAGTCGCTGACCTGGGCCCGGCCGGATCTCGAGGACGTCTACCTGGAACTGACGGGGCGGGCCGTCGGAGCGTCCGGCGATCCGGTCGCGGACGGGACGGCGGCGCTCGCGGGCGACGGCGACGCCGCGGCCCGGCGGGGAGACAGCACGAGCCAACCCGGCGGTGATCGGCCGTGACCGCGACCGGCCGGATCGGCGCGGAGTTCGTCGCCGCCTGGCACTCGTTCGTCCGTCGGCGGACGGCGGTCTTTTTTACCTTCTTCTTTCCGGTGATCCTGATCGTCATCTTCGGCGTCCTCGTCGGCACCAGGCCGACCGGCGGCGGCCTCTTCACGGAGCCGCCGGCCTACTACGTCCCCGGGTACCTGGCGGTGGTGGTGCTTTTCACGCCGCTCTCGCGGGTCGGCAGCGAGGTGGCCCGCCACCGCGACGGCAACCGGTTCGAGAAACTGGCGACGACGCCGCTGTCGCGCCCCGAGTGGCTGCTGGCCCAGACGCTGGTCAACGTCGTCGTCATCGGGCTGACGGCCCTGCTGTTGCTCGGCCTGACCGTCGCGCTCACCGGCGCGTCGATCCGGCTGTCGGTGCTGCTCGTGCCCTACGTCGCCGTCGGCGTCGCGCTGTTTTGCGGGCTCGGGGCGCTCGTCGGCAGCCTCGCGGACACCCAGGACGGCGTCATCGCGGCGAGCAACGGGGTGGCGCTCCCGTTGCTCTTCCTCTCGGAAACGTTCGTCCCGCCGTCGCTGTTGCCCCCGTGGCTCCCGACGTGGCTTTCGCCGCTGACCTACTTCTCGCGCGGCGTGCGCGCGGTCACCTACCGGCCGCGGCCCGGTCTCCTGTTCGATCCCCTCGTCGCGCTGGGATTGCTGGTCGTGCTCGCGGCTCTCTTCTTCGCCGTCGGCGCGCGTGCACTGCCGCGGACGGACTGACGGCCACAGACGGGAGGCGTCATCCCGCGGCGATCCGCTTGCCCGGCGGCGGCCGCTCGCCCGAGGTGACCCGCTCGGTCAGTTCGCGGCCGTCCCGGACGATCCGGACGTCGTCCTCTCTGTCGTCGCCGGACAGCGGCTTCCGCCGGAAATACTCGACTGTGCCGACGCGGCCGTCAACCTGCACGGTTCGCTGCTCCCGGACCACCGTGGCCGCGCGACGGCGTTCTGGCCGCTGTACTACGGTGACGATCGCACTGGCGTGACGGCACACCACATGACCGACCGGTTCGACGCCGGACCGATAATCGCCCGGCGGGCGTTCCCGATCAAGTCGACGGACACCGTCGACTCATAGTGATTGTTGCGGTTATTTTCGCAACCACGTCACGTGAACGGTTGGTTCGCGGGCTGAAGCCCACGAACTGTGACTTCTCGGCGGTAAAGAGTCGCAACAATCACTATCAGTGTACCGGAAACTGTCGGCGACGGGCGCGGCGCTCGCGGTCGACCTCCTCGAAGGCTATCCCGACCTCCCAGCGGCGACCCCCTACGAGACGACAGAGGCCGACTACCACGGCGTTCCGGGCCCAGAAGCGCGGCGCACGTTCCTCGAACGCGGTAACCGGTTTTTTTGAGTCCCGGACGCCGGCCAGGATCGGACGTGCGGAGAGGTCTCGCTCAGTCGTCGGTACAGTCTACGTTCTCGTAGTACTGCTTTCTCGTCCGGCGTTTCCTGCAGTCGATACACTCCCAGACGAGTTCGGAAAACCGGCCCCTGACGGCCCGCAAGGAGTGGCCCCAGGACCGGCCGGTGTCGTTCGGCGAACGTGGCGATCCGGCCTTCCTGCTCGATAGGTCGGTCATGGTATGGTCACCTTACTGCCGGTGGATGCTGGCGTTG
The DNA here is from genome assembly GCA_003021105.1 of Halobacteriales archaeon QS_1_68_17. Lineage (GTDB taxonomy): Archaea > Halobacteriota > Halobacteria > Halobacteriales > Haloarculaceae > QS-1-68-17. Next base: position 74,524 of record PXRG01000029.1, read on the forward strand.
ACCGACCCGGCCCTCTTGAATGTTTCTCACCGCTTTCCCGATTCGGGGTGTCCGGAATAGTAATACAGAATTATTTACTCGATTTGATAGAAACCGTCGACATAATATTTCGGGCCAAATATCCAGTCTTGATCCGGTTTTACGCGGCTGACGGCCTCGTACTCCGAATGATGGAGGAGATATGACCGGCCGTAGCCTCGGCCTGGTAGGTTCCGGACTGATCGGACGAACTGCCAGTATTGCGGGCAGAAACGCCCTCCTTTCCACGACAGTCCAGGGCCACGCGAACCGACCCCTCCCTCGGACGAGAACTATATCGAGTAATTAGTTTCGATCAGCAGTTCACCTCCGCCAGCGCGGTCCGGTCGGCGGCCTGCCACCGGTGCGCGACGCGTCGAAGTCCGTCAGTCAGTATTTCTAACCATTAATTATAATAAATTCCGCGTGGTCCCATTACAGGGGCGATGCCCGAAACGAAAATCTCGGTCGACACCGAGAGCGATCCGACGGAACAACCAGTACCAGTACACAACCGGTGGCACCCCGACGTTCCGGCGACGGTCAGCGTCGATCCCGGGGATTCGTTGCGGGTCGAGTGTCTCGACTGGACGGGCGGACAGATCAAGAACGACGACGACGCCAACGATGTCCGCGACGTAAACCTCAATCAGGTCCACTATCTGAGCGGCCCCATCGAAGTCAACGGGGCCGAACCCGGCGACCTCCTCGTGATGGACATCCTGGACATCGGCGTGCTCAATCAGCGGTGGGAGTACGGCTTTACCGGCATCTTCTCCCAGCAGAACGGCGGCGGGTTCCTCACCGACCACTACCCGGACGCCGCGAAGGCCATCTGGGACCTCCACGGGACCAAGTGTACCTCCAGGCACATCCCCGACGTGCGCTTCGAGGGGAAGATCCACCCAGGGCTGGTCGGGACGGCCCCGTCCCACGACCTCCTAGAGGAGTGGAACGAGCGCGAGCAGGACCTGATCGACAGACACGAGTCCGACCCGGGGAGCATCCAGAACCACCCGACCAAACAGGAGATCCCGCCGGTCGCCAACGCGCCCACGACCGACGGTGCGGTCATGGGCGACATGTCCGGCGACGAGGCCGAACAGGCCGCGGAGAAGGGCGCTCGAACGGTCCCGCCCCGGGAGAACGGCGGCAACTGCGACATCAAGGACCTGTCGCTCGGCACGACGGTCTACTTCCCGGTCTACGTCGAGGGCGGGAAGCTTTCGATGGGCGACATCCACTTCTCGCAGGGCGACGGGGAGATCACGTTCTGCGGGGCCATCGAGATGGCCGGCTACCTCGACATCGAACTCGACGTGGTGAAAGACGGGGTCGAGAAGTTCGGCGTCGATCACCCGGTGTTCGAACCCGGCCACCGCGGCCCGGACTTCTCCGACTACGTGGTCTTCGAGGGGTACTCCGTCACCGAGGACGGCGAACAGCACTACATCGACTCGCACGTCGCCTACCGCAGGGCCGCGCTCGACGCCATCGACTACCTCAAGCAGTTCGGATACACCGGCGAGCAGGCGTACATGCTGCTCGGGACCGTGCCCGTCGAGGGTCGCCAGAGCGGCGTCGTCGACGTTCCGAGCGCCTGTTCGACCCTCGCGGTACCGAAGGCGGTCTTCGAGTTCGACGTCTCGCCGGCGGCGCTAGACGGCGCTGGCACCGACCGCGGGAACGTCGCGGTGACCGACGAACCCCTGGGCGACTGATCAGGGGTCACCGTTTTCGACACCAGTGGCGTTAAGACCGGGACCGTCGAGTGCCCGATCATGCAAGAAGCCGGATGTACCGGACGGGTCGGGCGGTGGTGGCCGTGACCGACGACCATCCGCTCGTCCGCCTGGAGACGCTGTTGCTGATCGGCGTCGGCGGGTTCGCCGGCGCGAACCTCCGCTATTTCGTCGGCCTGTTCGTGCCCGGACTGGGTGGAACCCTCGTGGCCAACGCGACCGGCAGCGTCGCGCTCGGCTTTCTCCTCTACGAGGCGATGGAGACTGACCTGCTGGCCGAGCGGTCCCGGGTGGTTTTCGGGACCGGCTTTCTCTCGTCGTTTACCACCTACAGCACCTTCGCCCTCCAGACGATCCAGGCCACGCCGCTTCTGGGGGTCCTGAACGTCGTCGGGAGCTACGCGTTCGGCTTCCTGGGCGTGCTCCTCGGGCGATTCGGGGCCGGACTACTCGCGGGGGGCGAGTGAGATGGCGGCGATCGATCCGGCGTACCTGGTCGGCGCGGGCGGCACGCTCGGGGCCGTCCTCCGGCACCTCGTCGCCGGGTTCGTCGACGTCGAGGGGTTTCCCCTCGGCACGCTCGCGGTGAACGTGATCGGGAGTTTCGTGCTCGGCGCGGCGACGTTCGCCGGCCCGGGCCCGGACGCGCTGTTGTTCGTCGGGACGGGTGCCTGCGGGTCGTTCACCACCTTCTCGTCGTTCTCGTTCGACACGGTCCGGCTGTGGGAGACCGGCGACCGCGTCCGGGCGGCGGCGTACGCCGCCGCGAATCTCCTCGGGGCGCTGGCCGCCATCGGGCTGGCGTGGCTCGTCGTGCCTGCCTGAGCGGAATCAGGCGGCCCACGGCCACATCCCGGCGGCCATCAGGTAGCCGGCCGCCCCGGTGAGGGCGCCGACCGCGACCGTGTACCAGGCGATCGGCTTCGTGTACTCGCTCCGCTCGAGCGCGAGCAGAATCCAGAAGGTCGCCCACAGGATCGCCCAGATCCACCACAGGGCGGCCAGCCCGAAATCGCCCAGTTGCCAGACGAGCCACCCGGTCGGGATGGCGATGATCGTCACGAGGATGCAGTACCAGCCCAGCGAGCGCTGGTCGCTCGCGCCGCGGTAGGCGTTCGCGCCGACCCACAGGTACGTGAACGAGAACAGCAGGGTCCCCGCGGCGTTGAACGCCGTCCCTTCCGACGCCGACCCGCCGAAGGCCCACCACATCGCAATCAGGAACGTGATCGCCCCCGTGAAGAAGTTCAGGATCGCCGTATCCCTGTCCTCTCCTTTGCCGAGCAGCCACAGGCCGTTGACCACGAGGACCGCCCCGACGAACACGAGTCCCATGCCCAGAACAGTGTACAAGCTCATGATTGTAGGTTCGCACACCGCCGTTCCCGGCGGCAAGTCCCATTGTTCCACGCGGACCGCTTTAACCCTCACTATCGAATGGTAAAAATTCCACGGCTAATTTTACGCCTGCACCGGAGTACATTGGGATGGTCGCTCCCGCCGGCGGCGAGACGTTCCCGTCTGGCGACCTGTCCGCCTGCAGAGAGGGCACGCTTTTGCCCCGCGCCGGAGAACGTACGGGGCATGGCCCGAACGACACGGGGTCTCACAGAGACGGCTCTCGCCGCCGGGACCGACCGCCTGCAGGGACGCGACGCCCGCGAGAACACGGTCTCCGCCGGCCGGTCGGTGGCGGCGCTGGTCAGGACGACGCTCGGACCGAAGGGGATGGACAAGATGTTGCTCCGGGACGGCGAGATCGTGGTCACGAACGACGGCGCGAGCATCCTCGACAGGATCGAAGTCGAGCACCCGGCGGCGAAACTCGTCGTGGAAGTCGCCGACGCGCAGGGGAGCGGTCCGGGCGACGGGACCACGACGGCCGTCGTCCTCGCGGGAGAACTCCTCGGGGCGGCCGAGGGGCTGTTCGACGACGGCGTCCACCCCAACCGCGTCGCGCGCGGCTACAGGTTCGCCATCCGCCGCGCCGTCGATCACCTCGACGATCTCGCGGTCGACGCGGGGGACGACAGGGAACTCCTCGAAACCGTGGCACGAACCGCGATCACCGGCAGGTGGGACGCCCGCTCGCGGGACCTGATCGCGTCCCTGGCCGTCGATGCGAGCCGTGCCGTGGCCCGGGGTTCGGCGGTCGCACGCGAGGACCTGATCCGCAAGCCCGTCCCGGGCGGCGAACTGGCGGCGTCGGAACTGGTCTCGGGGCTGGTCGTCGACCTGGACAGTTCCTCGACGACGCCGGTCACGCCCGACCCGCGGCTCCCGGCAAGGATCGAGGAGCCGACGCTCGCGCTCGTGGACGACCAGCTGACGGTCCCGGAACCGGACGCGGTGTCGACCGCTTCCGTCTCCGGTCACGACGCGCTCCAGTCGTTCGTCGACCGCGAAAAGCGCCACGTCCGGAAGACCGTCGACCGGTTCGACTCGCTGGGCGTAGACGTCGTCTTCTGCCAGAAGTCCGTCGACGACCGCCTCCGGCTCCGGTTGGCCGAGCAGGGGATCCGCGCGGTCGAACGGACCCGCCAGGACGAGCTGAACAACCTCGCGCGGGCTACAGGCGGGGCACCCGTCCGGCAGGTGGACGAACTCGACGCCGGGGCGACGGGCCGCGCGGGGCTGATCGAGCACCGGTCCGTCGGCGGCACCGACCACCTGGTCGTCAGCGAGTGCGTCGACTCCGACCCACATTCGGTCGTGCTGAGGGGCGGCCCGCCGCACGTCGTGGACGAACTCGAACGCGTCTTCGAGGACTGTCTCGACGTGATCGAGCCCGTGTTCGGGGGCGGCGGGGTCGTCGCCGGCGGCGGCGCGACCGAGGTGGCGCTGGCCCGCGAACTCCGGGCCTACGCGGCGGACCACAGCGGCCGCGAACAACTGGCAATCCGCGCCGTCGCGGACGCGCTGGAGGCGATCCCCCGGACGCTGGCGAGCACCGCCGGCGCCGACCCGATCGACGTGATCTCCGCGCTCCGCGCCCGCCACCACGAGGGGGAACACACCGCAGGCTTCGACGCGCGAGCGGGCGGGCCGGCCGACCTGGCCGCCGCCGGCATCCTCGAACCGGCGGCGGTCAAGCGGCGCGCGCTCACGGCCGCCCAGGAAGCCGCGTGCCTGCTGGTGGGCATCGACGACGTGATCGCTGCCGGCGACCTCGGCGAGGACGAGACCGGTCACAACCACGCGGGCCACGACCACGGGCACGCCGGCGGGCACGACCACGATCACGGCACCGGCGGCTATCCGTGGGCTATCGGTCACTAGCGACGGGAAAGCGGAGGAAGAAAGGACGGGGACGTGCGCTCAGGAGGGGTTTGCGGCCTCGCCGCGGTCGTCGCTGGAGTGGCCGTTCAGTTCGTCCGGATCGATGTCGAACTCGAAGACTTCCTTCGGCACCGAGACGGTGACGCAGGTGTTCGGGAGGTCGACGATGCCGGCGATCCGGCTCTCGACGGGCACGGTGCTGAGGATGATGTATGCCTGTTCCCCGGTGTAGCCGAACTGCTTGAGGTAGTCGATGGCGTCCAGGCAGGCCCGGCGCATCCCGACGGTCGAGTTCTTGTAGTGCTGGGTGCCGTCCTCGTCGACCGAGTAGCCCTCGAAGACGACGTACTCGGAGAACTGCGGTTCGACGTTCCCCGGCTTGAAGATGGCGTGGTCGGTGTCCAGTTTCTCCATCCCGTTTTTGATCAGGTCGACTTTCAGGTCGACGAACCCGGCCATCTCGATGGCCCCGCAGAACGTGATCTCCCCGTCGCCCTGCGAGAAGTGGAGGTCGCCGGTGATGAAGTTGGCTCCCTCGACGAAGACGGGCAGGTACACCCGCGATCCGCGGCTGAGGTTCTTGATGTCACAGTTGCCGGCGTTCTCCCGGGGCGGGATCGTCCGGGCGGCCTTCTCCGCGGCCTCTTCGACCTCGTCGTCGGCCATGTCCCCCAGCAGCACCTCGTTGGGTTCCGGCGGCAGGGCCAGCGGCGGCTGGTCCTCTCTCGTCTCGTGGTTGACGGCGGTCTCGGCCTCCGGGCCGCGCTCGATCAGCGCCTGCTCGCGCTCGTTCCACTCCTCCAAGAGGTCGTGAGACGGGGCCGTCCCGAGAATCCCGGGGTGTGACAGCCCGGCGAACCGTACGTCCGGGACGTGCCGGGAGTGTGTGTACACCCCGTCGAAGTCCCAGATTGCCTTCCTGGCGTTCGGGAAGTGGTCGGTGAGGAACCCGCCACCGTTGTCGAGTTCGAAGATGCCGGTGAACCCCCACTCGTTGTCGGGGAACGGGCCGAGGTCCAGGATGTCGACGACCAGCAGGTCGCCGGGTTCGGCACCCTCGACGCGGAACGGGCCGCTGAGGTGGTGGTTCGGATCGAGCCGCATGTCCCGGATGTCGTTGGCGCTGTCGTCGTTGACGACCTGGTTGCCCGTCCAGTCGAGACACTCGATGCGGCACTTCTCTCCCGGTTCGATCGTCGCGGCCGGGGGGACGTCGGGGTGCCACCTGTTGACGATCGGCGAGGGCTGTTCCTCCGGCGGCGCGTCGACGTCGACGTCGAAAACTGTCTCTGGCATGCGACGAGATAACAATGATCACGTTCTCGTTTGTATACTTAATCGATAGTCGTTGACGGGACGGCGGTCGATTCAACGCCGAAGGTGAAAGCAAGCTAAACTCCCAGCAGGCCTGACCAATAGGGCCGTCACAGCGGACCCCGGGCGAAGGAGTCTGCCGAAGCATCCGGGAGCGAAGTATTGGGGCCGAACGCTTACGGGGCGGTTCGTCGTACGACCCGGACATGACCCGCAGCCTCGCACTGCCGGGACTGGAGACCTGTGTCGCCGTGTATCTCGACGCCTGGGACGCCTTCGGGACCGACCGCTTCGACGCGGGGACGCTCCGCGCCAGGCGCGCCGGCCGGTCGCGCGACCCTGCCGCCGACCGCCCTCACGAGCACGTGCTCGATCTGCTTGTCGCCTATGGACTGTTGGCCTGGCACGGCGGCACCGCCTACAGCGTCCGCTGTGCTCCAGACGCCGACAGGGAGGAGTGGGCGAAGGCGGCGGCGGGCCAGGCGGGCGTGCTCTACGCGGAAGTCCAGGACCGGATTTCCGGGCAATCGCAGGGGTCCGCAGACCGCGACGGGACGGTCCGGTTCAGGTCCGAGACCTACGTCCGGGTCGCTGTCGACCCGGCCGACGAGTTCCGCGACGTCGCGGCGACCGTCCGAAAACGACTCGCGGAAACACGGGAATCCGGGCGCGTCGCGCTCGTCGCCCCCGGGACGGACGCGGGGCACGTCCAGCGCATCGCGGACCGGCTCTGTGACCGCGGGGAGGCGACGGCCGCCGGTCTCGGTCGCCACTTCGAGAAGGTCGACTCGGACGTCGTCTCGGGGACCGGGGAGGAACTGACCTTCCGGCTGTTCCTCCGGCCGGCCGACGCGTGATACTGATTGTTGCGACTCTTTACCGCCGAGAAGTCACAGTTCGTGGGCTTCAGCCCGCGAACCAACCGTTCACGTGACGTGGTTGCGAAAATAATCGCAACAATCACTATGAGTCACCCCCGGTAATCCTGGATTACGTGGCCGTTCGGAGGTGATTACTCCCGCGGATCGTCCGCGGACTCGCCGGTCGCGTACTCCACGGCGGGCGCGACGGCGAACGAACGGCCCGACGACACTTACGGACATATGCGTGTAAACCCTCGCTCCGATCGGCCGCCAAATACAGAAGTAATCAAATGTTATCGCCGCTCGCCGATCCGTCGTCCGCGAACGATCGTCTTATCGCCATCCATCACCGTGACAGTTTGCGGTATTCGGATCTCGCGCAGTTTCGGAGCAAAAACGCTCTATTCTGCCTTGAAAACCCGAAATTTCTGTTTTTATCGTCGAGAATACGGAACATATAACAGTGGAGGTGATTTTGAATACTTTTGTTTACCCTTCCAGATCGCTCGCGCCGTCGCTCCCTTCCGATCCGGCGTCGGCTTCGCCGTCGGCTGCCGCCATCTGCTCGGCCGGATCGAAGACGACGCTCCCCTGGCCGCTGGTGTACTCGTAGGCGTGCCAGCGCGCGTAGGTAAGGACGCCGTTCATCTTCCTGATCCGCATCTGCTTGATCAGGCCGCCGCCCGGGTGGTCGCCGTTCAGCCGCATGTCGACGACCCCGTCGACCATGTACCCGAGGTCGTGCGGGAACGACTCGCCCTCCCCGTTACCGGTGACGGTCGCGCCGGCGAAGACGGGCACGAACCGTCCCTTCGAGACGTCGGCGCGGACGTCCTTGACGAAGTTGTACGCCCGGACCGGCTGGACGAGGGTGCCCAGTTCCGTCAGCGAGTCTATCACGACCACGCCCGTGTCGTTCATTCCGAGAGCCTCCAGGCAGTCGTCGAGCTGGCTCTGTATCTGCTCGGTCGCCGTCGGGTCCCGGACCGTCGTCGTGGCCTCCTCTGCGACCGCGGCCAGGTGGCGGTTCCAGTCGTCCATGCGGTCGAACATCCGCTGGCGGTCGGCCATGCGGTAGGTGAAACAGTCGAGCAGGTGGAGCTGGCCGGATTCGAGGGCGGGGAGGACGTTCCACTCCATCGAGACGAACCCCTGGATCACCGACACCGGCGGTTCGAGAAATGAGACGTAGACGACGGGTTCGCCCCGCTGGAGCGCCCGCCAGGCGAGTTCGGCCTGGAGCGCCTCCGAGCGGGTGCCCGCCAGATCGCGGAGCAGGACGAACGAGTTCCGCGGCACGCCCTGCGGGAGACCCGCATTCAGCGCGGTCACCATCGGGTCGAGCCGGCGGAAGCCGTGGTAGGAGGTGAACACCCGGTCGCTCTCTTCGAGCGCGTCGTGGCAGGCGTCCGAGCAGAACCCGTAGGTGATTCCCTGGTAGTCGACGGTAATCGGCTCGCCAGGGCAGGGCAACCGGCAGTAATCGCACCGGCGGACGCCAGTCGCGCCGGGCTCTCCGTCCCCGTCCCCGCCAGCGGCGCGTTGTTCGTGTTCGTCTCCCATACCACCCGGTAGCCACCCGCGGACAATAACCGTCGGGGTGGCGTGTGACGCCGCCACACAGCGGACGCGGGCCGCTCCGACCGGGCGACTCGCGCTACCGCCAGTGGCTCCGGAGAGTCCGGACCGGGACTGCCAGCAACAGGAGCGCGTGCCGCGGTTCCCAGGTGTAGACGTGGTTCAATAGCAGGTAGGTGACGATGCCGAGCGAGAGGCTCAGCGTCCAGGCAGCGGCCGCGATCCGGCCGACGCGGGCGTGGGCGGTCCCTTCGAGTTCCGCTGGCGTGTGGGTCAGCCCGAGCAGGACGGCGTAGAGAACGACGGGTACCGCGACCACCGACAGGAAGATGTGGACCGCGAGCATCCCGAGGTAGACTGACTTCACCGCAGGGGGGCCGACGAACGACTTCTCGAAGCCGCCGCCGACCTTCCAGAGGTACAACACCAGAAACACCAGGATGAGCGCGAAGGCGGTCAGCATCGCCGTGCGGTGTTTCCGGACCCGGCCGCGCCGGATGAACCACACGCCGGCGAGCAGGGCCGCGAGCGCGGCCGTGTTGACCGCGGCGATCAGGTCGCCGAACAGCAGGACGGTCGCCCGCGACAGGTCCGGGAACAGCGGGAGCACGCCCGCGAACGCTCCGCCGACGAGCGCGTACCCCGCGACCGAGAGGACTGCCGTGATCGCCACCGGGTGGTCCCTCACCGGCCGGGTCGCGTCTGCGGTCGCCATGCCCGCCAGTCCGGACTCTGTCGGCATTTGTCTTCGGATTCGTGCCGGCCGGGAAGCCCTTAACACCCTGGCAGGGGAACTGCCACCATGGACTCCGAGGGGCGGACGATCCGCTGTCTGGTCGCCAAAGTCGGGCTGGACGGCCACGACCGGGGTGCCCACGTCATCGCGCGGGCGTTCCGCGACGCCGGCTTCGAAGTGATCTACTCGGGCCTCCACAAGTCGCCGGCGGAGATCGTGCAGGCGACCGTCCAGGAGGACGTGGACGTGCTGGCCATCTCGATTCTCTCGGGCGCGCACAACACGCTCGTCCCCAAGGTCACGGCCGGACTGGATGAGTACGGTGCCCTGGCGGACACGCTCGTGCTCGTGGGCGGGATCATCCCCGACGACGACGCCGACACGCTGAAAGACGCCGGCGTGGCGGAGGTGTTCGGCCCCGGGACGAAGACGGAGACGATCATCGAGTACGTCCGCGACCACGCGCCCGAACGATGATCGCGGGGAGGCCCGATCCCGTCGCGGGTGGTCGGCCGTGACCGACGACCTCGTCGAGCGGTTGCTGGCCGGCGACCACCGGGCGCTCGCCCGGACGATCACCACCATCGAGAACCGCGCGCCGGGCTACCGGGACCTGGTCTCGGAGTTACACCGCCACACGGGCAACGCGGAGGTGATCGGCGTCACCGGCAGTCCCGGGGCCGGCAAGTCGACGCTCGTGGACAAACTCGCGGTCGCCTACCGCGAGGACGGCCTCACGGTCGGCGTCATCGCCATCGACCCGTCGTCGCCGTACACCGGCGGGGCCGTACTCGGCGACCGCATCCGGATGGCCGGGAACGCCGGCGACATGGACGTGTTCTTCCGGTCGATGAGCGCGCGGGGGTCGCTCGGCGGGCTCTCGACGGCCACGACGGACGCCGTGAAGGCCCTCGACGCGTTCGGGAAGGACAAGGTGATCGTCGAAACCGTCGGGGCCGGACAGAACGAGGTCGACGTGGTCAAGACCGCCGACACGGTCGCGGTGCTCGTCCCGCCGGGCAGCGGCGACGACGTCCAGATGCTCAAGGCCGGCATCCTCGAAATCGGGGACGTCTTCGTCGTCAACAAGGCCGACCTCCCCGGCTCGGACCGGACGGTCCAGGAACTCCGGGAGATGCTCGAACTCCGGCGCGACGCGGGGGCCGGCGGCCACCACGGCCACGGCGCGGCGGTCGACCCCGACCCCGACCAGGATGGGACCGCGGACGAGACCCCGGCGTGGCGGCCGCCGGTCGTCGAGACGGTCGCCGAGACCGGCGAGGGCGTCCCGGAACTGCTCGACGCACTCGCCGACCACCGCGCGTACCTCGAAGGGTCGGGCCGCCTCGCGGAGATCGAGCGAACCCGGTACGCCGAGGAAATCCGGACGCTGCTCCGGGAGGACCTGCGCGACCTGCTGGCGGACGAACTCGACGCCCGCGGGGGCCTGTCGAGCTACGTCGAGGCGGTCGGGGCCCGCGAAACCGACCCCTACGCAGTGGCGGACGAACTGATCGCGCCGATCAGCGAGTGCGTCGAGCGCCAGCGGGCGACGGAGACCGGGACGGGCGAGTCGAGGACCGGGAACGGGTCCGACGACTCGACGACCGAGAACGGGACGGACGAGCAGTAACCCGGCCGGGCAGCGACTCCGTGTTCGACACCACCTATAAACGGCCGTAGCACCTTCGTTCGGGTATGAAGCTGCGAAACGTGGTCGGTGCTGCCGCCGGTTTGATCGGTGGGGCAGCGCTGTCGAACCGCCTGCTCTCGGCGCGGGCTGGCGACCTTGACCCACCGTTGCCGGGCGACCAGCACACCTACCGGTGGCGCGGATTCGACGTCTCGTACACCGAGGCGGGCGACCCGGACGACCCGGACCTCCTGTTGATCCACGGGGTCAACGCGGCCGCGTCGAGCAACGAGTTCCGGGCCGTCTTCGACCGCCTCGCCGAGACCCACCACGTCGTCGCGCCCGACCTGCCGGGCTTCGGCCTCTCCGACCGGCCGCCACTGCTGTACTCGGGGTCGCTGTACACCACTTTCGTGTCCGACTTCGCGGCGGACGTCGTCGAGGACGCCGTCTGCGTCGGCTCCTCGCTCTCGGGGGCCTACGCGGCCGTCGCCGCCGGCGAGGTCGACTTCGCGCGGCTGGTGCTGGTCTGTCCGACCGCGACCACGATGCCCGGCGGGCGGCGCGTCTGGCTCCGGTCGCTGTTCCGGTCGCCGCTCGTGGGACGGGCGCTTTTCAACGCGCTGGCGAGCAAGTACTCGATCCGGACGTTCAACGCCGACCACGGCTACTACGACCCGGCCAACATCACCGACGAGGTCGTCGACTACGAGTGGCGAACGGCCCACCAGCCTGGGGCGCGGTTCGCGCCCGCCTCCTTCGTCAGCGGCTTTCTCGACCTGGACGTGGACCTCGGCGACGTGCTGGCCGACATCGACGAACCGGTCACGCTCGTCTGGGGGCGCGAGGCCGACATCACGCCGCTCTCGGCGGGTCGTGACCTCGCCGAGCGTGCCGACGCCCGGCTGGTCGTCTTCGACGAATCGCTGCTGTTGCCCCACGTCGAACACCCCGAGGAGTTCGTCGACGTCGTGACCGGGGACATCTAATAGTGATTGTTGTGACTATTTACCGGTTCGACCATACGACCTCGTGCGGTCGATACCGGAATGACTCACAACAATTACTATGAGGTTACATTCCCATGTCGGCCGCCGGACCCGGGACCGGCAGGTTGTTCTGGCGCACCCCGAGCAGTTCGGCCGCGTGGTCCAGCGCCATGTCGAACCCGTAGTAGCGTTCGAGTTCGTCGCCCTCCGGACCGGGCCGGACTTTTAGCATCGCGTACCCCTCGCGGTTCTGTGCGATGGCGGCCCGCTGTCCGTCGCGTTCGAACGCGAGGACCCGCTCGGTGTCGGTCTCGAAGTAGCGGGCCTCGATCCCGTTTTCGGTCAGCGTCGTCTCGGTCATCACCGGGGATTGGAACCGGTCCCTGTCGTAGCTTCCGGTCGCGCCGGCCCGGCAGTATCAGAACCGACAACTGGAGATGCCAGTTTTGTAGCTGGCGTCCGGAGGATCCGCGGATGGACTTCCGGGAGATGCGACGCGCCGTCGACGGCAGCCGGGAGGTACTGACGCTGTTCAACGTCGACGCGCCGTCGCGGGTCGTCGATCAGGTCGTCAGGCACTTCGAACCACAGCAGATCCGCCTGCGGCGCGGCGAGACCGACAACGGCCAGCTCAAGAACTTCGCCGTCCTCCACGACGACGGAGCATACGTCGCGGCCTCGACGTTCCGGACGATCGTCGAGACGCACGTCTACGGGCTGCCGGACTGGGAGGTACCCCCCGAACTCGGCGTCCGGAGCCACGGCATCGACGCCGACGAGATCGCCGAGTCGTGGTTCGTCGTCTACGACGGCGGCGGCAACGACACCGCGCTGTGTCCCGACGAGACGGCCACCTTCGAGTTCTACGCGGCCGAGGGTGACGAGACGTTCCTGATCCAGGAGGCGACCGTCGGCGGCTAGTCGAGCACCCGGTCGCCGATGGTGTTCCGGAGAATCTCGCTGGTGCCCTCGTAGATCTCGTTGAGCTTGGCGTCCCGGTAGAACCGTTCGACCGGAAAGTCCTTCACGTAGCCGTAGCCGCCGTGGATCTGGATGCCCTCGTTGGCGACCTTCCGTGAGACTTCGGAGGCGTAGAGTTTGGCCTGGGCGGCTTCCTTGACGTAGTTCTCGTCGCGTATTTTCAGGTCGGCCGCGCGGTGCATCAACAGCCGGGCGGCGCTGACCTTCGTGTCCATGTCGGCGAGTTTGTGCTTGATGGCCTGGAACTCGCCGATCGGCTGGCCGAACTGCTCGCGCTCGCCGGCGTACTCGACGGCGGCGTCGAGGGCGGCCTGCGCGATGCCGACGCCCCTGGCGGCGATGGTGATCCGGCCGCCGTTGAGCGTCTTCAGCGCCTGGACGAACCCCCGCCCTTCCTCGCCCAGCCGCCGGTCGGCGGGGACCCGCATCCCGTCGAACCGCAACTCCGCCGTCGGACATCCCTTGTCGCCGAGTTTGTCCTCGGTCCCCTCGACGACGAACCCCTCGTCCTCGACGGGCCGGACGACGAACGAGGAGATGCTCCCGCCGTCGGCGTCCGGGTCCGGGTCCGGGTCCGTCCTGGCGAACAGAATCACCGTGTCCGCGACCGACCCGTTCGAGATCCAGAGCTTGGTGCCGTCGATCACGTACTCGTCGCCGTCGCGCTCGGCGCGGGTCTCCATCGCGGGCACGTCGCTGCCCGCGCCGGGTTCGGAGAGCGCGAACGCGCCGATGTCCCGTCCCTCCGCCAGCGGCGTCAGGAACCGCTCTCGCTGACGGTCGTCGCCGAACTCGCAGACCATGTTGGCCGCCAGCGAGACGTGGGCGGCGACGACAGTCCCGAGGCCGCCGCTGCCGCGGGAAAGCTCCTCCAGGGCCATCGCGTAGCTGTGGTAGTCGAGGTCGGCCCCGCCGTACTCCTCCGGGAAGGGTGCGCCGAGCAGGCCCAGGTCGGCCAGCTGGTCGACCAGGTCGCGGGGGAACTCGTCCGTCGCGTCGATCTCGGCCGCCCGGGGGACGACCTCCTCGTCGACGAACTCCGCGACCATCTCCCGGATCTGGCGCTGTTCCTGGGTGAGGCTGAAGTCCATACTGCCCGTTGGGTTGGCCGGGCTATCACTGTTGTCCCGCCGGGCGGAGCCGGGCGCGGTCCCCTCAGCTCCGGATCGCGCCGCCGATGGCACCGGCCAGCGCGCTGTCGAGCGCGAGCAAGAGCCCGAGGAAGGCGACGACCAGGAACAGCCCGGCCCCGCCGAGCAGGCCGGCGACCGACTCGTTTATTGCGAGGCCGAGCAGCGAGGCCCCGACCCACGCGAACACCGCCAGCAGGAAGCCGCCGAGCCCGCCCGCGAGCAGCCCGTGCCACGCGCCCCGGCCGAGGCCGCCGCCGGCGAGATAGCCGGCGACGAACCCCCCGACGAGACCGCCACCGATCTGGCCGATCACCGGCAGCGCGAGCCCGACGAGGCTGATGACGAGTCCGACCAGAAAGCCGATCACGACGGCAGTCCAGTTGATGCGAACCATGCGCTCCGTACGGGTCGGGCCCGGAAAAGTAGTTCTCGGTTATCGGCTCCAAAGGCGGGCCTACACGCTACTCGCCGCCGTACTCGTAGAAGCCCCGCCCCGTCTTCTTCCCGAGGTCGCCCGCCTCGACCTTCCGTTTGAGCAGGTAGGCCGGCTTGTACCGGTCGCCCAGTTCCTCGTGGAGCGTCTCGGAGGCGTGCAGGCAGACGTCCAGCCCGATGTGGTCGGCCAGTTCGAGCGGTCCCATCGGGACGTTCGTGCCGAGTTTCATCCCGCGGTCGATGTCCTCCTTCGCCGCCACGCCCTCGTCGACGGCCCTGATTCCCTCATTGATCCATGGCATCAGGATGCGGTTGGTGACGAACCCGGGCTTGTCGTCGGCCTCCCAGGTGGTCTTGCCGAGCGTCTCCGCCAGCGAATGTGCGAGGACGGTCACCTCGGCGGCCGTCTTCTCGCCGACGACGACCTCGACGCCCTCCATGACGGGGACCGGGTTCATGAAGTGCAGACCCACGACCAGTTCTGGCCGGTCGGTCGCGGCCGCGATGGTCGTAATCGAGAGTGTGCTGGTGTTCGTCGCCAGCACCACCCCCTCCGCGACGAGGTCGTCGAGGTCCGCGAACACCTCGCGTTTGACCTCGACGTCCTCCACGACGGCCTCGATCACGAAGTCGGCGTCCGCCAGGCTCCCGAGGTCGGTCGTCCCCTCGATCCGCTCGCGGGCCGCGTCCCCCGCCGCGCGGTCGAGAGTGTCCCGTTCGACCTGGCGGTCGAGGCTGTCGTCGATCCGGCCGAACCCCGCGTCGACGAACCGCCGCTCCACGTCGCGCATCAGGACGTCGAACCCCGCAGTGGCCGCCACCTGCGCGATGCCGCTGCCCATCGTCCCCGCGCCCACGACGCCGATGGTCTCTATGTCGTCGCGTCCGCGCATACCCGACCATCGGGGGCAGTGCGGGTAAGCCTGCCGTCGAAACCTTTACTCGCAGCCGAGCAAAGAACCGTCTCCGGAACACTATTGGTCGTCGTCCGTCCAGGCTCACCCGAGATGATTCCTATCGACGACACGCCACTCGTCCGTGACGGGAACGTCCTCATCCTCGCGTACGATCACGGCCTGGAACACGGGCCGGTGGACTTCGAGGCGGTCCCGGAGAGCGCCGACCCGGAGCGCATCTTCGAGACGGCGACCCACCCGGCGGTCACGTCCATCGCGGTCCAGAAGGGCGTCGCCGAGGCCTACTACCCTTCATACGCCGACGACGTGACGCTGCTGGCGAAGCTGAACGGCACGTCGAACCTCTGGATGGGCGAACCCGACAGCGCGGTCAACTGGTCGGTCGACTACGCCGCGGAACTGGGTGCCGACGCCATCGGCTTCACGCTCTACGGCGGGTCGAACAACGAGATCGAGATGGCCGAGGAGTTCCGCGACGCCCACGAGACCGCCCGCGAGTACGACCTGCCGGTGGTCATGTGGTCGTACCCGCGGGGCCAGGGCCTCAAGAACGACACCAAGCCCGGCACCATCGCCTACGCCGCCCGCGAGGCGCTGGAACTGGGGGCCGACGTCGCCAAGGTCAAATACCCCGGTTCGAAGGAGGCTATGGAGACGACCGTCCGGATGGCCGGGCCGACGAAGGTGGTCATGAGCGGCGGTTCGAAGACGACCGACCGGGAGTTCCTAGAGAGCGTGAAGGCGGTCATGGACGCCGGCGGCAACGGTCTGGCGGTCGGCCGGAACGTCTGGCAGCGCGAGAACCCGACCCGCATCCTCGACGCCCTCGAACAGGTGATCTTCGAGGGGGCGTCGGTCGACGCGGCGCTGGCCGAGGCCGATGACTGAGGTCGTCGAAGCCATCTTCGAGACGGTCGCGGCCACCGCGCCGGAGGTCCGCGCGGGGCTGGTCGGCCGCCGCGAGTACCAGGAAAAAGAGAACCCCAGCGGGGAACGGAAGCTCGCCGCCGACATCCACGCCGACCAGCTGTTCGAGGAGCGCCTGCTGGCCATCGAAGGCGTCGCCTCCTACGCCAGCGAGGAACGCGAGACCGTGACCGGCGACGCCTACGGCGACGGCTACCACGTCGCGGTCGATCCGCTCGACGGCTCCTCGAACCTCAAGTCCAACAACGCCATGGGCACCATCGTCGGCATCTACGAGGAGCCGCTGCCCGCGGCCGGCGAACACCTGGTCGCGTCGGGGTTCGTCCTCTACGGGCCGATCACGAACATGGTGACCGCCGTCGAGGGGACGGTCACCGAGTACGCCCTCGACGACGGCAAGCGGATCGCGGTCGCGGAGGACGTCGCCCTGCCCGACGAGCCGACGGTGTACGGCTTCGGCGGGCGGGTGCCGGACTGGCCCGAGGACTTCGAGCGGTTCGTCCGCGGGATCGAGCAGGAACTCAAGCTCCGGTACGGCGGCGCGATGATCGCGGACGTGAACCAGGTGCTCACCTACGGCGGCATCTTCGCCTACCCCGCCCTGGAGTCGAACCCGGACGGGAAGCTCCGGCTCCAGTTCGAGGGCAACCCTATCGCGTACGTCGTTGAGTCGGCCGGCGGGGGCTCGTCCGACGGGAACCAGTCGTTGCTGTCGGTCGAGGCGACGGAACTCCACCAGCGCGTCCCGCTCCACGTGGGGAACACCGTTCTGATCGACCGGCTCGAACGGGCCCTCGGCTGACTCACAGTGATTGTTGCGATTATTTTCGCGGCCTCGTCACGTGAACGGTTGGTTCGCGGGCTGGAGCCCACGAATTGTGACTCCTCGGCGGTGAAGAGTCGCAACAATCACTATCAGAACAGGGCGTCCCCGAACGCGACCAGCAGGAACCCCGCCACGAACAGGATGATCAGGAACCCCGCGATTGCGCTGGCGAACTCGCGCAGCCACTGGTCCTCCCGTATCGGTGACATCATGCGCGGTAGCACGACCTTTGGGGTAAAAACGGTGGCGGGTCCCCGACGCCGGAAAATTGTTTTGCCGGGCCTGCGGTAACGTGGGGTATGGAAATCACGATCGCGCCGGACGCGACGGACGCGGAGGTCTCCGCGATCGCCTCCGCGATCGCCCGGCACGTCGACGGGGACTTCGAGGTCTACGTCGGGGACGCCGACGAACCGGCGGTCACGGGGTCGACCGGGGACGAGGGGCAGTCGGGGTCGGGGTCGGAGGCCGACGATCTCGGGCCGACCGAGCGGGAGGAAAAACTCAGGGCCGAGATCGAGGACATCCTGCAGGGTGGCCCGGAGAAGTACCGGGAGCGCCTCGACGACCAGGGGAAGCTGTTCGTGCGGGACCGCCTCGAGTTGTGGTTCGGGGACCTGTCGTTCGAGGACGGGAAGTTCGCGGCCTTCGACGCCGACGACCGGCTGCCGGCCGACGGCCTGATCACGGGGGCCGCGGAGTTCGAGGGGCGGAACGTCCACTTCATGGCCAACGACTTCACCGTCAAGGCGGGGTCGATGGCCGGACGGGGCGTCGAGAAGTTCCTCCGCATGCAACAGCGTGCGCTCAAGACCGGACGGCCGGTGGTGTACCTGATGGACTCCTCGGGCGGGCGGATCGACCAGCAGTCCGGCTTCTTCGCCAACCGGGAGGGCATCGGGAAGTACTACTACAACCACTCGCTCCTGTCCGGCCGCGTCCCGCAGATTTGCGTCCTCTACGGCCCCTGTATCGCGGGGGCGGCGTACACGCCAGTCTTCGCGGATTTCACGGTGATGGTCGAGGACATGAGCGCGATGGCGATCGCCAGCCCGCGGATGGTCGAGATGGTCACCGGCGAGCAAATCGACCTCCAGGAACTGGGCGGTCCCGAGGTACACACCCGCCACTCGGGGAGCGCCGACCTGATCGCGGAAGACGAGGAACACGCCCGGGAACTGGTCGCGCAACTGTTCTCCTACCTCCCGGCCAACAGCGACGAGCGGCCCCCGCGGACGGACGGGTGCGCGCCCGCGAAGTCGCCCGAGGGCATCGACGGCGTGATCCCACGGGAACCGAACAGGGGCTACGACATCCACGACCTGATCGAGCGGGTGGTCGACGCCGGGTCCGTCCTCGAACTTCGCCCGGAGTTCGGCCCGGAGATCCTGACGGCGTTCGCGCGCCTCGACGGCCGTCCCGTGGGGATCGTCGCCAACCAGCCGAGCCACCGCGCCGGGGCCATCTTCCCCGACGCAGCCGAGAAGGCCGCGCAGTTCGTCTGGACCTGCGACGCGTTCAACGTCCCGCTGTTGTACCTCTGTGACACGCCCGGCTTCATGGCCGGATCGCAGGTCGAGAAGGAGGGCATCCTCGAACAGGGCAAGAAGATGATCTACGCGACCTCCCACGCCACGGTCCCGAAACAGTGCGTGATCGTCCGGAAGGCCTACGGGGCGGGCATCTACGCGATGAGCGGGCCGGCCTACGACCCGGAGAGCACGATCGCACTCCCGAGCGGGGAGATCGCCATCATGGGGCCGGAGGCGGCGATCAACGCCGTCTACGCGAACAAACTCGACGCCATCGAGGACGAGGACGAACGGGCCGAGCGCGAGCGGGAACTCCGCGAGAAGTACCGCCGCGACATCGACGTCCACCGGATGGCCAGCGACGTCGTCATCGACGAGATCGTCCCGCCGAGCACGCTCAGGGCGGAACTCGTCGAACGGTTCGCCTTCTACGAGACCGTCGAGAAGGACCGCCCCGACAAGAAACACGGGACGATCATCTGACCGCGGAATCGCCCGGCCGTCACGCCCTGTGGCACTGTTCACTTCGTCCGAATCTCGACGCGAATGCGCTCCCCGTCACGGAGTTCGTGGGTACAGCGGCGCGAGCACTCGACCGGCGGCGTCGCCAGCGCGTGTACCGATGACTGGGATAGCTTTATCAATATAGCCGTCTCGCGTACCTGCCATGTCGTCAGGTAATTCCCTCGACGGGAGCGTTTCGATCGTTACCGGTGCCGGCGGCGACATCGGTGCCGGCATCGCGGTAGCACTGGCCGAAGCCGGCAGCGATGTCGTCCTGGGCGTCCACAACGACCAGGACGTGGCCGGCCGGATCGAAGAGCTGGGCCAGCGGGCCTACGAGATACAGGTAGACGTCGAGGACGCGGATAGCGTCCAGTCGATGATAGACGAGACGGTCGCCGAGTTCGGCGGCTTCGACGTGCTCGTGAACAACGCGGGCATCGTGACGGTGGCACCGATCAGGGAGTTGACCGAGGAGGAGTGGGACAGGGTCATGGACGTCAACGCCAAGGGGACGTTCCTCGTCACGAAGGCCGCGCTCCCGCACCTCGTCAGGGCCAGCGGGACCATCGTCAACGTCTCGTCGATATCGGGGCTGACCGCCGCGCCCGACCACAGCCACTACGGCGCGTCGAAACACGCCATCGTCGGGTTCACCAGGGCGCTCTCACGGGAACTCGCGCCCGACGACGTGACGGTCAACGCGCTGTGTCCGGGCATCGTCTACTCGAAGATGTGGTCCGACCAGATGGAACCCCACAAGGAGGAGTCTTACGAGGAGACTGTCGAGCGGGTCATCCCCCTCGGCCGCGACCAGACGGTCGAGGACATGGGGCAGGCCGCCGTCTACCTGGCGACGGCCCCGAACGTCACCGGCGAGACCCTCGCCGTCGACGGCGGCATCCTCCAGAACACTGTCTAGGGCGTCAGCGCCAGCAGGTTCGACCGCCCGTCGGCGAGGTAGACCTTCTCTTCGCGTCCGACGGCGTCGAAGACGGTATCGCGTCCGAGGGCCGCACTCGCCCGTCCGTCGGCGTCCACGGCGTACACGGTGAGGAACGGTTCGTCGGCGTTCCCGCCCGTGATGGCGGGGGCGACCAGCGCGTTGGCCGTCGCCGCCGCCGGCCAGGCGTCGTTCGCCGGGGGCGCGAAGGTAAACCGCCGCCCGCCACCCGCTCCGTAGGCGGTCGTGGCGTCGGCCATCGCCCCCGACCGGGCGTAGAGCGTGTCGCGGTCCGGATCGAGCAGGAGCCACTGGCCCACCTCGTTCCCGCGCCAGGCGACGGCCCCGTCGGCCTCGACGGCCGCGACGGCGTCGCCGCCGGCGTAGAGTTGCGACCCGTCCAGCAACAGTTCCTCGACCGGGAGGCTGTGCCGCCACGCCCGCTCGCCGCCGGGCGCGAGGCCGTGGATCGCCCTGTCGTCGCCGCCCGAGAGGTAGAACACCCGGTCGCCGGTCGCGGCGACGCGCTCGCCCGGCCCGCTTTCGTACTCGAACCGGTCGCTCCCGTCGGGATCGAGTCCCACGAGCCGGTCGTTCGTGGCGACGTAGACGCCGCCGGCGACGGCCACGTCCGCGACGCCGATGAACTCCCGGGACCAGTCGACGGTCCCGTCGTCGGCGTCGAGGCCGTACACGACCGTCGAGAGCGGCGACGCGGGCGTCTCGTGGCTGACCGGCGTCTCGCCTTTCGCCGGGAAGAACTCCAGGGCCGTCACGACGACCCGTCCGTCGACCGTGCCGGCGACCCCCAGTTCCCGCTCGCGCCGGAACGACCAGTGCGGGTCACCGTCGCGGCCGAGCGCGCGGACGGCGGTCCACTCGCGCTCGTCGGCCCGCCCGGCCACGAGGTAGACGGCGTCCTCGGCGACCGTCAGGCCCCACTTGCCGCGGGCCAGCGGGCGGGCGTCCGCGTGAGACCCGGCCACGGGTTCTCCCTCGTACCAGGTGCGCCAGCGGACTGACTCGGTCGCGGGATCGACGGCCGCGACCGCCGCACTCCCGCCGCCGCTCAGCGTCGCCAGCAGGTCGTCGCCGGCGGTGTCGAGTCCCAAGACCCGGCCGTCGAACGACAGCCGCCAGTCGGGCGTCCACTCGGGCACGTCGCCCGGCGTTCTGACGGCGGGAGTTGCGTTTTCGTCCGCCGGTGAGGCCGTCGTTCCGGCGGTCGTCGACTGGTTTCCGCCCGGATCGCCGAGACAGCCGGCCGCCGCGGCCAGGCTGCCGATGGCTAACTCGAGTGCGCGCCTGCGGGAGACCATGGGGGCAGTCCCGCCGGGGGCTCAAAGGGCTTTCCGGAGAAACAAAGGGCGACCTGTGTCACCGGCCCGAACCCGCCGCCGGCGACCGTGCCGACAGCGGCGCACGGCCGCGATTCATTCCGCGCCGTGCCCGCCTTCGAGGTTCCGGACGGCGGCCGAGAGCACCCCGGTGGCCAGCAGGACGAACAGCCCCCCGACGACGATGGGGGCGTTGAGTGTCTGCCCGTTGTTCAGCGAGACGCCGTACAGGAGGACCGCCAGCCCCAGCACGGTCAGAAGCGCCGACATCCCGAAGGACACCGTCTCGTTTACCATACCGGGGAAGTGTCGTCGGCCGCAAAAAAACGCTCCGGTCGACGTGCGGTCGTTTCTCGCCCCGGCGCTCCAGCCAGCGGCCTCGCCGGCACTGTCGCGGCCGCCACCCCTGCCGTCTTGCGAACTGTTAACACCGAGGAAGTGGACAGTTCCGACAGCGCTCCCGCTGGGAACTCCGGGGGCCCCGGGGCGCTACTTCGAGGGACGACGATGTCAATTCAGGAAAACAAGGAAATGGTCAGGCGGTATCTGGACGCGTTCAACGACTTCGACCGCGACGCGCTGTCGGCGGTCCTCGCGGACGACGTGGTCGAACACGGTGCGACGAGGGAGGTAGAGGGGTTCGACGAGTTCGTCGAATTCGTGGACAGGAACCAGGACACTTTCTCGGGGTACACCGGCAGTACCGAGGCGATCTGTGCCGAGGACGACCTCGTCACCGTCCGGTACACCGTCAGCGGCACGCACGACGGCGAGTACCTCGGCATCGACCCGACCGGCAAAGACGTCACGTGGTCCGGGATCGCGATGTACCGGATCGAGAACGGCGAGATCGCGGAGATCTGGATCGAGGAGGACCGGCTCGAGCTCCTCCAGCAACTCGAGGGGTACGACCCGCCCGCCCACCTGCGGATCTAGCGGCCGACCGGGGAGCCGCTCCGCCGGTCTCGCATCTCCCGATGCGCTGTCGGGTCCCGGGGTCGGCAGTAGTTATTTGAAGGCCTGGGCGCAACGTCGGGCCAACGCCGGTCCGGCCGCCAGCCGGCACGGTTGGCGGCCGGGTCCCCGGCACCCCGTGGGAAGGGTGGGAGTCATGTCAGCTCGGGATAACGACGGACGCGTCGACGTACGGCAGTCGTGGAAACGCGCGATCGAACGCCTGCGGCTCCGGTCGCCGGTCGGCAGGTTCGAGGCCGCGGTCTGGGTGGCCGTGGGCGTCTCGCTGGTCGCCGACGCGGTGCTGACGGGGTACGGCCTCCAGCGGGGACTGACCGAGGGGAATCCGCTGGTCGCCCTGCTCGTAGACCGGTTTGGATTCGCGTCGCTCGTCGGGCTGAAGGTGTGGGCGGTGGCGGTCGCGCTGGGCGTCAGGCTCGGTCTGTCCGACCGGCGCGGGTGGGTGGTGCCGCTCGGTCTCTCTCTGCCCTGGACCGGCGCGGCGGCGATAAACGTTACCGTCCTCCTCGCGGGCTAGCCCGTTTTCCAGTGACTACTGTCGCACCCGGGCCGTCTAATTCCCGTCTAACAATGATCCGTCTCGGGGTAGCCCCGACCGGGTTCGGGGAGTCGGTTTCCGACCACCCCCCTCCCGGTGTCCATGTCGCTCTCGGACAGGCAACTCCCGGCGCTCGCCCTCGCGCGAACTCGCTCGCTCGCCGCGAGTGCCGGGACCGCGATGCTGGATTTCACGCAGCGGGCACAGCGGGAGCTCTGGGTCGGGGTCGCCGTGGTGATGACCGCAGATCTCGCGTTGACCGCAGTCGGCCTTGCGCACGGACTCGCGGAGCGGAACCCGGTAGCGCGGTGGGCTCTGGCGCAGGCCGGCATCGCCGGGCTGGCCGGACTGAAGGTGTTCGCGCTCTGTCTCGCCGCCTGCTGCTGGTTCGCTGTGCCCCGCCGGTACGGCTCCGTCATTCCACTGGGTCTCATCCTCCCCTCGTCCGTGGCCGTCGGCGTCAACGCGGTGCTCGTGTGGTTCGTCGTCTGACCGACGCACTCCCCCCTGAAGCGACAGGGAAGCCCCGGAGGAAGTGACGGGGGTGGCCATCACGCGTCCGATTCGCCGTCATACTGGTGGCTGTAAGTACGTGAAAACTCGAATTGAGAATCCAGGCGAAAAGGGTCTGTATCCGCAGATAGCAGAGACTGGTGAGCAAAAGAATTACAGCCACCAGTATCAGTCCGGGCGTTTCAGCGAGAGGACGGTCCGGTCGAACTCGCAGACGAGTTCGTCGTCCTGGTTGAAGACCTCGACGTGCATCGTGACGACGCCCCGCTCGCCGTCGCTCGTTTCTCGCTTGTCGGTCACGGTCGACTGTGCGCGGATCGTGTCGCCGTGGAACACCGGCCGGGGGTGTTCGACGCCGTCGTAGGAGAGGTTTGCCACGATGGTATCGTCGGTCGTGTCGGGGATCGTGAGCCCGACCGCGAGACTCATCGTGTAGAGGCCGTTGACGAGGCGCTCGCCGAACTGCGTGTCGGCGGCGAACTCGGCGTCGAGGTGGAGGGGTTGCTGGTTCATCGTCATGTCGCAGAAACGCTGGTTGTCGCTCTCGCTTATCGTCCGGCGCTTGTCGTGCTCGATCGTCTCCCCGATCGTGAACTCCCCGTAGTACTTGCCCGCCATGGCTCCAGCGTGGACCGTCGGGTGGAAAAACGTCGGGGTTACCCCGATCCCGGCAGGGTCGCTATCTCGGTCTCGCCGGCCCGGACGCGGTCGCCCTCCGCGACGGCGAGGTCGTCGTGGGAGACCGACGCCGGCAGGACGACGTCCGCCCGGGAACCGAATGAGATGTGGCCGATCCGCTGGCCGCGCGCGAGTCGGGCGCCGGCGGCGACGTACGGGTGGATGCGGCGGGCGAACGCGCCCGCGATCAGGACGACCGAGAATTCGCCGCAGTCGACGGTCACGCGCTCGTTCCGGTCCGATTCCTTGGTGAAGGCCGGCCAGTGGCCGCCGGACGAGTGTGTCACCTCCCGGACTCGTCCGCCCATCGGGGCGCGGTTGACGTGGACGTTCGACACTCCCATGAAGATGCCGACCCTGAGCCGGCCGTCCTCGCCGTTCTCGTCGCGCTCACGGCGGACGACCGTCACCCTGCCGTCGGCCGGCGCGAGGACGCCCGATCCCGGCGGGTCGCGGTCCGGGTCGCGGTGGAAAAGCACCACGAACCCCGCCGTCGCCGCCAGGACGACGCTCGCGGCCGGCGAGAACGCGAGTGCGACGAGTGCCCCCGCGAGGGCCAGCCCCGCGTACCGCCAGGTGCCCGGCGTGACCCAGTCCATCTGCGCGCGATTGGGAACGAGGTGATTTATAGCTCACTATCGGGACCACATCCTCAAGGGGCTGGCGGGAACAGTGCCGGTATGGCCAGACGGAGCGTCCTCTTCTCGCCGGGCGACCGGCCCGAACTGATGCGGAAAGCCCCCGAGAGCGGAGCCGACGTGGCCGTCTTCGACCTCGAAGACGCCGTCGCGCCCGGACGGAAAGACGAGGCACGGTCCACCGTCACGGCGGTCCTGGACGACCTCGACCCCGACTGCGAGGTCTGGGTCCGGGTGAACCCCGCGGGCATCGCCGCCGACGACCTGGCGGCCATCCCCGCTGCCACCGCGCCGCTGGACGCCGTGATGCTCCCCAAGGTCGCGTCGGCCGACGACGTGCGCACGCTCGACCGATTGCTGGCCGAACGCGGTGCCGACCTCCCGGTGGTCGCGCTCGTCGAGAGCGCGGCCGGCGTCCTCCACGCCGAGGAGATCGCCGCCGCGGACCCCACCACGGCGGTCGCGTTCGGCGCGGAGGACCTGGCCGCCGACGTGGGCGCGACCCGGACGGCGGAGGGTACCGAGGTCCTCTACGCCCGCGAGCACGTCGTCCTGGCGGCGACGGCGGCGGGCGTGGACGCCCTCGACACCATCTACGCCGACTACGAGGACACCGGGGGACTCGCCGACGACGCGCGGTTCGCGGTCGAACTGGGCTACGACGGCAAGATGGCGATCCACCCCGCGCAGGTCGACCCGATCAACGATGCGTTCACGCCCGACGAGGACGACGTCGCGTGGGCCAGGAACGTGCTGGCGGCCCGCGAGGAGGCCCGAACCGAGGATCGCGGGGTGTTCAGCGTGGACGGGGAGATGATCGACGCCCCGCTGATCCGGCAGGCCGAACGGATCAAAGAGCGCGCGAAAGCGGCCGACCGGTTCTGATACTGGTGGCTGTAATTCTCTTACTCAACAGTCTCCGCTATCTGCGGATACAGACCCTTTCCGCCTGGATTCTCAATTCGAGTTTTCACGTACTTACAGCCACCAGTATGAGCCCGCGGCCGTGTTTGCCGCCCCTGCCGACCGCAGTTTTATCACTCGCGTGGGTCTTGTCTCGTCCATGTCGGACGACGTGAACCCGTTCGAGAGTCTGCAGGAACAGGTCGACGATGCGGCCGCCTACCTGGACGTTCCTGCGGACGTCATCGAACGGCTGAAACACCCCGAGCGAGTCCTGGAGACGACCCTGTCGGTGGAGATGGACGACGGATCGATCGAACTGTTCGAGGCGTTCCGGTCGCAGTTCAACGGCGACCGTGGCCCGTACAAGGGGGGCATCCGCTACCACCCCGGCGTCACCAGAGACGAGGTCAAGGCGCTCTCGGGGTGGATGGTCTACAAGTGCGCGGTCGTCGACATCCCCTACGGCGGCGGCAAAGGCGGTATCGTACTCGACCCGCGCGAGTACTCGACGGCGGAACTCGAACGGATCACCCGTTCGTACGCCGCGGAACTCCGGCCGGTGATCGGCCCGGACACGGACATCCCCGCGCCGGACGTCAACACCGGCCAGCGGGAGATGAACTGGATCAAGGACACCTACGAGACCTTAGAGAACACCACCGCGCCGGGGGTCGTCACCGGCAAGGCCCCCGACAGCGGCGGGTCGGCGGGCCGGGTCGAGGCGACGGGCCGGTCGGTGATGCTCACCGCCCGGGAGGCGTTCGACTACCTCGGGAAGGAAATCGAGTCGGCGACGGTCGCGGTCCAGGGGTACGGCAACGCCGGGTCCGTGGCGGCGAAACTCATCGACGACCTGGGGGCGAACGTCGTGGCGGTCAGCGACTCCAGCGGCGCGGTCTACGACCCGGACGGTCTCGACGCCCGCGCGGCCAAGGCCCACAAGAACGAGACCGGGAGCCTCGCGGGGTTCGCCGGCGCACGGGAGGAGTTGACCAACGAGGAACTGCTCACGCTCGACGTCGACCTCCTGGTCCCGGCGGCCCTGGAGAACGCAATCGACGGCGACCTCGCGCCCGACGTGGGGGCCGACATCATCGTCGAGGCGGCCAACGGCCCGCTGACCCCCGACGCGGACGACGTGCTCACCGACCGCGACGTGGCGGTGTTCCCCGACGTGCTGGCCAACGCCGGGGGCGTCACCGTCTCGTACTTCGAGTGGGTCCAGAACCGCCAGCGATTCGCCTGGACCGAAGAGCGGGTCAACGACGAACTCGAACGGGTGATCACGACCGCCTTCGACAACCTCTTGGCCGCCCACGAAAACCGGGACCTCCCGAACTTCAGGATGGCCGCCTACGTCGTCGCCATCCAGCGGGTCGCGGAGGCCGCGGAACAGGGCGGCATCTGGCCGTAGCTCTCACCCGAACCTGTCCGGCGACACGTGGTCGCGGAACTCGCCGCCCGTCCCGTCCGTCGCGTCCGTCACGAGGTCCGCCAGCACCTCGCCGACGACCGGCGCACGGACGATGCCGTAGCCGCTCATGCCGCAGGCGACGTAGTACCCGTCCAGCCCCGTCGGTCCGACGATGGGATGGCCGTCGGGCGTCACCGTCCGGAGACCTACCCATTCGCCTGTCACGTCCGCGTCGGCCAGGTTCGGCACCGTCGTCGCCAGCAGGTCCCCGACGCCGAGGTGGAACTCCTGGTCGATCCGGTGGACGCGATCCGGGTCGAGGTCGTGGGCGTTCCCGTAGTCGACCGCGAACCGGCCGGCGAACACCTGGTCGCGGCCCTCCTCCCGGAGGTAGTACCCCTCGTCGAAGAAGGTCAGTGGCATCCGGACCTCGTGGTCGGCCCGGAGGACGAGAATCGGGCCGTAGGTGTGCCTGATCGGCAGCGACACCCCGACCATGTCGTCGATCCGCCCCGACCACGGCCCCGCGGCGTTGACGACGGCGCTCGCCTCGACGGTCCCGTCGCTCGTCTCCACGCCCGCGACCGCGCCGCCCTCCGTCAGGACGTCGGTGACCGCGACGCCGGTTTCGATCCCGACGCCCGCGTCGGCGGCCTCGCCGAGGAAGTACTGGACGATTTCGGCGGGGTCGAGGTAGCCGTCCCTCGGGAAGTACGCGCCCCCTTCGACCGCCGACGGCGCGATGCCGAACTCGGCCAGGTCGGCCGCCGAACGGAGTTCCACGTCGACGCCGAGTTCGCGGTGGCGCGCGACCAGGTCCTCGACGTGGGTCATCGTCTCCGGCGACCCGGCCGCGTGGAGCGTGCCGATCTGCTCGAAGGAAAACCGCCCGGCAGCGGCGTGCTCGCTGTACCACTCCCAGGCCCGCTCGCGCAGGCGGTACTCCGTCGGATCGGGGTCCTCCTGGTGGGTCACGAACTGCGCGATCGAGTCGCCGGTGGTCCCCGCGCCGGGGGTGTCTCTCTCGTAGAGGATCACGTCCCGGTCGGCGTTCCGGAGGTGGAAGGCGACGCTCGCGCCGACGATCCCGCCGCCGACCACGACGATCGGGGCCATCTACTCCCGGAAGTAGACCGGGAGCGCTTCGAGTCCGAAGTCGGGCGAGACGGAGTCGAACCGGTCCAACGCGAACCCGTCCAGCGGGAACGGGGCGTCCTCCCCGGTCAGCCGCGCCCTGGCGGCCGTCGAGATGACCGGGTTGCCGAGGATGCCGGCACCGCCCGCCAGCGCGAGCACCAGGCCGTCGGGGCCGGACGCGGGACGGTCCACGATGGGCCGCACGTCGGGCGTGATCCCGACGGTACCGGCCCAGTGGTGGAGCAGTTCCGCCCCCTCGAACGCCGGCAGGATCTCCGGGAGTTCGTCGGCGATGCACGTGCGGAAACTCTCAGATGTGGGCGCGCCCGTCGTCGTCTCCTCCGGCTCGTCCTCGAACCCCGCCGCCGAGTCGTCGACCAGGAGGTTGCCATTCCGCATTGGCCGGAACGTCAGCCCCCGCTCGACGTGACCCATCGGGAACCCATCGCCGACGTGCCATCCCGGGTCGAGGACGGCAAGTTCGTACCGGAACGGCTGGACCGGCACGTCGACGTCGACCAGTTTCCCGGTCTGCCAGCCACCCGCGAGCACGACCTGGCCGGCCTCGACGGGATAGTTCTCCGTCTCCACGCCCGTCACGCGGCCGTCCTCGACGTGGAGGTCGGTCACCCGCGCGCCGGTCCGGAACTCCGCCCCGCGGTCCTCCGCGACCGCCTTCAGCGCGTGGGCGTAGTTGTAAGGTTTCACCCAGCCGTGACTCCGGTACTCGATAGCGCCGGCGAACCCCGAGACGTCGAACTGCGGGTACTCGTCGCGGACCCGGTCGGCGCTCAGAAACGACGTCGGGAAGCCGTACGACGCCAGTTTCGCCGCCCGTTCGCGGAACTGTACCTCCAGTCCCGGGTGGATTAGCCCCACCCGGTCGCGCGGCGTGAACTCGAACCCTTCGGTGCCGTCGAACGACCGGAAAAACCGCGTCGAGTGGTGGGCCGCGTCGGGTACGTCGTGGTAGAACTGCGAGGCCGATATCAGCCCCATCGACAGTCCCGAGGCGTTGCTCGCTATCTCCCCTTTCTCCAGGACGAGCACGTCGTGATCCCGGGCCAGTTCCCGGGCGATCCCACACCCCGTGACGCCGCCGCCGATCACGACGACGTCCCACTGGCCACTCCGTTCCTGCACGATCGGCTGTCGGTTGGCGTAGTCCATCGCAGTCCGTTATTCCACGAAACTTCTTAAAACCTCCCGCCAAACGCTCGCTCCCTTCCGACCGTCAATCCCCGACTCCTCGGCAGCGACTGAAGAAAATAGTTGAAAAGCAAAACACACCAGTCATTAAATCGGGTAATCTTTCGGCAAATTATAACTATATTATTTAAATCAAAGAATATTGAAGCACTACATTTGGTATCTCGGTCGTTCCGGCCTTTTCACGGAGATCCGATTCTGCTGAGTCCAACGACATATGTTTGAACCCCGCAAGAACCGCTCTGGCGCCGCTGTTCGGTATTACTGGCCTATGTTTGTAAGGGGGTCGGGAGACGTGATTTCCGTGCGAGTCCTTAGAGCCGCCGGGAGTAGGCCACGTCGAGCTGGCACTCGTTGGCGATCCGGAGCAGTATCCCGGGGATCTCTTCCTCGAATTTCCCTTTCATGCGGTGGGTCGGCCCGGCGACGCTGAGACCTCCCAGTACTCCCCCGTCCGGGCCGTTGACGGGGGCACCGACGGCCCAGAGCCCCTCCGTGTGCTCGTCCTTGTCGACGGAATAGCCGCGGTCGCGGATCGTCTCTAGTTCCGCCGCCAGTTCGTCCCGCTCGGTGATGGTGTGTTCAGTCTCGCCGGGCAAGCCCCACCGGTCGACGATCTCGTCGACGCGAGCGGGCGGCAGTTGCGAGAGGATCGCTTTCCCGGCGGCCGTCTGGTGGAGGTGAGACCGGGTGCCGACCCGCGCTCCCGTCCGGACGGTGTCGCCGGCCCACTCCCGGTAGAGAAACACGCCGAGACTGTGTTCTTCGACGATGAACTGGCAGATCTGTCCGGTCTCCTCGGCCAGTTCGCCCACCTTCGGTTCGACGATCTTGTGCGCGGCCTTCCGGTCGCGCGCGTACCCCCCGAGGTCCAGAAACCGCAACCCCACGTGGTAGGTGTCTCCCTCCTTGACGACGTACTGGTGGCGTTCGAGCGTCGTCAGGTGACGGTGGACGGTGCTTTTCGAGACGCCGACGTGCTCTTTGAGTTCCGTGATCGTCGCCCCGTCGAGCGCGACCAGGCCGTCGACGATCGCCAGCAGGGTCTCGTCCGATTTGACTGCCCCGCCGCCGTTGTTCCCTGCCATGTCCCGGGTTTCCGTTCCCGCACAATAAGCGTTCCGCCACGCGGGACGAGCCGGCTGGCGACGAATCATCTCCCGCCCCGAATTCGGCGTTTCAGCGGCCTCCGATGTTCTCCTCGCCAGTTTTCGTCATCGCGTTCCACGGAATGCGACCAGCGAAACCTGAGTGTTCCATCTGACGGAACGGATAGTTTCCGATCTCGTCCAGGTGTTTGCCGGCCGAGAGGCGGTTTTCGTCCTTTTTTCGGCGGGCTGTGCGGGTTACGTGTGGGAAGTGGTCGGGGCATGCGTTTCATCAGACGGAATCGATTGTCTCGGGGCTTCGAGTCTACCCGAAGGCATGATCGGTTTTCACTGGATCCCCGCAAACCGAGAGAGAAGACTACTCGAAGGCGGGGATACCAGTTGCTCACTGGATCCCCGCGAACCGAGAGAGACTACTCGAAGGCGGGGATACCAGTTGCTCACTGGATCCCCGCGAACCGAGAGAGAAGACTACCCGAAGGCGGGGATACCAGTTGCTCACTGGATCCCCGCGAACCGAGAGAGAAGACTACTCGAAGGCGGGGATACCAGTGAGATCGTTCCCGATGATGAGTGTATGGATGTCGTGGGTTCCCTCGTAGGTGTAGACGGTCTCGAAGTTGGCCATGTGGCGCATCGGGGAGTAGTCGGCGGTGATGCCGTTCCCGCCGAGGATTTCGCGGGCGATCCGGGACTGGTCGCGGGCCATCCGGACGTTGTTGCGCTTGGCCATCGAGACCTGCTCGGGCCGGAGGTCGCCGCGTTCCTTCAGATCGGCCAGCCGGTGGGCCAGCAACTGGCTCGTCGTGATCCGGGTGGCCATCTCGGCGAGTTTCTCCTGCTGGAGCTGGAACCGCGCGACTGGGCCGCCGAACTGGTCGCGCTCCTTGGCGTACTCGAGGGCGGTCCGGAAGCAGTCCCGCGCCGCGCCGACCGCGCCCCACGCGATGCCGTACCTGGCCTGGGTGAGACACGACAGCGGCCCCTTCATGCCCTCGACCCCTGGCAGGACGTTCTCCTCTGGCACGTGGACGTTGCTGAGGCCGATCTCGCCGGTGATCGACGCCCGCAGCGAGAGCTTCTCGTCGATCTCGTTCGTGCTGACGCCCTCGCGGTCGGTCTCGACGAGGAACCCCCGAACCGGCCGGTCCGGGTCGGACGTTTCCCGCGCCCAGACGACGGCCACGTCCGCGATCGGCGAGTTCGTGATCCAGGTCTTGGAGCCGCTGAGGACGTACCCCTCGTCGTCGGCTTCGGCGGTCGTCTCCATCGCCGTCGGGTTCGACCCGTGCTGTGGCTCGGTCAGCCCGAAACAGCCGACCGCCTCGCCGTCGGCAAGCTTCGGCAGCCACTCGTCCTTCTGGGCCTCGCTCCCGTACTCGTAGATGGGGTACATCACGAGCGCCCCCTGGACGCTGGCCATCGAGCGCAACCCCGAGTCACAGGCCTCCAGTTCCTGCATCAGGAGACCGTAGGCGGTCTCGCTCAGCCCCGGCAGGCCGTAGCCGTCCAGGTTCGGCGCGTAGAACCCGAGTTCCCCCATCTCGGGGATCAGTTCCGTCGGGAACGTCCCCTCGATCCAGTGGTCGGCGATGTCGGGCGCGACGTTCTCCTCGACGAACTCCCGGGCCGTGTCCCGCACCATCCGCTCCTCGCTGGACAGATCGCGTTCGAGGTCGACGTAATCGAGCATTGTGCTACCTCTGTGTCAGATCAGCTTAAATGTTGGCTCCGGCCCGCCCGGCGGCCGCCGGACGCCGCGATCATCAACGTTTATGCGCCGCGGGTCGCCACCTACACCCATGCGAGTCGCACTTCTGGGCGGTACTGGCGACATCGGTGAAGGACTGGCATTGCGGTGGGCACGCGAGACCGACCACGAGATCGTCGTCGGCTCCCGGAAGGCCGAGAAGGCCGCCGACAAGGCCGCGGAGTACGAGGCCGAACTGGCCGACAGGGGTCTCGACCGCGAGGTGGCGGGCCTCCCGAACGAGGCCGCCGCGAAGGGGGCCGACCTGGTCGTCCTCTCGGTGCCGCCACAGTACGCCGCCGACACCGTCGAGGGGATCGCGGAGGCGCTGGCCGAGGACGCGATCCTCGTCAGTCCGGCCGTCGGCATGACCAGAGACGAGGACGGCTTCCACTACAACCCGCCGCCGAACGCCGACAGCGTCACAGAGTACGTCGCCGAGGCCGCCCCCGACCGGGTCAGCGTCGTCGGCGCGTTCCACAACATCTCGGCCAACCGGCTTGCGGACCTAGACGAGGATCTGGACGCCGACATCCTCGTGCTCGGCGGAGAGAAAGACGAGGACGCCAAGGAGACGGTGCGGGACCTCACCCGCGCGATCCCCGGTCTCCGGCCGGTCGACGCCGGTCCGCTGTCGAACGCCCACGAGGTCGAGGGGATCACGCCGCTGCTCATCAACATCGCCATGCACAACGACGACATGTCCCACGTCGGCGTCACCTTCCACTGAGGCGGCCGCGGGGGCGTGCCGCGCTACGTTTAAGACGCTCGCACGGGAACGCCACGCCAATGACCGAGATTCCCGGCGCGGCGGAGTACGGGATCGACATCCCGATCCCGGAGACGGAGATCGAGGACCTGCTCTCGGTCGGCCCCGCGGACGTGACGGCCCCCGAGGAGCTATCCTTCTGCCGGAACGTCTTCGTCCCGCTGACGACGGCCTGCCGGTACACCTGCACGTACTGTACCTACTTCGACCCTCCCGGGCAGGCCAGCCTCCAGACGCCCGAGCAGATCCGCGAGACGGTCCGGATGGGTGCCGACGCGGGCTGTACGGAGGCGCTGTTCACGTTCGGCGACGACCCCGACGACCGATACACCGAGATCCACGAGCAACTCGCGGAGTGGGGGCACGACTCGATCCACTCCTATCTCCGCGAGGCCTGCGAGATCGCGCTCGACGAGGGGCTGTTGCCCCACTCGAACCCGGGCGACCAGACCCGCGAGCAGATGGCCGCGGTGGCCGATGTCAACGCCAGCATGGGGGTGATGCTCGAAACCACCGCCGACGTGGCCGCCCACGGGGGCCCGCGGGCGAAGAACCCGGGCCAGCGGCTCAACACGATCCGGAACGCGGGGGAACTGGGCGTGCCGTTCACGACGGGCATCCTCGTCGGCATCGGCGAGGACTGGCGGGACCGCGCGGAGAGCCTGCTGGCCATCCGGGCCATGCACGAGCGGTACGGCCACGTCCAGGAGGTGCTGGTCCAGCCGGTCGTCGAGAACGAACGGTGGCGCGGCGGGACCCCGGACGTCGGAACGCTCCGGCGGGCGGTAGCGATGGCCCGGTACTGCCTGCCCGCGGACGTGTCGGTGCAGGTGCCGCCGAACCTCGCGCCCGCCCGCGAGGTGATCGACTGCGGCGTCGACGACCTGGGCGGCGTCTCGCCAGTCACGGACGACTACATCAACCCCGACTACGAGTGGCCGGCGCTCCGCCAGCTAGAGGACATCGCCGACCACGCGGGCGTTCCGCTGACCGAGCGGCTGCCGGTGTACGAACGGTTCCTGGCGGACGACCGCGAGCGCGAGTGGGTGTCCGCGCGGGTGCGGGAACGGATCGGGGCCGACGACGCGGCCGGCCAGCGGTACCGCGCCGTGCTCGACGACTAGACCAGGGGCGTCCCGTCGGCCTTCGGTCCGAGTTCGGGACCGTGCGGCCGGTCGTCGGGATCGATCACGCGGCGTTTTTCGTAGTCGGTCGAGCGCTCGACGGGCGTCCGCCCGATGGCGGCGATCATGTCGACGTACTCCTGGAACGACCGGTACTCGCCGTAGTCGCCGCCGGCGCGCTTGGTGATCTCCTCCGAGAGGATCGTGCCCATGAAGTCGTCCGCGCCGCAGGTGAGCATCTTCAGCCCCTGGGTGTCGCCGTACTTGACCCACGACGACTGGATGTGGTCGACGTTGTCGAGGTAGAGCCGCGAGACCGCGATCATGAGTTCGTCCTCGTGGGTCGTCGCGCCCGCCTCGACCATCCCCCGCTCGTGGAGGGGCGTGTCGTGGTGGACAAAGGAGAGCGGGACGAACTCGGTGATGTTGCCGGTCCGGTCCTGCAACTCCCGGACGACGTCGAGGTGGTGCACGCGGTGGGCCTCGTTCTCGACGTGGCCGTACATGATCGTCGCCGTCGTGTCCAACCCCACCGCGGCCGCGGCCTCCATCGCCTCGACCCACTCCCCCGTGTCGATCTTCCCCGGACAGATGACCTCGCGCACCTCGTCGACGAGGATTTCGGCGGCCGTCCCCGGCACCGAGTCGAGACCCGCGTCCTCCAACCGGCCGTAGACTACCTCGTAGTTCCAGTCGGTCCCCCGGCGGGCGTGGTAGGCCTCTTCGGGGGTCATCGAGTGGACGTGGACGCCCTCGACGCTCATCGCCGCGATCTGCTCGCAGTAGGTCGCGGGGTCTTCCTCGTACTCCCCGGGCGGCCGGTAGTTCAGGTCGCCCCGGTCGCTCGCTTCGAGGATCTCGCGGTGCTCGGCGTCCAGCGCGAACGCCGGATGGAGCCCGGAGACGGAACAGACCTCGTAGATGCCCCGCTCGACGGCCTCCAGTGCGATCTCGCGGGACTCCGCGGGCGTCTTCGTGAACCCCCCGTGGTCGCCCTGGTAGGACTCCCGGAACTGCTCGGAGCGATCCTTGAAGTTACAGAACAGGCAGCCGGTGTTGCAGGCCGTCGTGACGTTGTTGTTGAGATTGGCGACGAACGTGACCTCGTCGCCGACGACCTCGGCCCGGCGGCGGTTTGCGGCCTCGAGGACCAGTTCCTTCCGCCCCGGGTCGATCCCGTCGACGTCAGTCCCGGTCGTCAGGAGTTCGACGCCGTCGGCGACCCCCAGCCGTTCGCCCGCGCGGGCCTTCGCCAGCGCGTTCTCGAACGACTGGTCCGTCGCCGGCCTGTGGACGAAGTCGAACTCCTCCCGGGGAACGCTCGCGCCCGTTCGAAACGAATCGGCCATACAGTGGGATATCCCCACCACCTACTAAGCTTTGGCATCGGGGCCACTGCCCGCCGTCCAGTCTCGTCGGCCACACTAATCGGCGCGTCGCTCAGAGCAACAGGCGGTCCAGCGCGCCGGCGACACCGACGACAACCGCTGTCTGTACTGGGGGAGCTCCGGGAGCGGTCGCTCGTCGGCGACCGTCAGGTCATCCCTTCATAGAATACAGAATTTGTTGTAAATAGCACCTCCGCGCCCTGTGAAGGTTCTGGACTCCGAACGGGATTCAATCGACGATTGAAGGCGTCTCGATACACTCGTCGTCTCGTCGGGGGATGCTAACACGATCACCGTTAGTAGTATTCCAGTTGGGCTGTTCCGAGCGTTAAAACCTCCTCTGGCGTTGTTTTGCTGGATCTCGGTCCGGGATCGCACTTCGGCGGCTACAGCCCGGTATTCTAATTATTAATGTCAAAACTGTCCCGAAACGCGCGTAGCACTCGACACTTGTCGGCCGGGATTCCGTCGGGAGCCGGGAAGCGAATCGGCGCGGGAGCGGTCGGCGGGCCGCACCGGGCGTGCAGAAAAGCCTTCAGTTGGTGCCCCACTCCTCGTGGGACGTGATTTCGTCTTGGACTTTCCCGCAGTCCTCGACGGTCTCGATCCCGAGCGCTTCGACCGTCAGCTTTCGCGTCTGGCGGTCCACCACATCGCCCATGGTCCGGTCCTCGCCGCGTTCTTCCAGTTCGAAGTCCGTGATCTCCTTCCCGCCGCCCAGCAGGCTCGCCGTCTCTAC
The DNA here is from genome assembly GCA_003021105.1 of Halobacteriales archaeon QS_1_68_17. Lineage (GTDB taxonomy): Archaea > Halobacteriota > Halobacteria > Halobacteriales > Haloarculaceae > QS-1-68-17. Next base: position 111,098 of record PXRG01000029.1, read on the forward strand.
TTTCTCTGCCTCGGCCTCCACCGGCACGACCTTGTGTCGGGCCAGTACCGCGACCACCTCGTCGTAACCCTCGTCCATCGCGTCTCTGAGCTCGCTCTGAAGCCCCATGTTCCGTGTACGCATGGGACGCCGGCGGTATTTAATCTCCCGGTGGTATATTACAGGCCCGCCCGTCGATTGGCACGCCTCGCGGTTCGACTTCACTGGGAGGCCCGACGGTTCGGCTCCACTCGCGGTATTAAGAGCGGGCGTGGCGGGATTCGAACTACGCGAAGACGTGCTCGTTTCGCTGCGCGCGTCTTCTCTCGTTCGAATCTCCGTGGCCGTTCGCTCGTCACGTCCGCTCATCGCAGAACGGTCGTGGCGGGACTCGAACCGCAGAGCATACGCCGAGCGAAGCGAGGCGTTTGACCGGACGCGAACGGAGTGAGCGTCCGGGTTTTTCGCCCACGTTTTTCGAGGAGTGGTGCGCGAGCGAAGCGAGCGCACCCGACGAGGAAAAAGGTGGACGGTCGTGACGGGATTCGAACCGCAAAGCGTACGCCGAGCGAAGCGAGGCGTTTGACCGGACGCGAACGGAGTGAGCGTCCGGAAGGTGGACGGGCGTGGCGGGATTCGAACCCGCGATCGAGAGGTTAGGAACCTCTCGCCCTGTCCACTAGGCCACACGCCCTGCTGGCGGATACGAAATAGGAAAGAAAAGTGGTTCTGGTTTCCGGCCGCGGCGGATCAGTTCCGGTCGGATTCCAGTTCCGTTTCCTGACTGCTCCCGGAGAGCGTGTCCTCGGTGGTCGTTTCGCCGCTTTCGCTTCCCTCGGCGTCCGGTCCTTCCTTGATCTCATCGAGTTCCTGTTCGATCTCCTCGCGGCCTTTCTGGAACTCGCCGATCGCCTGCCCGGACGACCGGGCCAACTTCGGGATCTTGTTCGCCCCGAACAGGAGGATGGCGATCAGCAGGATCACCAACAACTCAGGCCCGCCGGGGATCCCCGGGAACAGCGGAATGATTCCTGCCATTGCTATTCGATCGTTACCGGTTGGCAACTATAGGCTTTTTGGACCGCTCACCGGCGTCGGATCTCCGCCCATCAGTTCCCGAACCGTATCAGCAACCGCCGTGGTTCCGACTCGGCCTCGATCCGGAGGTCCGCGTCCGAGTAGTCGATGGCCCACCTGACCAGCCACAGGCCGACTCCCTGGAGGTGGCGGTCCTGGCGTTCGATCTCCTCGTCGATCATCCGCAGGTCCGCCTCGGGGATCGTCCCGCCGTGGTCGGTGACCTCGACAGTCGCGCCGTCGGGGCTGTCCGACAGGACGATTTCGACGTGTGCCTCGGAGGTGTTTTTGACGACGGCCAGCAGGAGTTCATCGAACGCCAGCGACAGCAACTCGTTGGCCCTGACGACGATGTCCGTTCCCGCGTCGAGGTCGATTCGTGCGGTCGGGTACTTCGCCCGGAACCCCTCGACCGACCGCCGGACGACCGCAGAGAGGTCCTGTTCGACGACCCGGTGTTCCCGGGAGGTGATGACGTTTCGGAACTGGCGGGCCTTGTCGCTTATTTCCAGCAGTTCGTCGCTCGCGGCGACGATTTTTTCCGCCGCGTCGCGGGGATCGCTCTCGCCGTCGCCCAGCCGTTCGGCGTGTGCCCGGATGACGGTCAGCCTGTTCCTGAGGTTGTGCCGGAGCACCCGATCGAGCACGCTGAGCCGTTGCTCGCGCTCCCGTCGGGTGGTCACGTCCCGCTGGAGACCGACGAAGTGGGTCACCGCCCCGTCGGCGTCCCTGACGGGCACGATATCGAGGTGGTTCCAGAACGGCGTCCCGTCCCGGCGGTAGTTCAGGATCTCGACCGAGACGGATCGCTCCGCGTCCAGTGCGGCCCGTATCTCCGCGACCGTCTCGGGGTTCGTGTTCTCGCCCTGCAGGAACCGGCAGTTCCGGCCGAGAAATTCGCCCTGCTCGTAGCCCGTGATCCGTTCGAACGCGGGGTTGGCGTAGATGAGGGGGTTGTCCGGCTGGCGCGCGTCCGCGATCGTGATCCCCTGCGTGGCCGCCTCGATGGCCTCCCCGTACAGCGTCAGCCGTTCCTCCCGGTCCCGCTCCGCGGTCACGTCCCGGACGATCAACTGGACGGCCGACTCCCCGTCGTAGGTGACGGTCACCCCGGCGATCTGTGTCAGCCGCGGCGCTCTGTCGTCCGCGACGAAGGCGAACGTCTCGAACCCCGGCCGCCTGCCGGCGACTATCTCGTCGACGAACGACCGGAACGTTTCCCGTTCGTCCGCCTCGATCAGGTCGGCTGCCGCCCGGTCTCTGATCTCGTCCGCGCCGGACGCCCCACAGAGGGAGACCGCGGACTCGTTCGCGTAGACGATCCGTCCGTCGCGGACGAGCATGATCGCGTCGGGGGCCAGCGCGACCAGTCGCTCGTACTGTTCGGTGCGTTCCGCGAGCCGTCGGGAAGCGCGCCGCGCCTCCAGCAGGCTCTCGACCCGCCGACGGAACGTCGCCTTCTCGACCGGCAACATGACGACGTCGTCGGCCAACGACCTCGGATCCGAGGTGAGCGCGCGGTCCACGGCCCCGGACCCCTCGCCCCGTCCGCGGGGCACGGCGAGCAGGCACGGCAGGAAGACCGGATCGGCCTCCGCGCGCAGACGTTCGATCTCGTCGGCCATCTCCCAGAGCGACCCCCAGTCGACGATGCAGATGTCGAACTCGGAGACGTCCGACGGGCGCGCGGGCGAGAGGACTTCGTACTCGGAAAACGTGTCGAGCCATTCCTGGAGGAGGTGCTGGTTTTGCCGATCCTGGAGAAAGAGGAGAATCCTGTCCCGGTCCTCCGGGCCGTCCGCACCCGACGTCGTCGGAGTACTCATCTGCCGATGCGTGGTGTTTCCACCATGTACATAAAAAAAGCCCGGCCGATGGAGGGCCCGGGATCAGGGCGCGGTGTCGCCCCGAAGAACAATACCGCTGACCGCGTCCGCCGGGCGGTCCACGACGACAGGGCCAGGATCGTGATGATCGACGGCCTGGCGGGCTACAACCTCACGCTCCAGGGTGACACAGCGGTCCGGCACCTGCACAGGCTCTGCCGGCACCTCATACTGGTGGCTGTAATTCTTTTACTCACCAGTCTCTGCTATCTGCGGATACAGACCCGTTCCGCCTGGATTCTCAATTCGATTTTTTCACGTACTTACAGCCACCAGTATCAAGAACGCGGGCGTGACGGCGATCCTCGTCGACGAGACGGCAAACGTCACGGGCGAGTTCCGTGCCACCGACGGCCGGGTCATTACATCGCCGACAACATCGTGTTCCTCCGCCACCTCGAACTCCAGGGGGAGCTCCGGAAGGCCATCGGCGTGTTGAAAAAGCGGACCAGCGACTACGAGCGGACCCTCCGCCAGTTCCGGATCACCTCGCACGGGATCACGGTCGGCGATCCGCTCACCCGACTCCGGGGAGTGCTCTCCGGGACGCCGGAACTGGCATCGCCGGACGACCGCGGCGAGCGGGCGGACTAGCCCGGCCACGCTCCGGAACTGTCTTTGCGGAGCCGCCGGAATCCCCGACAGCATGGTCGAGGTCGGAACCGAGGCACCCGATTTTACCGCACCGCTCGCAAACGGCGACGTCGAGCAGTTCATCCTCTCCGAGCGGCTCGACGAGGCACCCATCGTCCTGGCCTTTTTCCCCGGCGCGTTCACGAAAACCTGCCGGCACGAGATGTCGGTGTTCCAGGAACGGCTGGCCGCCTTCGACGGGATCGGCGCGACCGTCTACGGCGTCAGCGTCGACTCCCCGTTCGCGCTCAACGAGTTCCGCGAGAAACTCGGTCTCGATTTCGACCTCGTCAGCGACGCCAACGACGAACTCATCGACGCGTACGACGTGTCGATGGACTTCGCGTCGATCGGCGTCGAGGACGTCGCCAAGCGAGCGGTGTTCGTGATCGACGGCGACGGCGTGGTCACCTACAAATGGGTCAGCGACGACCCCGGCGTCGAACCGGACTACGACGAGATCGAGGACGCCGCGCGCGCGGCGGCCTGACCGAGACTTTTTCTCGCGCGCGGTCCTCCGTCGGGTATGAGCGACGCAGACAGTGCCGGGGACGGCCGGGTGTACGACCCGGACGCCGACCACGCGTTCCCCGACGACCGCGTCAACGAGATACTCTCGTTTCTCGCGGACGACGCCGAAATCCAGGCCTACCTCGACGCCCAGAACGTCAATCCCGTCACCCGGAAGCGGTACAACGACCACGGCCGCAAGCACGTGAGTATCGTCCGCAACCGCGCGCTCTGCCTGTACGACCTGCTGAAAGCCGGCGGCGTCGCGTTCAACGGCGCGACCGAACAGGGTCTCGACGAGGCCGACGAAGCCGTCATCGTCGCCCTGGCGGCGACGCTCCACGACATCGGCCACGTCGTCCACCGGGACGAACACCCGTACTACTCGATCCCACTAGCTGCGGACGTCTTGGACCGGATTCTCCCCTCTTTTTACGACACGCCGGATTCGGTCCGCGTCAAGGGCGAAACCCTCCACGCGATCCTCTGTCACCACGTCGAGGAGGACCCGCTGACCATAGAGGCCGGCGTCGTCCGGGTCGCGGACGCGCTGGACATGGAACAGGGCCGCTCGAGGATCCCCTACGAGAAGGGCGGCCGCGGCATCAACACCGTCTCCAGCCAGGCGATAAAGCGGGTCACGCTCGAACCCGGCGACGGCAAGCCGGTCCTCGTCGAAATCGAGATGACCAACGCGGCAGGCGTCTACCAGGTCGACAACCTCCTGAAGGCGAAACTCCGCGACTCCGGGCTCGAAGACCTCGTCCGGATCGTCGCGGTCAACGTCCAGGAGGAGACCGACCGCATCGTCGAGCGGATCGAACTCTGATCACTCCTCCCTGACCAGCCGTTCGTCGCCGTGTCGCTCCCGCAGCCGCCGGAACTCCGCGTGCTGCCGCCGGACCCGCGGCGTCGCCTCCGCGCAGGCGTGCTCGAACATCACCTCCGGATCGGTCCCCATCTCCTCGGCCGCGTCGATCAGGTCCGCGACTTCCTCGCGGACGGACTCCTCGATGGCGTCGACGCGTTCGTCGTCGATGAGCCCGCGGTCCCGGAGGAACTGCTCCATGCGGGGGATGGGGTCTTTTTGTTTCCAGCGTTCGACTTCTG
>PXRG01000030.1 GCA_003021105.1 Halobacteriales archaeon QS_1_68_17
ACGCGAGCGTGTCTGGCTCCTCCTCGGTCGCGTCGTCGGCTGGTGGCCGGACACCCATCGCCGGCCCCAAGGTACGGCCGGGTTGAAAAGTCTCCGGAGCCGCCCCGAAACCCACAACACCGCCGACGCCGAGGAACGGACGTGACCGAGTACACCACCGTCTCCATCCCGACCGAACTCGCCGAGCGCGTGGACGAGACCATCGAGGGGACGAGCTTCTCCTCGACCTCCGACCTCGTCCGCTTCCTCCTCCGGAGCATCGTCATCCAGCACCAGCGGCAGGGCGAACTCACGGAGGCCGAGTTCGACGAGATCACCTCGCAACTCCGGGACCTCGGCTACCTGGAGTGATGGGCGGGTGCCGACCGTCGTGCACCCACCGGGGCGGATCAGTTTGACACACCGCGGATTTCCCATCCGAGGTCGGACAGCCGTCCGACCGGAATAGCGGCGAGAAGCGCGTCTGTGGCCGCCAAAACTGCCTGTCTTGTATTCCTGTTCGTGCGGTCGTCAGGTCGTCCCTGGTTCGGGGCACTCGCTGACGGTCACCGTCTTGCGTCCGCCGTCGCGCAGGCCCGTGAGTTCCACGGTGTCGCCAGGCTCCGTCTGTGTTACCGGATACGACGCCAGGTCCTCGCCAGTGCGTACCGTCTGGCCGTCGATAGCGTGGATGACGTCGCCGCCGACGGGCACAACCGTCCCGTTGACACCAACGACGTGGTCGCTCTCCTGCAGTGTCCCACTGGCCGGTCCGCCGTCGACGACGGAGACGACCACGAGTCCCCGTCTCTCGTTGAAGTCGGTAGCCTCGGCGACGGCCGACGTGACTGGCTGGGTAGCGATACCAGGGACGTATTATCGTCGGGAGATGGTCCCGCTACGGGCGAGACCGCCGGCCGAGAATTAGCTGATTGCAGGCACGAAGCCCCCGTCCTCAACGAGCACCGCAGTCCGCGCAAGCGCACAAGGAGCACAGTATGGCGGGGATACAGTGCCGTCTTCGTTTTACGTTCATTCTGTGCCGGGCATTTACAACACTGCCAGTCGAAGACTGGAAGTGTGATGGCAGCTACTCATCGTCTCGGCTTAGAGCCCGACAGGAAAGGCGGTCGAGATGAATTACGCCATCACCACCGAGTAGGAGTGGGACACTCCGAATCCACGCCTGCGGAGACTGCGCTCCCTGCGCGGACTGTCAGCGCAAGCCGACCGTCCGTGAAAAAGCGTGTCGCGGAACCAGGAAGCCCCACCCTCAGCGAGCGTGTCAACCGAGTATAGCGACACCGTCGCAATCCTGAGCAGGGAGGCAACCAACACTGCGAGCGGTGAGAGTATCACGCCCGTTGCGACTGCCACGACGACCGGCATATACACCGGTTCGATCGCGGTCGGTACGTCCGAGGCACTCGTATAGACGAAAGAAAGGAAGTATGTGACGAGGACAGCCGGGAGGCCAGTGTACATCAATCTCCGCGAAAGCATGGCGAGTTCCTGCTGGAGAGTGAGGGTTTTAAAGAACTGCCGCATCGTCGCAATGGCTTTCAACAGTTCCAGAACGTCGTCCAGCGCCTCCACGGCCCCGTCAGGGAGGCGGTCTCCGTATCTGCCCTGGAACTCCCGTGTCGTGTCGAGGTGCTCGGCGTAGTCCTCGCCAAGCACGAGGAGTAACACCTTGAACGCGTCGTCTAGATCTCCGGCGGGCGAGAGGTGTTCAGCGTAATCGGTAACCGCCGAGGCGTACGCCCCGGGGTCGTCCCCGGAGTCGAAGTCGACGGATGTACTCGTGGCTTCGCGCTGGAAGCGGTCGAGACTCTGCTTCAGCGTGTCGGCGAGAAAACTGAGGAAGACAGTAGGTTTGTTCGGACTTACAGCCACGTCCGCGATGTCCTCGACGGAGCGCCGGTAGTCGAGAGTGCCCTCGAGCTGGTCCGAAAGTGTCCCCGCCGAGCCAAATAGCCGCGAGAGAATGAGCTGGTTGACCGAAAGTGCAACCGTAAGAAGCGTCAGTAGCCCCGACAGCATACCGCTCGAAAGCGCTGTCGAGAGGTTGCTGCCGGGGCCGACGTAGACCAGGTCGAATTCGATCAGCAGTGCCGCCAAGACGACGAACAGCAACGACAGAACGGCGGCTACCCGGAGGCGGTTCCCCGTGATGAACATCCATCTCACCACTGGATGGGGGGCGTCTCTGACCCACTCCTTGCTCATCGGCGGATCACAAACACGGTCACATTACTGCTGGGAGAGGCTTAAGAGACGTGGTGGGCCCACGCTCGAAATTGCGGGTCAGTGAGGACGTCCGCCGTTCTGCGGCGCTGTTCGTAGCGAACTTCCGCTGGCCCCAGACCGGGCTCCGTCTCACCCGTCCCCCGAGAGGAGCTCGCGCCCGAATTGCGTGGTCGAAAAAGTGATATATTCGAATGAAACAGACCTGCCGTGCTGACTACAACCTCTATATTGTCACGCCGTTTCTGCCAACGTCAATTACCTCAACCTATCCTCGGCTGCTAGTGCTCCTCGATTTTTCATAGTGATTGTTGCGACTCTTTACCGCCGAGAAGTCACAATTCGTGGGCTTCAGCCCGCGAACCAACCGTTCACGTGACGTGGTCGCGAAAACAATCCCCGCGAAGCCCTCGCGGGGTAATGCGCCGCCCTCGGGGACGAGCGCCATCGGCGCGAGGCAGTCGGGCGGGGTAGTCTACAGGTCGGCCTGATCGGGGGGCGGTGCGGCGTCGACCAGTTCGAGCGACTGGCGCCGCCCGGAGCGGTCGAAGGCCGACAGCGACCCGGATTCCCACGGGGGAACGGCCACGAACACCACCTCGTGGAGGTCGTCGGTCTCGGAAACCGACAGGTCGCCGTCCGGATGCGAGACGAAAAGCCCCTGGGTCTGGCCCGCGGGCGTCCCGAGGTCCATCCCGAAGACTGCGCTGACGGAGCCGCCCGCCTCCGGCAGGTAGAAGTGGGTGAACACCGGCGTTCCCGGCTGGAGGTCGCCCCCGTCGAGCGACTCGGCGGGCGTGACCGCCAGCGGGATGGTGACCGACCGCGGGTCCCGCTCGGCCGCCAGACGGAGCAGCGTGTCGACCAGGCCGCGCGTGGCGTAGATCACCGGCATCGACCTCGGGTCGGATGGATCAGTTCCCGCATCGACGGATCACCCCATTACCAGGCGGCGTAGCGTCTGTGCGTACAACCCCGGCATCCGGCGGCGCGAGCCGTCGAGTGCGTCCCGGAGCGCCTCGGTCGTCCGGTCGCGGACGCCGTGGCCGTGTCCGACGAGGATTCGCTCGGGGGCGAACTGCCGGAGGACGCCCGGCGGACTGATCCTGAGCACCGGGTGGACGCCGAGGCGCTCCTCGCCCGCCAGGAAGAAGGGTGCCGTCCCGAGCGACTCGGGCACGACGAGGGTCCCGTCGCCGCCGTGGTAGAGCGCCGCCTCCTGCCAGAAGGCGTTGTCGACGAGGCGGTGGAGTTCGTACCCCGTGTCGCCGAGTTCGGCGTGGAGGTACTCGACGGGGGCATCGAGCGCATCCGCGACGCCGTTCATCCAGGAGGGCACGTGGACGGAGACGTCGTGCCGGCGGGCGACCTCGGCGGCGTCGCGCTTGTGGCGGTCCAGCAACACGACGACGCCGGCCACCTCGCCCTCCTCGGCCAGCAGGCCGTCGAGTCCGGCGGCGTCGACCGGGTCGACCACCCAGACGTCCCCGGCGTCGAGAAGCGCGTGGCTCGCCCGCCGCATGTCCTCCTCGGGGTGGGCGATCCAGCCGAACCCGCCCTCCCACCGGTCGATTTCCTCGAACTCCGAAGCGTTCCCCGTCGCTTTGAATGGCATACCTGAACTGGGGTGTCGAGCGGCATAAAATGTCGCGTGACGCGGGCGTGCCGACCGCTTAAGACCGGTCGGGGCGTACGCGGGCGCATGCTCACCGGCCTCGGCTGGCTCGCGCTGGAAGTCAAGTACCTCGACCGCGCCGCGTCGTTCTACAGGCAGTTCCTCGACCTCGATACGGTGCGCGAGAACGAGCGCGAAGTGGCGCTGGCCGCCGGCGACACCGACCTCGTACTCCGCCGGCCGGGGGGCGTGCCGCGGGGCGACCAGTTCGGCTCCGCGAGGTCGCTGTACTTCTACGACACGGAGGGCAACTGCGTCGAGATCGGCCAGCGCGGCGGCGACGGATCGGGGATCACTGGCGTCTTCGAGGTCGTCCTGGAAGTCGCGGACCTCGAGGCGGCCGAGTCGTTCTACGCGGACCTCGGCTTCGAGGTGGTCGACCGGGGGCGCGACCGCAAACGCGTCCGGCTGACGGCCGGCCCGTTCGACTTCGAACTCTGGGAGCCACACCTGGGGCTGGCCGACGCCCGCGGCGGGGTCCACGTCGACGTCGGGTTCGAGACGGACGACCCGGAGGCCGCGGCCGACCGGGTGGCCGAGCGTACGCGCGGCCGCGAGCGACTGTCCGACGGGAGCGTCAGGGTGACAGACCCCGACGGCCACTCGCTGACGTTCCGCTAGAGCCGGTCGGTGTCGATACTGACGTACGGCGGCGTCACGATCAAAAATTCCCGGAAGTGCATCAGTTCGCCGCCGGCGTCGCGGATCTCGCGGGCGAACCCCGCCGCGCGTTCGTTGACGTCACCCTCGACGGCCAGCACCAGCACCGCGCCGTCCTCGACCGCACCGATCCAGCTCTCGTCTGGCGTGGTCCCGTCGAGGACGCCGAGGACGACCCGCCCCTCGCGGTCACCGTCGAGCTGTTCCTCGACGGACTGGAGGTCGAGGTCGATGTCGCTCATGGCGGCATCTCGGAGCCGGCCGGCAAAAATCCTCGCCTAGTCCTCGTACTCGCGGCGGAAGCCGCGGAACTCGGTCCGGTGGGCCTCCTCGTCGGCGAGGATGGTGACCGCCAGATCCTCGGTCACGGGGTCGTCGGCGTCGCGGGCGGCCCGGATCAGCGACCGGTAGGTCTCGATGGCGTCGTTCTCGGCGTCGAGCACCCCCTCGATGACCGAGAGCACGTCCGTGGTCCGTTCGGGCGGCTGGAGGCTCTCCTGGCGGGCCTCGAACCCGAAGGAGCCGGGCGGGCGCTCGTCGAGTTGCTTGAGCCGCTGGCCGAGTTGCCGCGCGTGGGACAGTTCCTCCTGGATGTCCTGGTCGAGACTGTCCTTGACCTCCTCGGCGCTGACGCCGTCCAGGACGATGGCGTTCGAGAGGTAGTTCATGACCGTCTCCAGTTCGTCGTTGTACGCCGCCGTCAGCAACGCGATGACCCGTTCGTTCGTCATGAACGCTGGTTCGGCCGCGGCTGGCAAAGTGGTACGTTCGAGGTCCGTGTCACTTGCCTCCAATCGGTGAGGAGTGCATACCGACTGGCTATCCGTCGCTAGCGCGTCCGTCGTCGCGTGCCCGTCGCTGGCACGTCCGTCGCCAGGTATCCGTCGCTGGCGCGTCCGTCGCCAGGTACCCGTCGCTGGCACGTCCGTCGCCAGGTACCCGTCGCTGGCACGTTCGTCGTCGCGTGCCCGTCGCCGGGTTTCATAGGTAGGCCGACCCCACGCGAGGCTCACTATCCGGGCCGCGGTGGATGGTATCGATCCGCAGGCCGGCGGCCGGACGAAGGACAACTTTAAATACGGGCCGCCCACTCCACAAGAGTGAACATGTCCAACACAGAGGGCACGTCGGAATCTCCGGCGGATCGAGTTCTTCCAGGGCACACTGGATAGCACGTCTGAAATCGACGACGCACGGATTTTCGACACGACGCTCAGAGACGGCGAACAGTCGCCGCGCACGTCGTTCTCGTACGACGACAAACGCGAGATAGCAGCGCTGCTCGACGAGATGGGGACCCACGTCATCGAGGCCGGGTTCCCCGTCAACTCCGAGGCCGAGTTCGAGGCGGTCCGCGACATCGTCGACGCGTCGTCGTCGACCATCTGCGGGCTGGCGCGCGTGGTAGAGAAAGACGTCGAGGCAGCGCTGGACTCGGGCGTCGGGCTGGTACACGTCTTCGTGTCCACGAGCGACGTCCAGTTGCAGGATTCGATGCACGCCACCCGCGGGGAGGCAAAGGCGGCCGCGGTCGAGTCGGTCGAGCGGGTCAGGGAGGCCGGCGTCGAGTGTATGTTCTCGCCGATGGACGCGACCAGGACCGACGAGTCGTTCCTGGCCGAGGTCATCGACGCGGTCACCGAGGCAGGCGTCGACTGGATCAACATCCCGGACACCTGCGGGGTGGCGACGCCGCGGCGGTTCTACGACCTGATCGAGAAGGTCGTCGGCCGGACCGACGCCCGGATCGACGTCCACACCCACGACGACTTCGGGCTGGCGACTGCCAACGCCATCTCCGGCTACGAGGCGGGGGCCGCCCAGGCGCAGGTCAGCGTCAACGGGATCGGCGAGCGCGCCGGCAACGCCGCCTACGAGGAGGTCGTGATGGCCGCCGAGAGCCTCTACGACGTCGACACCGGGATCGACACCACCCGGATCACGGAACTGTCCCGCGTCGTCGAGGAGAAATCGACCATCCCGGTGCCGGCGAACAAGCCCGTCGTCGGGGACAACGCCTTCTCCCACGAGTCGGGCATCCACGCCGCGGGCGTGATCGAGAACGCCGACACGTTCGAACCGGGCGTGATGACCCCCGAGATGGTCGGTGCCCAGCGGGAACTGGTGTTGGGCAAACACACCGGGACACACTCCGTCCGCAAGCGCCTCGTCGAGGCCGGGTTCGACCCGACTGACGACCAGGTCCACGAGGTGACCCGCCGCGTCAAGGAGTACGGCGCGCAGAAAGAGCGGGTCACCATGGACGTACTCCGGGAGTTCGCCCGGGAGGTCGGCGTCGAACACGAGGACCCGGACGAAGAGGAGGTCAGGGTCTGAGATGCCGGCCGTCCCGGTCGCCAGCGACCCGGAGCCACGGGTGTACGACGGACGCGGGTACGTGAGCGCGAGGACGTGGACGAACACGAGCGCGCGTACGGGTCCGGGCAGGCGTCCGGATGCGGGCGTAAAGAGGAAAAGTTATGCCGGCCCGTGCACGTACCCACGAAGTGATGAGTCCGCGACCGGCAATCGGGCACGCATCGTCCGGGAGCCGCGCGGCCGGTATTCTTCGTATTGTAGGGGCCGTATAGCCCCTACACCCACCTCTCCATCGACGGTTGTACCGGTTTTCCGACAGCGGAGGGCACCAGCAATGGACACAGACACACCAGCTACGAGCGGACACGACAGGACGGAGGACAGAGCATGAGCGAACGAGCGACACCGACGTCGAAACCAGCGGACACGGACGACGCAGAAGGCGAAAAACGGGACCGGAAGCCGGTCGAGACCGGCGCGGATTCGGTCGTCGCCGCGCTGAAAAACGCCGGCGTCGAGTACCTCTTCGGCGTGCAGGGCGGCGCGATCATGCCGGTCTACGACGCCCTCTACGAGGACGAGGACCTCACGCACGTGACGATGGCCCACGAGCAGGGCGCGGCCCACGCGGCCGACGCGTTCGGCATCGTCACGGGCGATCCGGGCGTCTGCATGGCGACGTCCGGCCCGGGAGCGACGAACCTCGTGACCGGCCTGGCGGACGCCAGCATGGACTCCGATCCGGTCATCGCGCTGACGGGACAGGTGCCGACCGAGTTCGTCGGCAACGACGCCTTCCAGGAGACCGACACCATCGGCGTGACCGCGCCGGTGACAAAGGCGAGTTTCTTCGCCAGCGACCCCGACGTGGTCGGCGACGACGTGGGGACTGCGTGGGCGCTGGCAAACGAGGGACGCCAGGGACCCACGCTGGTCGACCTGCCGAAGGACGTCACGCAGGGCGAGACGGACCACGAACCAGGCCAGCCCCGGACGCCGGACACCTACACGCCGCCGGAGCGGGCCGACGAGACAGTCGTCGAGGCGGCCGCGGAGGTGCTGGCCAACAGCGAGCGGCCGGTCATCCTGGCCGGCGGCGGCGTCATCAAGGGCGAGGCCAGCGCGGAACTGCGCGCGTTCGCCTACGAGTACGAGATCCCCGTCATCACGACGATGCCGGGCATCGGGTCGTTCCCCGAGGACCACGACCTCTCCCTGGAGTGGGCGGGGATGCACGGCACGGGCTACGCGAACATGGCGATCACGAACTGCGACGCGATGTTCGCCATCGGGACCCGGTTCGACGACCGGCTGACCGGCGGCATCGAGTCGTTCGCGCCCGACGCGGAGATCATCCACTGCGACATCGACCCGGCCGAGATCTCGAAGAACGTCCACGCCGACTACCCGCTGATCGGCGACGCGGCGATCGTCATCGAACAGGTCGACGCCGCGATGCCGGGCCGCCCGGACGTCGACGAGTGGTGCGAGCAGTGCCAGCAGTGGAAGACCGAGTACCCGATGGACTACAAGACGCCCGACGACGAACCCCTCAAGCCCCAGTACGTCGTCGAGAAGTTCGACGAGGCGACGCCCGCGGACACCATCGTCACGACGGGCGTCGGGCAACACCAGATGTGGGCCTGCCAGTACTGGACGTACACGGAGCCCCGGACCTGGGTGTCCAGCCACGGCCTGGGGACGATGGGCTACGGCCTGCCGGCGGCCATCGGCGCGAAGATCGCCGCCCCCGACCGGGAGGTCGTCTGTTTCGACGGCGACGGATCCTTCCTGATGACCTCCCAGGAGCTGTCGGTGGCGGTCCGGGAGGAACTCGACATCACGGTCGTCGTGTTGAACAACGAGGCCGTCGGGATGGTCCGGCAGTGGCAGGACGGCTTCTACGAGGGCCGCCGGATGGCCTCGGAGTACCCGTGGATCCCGCAGTTCGACATGCTCGCGGAGGCCTTCGGCGCGCGCGGGTTCCGCATCGAGGAGTACGACGAGGTCGAGGAGACCATCGCGGAGGCCCGCGCGTACGACGGCCCCTCGGTGATCGACGTGCTGATCGACCCCGCCGAGAACGTCTACCCGATGGTTGCCAGCGGCGGCGACAACGGACTGTTCGCACTCTCGGAGGACCAGCTATGAGCGGCGGACTAGAAGGCCCGGCTCCCGAGGAACGGATGCGTCCCGAGGGCCGGCGCAACTCGCAGGGCATTCGCATCGACCCGGAAGTGGAGGCGGAACCGAACACCCGGCAGGCGGTCCTGTCGGCGTACGTCGAGCACCGGCCGGGCGTCCTGGCGGAGATTTCCGGCCTGTTCAGCCGGCGGCAGTTCAACATCGAGAGCCTGACCGTCGGGCCGACGGTCGACGAGAACCGCGCCCGGATGACCATCGTCGTCGAGGAGCCGGAACCGGGCATCGAGCAGGCCAAAAAGCAACTGGAGAAGCTGATCTCGGTGATCTCGGTGCGGGAACTCGAACCCGATGCCGTCCAGCGGGAACTCGTGTTGGTGAAGGTCAACGGCGAGGAACCCGACAAGGTCCAGGCGATCACCGAGATGTACGACGGCCAGACCCTGGACGCCGGCCCGCGGACGATCACAGTCCAGTTGACCGGCGACGAGCAGAAGATCGACGACGCGCTCGACGCCTACCGCCAGTTCGGCATCCGCGAGATCGCCCGGACCGGCTACGCGGCGCTGACCCGCGGCGAGCAGACGACGGCAAAGGAGAACGTGCGGACCGCAGACTGACCATGGCAGACGAAATTACGACGACCGTATACTACGACGAGGACGCGAACAGCGCGCACATCGAGAACAAGACCGTCGCGGTGATGGGCTACGGCAGCCAGGGCCACGGCCAGGCGCTCAACCTCCACGACAGCGGCGTGGACGTGATCGTCGGCCTCCGGAAGGGGTCGTCCTCGCGGGAGGAGGCCCGGGCCGCGGGCCTGGAGGTCGCAACCCCGGTCGCGGCCGCCAGGGAGGCCGACGTGGTGGTGATGCTGGTCCCGGACAGCGTCCAGCCCGACGTCTACGACGACATCGAGGACGAACTGGAGCCCGGCGACACGCTCCAGTTCGCCCACGGGTTCAACGTCCACTTCGGCCAGATCGACCCGCCCGAGGACGTCGACGTGACGATGGTCGCGCCGAAGTCGCCGGGCCACCTGGTCCGGCGGACCTACGAGCGCGGCGAGGGCGTGCCCGGGCTGGTGGCGGTCTACCAGGACGCCTCCGGGACGGCGAAGGCCGAGGCGCTGGCGTACGCGCGGGCCATCGGCTGCACCCGCGCGGGCGTCATCGAGACGACGTTCCGCGAGGAGACCGAGACCGACCTGTTCGGCGAGCAGGCGGTGCTGTGTGGCGGCGTGACCGAACTGGTCAAGGCCGGCTACGAGACGCTGGTCGACGCGGGCTACTCGCCGGAGATGGCCTACTTCGAGTGTCTCAACGAACTCAAGCTCATCGTCGACCTGATGTACGAGGGCGGGCTGATGGGCATGTGGGACTCCGTCTCGGACACCGCCGAGTACGGCGGGCTGACCCGCGGCGAGAGCGTCGTCGACCGGGAGGCGATGGCCGACATCCTGGAGGACGTCCAGAAGGGCCGGTTCGCCCACGAGTGGGTCACCGAGAACCAGGCCAACCGCCCGGCCTACCGCCAGCACCGCCAGCGCGAACAGGACCACGACATCGAGGCCACGGGCGAGCAGTTGCGCGAACTGTTCGCCTGGGACGAAAGCGAGCAGAGCGAATCCGAAGACGAGAAAGGAGAGGTGAAGGTCAATGAGTGACCGGAAGGGAGAGCCGATGCGCGAGGTGGACCACACCCACCCGTACACGAGACGGACGTTCGGGGAGACGGTGGCGTTCGAACGCGGGCCGGCCGTCGCGGCCGACGGCGGGGAACCCGACGCCGACCCGTCCGACCGAGGAGACGAAGGGGACGAGGGAGACGAGAAGATGCGCGACGTGGACCACACCCCGCCCGAGGGTGACGGTGCCAACCGCGTCTTCGAGCGCGGCACAGAGGGACGGGACGAGACAGTATGAGTCGGAACACGCTGTACGACAAGGTCTGGGAGAAACACAGGGTCACGGAACTGCCGAACGGACAGGACCAGCTGTTCATCGGGCTCCACCTCATCCACGAGGTGACGAGCCCGCAGGCGTTCGGGATGCTCCGCGAGCGGGACCTCGACGTGGCGTTTCCCGACCGTACCTACGCGACGACCGACCACATCGTCCCGACCGAGACCGAAAAGCGCGACCGGCCGCTGGAAGACGCGCAGGCCGAGGAGATGCTGTCGGCACTGGAGCGCAACACCGGCGAGAACGGGATCACCTTCTTCGGCTTCGAGTCGGGCAGGCAGGGGATCACCCACGTCGTCGCTCCGGAACTGGGGTTGAGCCAGCCGGGGATGACCGTCGCCTGTGGCGATTCGCACACCTCGACCCACGGCGCGTTCGGCTCGATCGGCGTCGGCGTCGGGACATCCCAGATCCGGGACATCCTGGCGACGGGCTGTATCGCAGCCGAGAAACAGCGGGTCCGCCGGATCGAGGTCGAGGGATCGCTCGGGGAGGGCGTCTACGCCAAGGACGTCATCCTGAAGATCATCCAGGAACTCGGCGTCGACGGCGGTGTCGGGCACGTCTACGAGTACGGCGGCCCCGCCGTCCGCGAACTGGACATGGAGGGGCGACTCGCCGTCTGTAACATGTCCATCGAGGGCGGCGCGCGCGCCGGCTACATCAACCCCGACGAGACGACCTACGAGTACCTGCGGGGCCGCGAGTACGTCCCAGAGGGCCAGGAGTTCGAGGAGCTGAAGGCCTACTGGGAGTCGATCCGCTCGGACGAGGACGCCGAGTACGACGACGTCGTGACAATCGACGTCGACGGGATGGACCCGCTGGTGACCTGGGGAATAAACCCCGGCCAGGTGATCGAGGTCTCGGAGCCGATCCCCGCGCCCGAGGACTTCGAGACGGGAACCGAACGGAAGGCCGCCCGGAAGGCCTACGACCACATGGACCACGAACCCGGCGACTCGATGCTGGGCTACGACGTGGACGTCGCCTTCCTGGGGACGTGCACGAACGGCCGAGTTTCGGACTTCGAGGTGGCCGCCGACGTGCTGGCGGGCAACACCGTCGCCGAGGGCGTCCGCGCGCTGGCGGTGCCCGGATCGGAGACGGTCCGCGAGCAGTGCGAGGCCCGCGGGCTCGACGAGGTGTTCATCGAGGCCGGCTTCCAGTGGCGGCGCGCCGGCTGTTCGATGTGCCTGGCAATGAACGACGACTCCCTGGAGGGCGACGAGGTCTGTGCCTCGTCGTCGAACCGGAACTTCGTCGGCCGGCAGGGATCGAAGGACGGCCGGACGGTCCTCATGAGTCCGGCGATGGTCGCGGCGGCGGCCGTCGAGGGCGAGGTCACGGACGTCAGGCGGTTCTTCGACGACCGGGCCCGGACGGTCAGCGCCGACGACGTCGAGGAGGTGGCCGACTGATGGCCGAGAACCACATCACCGAAGTGTCGGGCACGGGCGTGCCCATCCGCGGGAACGACATCGACACCGACCAGATTCTCCCGGCGCGGTTCATGAAGGAGGTCACGTTCGACAACATGGCCGACTACCTCTTCTACGACGCCCGCCGGGACGACGACGGTACCCTCAACGACCACCCGCTGAACGTCTACGAGGGGGCCAACGTCGCGGTCGTGAACAAGAACTTCGGCTGTGGCTCCTCCCGGGAGCACGCCCCTCAGGCGATGATGCGCTGGGGCGTCGACGGCGTCGTCGGCGAGTCGTTCGCCGAAATCTTCCGGGACAACTGCAAGTCGCTCGGCATCCCGGCGGCGACCGCCGACCGGGAGACCGTCACGGACCTCCAGGACTGGATCGAGGCGAATCCGGACGGCGAGATCGAGATCGACGTCGAGGCCGAAACGGTCACCTACGGCGGCCGGACCGTCGACGTCGAGATCGACGACGCGATGAAGGAGGCGCTCGTCGAGGGCATCTGGGACACCACAGCGCTGATGTACTCGAACCTCTCGAAGGTCGAGGAGACGGCCGCACAGTTGGCGTACGTCGAGGGCGCGGATTGATCGGTGAGGGCGTTGGCCGGAACTGCGATCGCGCCCGAGCAAGGGCGCGGATTGATCGGTGAGGGCGTTGGCCGGAACTGCGATCGCGCCCGAGCAAGGGCGCGGATTGATCGGTGTCTCCCGAGCGGAACGACTGGGGGAAGTCTCGACGGACTCCTCGCCTACCAGGCCGCGGGGTGCGATCGCCGAACGGTGATTCACGACGATGGTACATCTCCGACGCCAGAGCCCACACAAATCAGCAGCGCATTTCCGGTCGCTGTCATAGCCATGGTTGGCGAAATTCCGCGGCCTCTCCAAGCAGGGCTCGGAGCAGGCCGCTTGGACAGAGGCTTTTTCGATCACTGAACCTCGTTAACCCACCTATCCATGGTCTCGTCGCCGTCACTGTGTTCCGTTAGCCTACTCAAAAGTGTATAAGTATATTCTAATATAGGGTTAATTTTATTATCTATATACGACATCAACATACTGAATGTCTAAGACTGAACGGTTACACCGGTTGCTGAACTCCGAGATACGTATGCGGGTGCTCGAAACAGTGCACGAGAGCCCGAAATCCCTCCGAGACGTTCACGACGATCTCAATGCGCCGAAGACGACCGTCCGAGACAATCTCCAGACGTTAACTGAGTTCGGTTTCGTAAAAGAGCGCCGAGACCGACGGTACGCCGCGACACCTAGCGGTGCGGCCGCGCTTCAGGGGGTGGCCGAACTCGAAAAACGCGTCGAAACAGCGGATAGGTTGCGGCAATTTTTGCAAACGGCAGACGACGAGTTCGTCCTCGAAGTGAAACACCTCGAAGACGCTATAATTCGGGAGCCGACTCGGTCTGAGCCGAACATACCGATCACTTCGTTTATAAACTTATATCGTGAGTCCAGTACGGTTCAAGCGCGGTGGCCGGTCGTCCCACCGGTGCTGTGGGAGCATTGGCACGACGAATCGACAGTCGACGAAGCGACGTTCGTTTTACCCGAACCGGTCGCCGAGTGCGTTGTCGACGATTCGACGGAGATCGCCGAGCGCGTCATCAACGGTCCGATAGAGGTCGTCGCCACTACGTCTTCTTTTGAACTCGGTATCGGCCTGTTTGACGATACCGTCCTGCTCCAGACGTTTGATCAAAACTGTCAGCCTCAGGCTCTCGTTGAAATAGGCTCCGATCCGTGTCAAGCGTGGGCGCACAACCAATTCGAAACTGCCCTGCAGAACGGCCGGGCAATAGAAGAGAGCATTTAGTTCGGTTAAAACAGCGAGGAGAGGATCGAATACAACCGCCAAGTGATCCACAACCCGGTCGGGAGTGCGACGGTGATTGCTGCGTCCCGAAGTGACACTTTTCGTGCTTCATGGATCGCAAATATCCAGATCTCGACGCTCCAGATGGTGAATATAATTCCGAGAAACGACACGATCGTAAACAGCGGTCCGCTTGTTAGGTTTTTAACAAAAGGTCCCAACTGTTGAGCCGCGTCCGGGAACGTGGTTCCACGGACACGTAGCAGGATGAGCCCCGCGCGTACGAGACCACTGCAGGCGATCGGAACGAAGCCCCAACCGGTATAGATCAACGTCTTCCGAAACGACCCCTCGCCCCCAAAGAGCGCAGAGATGCCGTGAAATATCGCGGAATACAGGATCCAAGATCCAAGGATGCCGCCGATACCGAAAAAGATGCTAAGGACGTACGTCGTGGTGACGTAGGTTCCGGCGGCGACGATAGTTGTCCACGAGGCAGTGACGAGGATGACTGCACCGAGGACGTTTGAAACCGCAGCCGCAAAGACCGTCGAAACGGACCCAAGCAGACGATCGGATGCGGTTGTTTCGTAGAACAGCGCGGGATTCCTGACGATCGAGATCATACGGGCTCGTTCCGTCAATCAGGTATTCAATTCGTCTGTTCGTGAAGTTACGACCTCATTAACGATTGACGATCCAGTCGTTGTTCGACGTACCATTCGAATATAGTTATATTTAATATCTTTTTTCGAACCATTAATTTATTCAGAAGTCACATCCATCGATTGGATGGAGTACGATAATGAAAGCGAACTCCGCGTTTCAGAGTCTACATTCGAACGAAAGATACAGCCAGCTCACGGCCGTCGTCGCGCTCGTGCTCGCGCTCACGCTGATGACGGCCGGCGTCGGAGCGGTTGCGGCTTCCAGTTCGAGCACCGGCGATCTCGGCGCTGGATACCTCGCATACAAGGCCTACAACAACGATCTTGATGCCGATAGCGCCCTCGCCGGCGGCTCCGCGGTGGTCAGCGGCACAGGGACCGCCGCTAGCGGTGCAGCCACGTACGTGGCCGCTTCCGGTACGGCTGCCACTCTCGGTGCGGCTGCCGCAGGAACCGGTGGGGCGCTCGTTCTGTAGAAAGAGATAAGAGAGCCAGGCATCCACGTGCTATAGATGCAATTCCAACAGCTACTCGTTCCGCTAGGAGTCGGACTGATCGTCTGGGTGGCGACATTCGTACCGTTCCGACGAATGCTGTCTGCCACAGTAGAAACACGAGCCGGGCTCCTCGCGGCCGGACTTAGTGCAATGCTCGGCGCGACGGCACTCATCGCGTGGGAGCAGGTAGCCTGGTATCGATACGGTGTGCTGGCGATATGCGCTGGTTTCGGCCTGATGTACGTCACACTCGTATCGTTTGAACGAATGGGGCAACTGTCGGCGTGAATGCCGGTTCCGTCTCCGGTGCAGTCAATCAAAGCTAACACGACTCCCCTCGTTTTTTCCGTATGCGCAGTGTCACTCGGGGGCGTTGTCGGTGTCACGCTCGGAATCACGGGATTGGCACACAGTGGTCAAGAATTCGTGACGTCTGGTCAGGCGACGGCCGAACTTGAGTTGGTCGGCCTCCTATCGACTAATGCAAGTGTGCTGATGATACTCATTCTCGGTGGGCTCTTGATGGGTGTCCCGACGCTCATCGTTCTTTTCCAGAACGGTCTGGTGATCGGCCTACTCGCTGGCGCAGCCGCGACGAGCGGGGAACTGTGGATATTTTTAGCGCTGACTGTCCCACACGCAACCTTCGAACTCCCCGCCTTCTGGATCGCTGGCTGTGTCGGACTCAAGCTTCCGTTCAACCTCGGCGAATACCTGCTCGAACGGCGGGACTCCTTGCTCTGTCGACGTGACCTTGTCCACGCTGCTGTTCTCCTGTCTATCGCGTTTGCGCTCGTCGCGCTCGGTGCCGTTGTTGAGAGCGAAGTAACAGCGCGAATTGCCAGACGTTTGTAGCGGACCGCAACGATCAGATGCCTTCCGACACGTGCTTTTTTCAGTGTTCGTTCACACGTCCTCCCGTGTCTCAATTTCGTTGATGCAAAATGTATCTAAATAAATCGATCACCCACGTCTTCGTGATCTAAGTGATTCTGTGTTCGGAAGGTGTGTTGGCCGTCACCACTCTTTGAGCGGGATTACTTAGCATATCCGTTACGCTTCGGCCGACGGGCACGTCTGGGTTATCACCATAATAATTGATTACAATCTCGGAGCGACGAACCTCGCGCGGCCTCGCCGGTGAACGTCTTTGCACGAGTAGACGACGTGGCTCCGCTCCGGGAGATCGACGGCGGCGCGCGGGTGCGGATCGAGCGGGCGTAGTCCGGGACCCCACCTGCCGGTGGACCGCTCGGGTGTATCGACACGCTCTTTTCTGCCGCTCGAGCATGGAGTGACATGACACACGAGATTCTGGTGATCCCGGGCGACGGGATCGGCCAGGAGGTCGTTCCGGCGGCCGTGCGGGTGCTCCAGGCGGTCGAGGCCGACCTCGCGTTCGTCGAGGGCGAGGCCGGCGACCATGTCGCGGCCGAAACCGGCGAGCCACTCCCGCAGGAGATCCGGGAGCGTGCCGCCGAGGCCGACGCGACGCTGTTCGGCGCGGCCGGCGATAGTGCCGCCGACGTGGTGTTGCCGCTCCGTGAGGTCGTGGGTTCGTTTGCGAACGTCCGGCCGGCACGCGCGTACCCCGGCGTCGACGCGCTGAAACCCGAGACGGACCTGGTGTTCGTCCGCGAGAACACGGAGGGCGTCTACTCGGGCATCGAGTCCGAAATCGCGGAGGGGGTGACGACGCTGACCCGCGTGATCACCGAGCGGGCGTCCCGGCGGATCGCGGAGTTCGGCTTCGAGCACGCCGCCGAGAACGGCTACGAGAACGTGACCGTCGCACACAAGGCCAACGTGATGCGGGTGACCGACGGCCTGTTCCTGGAGACGGCCGAAGCCGTGGCCGCAAAACGGGGTGCCGACTACGACACCGCGCTGATGGACGCGCTGGCGATGCACGTCATCATGCACCCGGAGGACTACGGGGTCGTCATCTGCCCGAACCTCGCGGGCGACGTGCTCTCGGACCTCGCGGCGGGGCTGGTCGGCGGCCTCGGCCTGCTGCCGAGCGCGAACGTCGGCCCCGACAACGCCATGTTCGAACCGGTCCACGGGACCGCGCCGGACATCGCGGGACAGGGGATCGCGAACCCCTCGGCGACAATCCTCAGCGCGGCGATGCTCCTCGAACATCTCGGATACGACGACGAGGGCCAGCGCGTCCGGGCCGCGGTCGAGGGCGTCCTCGCGGACGGCCCGCGGACGCCCGACCTCGGCGGCGAGGCGACGACCGGCGACGTGACCGACGCCGTGATCGACCGGCTCTGAGACTGCCGCTATACTCCCTCGAAGAATTTCGGCACCCCGCGGTGCCGGATAGCTTCACGAAGTGATCGTCCACAGTGTGAGGCCCGGGGGACAGGACGCTTAAGTTCTGGCGCGGCGTTGCTCCGGATGGTATGCCAAGCGTGGATCTGGACGCGGAGACGATCGAGCGACTCGACAGGCTCCGCATCGAGGACGAGACCTACGACGAGATCATCAACGAACTGATCAACATCTACCAGGCCGAGGAACTGACGCTGTTCCGGGGCAGCGACGAGGACTACTGATCGCCGGCGGCCGACCGGACTTCGGCCCACTTGCCTTTCTCTTCGAGGTGTGACTGGAGGTCGGTCGCGTACTGTTCGACGAGTCGTTCGGCCGCGTCGAGTCGCTCGTCGCCGCCGCCGCCGGAACCGGAGAGCCCGAGCGAGCGCTTGATGCTGGCGAACACGCCGCCCCCGGAGTTGCCGCCACCGCCGCCCCGGCCGCCACCACCCATCGCGCCCATCGCCTGGTCGACGTTGTCGAGTTCGGGCATGATGTCCGAGAGGTGGGTGGTGTCGGGTACGATCCTGGCGCGTTCCTCGTCGCCGGGGTGTTCGATGTCGAACTCGACGGCGGTCATGATGAGACCCCACTGCTGGCGCGAGAATTGCGACTGCTCGACTCTGTCGGCGAACTGTCGGTCGACAGTCATCCGGTCGCCGACGATACGGTCGGTCCAGTCTCGCTCTGTCATGCTACCGCCTTGGTGGAGGGTCGGTATGAGCGTTTTCCCGTTACGCGGTCCGGAGCGTCATCTCGGCGTGGAGGCTGCTCTTGAGCGCGTCGTGGACCTTGCAGAGTTCGTTCGCCCGGGCGACGATGGCGTCGGCCGTCTCCTCGTCCACGTCGGCCTCGACGGTCACGTCGCCGGTCGTCGCCTCGCCGCCGAGGTCGGGCGTGCGCTGCCGGCCACCCACTCGCAGGGCGGGGACGTAACAGGCCGCGTAGTCCGCCAGCAGCGTTTCCAGCGTGTCTATCGACTCCTCGCCGGTCGCGTCGATCGTGAGTTCGAAGTCGCGGCAACTGCTCGTCGTGCTCATCCCCTCGTCGCTGACGCTGTGTACTTCTTTCGCCATGGCGTCCGGCACATCGCCGCCGGCGAAAGTAAGTGTTACCACCGGGTGGCGGCCGCCGGATTCCGGAAGGGAGCGCGGCGGACCGGATCGGACGGTCGGTCGGCCAGTCTGTAGGCCGGCCAGGCACCCGGTCTGTCGGTCGGCCCGTCAGCGTTTCGACCGGCCGGGCGGGAGGTCGTGTTCGGCGCGGTGGTCGAGCATCGCCCCGTACTGGCAGGCCCGAAGCCGTAGATCCGACCGGGGTTTCGCGGTACACGGGAGGACCAGGTCGGCGTCCCGGTCCGCGTCGTAGTACCGCTTGGCGTCGGACTGGTCGACGGTGCCCGCGAGGAGTTCGGCCGCGCAGGTCGTACACCACCCCTGCTGGCAGTCCGCGGGCAGCCACAGGCCGGCGCTGCGCGCGGCGGCAAGGACGTACTCGTCCGCCCCGACCTCGACGACGACCGTTTCGCCGGCCCGTTCGACGTCGCAGTCGTCGGGAACGACGATCTCGACGGTGTAGCTCATGGCGGCCAAACGGGATCAGGCGCTGTCGTTGAAGCGGTTGTTGGTCGAGTAGGGGGCCTCGCCCGGTTCGCCGCGGACGAAGTGACCAGCGGGGTTGACCTCGCCGTCGCGTTCCTTGCTGAGCAGTTCGATGAACCACGCCTCGTGGTCCATCTCCTCGTTGAGGACGCGCTGGGCCATGTCGTAGGTCCGCGGGTCCGCATCGCGGGTCATGTCACAGATCTCCGACCACGTCCGGATCGCACACCGCTCGGCCTCCAGGAGCACTTCGAGGATGTTCTCGGCGGACGGGTCGTCGGGCAGGTAGGCGTCCGCACACGACGCCCGGTCGGCGAAATCCCGGATGTCGTTCGGGAGCTTTCCCCCGAGTTCGTACACGCGCGGCAGGACAAGTTCGAAGTGGGCGCGGTCCTCGAGGCGTGCGTCCTCGGTGATCTCCTTGTAGTCCTCTTCGCCGGCGAGGTGCGTCCGGAGGTTCGTGTAGTAGTAGTAGGTGGTGAACTCGGCAGCGATGGCGTCGAGGAGCTTCTCGCGGAGTTCCTCCGGGTCGACACCGCGCTCGCGGACGACTTCCGCACCGACTCGCTGGCTCGTGTCGCCCGGCGGGACGGTGCCGCTCATGTGGGGTTTGTCGTCGGACATGGGTAGGACCCGTCCGGAATTCCACGTCCTCGCGGATAGCCCTTTGGCTAGCTGTGTCCAATTCCGGCGACTCCTGATCCCCGTACGAGCGACAGACAGCGACCGACTCCAGCGGGAACAGAAATCTATTGTACATAGCTAACAACCCTCGTCCATGCGGGAGTTCGCGTTCACCGTCACGTTCGAACCCGGGGCGGACGGCCTGATGGACCTGTTCGTCGAGGAGTCGTCCCTGCGGGCCCGCTCGCGGGCCTGTTTCGCCAACGAGCGGGCGATGTGGCGAATCGACGAACTCCAGGGGCCGCCCGGAGTGCTGGCACGGCTGGACGAGGTCTACCTCGACGAGGAAGTCTGCAACGAATGTCTCGACGACGAACGGTGCGACTCGACCCGGGAGTACCAGGTGCTCGACCGGGACGACGAACACCGGGTGTTCTACACCCGCCGGGAAGGTATCGAGGACTGTCACTCGATGCCCTCGCTTGCGGTCGAGGAAGTCGGTGACGGCGTCCTCATGGAGACGACCCGACAGGGCCGAGAGTACGTCTGGCGGATTCTCGCACCCGGGAACGCGACCGTCGGAGCGCTCTACGACCGCGTGGCCGCGAACCTCCGGCCCGGCCTCTCGCTGGAACTCCGGGAGGTCTGCGACGCCACGGGCGAGTTCTACACGGAGTCCGGTCGGGTGCTCTCGGTCGCCGAGCGAGAGACCCTGGCGGCTGCGGCCGAGGCGGGCTACTACGACGTGCCCCGCAGGACGACCGTGGCCGAACTGGCCGACAGGCTCGACGTCCCGCGGTCGACGGTCCAGCACCGGCTCCAGCGGTCGGAGGCGAAGGTCGTCGATCGGTTCCTCGAACGGACCGACTGGTAGCGTCGAGCCACCGCCAGTCACGACGGGGATCGCGTCGGCCGTTTCTCCTGGCCGTCGCCCACGATTCCCGGACGAGCAGGACATGCCCGCTCCGTCTCGGAGTTCCTCGGAACCGAGACCAGGACCAGGACCAGGACCAGGAAGGGCCGGGACCTGGGCGGAAAGCGATCACGGACTGGGATCAGGAAGGACCGGGAGGGAGAACGGAACGGCGACCAGGGACCGGGAGACCGACGGCGACCGCCGGCCGGAGTGGACAACTCTAACTACCAGGGCTCTGGAGTCGCCAACGACATGAGACGGGACACCGACGGACTGATCGATCCGCGGACGTTCGACCCTCCACGGACGCGCGCGGCCCGGGGGTGGCAGTAGATGGTGGGCGCGCTCGGACTGGCCAGTGTCGAGGCGCTGCTGGCCGCGCTGGCCGGCGAAGCGCTCGGCGCGGCCATCGGCGCGTACCCGGCCCTGAGCGTCGCCGGCCTCGTGATCGTCGCCGGCGAGGCCGTCCACCTCGCTGGCGGCGACCGGACGCTGACAGCGCTCGTCGGCCTGGGGCCGGCGTTCGGGCCGCACGTCGCCTTCGCCGGCGGCGTCGCGGCGACGGCGTACGCCGCCCGGCGGGGTTACCTCGACACCGACTTCGCGTACCACGAGGCGAAACACGTGACCGCGGCGCTCGGCACCCGGCCGGACGTGCTCCTCGTCGGGGCCGCGTTCGGTCTCCTCGGGCACGTGCTGGCGCGGGT
This sequence comes from Halobacteriales archaeon QS_1_68_17, assembly GCA_003021105.1. Classification (GTDB taxonomy): domain Archaea; phylum Halobacteriota; class Halobacteria; order Halobacteriales; family Haloarculaceae; genus QS-1-68-17. Next base: position 21,588 of record PXRG01000030.1, read on the forward strand.
CTCCGCGACGTCCGGCATCCCGGTCGATCCGGTCATGGCCAGCATCGTCGTCTCCGGATTCGTCCACCGGATCGTCCTGGGGTACCCGCTGATCGGGACCGTCCGGGGCGGTCTCCTCGACATGTCGCCGTTCGAGCGCGGCGAGCGCCGGGCGGCCGTCGACGGGGGCACGGCGACCCTCGACAGGGACGACCTCTCGGACCGCCGGTACGCCGTCGAACCGTGGCTTCCCCACCAGTACGAGTGGGGAGGCGTGGCCGTGTCGGGGCTGTTCGTCGGCCTCTTCGCCGCGTTCCTCTCGGTCCGGACCTCCAGCCCGTTCCTGGCGTTCGGTATCGCCGCGGCGACGCTGCTCTTTCTCGACCTGGAGGGGGACGGCCGGGTGCCGGTCACCCACCACATGGCGCTCCCGGCCGGCCTCGCGGCACTGGGCGTCGCGGGGATGGGAACGCCGGTCGCCCTGGTGGCCGGCGGACTCTTCGGCCTCCTGAGCGGGGTGGTCGCGGAACTCGGCCAGCGGACCCTCTACGCCCACGCCGATACCCACCTCGACCCGTCCGCGCTGGGTATCGTCGTCACGACGGGGCTGCTCGGCGTGCTGTCGACCGCGGGGCTCGTCCAGCTCGACCTGCTCGGGGCGCTGGGCTACTAGCCGACGACCCCGTCGCGCCACTCGGCGAACGATCCCAGCACGTCCGTCTCGTCGAACCGCTCGACGCAGGGCACGTCGTGGGGGTGTTCCTCGACGATCCGGTCGACCAGGTCACCGTACCGGTCGTCGGTCGTCTTCGCCAGCAACAGGACCTCCTCGTCGTCGTGGATCTCGCCGTCCCACCTGTAGACAGACCGGATCGGCGTCCGGTTGACACAGGCGGCCAGGCGCTGTTCAACGAGCAGTTCCGCCAGTTCGTCTGCCACGTCGACCGGGGCGGTGACGTACGCCGTCGGCATGTGCGGCCGTGCGTTCCTCCGGGGCAAGAACCTTCGGGGTTCCGGGTTAGATCTCGTGTGCGCCGATCCACCGCTCGTCGCCCTCGACCGGACACCACGGCTCGTGGACCTCCCGACAGTCGGGATCGAGCCGCCAGCCGCAGGTACAGACGTCCGATGCACCCCGCGATCGGGTCCGCCGCCCGCAAAGCTTGCAGGTGCCCACCATGGTATCGACACCTCCACGTCTGGCCGGATAAATCAAATTGTGCGCGATCCGGACGGTTCACTCGACGCGAATTCCGGAGTCACTGCATGGGGTTGTACGCCCCGTTGATGTCCCACTCGTGGAGACAGTGGGGGTTGCCGACCCGGCGTTCGCCGTCGACAGTCGCGACGACCCAGGACTCCGAGTCGTCGTCCCAGATGTCGCGGCGTCCGCACCGCTCGCACTCGCGTTCTGTCGGTGGCGTGATCTCTGTCACGTGCGCCCCGACGCACCCGGACGAAAAAAAACGTTCGTCCCACAGCACTGATCACCGCGGCCCGCATACACTCGTCCATGCCAACGAGACGCCGGGCACTGGCTGCCCTGGCCGGCGTCGTCCTGCCGGCGCTGGCGGGGTGTGGGACCTCGGGCGGGTCGGACGGTGCAACGACGGCCGAAACGGAAGCGAACGCGGCGACGCAGACGGCGACCGGAACGGGAACGACGCGGACCGCTGGAGGCGACGATGAACTGTCGATCACGTCGCCGGCGTTCGACGACGGTGCGTCGATCCCGGCGGAGTTCACGGCCAACGGCGCGAACGTCTCGCCGCCGCTTTCTCTCTCGGGGATTCCGGCGGAGACGACGACCTGGGCGGTGGTCGTCGACGATCCGGACGCGCCCGGGGGGACGTTCGTCCACTGGCTCCTGTGGAACGTCCCGGCCGACACCCCCTCGCTCCCGCGAGACGTCCAGCGGACGGAGACCGTCGAGTCGCTCGGCGGGGCCAGGCAGGGCACGAACGGGTTCGGGGCCGTCGGCTACCGGGGCCCGGCCCCGCCGGCCGACGACGGCCCGCACACCTACCGGTTCACGGCGCACGCGCTGGACCGCTCGCTCGACGTCCAGGCGGGCGCAAAACGGGGGGCGCTGGCGAACGCGATGGCGGACGCGCGGCTGGCGACCGGACGACTGACCGGGACCTACGACCGGTAGTCGTCCCGCGCGAGCGCGTAGACGTTCTCGGCGTACTGCTCGCCGCCGATCGTCGTCTCGCCGCGGTCGACGCGCCCGAAGCCGAACGTCCGGTAGAAGTCGTTCCCCGGGTCGTTCGCCGCCAGTACCATCGCGGTCACGCGGTCGACGCCGCGGTCGAACAGGTCCGCACACGCCCGGTCGAGGAGCGCACGTCCCGTTCCCTCGCCCCTGGCGTCCGGGGCGACGTAGAGCCGGAGCACGTGTCCCTCCCCGCGGTTCCAGAGGGCGTGGGCGAACCCCACGACGGCCCCGTCTCCCGCCACCAGAAGCAGCGTCGTGTCCCGGTCGATCTCCCCCGCCAGTCGCTCGGGTCCGTACCACTCGTCGACGGCCGCCGCGACGTTCTCGCGGTTGAGGATTCCCGGGTAGTCCGTGCGCCAGGACTCCTCGGCGACCCGCCGGATCCCCTCGAGGTCGTCCGGGGTCGCCTCGCGGATCTCCATGTGGACCCCTTCCACACTCCGACTGAAATCGCTTGGGGGAGTGTCGTTGGCGACGCCGGTGCCGGGTGCGTCCCCGTCGTTCTTTACCCTCCGCCGCCTGTAACGCGGGCATGGGATTTCACACCTTCCCGCCGGAGCGCGCCGACGCCCTGGACGACGTCTCCAGGTACCGGTTCGTCTCGGTCGACGAACTGCTGGCGCTGTTCGACCCGGGCCCGGACCAGCGAATCCTCGACGTCGGTAGCGGCACCGGGTTCTACACCGACGACGTGGCGACCGCCGCCGGGAGCGTCGTGGCACTCGACCTCCAACAGGAGATGGGCCGGCGCTACCGGGAGAAGGGCCTCCCGGGGAACGCCGCCCCGGTGACGGCGCCGGTCGAGGCGCTCCCGCTCCGGACCGGCGCGGTCGACGGCGCGTTCTCGACGATGACCTACCACGAGTTCGCGTCCGACGCCGCCCTGGCCGAACTCGCCCGGGTGCTGGCCGACGGCGCACGCCTCGGCGTCGCCGACTGGACCGCCGCCGGCGAGGGCCGCGACGGCCCGCCGCTCGACGAACGGTACGCGGCCGACGACGCCGCGTCGAGGCTCCGCAGCCACGGCTTCGCGGTCGAACGGGCCGAGGACCGACGCGAGACGTTCGTCCTCTCCGCCGTGAACGAAAAAAGTTGACACTCGATCAGAAATAGCTCCAGTTGTGGCAAAATATAACGAATTTAGGGTGACTCCCGAAGAGTTTAATCATCTGGAGCTTTCAGGTGGACGCATGACGAGAGCGGACCCGTTCACACCCGAGGAGTCGTACTACGAGTGTCTGGAATGTGGCAGCCGGACGTTGACCGAAGACCACATCGGGTCCTGTCCGGCCTGTGGCGGGGAGGTACGCAACATCGGCGTCCCGCGGGAGTGAACGAGGTCGACAGCCGCGACTGTCCTTCGCGTGCCGAAGCACTATTGCGCGTCTGCGCCTCGTTTCTACCATGGGATTGAACGTCGACGCGCCGGCACCGCCGGAGCTAGAGGAGTTCGACCCGAACGAGTACGACGACGCCGAGGTGGTCGGGGACACCGACTACCGCCGCGACGAACTCGAGGATCACCTCCACGACGGGGCGTGGGAACGAGCGTTCAACGAGTGGGCGGAACACACCGACCTGGACGAGTCGGAGTTCGGCATCGTTCGCGACCTCGGGTTGCTCTCCCGGTTCGACTTCTTCTGGGATTCCCATGCCGACCGCGTGGGCTATCACGCGCCCGGACTGCCGGAGGACTGGAAACAGCGAGACCTCCACCCGGAACTGGACTCGTGGGGGACCGTCTCCTCGATCAACGCCGGACTCACCGAACTGGGCCAGATCGTGTGCGACGTGCTGAAAGACGAGTACGTCGACTGGGAGACCGACTACGAACCGCCGGACGACCTCCCGGATTTCTGATTCGAAGGGGCGCCGGCTACTCGACGACGACCGCGCCCTTCATGCCGAGCGAACGGTGGGGCTCGCAGTAGTACAGCGAGTCGCCGGAACTCGGGAAGGTCTGCGAGAAGGTGAACCCTCCCTCGTCCGTGAGTTCGCTCTCGTAGGTGCCCTCCTCGGCGACGACGTTGTGAGCGCCACCCTCGCCGGTCCACTCCCAGACGACGGTAGTCCCGGGCGAGACGCGGACCGCGACCGGGTAGAACGCGAAGTACCCCCCGTTGCCGCGGGAACCGACCTCGACGATTACCTCGTCCTTGCCGGTCATGTCGGAGACGGAGCCGTCGAAGTTACCCACGTCGGAGAGGTAGTCGGCGACCGCGCCGGTGGCGGTGCCGCCGGCGGCGGCGTCCGTGCCCGCGGGCGTAGCGGTCGCCGTGTCCGTCGGTGTGGCCGTCGGCTCCGCGGTCTCCGGCGCGGTCGTCTCGCCGTCGCCGTCGCCACCGCCGGTGCTGTCACCACCACTCCCACCGCCGGTACAGCCGGCGAACGCGCCGGCCGTGGTCAACGTCCCGACACCGCGCAAAAATCGTCGTCTGTCGACGCTGGATTTCATCGTCGGCAGGGCTTGGGATCACACCGGCAAATACGGCCTGATTCGGTATTCACGCGGGCTGGGAATCGGCGTCGCTCCCTTAGTGGGCTTCGTCCTACTGGCGTGCGATGACCGAGGGGACCGACTACGAGACCGTCGACGAGCCGCGCGGGGCCGTCGCGCGCGACTGGTCGGTCCCGGACCACCTGCGCGCGCACGCCCTACGCGGCGTCGGGTTCGCCGTCCAGTGCGGCCGCCCGGAGTTCCCGACCACGCTCGGAGTCGACCGTCAGCTCAGGCACCGGCGTCGGGGTCCGGTCCTCGTCGATGGCGACGTAGACGAAGTACGACTCCGTGGCGAGTTCGCGCTCGCCGGTCCGGGGGTTCTCCCGGTAGACCCGCAGCCGGACCCGGATGCTCGTCCGGCCCGCGGCGTAGACGTAGGCGTCGATCAGGGCGGTGTCCCCGACCTTGATCGGGCGGACGAAGTCGACCCGGTTCATCCGGGCGGTCACGCAGGACTCGCCGGCGAACCGCATCGCCACCAGCGCGCCGGCCTCGTCCATCCACTTGACGACGTTCCCCCCGTGGATCGTCTCTAGCGTGTTGGCGTGGTTCGGCTGGGCGATCCAGCGGTTCTCGATGTGCGTGTCGAGGAGGTCGACCATGGCGGAGTCAGCAGGGCCGCATCAATCAGTGTGGCGCTCCGGTCCCGTGGTGCGCGGCGGGCCAGCGGTGGCGGAAGGTCCCCGATGGCGTCCCAACAACGGTAAAAGCACCCGGGACCCAAACGGGAGTAATGACCGATCGCGCGGAGATGCCGTCGCCCGCCGAGCCGTCGGGGGAGGGAGCGGGGGAGGTCACCGTCCTCGGGACGGCCCACGTCTCCCACGACAGCGTCGAGGAGGTCGAACGGACCATCGAGGAGCGACGGCCCGACCTGGTCGCGGTCGAACTCGACGACGGTCGCTACCGGCAACTCAAAGGCGAGACGCCGGACGACCTCGACCCGAGCGACCTGCTGGGCGGGAACACCATCTACCAGTTCCTGGCCTACTGGCTGCTCTCGTACGTCCAGACGCGGCTGGGCGACCGGTTCGACATCACGCCCGGCGCGGACATGCTCGCGGCCGTCGAGACCGCCGAGGAACTGGGCATCGGGGTCGCGCTGGTCGACCGGGACATCCAGACGACGATCCAGCGGTTCTGGCAGCGGCTCCGCTTCAGGGAGAAACTCCAGATGTTCGGGTCGCTGTTGATGGTCATGGGGGGCCCGATGACCGTCGGTCTCACGGTGGGGTACTTCCTGGGCGGGTTCGCGGCGCTCGCGGCGGAAATCGTCGGCGGGCCCTATCTCCTCCCCGCGGGGGTCGGGACCGGCGTCGGGGTGCCCCTGCTGGGTGCGGTCGTGGCGCTGCTCGTGACGCTAATCGACGGACTCCTGATTGCGACGGTCGTGGCGACCTTCGTCGGGGTGCCCCTGGCCGTGCTGCTCGGGCGGGTGGACGTCGAGGAGGACGAGGAACTGGACCCGGGCGACCTGACCGACGCCGACGTGGTGACGGCGATGATGGAGGAGTTCCGGCGGTTCTCCCCCGGCGGGGCCGAGGCGCTGATCGACGAGCGCGACGCCTTCATCGCCCACCGGCTGGTCGCGCTCCGCGAGCAGGGCTACGACGTGGTCGCGGTCGTCGGGGCCGGCCACCGCGAGGGGATCGAGCGGTACCTCGCCGACCCCGCGAGCCTCCCGCCGATGGAATCGCTCGTGGGCGAGCAGTCCGGTGGCCGCTTCTCGCTGTACAAGGCCTTCGGGTACCTGTTCACGCTCGGCTTTCTGGTCTTTTTCCTGTTGCTTGCGATGGCGGTCGCCACGGGCGTCCCGGGCGCGTCGAGCGGGTTCCTGTTGCGGCTGTTCGGGGCGTGGTTCCTGATCAACGGCGTCATCGCGGCGGCGCTGGCGAAGATCGCCGGCGCGCGATGGCCGAGCGCGACCGTCGGCGGCGCGGTCGCGTGGCTGACCAGCGTCAACCCCCTCCTCGCGCCGGGGTGGTTCGCCGGCTACGTCGAACTCCGGTACACGACCGTCAACGTCGCCGACATCAGCAAACTCAACGACATCCTCTCGGACGAGGAGGCACCGATCGGCGAACTCCTGGCCAGGCTGCGGGCGGTCCCGCTGTTCCGGCTGATCGTCATCGTCGCCTTTACCAACATCGGCAGCTTCGTCGCCTCGATGCTGTTCGGGTTCGTCCTGCTGCCGTACTTCTCGGGCGAGGTCGGCGGCGTCGACGGCATCGCGCGACTGATGATCCAGGGCGCGGAGAACAGCGCCTCGCTCATCTGGAGGGCGATCACGTGAGGTTCAGCACCCGCGAACTCCGGGACCTTGCGGTCGCCTGGGTCGCGCTCGGGGTCGCCTTTACCTTCTTCCTCCAGGGGCCCGGCATCGTCACCTCGCCGGGATTCGTCTGGGTGTTCGGCCTGAGCATGCTCACCGTCGGCGTCGGCTTCCTGTTGCACGAACTCGCCCACAAGGCCGTGGCCGTCCGGTTCGGCCAGCTCGCGGAGTTCCGGGCCGACTACGGGATGCTCTTCCTGGCGGTAATGGCCGGCCTCGTTGGATTCCTGTTCGCTGCGCCGGGCGCGGTCCACCACCGCGGCCGGATCACGGCGCGCGAGAACGGTCTCATCGCGCTGGCCGGGCCGGTGACGAACCTCGTGCTGGCGGCCGTCTTCGCGCCGCTCGCATTCCTCGGGGGTTTTCTCGGCCAGATCGGCGCGTTCGGCGTCTCGATCAACCTCCTGCTGGCGGGGTTCAACATGATCCCTTACGGCCCGCTCGACGGCCGGACCGTCCTCCAGTGGAGCAAACCGGCGTTCGCGGCCGTGTTCGTTCCGAGCGCGCTACTGGCGCTCGCCGCGCTGTTCGGCATCGGCCTGAGCGTGTAGCGTCCCCGGTCACCCGTCGGTCTGCCCCCGGTGTCACGGACGCAGCGCGAAGGACGAGCGGAAATCAGAATCGATAATAAGTAATTATTCTTACATTCGGTTTAGATCCCCGAATTCGGTGACGAAACAGGTCCGAATTGGGTCCGAATTTGGTAACTGTCCGAACGGAGTAACGATAGACTTCGGACAAACCGTTTGTAGGCCGTCGTGGACCCACGAGTCGGAGGGTTCGCCCTCCGGGACGACATGACTCAGCAGACCACAGCCCGAATCGAGAGAGGAACGGAGCATGAGTGACGGCAGAATGCCGGTGAGCAGGCGGGACGCGCTACGGATCGGCGGGGCGGCCCTCGGCGGGACCGTCCTCGCGAGCGGTTCGGCGTCCGCACAGAGCCAGAATGGTGACGGGAATGCCCGCGAGTACCGCGTGACGGTCGCCAACCTCACGCCGGGCCAGCCGTTCACGCCGCCGGCGGTCGCGGCCCACCGCGCCAGCGTCGAGGTGTTCGCCGTCGGCGACGAGGCGAACGAACCCACGAAGGAGGTGGCCGAAAACGGCAACCTCGAGCCGCTACAGGGGCTCATCGAGGAGACGGACGCGATCAGGGGGGCCGCCGTCGGCGACGCGCCGCTCGTGCCGAAACGGGACCCCGGCGACACCGGGAATCCCTACTACGCGGAGCTTTCGCTGTCGGCCGACGCCAGCGCGCAGTATCTGACGTTCGTCAGCATGCTCGTCGCCACGAACGACGGCATCGTCGGCCTCGACACCGTCCCGCTCCCGGACCGGGTCAACGCCTCCCGGACCTACTACGCGAACGGCTACGACGTCGGGACCGAGCAGAACACCGAGCAGTTCGAGGACATGGTGCCGCCCGCCAAGACCCTGATACAGGGCGGCGATCCCGTCGGGACGACCGAGAGCGATCCCGACATCAGGGAGGACGACGTCATCAGGCCCCACCCGGGGATCAGGGGCGACGGCGACCTCGACCCCGCGGTCTACGACTGGGACGAACCGGCGGCACTCGTGCAGGTCGAACGCACCGACTGAGCGCGCCGGTCCCGACAGCGGCCGGGCAGGGCTCCGCCCGTCCTGCTGTCGGCCGGGACCACCTTACCCATCTTTTGTTGCCGGGGAGCGTCGCCACCCACCCTTTTGTCGCAAGGGGCCGTCGACCGTCCATGGAATACCGCGCGATTGCCGAGTCCGAGCGGGAGGCCTTCCGGCACCTGGTCGACCAGGCGTTCTACCCGGAACAGGGACCCCGGGAGTACGACTCGACCGCGGACCTGCCGACCCGGCTGAGCGAGCGGCGCGGCCTCTTCGAGGACGGCCGGCTCAGGTGTATCTGTAGCCACTACTTCCACACCGCCAGCATCAGAGGCGAGTGGTGGACGGTCGGGGGCGTCGCAACCGTGGCCACGCCGCCCGAGTATCGCCGGCGCGGGTACGTCTCGCGGATTCTCCGCGAGACACTCCGGGAGTACCGCGAGCGGGACGCCGTCGTCTCGGCGCTGTGGCCGTTCGACCACGGGTTCTACCGGCAGTACGGCTGGGCGATGTCGAACAGGGCGGCCGCGTATCGCCTCGACCCCTCGGCGCTCGCGTTCGCGCGGGAGGCGACCGACGGGGAGCACCGGCGACTGGACCTCGACGACTGGCGGACGCTTCGGTCGGTCCGGGACGCCGTCGGGGCGGACCTGGGATTGACGATCCGTCCGGGCGAGGGCTGGTGGCGTGAGCGCGTCTTCCGTCGGTGGGACGGGAGCGCGTACGTCTACGCCTGGGAGCGGGACGGCACGACCGGCGGCTACCTCGTCTACACCGTCGCCGACACCGGCGAGGGGCGGGAGTTGCGGGTCCGGGACATCTGTGCCAGGGACCACGACGCCTACCTGAACCTGCTGGCGTTGCTGTCGAACCACGACGCCCAGACGGATATCGTGACGCTCGAACGGCCCGCGGGATCGGACCTGCTGGACCTGGTACCCGACCCGGAGGCAGTCGAGTGTCGGATCGAGCCCGGCCCGTCGGTCAGAATCGTCGACGTGGCGCGGGCGCTGGAACGACTCCCCTATCCCGAGAACCTGAACGCGCGGGTGACACTCGACGTCACGGACGGTTTCGCGGAGTGGAACGACGGGCTGTTCCGACTCTCCGTCGACGATGGGACGGCCACCTGCCGGCAACTCCCGGAAGGTGACGGCGCGGCTCCGGACGTCGAGACCGACGTCGGGACGCTCTCGCAGGTCCTCGTTGGCTACCACGGGATCGAGACCGCAAAGCGGGTGGGGTCGCTCGCGGTCGACGGGGACGACACCGGGGCGACGCTCGCGGGGCTCTTTCCGCCGCGGCGGGTCTACCTGCGGGACTTCTTCTGAGTGGCGATGCCCCGGCGCAAACGGTGGGCTTTTGGCCGGACCGCGCGCCCGTAGGGACATGGACGACGGAGACGACGAGAACGACCAGCCCGAGGGGCTGACCTACGCCGAGGCGGGGGTCGACATCGACGAGAGCGAGGCGGCGACGGCGGCCCTGCTGGCCGCGACCGGCGAGTTCACCGGCGACTACGCGGGGCTCGTCGACATCGGCGACCGGTACCTGGCGCTGGCGACCGACGGCGTCGGCACGAAACTGCTCGTCGCCGAGGCGATGGACGACTACTCGACGGTCGGTATCGACTGCATCGCGATGAACGCCAACGACCTCGTGGCGACGGGGGTCGAGCCGGTGGCGTTCGTGGACTACCTCGCGGTCGAGACGCCCGACGGCCGGACCGCCGAACAGATCGGCGAGGGGCTGGCCGCGGGTGCCGAGCGGGCCGGCGTCGCGCTCGTGGGCGGCGAGACCGCGGTCATGCCCGACGTGATCCGCGGGCTCGACGTCGCCGGCACCTGCGCGGGGCTGGCACCGAAAGACGGGCTCTTCCCCGGCGAGGCGGCGGCCGGGGACGCGCTGGTGGGCGTCCGGTCGTCTGGCATCCACTCGAACGGGCTGACGCTGGCCCGCGAGGCCGTCACCCGGGACCACGCCTACACCGATCCGTTCCCGCCGAACCCGGACCGCACCATCGGGGAGGAACTGCTCGAACCGACGCGGATCTACGCGGACCTGCTGGGGCCGCTCCGGGAACACGACGCGCGTGCGGCCGCACACGTCACCGGCGGCGGCTGGACGAACCTCGGGCGGATGGGTACGTTCTGGTACGAGATCACCGATCCGTTCGAGCCACAGCCGGTTTTCGAGTTCGTCCGGCGCGAGGGGAACGTGAGCGACGCGGAGATGCACCGGACCTTCAACATGGGGACCGGGTTCGTGGCGTCGCTGGCATCCGAGGACGCCGAGGCGTTCGCGGAGGACCGCGCGGACGCGCGGATCGTCGGTCACGTCGAGGAGGGCGACGCCGTCTCGATCCGGGATCTCACCCTCTGAACGCCTCGGGAGGAACGCTCGCGCGAGGGGTCGCGGGGCCGGCTAGGAAACGTGGGACGCGATGTCGGCGTCGGTGATGATACCGACGGTCCGGCCCTCCTCGATCACGAGCACCGCGTCGTGGTGGTTCAGGTAGGTGTCGATCTCCGCGAGCGTGGCGTCGGGTTCGACCGTCGTGATGTTCTCGTGCATGACCTCGGCGACGGGCAGGTCGCCGACGTTGTCCTCGTCGACCTTGCGGATGTCGGTGTAACCGATCAGCCCCCGCGGGTGACCGTCCCTGACGACCGGAATCTGGGAGAACCCCTCCTCGTCCATCCGCCTGCGCGCCTGGTGGACGCTGTCGTCGGGGGCGACGCTCTCGACCGGGGAGTTCATCAACTGCCGCGCGCGCAGGATCCCGCCCTCGGCCTCGTCCAGCGCGTTGACGATCCGCCGTAGCGTCGAGAGCCGCGGGTCGACGTCGCCGCCCTCGATCCGGGCGATCAACGGCTGTGACACCTCCGCCCGCTCGGCGAGTTCGCTCTGTGTCAGGCCGAGTTCCGTCCGTCGCTCTCTGAGGTCTTCCGGCGTGGGCAGTTCCATGCCCCGTAATAACTACAAGTTATATAAAAGTCTTCTGACGGCGGCTACCCCTCTATCTCCTCGTCCTCTTCGAACTCGATGGTCTCGACGATCTTCAGGGGGACGTCCCGCAACGCGCCGCCGACCTCGCTTTTGGCGATGCGCCGGGCGTGTTCCGTGTTCTCGGTGTTGAACACCTTCATCTCCAGAACGAGGCCGACGAGCGCGGTGTCGGCGGCGACGAACGCCGAGTCGAACGGTTCGCCGCAGGCCGGACACCCCGTGGCACCCACGTCCACCTCGACGTAGTCCATGTCCTGGTCGTTCAGGCGTTTGCCGGCCTCGCTGACCGCGACGCCGATAGCGTCGTCGACGTCCTCGACGTCCCGCACCAGCCAGGCTGCCTCCATTGCGACGAGGTAGTTCATACGCTCACTTCTCGGCCCCTGCTTATCGTGTTTTCCCATTCGCCGTCCCGCTACCTGGGGCCGCTCGGCCGCCGCTTTTCGCGCACGTCATCGGAATTATGGTCATAACTTACGGCTACGACGACGGTTCCCAACAGGTTTCATTCCGCGCCGGCCGGGGAAACGTGTCACTGGCGATGGGTACGAAATGGGGGATCGAAACCGCAAGGAAGCAGTACGACATAATAGGAAAAATAGAATATTATATTTCTTTAGTTATAGAAAGAGTTATATATACCGACCGGCAGGCTGGTGGTACGCACGATGGAATCGAGCCTGTACCGCAAAACGGTGTTCGCGCTGTACCAGATGAGCGTCCTGCTCGGTATCGTCATGTTGCCGGTCGCGCTGGCCGCCCGCCAGGTCGGCCTGTCGGTGCCGGTCCACAGGGTGATCGACAGACTCGGGAGCGCCTACGAGGACACCGCCGACGCCGTGGCCGCTTGACTGCAACGGTTACAATGGTTTTATCAGTACCCACCCGGTAGAGAGCGGTAATGCGCCAGACGCCGTTCGACTCAGAGTTCTCGCGGAACCGCGACCGCCACGCGCCGGAGCCGGGGGTCTACGAACCGGAACTGGGGTCGCTCCCCGCGAGCGACGTCTCCCGGGAGGACCTCCAGAACGTCAACCAGACCGGGACGACGACCATCGGCATCACGACGGCCGACGGGGTCGTGATCGCCACGGACATGCGGGCCAGCCTCGGCGGCCGGTTCGTCTCGAACAAGCAGGTCCAGAAGGTAGAGCAGGTCCACCCGACTGCGGCCCTGACGCTCGTGGGATCGGTCGGGGGGGCCCAGTCGTTCATCCGGTCGCTGCGCGCGGAGGTCAACCTCTACGAGGCGCGCCGCGGCGAGCCGATGACGATGCGGGCGCTGTCGACGCTGGCGGGCAACTTCGCCCGCGGCGGTCCGTTCTTCGCCATCAACCCCATCCTGGGCGGCGTCGACGACGAGGGCCACCACGTTTACAGCATCGACCCCGCGGGCGGCGTCATGGCCGACGACTACACGGTCACCGGGAGCGGCCTCACGGTCGCCTACGGGACCTTAGAGAGCCTCTACGAGGACGACCTCTCGAACGAGGAGGCCCGCCGGATCGCCGCCGAGTCGATCAGGGCGGCCACCGAACGGGACACCGGCTCGGGCAACGGCGTCTATCTGGCGAAAGTGACCGCCGAGGGCGTCGAGATCGAGGGCCACACCGACTTCGACGAGGTCCTGTAGCCGGCTAGAGGGGGGGTGGAAGTCGCCGGAGTACGGAGACCGCCAGTATCCCCGCCACCATCGCGTAGAGGACGCTACCGGTGCGCCAGGCAACCAACAGCGTCGCTGCCGCCGCCCCGAACTCCGCGTGGCCACCGCCGACCACGTGGGGGGCGACCAGCGACATCAGGACGGCCCCGGGGACGTATCCGAGCCAGGCCCGCGCGGCGTCGGAGAGGTCGACCTGGTCGACGAGCCAGAAGCCGCCGACCCGCGTGAGGTACGTTACCACCGCCATGCCGGCGATCGTCACGAGCGGCAGGGCACGAAGCTCAATCACGGCCGGCTCCCCCCGTGCCACCGTCGGTCGCGCTCTCGGGCGTGGCTCCGGAGTGGTCGGCGCGGGCGTGGGCGAACCCCCGGCCGGTCGCGGCGTCCCGTGCCACGCCAGCGAGGCTGCCGACGACGCCGCCGGCCACGATGTGCCAGTTGCCGGGGAGGACGGCTCCGCCGGCGACGGCGACGGCCGCCGCGGTCCCGACCGGGACCAGATCGGGCCGCCCCTCCCAGACGCCGACCAGGAGCGCGACGTAGACCGCGACGAAGGCGAAGTCCAGGCCGTACCGCGCCGGGTCGCTGACGACGCTCCCGGCCGTCAGGCCCAGCAGGGAGGCGCTCACCCAGGCGAGAAACACGACCAGCCCGCTCCCGAGCAGGAACGCGGCGTCGCGCTCGCCCTCGGCCCGCGCCCGCATGGCCAGGCCCCATGACTCGTCGTTGAGCAGGAACAGGGTGCCGTAGACGCGCCGGCGGGAGAGCCGCGCGAGCCACCGGTACAGGGACGCGCCCATCAGTACGTGCCTGAGGTTCACGAGGAACGTCGTCACGACGATCGCCGTGACCGGGATCGGCCGCGACCAGAGGTCGAGGACGACGAACTGGGCGGACGCCGCGAACACCGCCGCGCTCATCACGAGCGCCTCGACGGCGCTGAGGGGGGTCTGTCGCGCCAGGATGCCGAAGACGACGCCGTACGTGAAGACGCCCGCGGCGACGGGGAGGCTCCGCCGGAAGCCGTCGTAGACGCCCCGCCGGGTGAAGGGGGTCGAGTCGCCGGTGCGGGGACCCGCGGCTGCCACGGGTGCCTACCCTCCCGACCGGCTCCCGGGGCCGGTTTTGCGGGCGTAGATGAGGACGTTCTCGTGGCCGTGCCGGCGGCGGCGGTATTCCGGGTGGGGCGGGTCCTCCCACCGGTACCGGTCGCGGTCCGTCACCGCGAGACCGAGCGCCGACAGCGTCCGCTCGAACCGGTCGGGGTCGCGGAGCACCATGTACACGACTTCCGGTCCGTCGAGGTCGTACCGGTACTCCTCGAGCGACGCGTACCGATGACGGAGCGACCCGCGCTCGGTGACGTCGTCTCCCGCGAGCGGGAGATTGAACACGACCTCTCCCCCGGTGGCGGTGACCCGGGCGAGTTCCCGGAGCACGAGTTCGACGTCCCTGAGGTGGGTGAGCGCGTCGAGCATCACCGTCGCGTCGAACCGCCCGTCCGGATACGGGAGCGCGCGAACGTCGGCGGTCCGGAGGTCGACGGCCCCCTCACACCGCCGGGCGCAGGTGTCCAGCGCCTCCTGGCTGACGTCACAGCCGCACACGGCAGGCAGCGACGACGCGAACCGGCGGGTGTTGCGCCCCTCGCCACAGGCCGCCTCCAGGACGGCTTCGCAGCCACGGTCCCGCAGGTATTCGATCACGTCCGCGACGAACGGGAGCGGTTCGGTCGGCATCAGTGGTTTCTCTCGATTCTCGGATTCGTACAGCGTTGTCCAGGTGGTCTCGGAGTCCTCAGCCATGGTATCGGATTCCTCCGTCGTCAGGCGCTACGCGGGAGACCGGACCGGGTGAAGAGAGCGAGCGGTTCCGGTCCCTGCCACGGGTGGGGGTGAAGGGTGTTGGTCGAACCGACAGCAGCCATCTGCCGGCACCCGAGATACGCCGGGTTGGGGGAGATACCTTCCCCTAGGATCCTAGGGCGGCGCTCCACGAGAGAGGGGCCTGCCGGGGGGTCGGTGACAGACCGGGGAATGTCGCCGCCAGTACCGCGTTCGCGCCCGGCACTGTCGGCCGGTCCGGGTCCGGATGGGAGAAACCGCCGACCGGGGGCGGCGTCTTTTCCCGGCGGCGGATGGCTCTCATACTGGTGGCTGTAATTCTTTTACTCACCAGTCTCTGCTATCTGCGGAGACAGACTCTTTCCGCCTGGATTCTCAATTCGAGTTTTCACGTACTTGGTGTTCGAGGACGGTCGGCTCCGAGACGCCGAGTTCGTCGGCCAGGTCCGCCACAGAGGTACCTCTGGGCCACTCGTAGTATCCCCGTTCGCGCGCGAGTTCGAACACCTCGCGCTGTCGGGCGGTCAGTTCGTCGAGGCGCGCTTCGACGGGAGTTTCGCGCCGTCCCGCGCCGGCGCACTCGACTCGCTCGACGGAGATAGTCGCGTCCTGCCGGCGCCTGATCCCGTCGAGAACGTCCTGCAGCCGCGAGCGGCACCCGTGGACCAGGAGCGGCCAGGTCTCCGTGCCGTCCTCCATGCGCGAGACCCCGTCGAGGACGAACCCCCTGGCCGACAGCGCCGGCCCGATACCCTCCGAGTAGTCGTACTCGATGACCACGTCCTGGGCGTAGGTGTCGACCGCCGACCCGGACCGCTCGCACGGTGCCGGGCGGTCCCCGAGCGGTTCCAGCCCGCCGATCCGCGAGGACTCCCGCGCGACCGCGACCGCCTGCTCGACGTGTTCCGGCGACTGGCCGGTCAGCGTGCACCGCTCCCAGACGCCGGTGTCCGACACCACGCTGCCGTGTCCCAGGACCGACGCCCCGGTCGCGGTCGTCACCTCCGTCGTCCAGCATCCCGGGTGCCAAAGCTTCAGCGAGAGGCTGAGCAGCTCCGGTTCGGTCTCCGGCATATTCATACAACTTCGTTCTCCGTACAAAAAACCTCGGTAGGCGGGGCGGCCGCGGACTGCCGGCGCCGGCGTCCCCCGGAGACGGGGTGGCGGGACAGCCGCACGATTTAACCCCGCATCGGCAGTACGGGAGGAAAATGAAGTTCGCTGCCTTCGCCGACCGCGCGGCCGCCATCGAGGCGGAGTCCGCCGACTTGGAGATCGTCGACATGGTGACGGATCTCCTGGTGGCGGCAGACGACGACCTCCGGACGGTCGCCCGGTTCGTCCAGGGGCGGGTGTTCCCGGCGCACGACTCGACGACGCTCGACGTCGGCCCGACGCTCTGCTACGAGGCCATCGCCCGTGCGGCCGGGCCGAACGTCTCCGCGGCGGACGTCGAATCGCGGCTGGCGGACCTGGGCGACATCGGCGCGGTCGCGGCCAGCTACGACTTCGGTGGCCAGCGGGGACTCGGCGCGTTCGGCGACGGGTCCGCCGGGGACCTGACCGTCGCCGAAGTCGAGCGGCGGCTGCGGGAACTCGCGGCCGCCGAAGGCCCGGGCAGCCAGGAGACCAAACTCGACGTCCTCTTCGGACTATTCAACCGGTCCAGCCCCGAGGAGGCCCGCTATCTCGCCCGGATCGTCCTTTCGGAGATGCGGATCGGCGTCGGCGAGGGCACCGTCCGGGACGCCATCGCCGCCGCGTTCGACGTTCCCCACGAAGAGGTCGCGCGCGCCCTCCAGGTGACAAACGACTACGGGCTGGTCGCCGAGATCGCCCGCGAAGAGGGAGGGAAGGGGCTCGCCGACCGCCGCCTGGAGATCGGCCGGCCGGTCAAGTCGATGCTCGCACAGGCCGGGACCGTCGCGGACGCGCTCGACGACTGGGGCCGGGTCGCAATCGAGTGGAAGTACGACGGCGCGCGCGTGTCGGTCCACTACGACGGCGACGACGTGTGGCTGTTCTCCCGGAACATGGAGGACGTGACCGACCCGCTCCCGGAGGTGGTGTCGTTCGTCGAGGACCACCTCGACGCCCCGGCCATCCTCGACGGCGAAGTGGTGGCGGTCGACGCCGACGGCACGCCGCTCCCGTTCCAGGAGATCCTCCGCCGGTTCCGCCGGAAACACGACGTGGCGAAGGCACGCGAGGAGGTCGAGGTCGAGTTCTACGCCTTCGACTGCCTCCACGCGGACGGCGAGGACCTCCTCGATCGCCCGCTGGTCGCCCGCCACGAACGGCTCGCGTCGTTGCTGGACGACGGCGTCACGCGCCGGTGGATCACGGACGATCCCGACGAGATCGCGGAGATCGAGGCCGAGTCGCTGGCGGCCGGCCACGAGGGGATCATGCTGAAAAACCCCGAGTCGGCGTACACGCCCGGCCGCCGGGGGAAAAACTGGCTCAAGCGCAAACCCGACGTGGAGACGCTCGACCTCGTCGTGACGGGGGCGGAGTGGGGCGAGGGCCGCCGGGCGGAGTTTCTCGGCACGTTCCTGCTGTCCGTGCGGGACGGCGAGGGGTTCGAGACCATCGGGAAGGTGGCGACGGGGATCACCGACGAGACGCTCGCGGAACTGACCGACCGACTGGAGCCCCACGTCAGGGGCCAGGACGGCAAGACGGTCGACATCGCCCCGGCGGTGGTCTTCGAGGTGGGCTACGAGGAGATCCAGGCCTCGCCGACCTACTCCTCGGGGTACGCGCTCCGGTTCCCGCGCTTTCTGGGCGTCCGCGAGGACAAGGACCCGGCGGACGCCGACTCGCTCGAACGGGTCGAACGGCTCGCGGAGGCGCAGTGAGATGGACCTCCAGGGCCGTATCGACGACCTGCTCTTCGAGGCGCGCGTGCTGGCCATCGCGGCCCGGGACCCCGGCACCCCGTGGTACGCGAAGGCCGTCCTGGGCGTGGTGGTCGGCCTCGCCTTCAGCCCGATCGACCCGATCCCCGACGTGATCCCGGTGCTGGGCTACCTCGACGACGCCCTCCTGATCCCGGCGGGCGTGCTCTTCGCCCGCAGGCTCGTCCCCCAGTCCGTCATGGCCGAGGCCCGGCGGACTGCCAACGAGGAGGACGTCGACCCCGGTCTCACACAGTACGTCGCCACGGCGCTGGTCGTGCTCGCGTGGGGGCTCGCGGCGTACCTCGCTATCACCGTCGCGGCGTCGCTGTTCTAAGGGAGCCTTTTTGCCGCTCTCGACGGTACCCGCTCGCATGGCGATCCGACACGACGGACTGACCGTCGACTGGCTGGGCTACGCGACAGTCCGGATCGAAACCCCGGACGGCACCGTCGTCTACCTCGACCCCGGCCGGTACGGCGTCCTGACCGGCGAGTGGCGGCCGGACACCGAGGGGGTCGAACACCCGCCGGCCCGGGACTACGACGCCCGCGACGGCGACGTGGTCTGCGTGACCCACGTCCACCACTACGACCCGGACGGCATCCGGCGGGTGGCCCGCGAGGACGCGACGCTGGTGGTCTTCGAGGGCATCGACGTCCGCGACACCGAGCGCGACGTCGAGCGGCCGGCGGACCTCCCATACGACCGGATCGAGGTCGGCACGGAGGACGAGACGGTGGCCGCGGGCGTCCCGATGTGGACGGTGCCAGCCTACAACCACCCCGACGGCCCGAACGTCCGGTCCGACGGGACGCCGGTCCACCCGGAGGGGTTCGGCTGTGGCTTCCTGCTGTCGGCGGGCGGCACGCGGGTCTTCTGGCCGGGCGACACGGACGTCCTCGACGGACACGCCGAACTGGAGGTGTCGCTTTTCCTCCCGAGCATCGCCCGCAACTTCACGATGGACCGCCACGACGCGGCCGCCCTCGCGGAGTCGATGGATCCGGACCTGGTGCTCCCGATCCACTACAACACTTTCGGGGCACTGGAGGCGGATTCGGCCGCGTTCGCCGCGGACGTGGCCGGCCGCGGCGTGCCGGTCGTGCTAGACGAGCGCTAGACGACGCCCATCTCGCCCAGCCGCTCGGGCAGGTAGGTGTCGGTGACGAAATCGAGCCCCCGGGAGGCCAGCGACTGCTGTTCGGCCTTCTTCCCGATGTCGAGCTGGAGTTCGATCTGCTCGCGCCAGTAGTCGGTCTGGAAGCGCGGGTCCTCCAGTTCGCTCTCCAAGGCGTTGACGTCCGAGTCCGAAAGCGGGTCGGTCGGCAGGTCGTACTCGACGATGTCCTCGGGCTGGATGCCGACGAAGTCCGCCTCCGGGGTGGCGAGGTACTCCGAGAGGTGGGCGCTCTTGATCGACCCGTAGGCGACCGACCCGTAGATGCGGTACGACCAGGGGTCGCCGTCGGTGAACACCACGACCGGGAGGTCGAGTTCGTCGTGGAGCCGTTTGGTGATCCGGCGGGTCGCCCTGGCGGGCTGGCCCTTGAGGTGGACGATCAGGGCGTCGGAACAGTCGAGAAACTCGATGGTGTCGGGGTTGTTCGGAATCTGGTAGCCCCCCTCCCCGACGTCCTCCTGGCAGTGGATTTCCCGTTCGCCCCTCCGGGTCTGCTCGCGGAGATAGAGCGGCCCCATCAGCGTCGCGCCCGACTCCTCCGGGCGCATGTGGAAGTCCTCGCGGGTGACCCCCGAGACGATCTCCAGGTCCTCGACGAGCTGGTTCGACTCGTCCTGGTCGTTGAACTGGGCCTCGTCCAGGTCCCACGACTCGCTCAGGTAGTACAGCTCCCGGAGGGTCGACGACCGGTTTTCCTTCAGTTGCCGGGCCAAAAAGTCGATGGCGTAGATCGACTTCAGCAGCTTCTGTGCGCCGCTGACGGACTTGGCGCTCCGGGTGCTCTTTCGGTCGCCGTAGACCCAGACGTTCTTGTCCTCGTCGTATTCGATGTTGGACTTGGTCCGGGTGGGGATCGTCATCCTGGGGACCTCGCCCGAGGCGAACTGGTCGTAGAACTCCTCGGCCAGGTCGATCAACTGTTCGCGCGCTTCCGCGTCGGCTTCGGGTGTGTCGGTGCTCATGCGTTGACTGTGAGTTTCTCGTCCGCGACGCCGCCGACCGAGAGGTCGAAGTCGGCGTCGCCCTCGACGGTGTATTCGAGGACGGCCTCCTCGCCGCTGGCCACCGTCGGCTCCCACTTCACGAACCACTCGTCGTCCATCTCGACGACCGACGCGCCGTCCGTGTCCCGGGGCTGGGCGCTCACGATGTCGGTCAGTTCCGGGCTGGCGTTCGTGTCGGCGTTGTTCTCGACGGTCAGCCGCACGGTGTCGCCCTCGACCTCCCGGTCGATCAGGACGTTGCTCATGATGCGGGCCAGCGAGTCGCCGATGACCAGTTCCTCCCGGCTGGTCACGTCGGCCAGCTTCTCGGCCATCTCCGGGAGGATCGTCGCCAGCTTGTCCTGTTTCCGCCGCCGTTTCTCCATCGACCGGCGCTTGTTGAGGTAGGACTTCAGGTCCCTGGCGGCCTCGCGGATGGCGAGTTCGATCTCGTCTTCGATCTCGGGGACGTTCGCCACTGCGTCTTTCGACTCGCTGGTAAAGGGGACGTTCGTGGAGGCGACGTGGACCATCACCACCGCCGGGCCGTTGGGCATCCCGGTACCGCCGGGCTGGTCCAGCCCGTAGTTGCGCCAGTTGATCGTCTTCACCACGTCGGTCGTCGCACAGGCCCCGCGCTGGTAGACCAGGGGCACCCGGTTGGCAAAGCGCATCACCTCGATGCTCCCCCCGTCTTCGAGGTCCCCGCCGTACGCGATGCCGGCCTCGACGATGAACGGGTCGCCGCCGTGCACGGAGGCGTCCCTGGTAGCAGCCGCGAAGAAGTCCGCGTCGAACTCCTTGCGGAGTCCCTCCAGCACGAGGTCCTCGGTGATGGGCGCAAGACAGTCCGTCGGCGGCGAGATGATGTCGGTCTCGCGCATCGCCTCCAGGAGCTCGCTGGCGGCGTCGCGGTCGTCGGCCACGTCCCGGACCTTGGGCGGGTCGTCCGGGACGGTCTCCATTACGTCCCAGACGGCGTCGACGACCTTCTCGCGGGCGGTCTCCCCGAAGGTCACGTCGTCGTACTCGGCGGTGTCCGCGGCGGACTTCCGGACGAACTCCGCGAGCGTGGCCCGGGTCAGCCGGTCGCGGTCGTCCTCCGCGCGCTCGAACTTCGCCGCGATCCGCTCTGCCATCCCACGGACGCCGGCGTCGTCCTTCCGGGTCGTCGTGGCCCCGTCGACGATGGCGTAGAGGTCTGACTCGCGGTCCGCGGTGATCGTCTTCCAGGCGGCGGCGACGGCGTTTTCCCTGACGGTGTCGCCGAACGTCGTGTCGAACTCCGCCTCGATCCCCTCGGCGGCGTCGTCGATGACGGCCACGAGTTCGTGGTGGGCGATCCGGTCGCGGTCGCCGGCGGCCGCGGCGACCCGCTCGGCGAAGGCGGCGGTCGCCTCCCGTCCCTTGTTGGCGACTGCGTCCGCGACCGCCGCCTCGACGTCGGCCGCCTCGTGGGCGCGGGGCGGGCACCAGGCCATCTCCCGGCCGAAGTGGCGGTCCCGGAAGTTGTCGATGACCTTCTCGGCGGTCGTCCCGCCGACGCGGGTGAACTCCCCCTGGAGGAACCCCGAGACGGAGTACGAATCGGTCGCGTCGAGCATCTTCAACAGCGTCCCGAGTTCGACGCCGTGGGGGTGGGGGCGGATCTCCTCGGTCTCGGCGGGGAGCTGGTCGGTCGCCCGCTCGAACTTGAACTCCCCGGCGGGTTCGCGCAGTTCGATCCGGGCGTGGGGGTTGACGACCGCCGTGTGCTGAACGTAGTCCCGGAGCTGCTGGCGGGCCCGCATGTTCGCCTCCATCTCCAGTTCGATCCGGGTCCCGTGGGGGCGGTCCCAGGCCGCCGACTCGGCGACGTCGATCTCCGGTTCGTTCTCGTCGGTGTCGATGATGAGTTCGAAGTACTCGGCCTCGCCGCCGCCCTTTGTCCGGCTGGTGATCTTTGCCGGCTTCCCGCTCGTGAGCTGCGCGTAGAGGACCGCCGCGGAGATCCCGATGCCCTGCTGGCCGCGATTCTGCTCGCGCTTGTGGAACCGGCTGCCGTACAGGAGTTTGCCGAACACCTTGGGGAGCTGTTCCCGCGTGATCCCGGGGCCGTTGTCCTCGACGGTCAGGCGGTAGTAGTCGCCGGCCTCCTCGATCTCGACGTAGATGTCGGGGAGGATGCCGGCCTCCTCGCAGGCGTCAAGAGAGTTGTCGACGGCCTCCTTGACCGCAGTCACGAGTGCCCGGGCCCCGCTGTCGAACCCGAGCATGTGCTTGTTCTTCTCGAAGAACTCGGCGATCGAGATCGCGCGCTGGCTCTCGGCCAGCTCCTCCGCGATCCCCGCCCCCTCGCCGAGTTGGGACTGGTACGACGTCATCGTGTAGGTGCCTCTATCGGTGGAGAACATAAATGTTGCACGACACCGGAGTGAAAGTGATCGGCCCGACCGACCGGTGACCGGTGGCGATGCCGGGGATTCCGCGATGACCCTCGCGGTACGGTCGCGCGAGATTCGTCGCGGTCACGCTGGTGGTGTTCGCTGCCGGTCACAGCCACGCTCGGCGGCGTTCGAGAGGCCGTTCTCGCACGCGAGCGCGCGTGCGGGAGTTTTATCACTGGTGGTCACCTACCGGGCACAAGATCCTATGTCACAGGAGCGCGAGGAGTATGGCGCAAAATCGATCCAGGTGCTGGAGGGGTTACAGGCCGTCAGGAAACGCCCGGCGATGTACGTCGGGTCGACGGACGACCGCGGCCTCCACCACCTCGTCTACGAGGTCGTCGACAACGCCATCGACGAGGCGCTGGCGGGCTACTGCGACACAATCGAGGTAACGCTCCACGAGGACGAGTCGGTGAGCGTCAGCGACGACGGGCGTGGCATCCCGGTCGACACCCACGAGGAGTACGACAGGCCGGCGCTGGAGGTCATCATGACCGTCCTCCACGCGGGCGGGAAGTTCGACAACAAGTCATACCAGGTCTCGGGCGGCCTCCACGGCGTGGGCGTCAGCGTCGTCAACGCCCTCTCGTCGTCGCTGGCCGCGGAGGTGCGACGCGACGGAGCGGTGTGGCGACAGCGCTTCGACCACGGCGAACCCGTCGGCAATATCGAACGGGTCGACGACCTCGACCCCGACGAGGGGACGGGCACCGAGATCCGGTTCTGGCCCGACGCCGACATCTTCGAGACGACCGAGTTCTCCTTTTCGACGCTGGCCAACCGGCTCCGGGAACTGGCCTTTCTCAACTCGGGCGTCGAGATCACCCTCCGGGACGAACGCGACGGGACCGTCGAGACCTACCGCTACGAGGGGGGAATCCGGGAGTTCGTCGAGTACCTCAACGAGACCAGGACCGCCCTCCACGAGGACGTCATCTACTTCGAGGACGAGGCCGCGGACGTCCACGTCGAGGTGGCGATGCAGGCCACCGACAAACTCCAGGGGTCGATCCACGCGTTCGCCAACAACATCAACACCCGCGAGGGCGGGACCCACCTCACCGGGTTCAAGACCGCGCTGACCCGCGTGGTCAACGACTACGCCACCGACAACGACCTGTTGCGCGACCTCGACGACACCCTCAAGGGCGAGGACATCCGCGAGGGGCTGACGGCGGTCATCTCGATCAAACACCCCGACCCGCAGTTCGAGGGCCAGACGAAGACGAAACTCGGCAACTCCGAGGTCCGGGGCATCGTCGAGAGCGCGCTCCACGAGCACCTGGGCATCTACTTCGAGGAACACCCCGACACCGCTGAGGCCATCGTCGCCAAGGCCGTCGAGGCAGCCAAGGCCCGCAAGGCCGCCAAGAAGGCCGAGGAACTCACCCGCCGGAAGAGCGCGCTCGAATCGACCGCGCTGCCGGGGAAACTGGCCGACTGCCAGACCAAGGATCCCTCCGAAGCGGAACTTTTCATCGTGGAGGGCGACAGCGCGGGCGGGAGCGCCAAACAGGGCCGGAACCCCGACTTCCAGGCCATCCTGCCGCTGGGCGGGAAGATCCTCAACGTCGAGAAACACCGGCTCGACCGGATCCTGGAGAACGACGAGATCCGGAACATGATCACCGCCATCGGGACCGGGATCGGCGACGAGTTCGACATCGAGGACGCCAGATACCACAAGATAGTTTTCATGTGCGACGCCGACGTCGACGGGGCCCACATCAGGACGCTCCTGTTGACGCTGTTCTACCGGCACATGAAACCGCTGCTGGAGGCGGGATACGTCTACGCAGCCCAGCCGCCCCTCTACAGGATCCGGTACCGCGGCGAGACCTACGACGTGATGACCGAGGCCGAGCGCGAGCGGGTCGTCGCCGAGGTGTGCGACGGCAATCCGACGCAGGTCCAGCGGTTCAAGGGCCTGGGCGAGATGAACCCCGAACAGCTCTGGGAGACGACGATGAACCCCGAGAACCGCGTTTTGAAGCAGATCACAATCGAGGACGCCGCCGCGGCGGACAAGATGTTCTCGGTGCTGATGGGCGACGCCGTCGAACCGCGCAAGGAGTTCATCAAGGAACACGCACCCGAAGCCGAGTGGGTGGACATCTGAGGTGATCGACGGATGAGTTCAGACGTTCCGGACCGGCCGACGGACGCGGCGCGGGTCCAGCGGGTCCGCATCGAGGACGAGATGGAGCAAAGCTACATCGACTACGCGATGAGCGTCATCGTGGGGCGGGCGCTGCCCGACGCCCGCGACGGCCTCAAGCCGGTCCACCGGCGCATCCTCTACGCGATACACGAGATGGGCGTCACCAGCGGGTCGAGCCACCGCAAGTCCTCGTCGGTGGTCGGCGAGACGATGGGGGACTACCACCCCCACGGCGACCAGGCCATCTACGACACGCTCGTGGGGATGGCCCAGGAGTTCTCGATGCGGTACCCGCTGATCGACGGCCAGGGCAACTTCGGATCGATGGACGGCGATCCCGCCGCCGCGATGCGGTACACGGAGGCCAGGATGGCCCCCATCGCGGAGGAACTGCTGGCCGACATCGAGAAAGACACGGTCGACTTCGGGCCCAACTACGACGACCGGCTGACCGAACCCGAGGTGTTGCCGGCCGCGGTTCCGAACCTGCTGGTCAACGGTTCGACCGGCATCGCGGTGGGAATGTCCACGAAGATCCCCCCGCACAACCTCGGGGAGGTGATCGACGCGACGATCCACGTCATCGAGAACCCCGACTGCGAGGTGAGCGACCTCATCCACACCGACGAGAGCCCGGGCTACATCCGCGGGCCGGACTTCCCGACGGGCGCGAACGTCGTCGGCCGGCGCGGCATCCAGCAGGCCTACGCGACCGGCCGCGGCCGCCTGCGGGTCCGCGCCGAGTACGAGTTCGAGGAGGCGGGCGGCCGAAAGCGGCTCGTCATCACGGAACTGCCCTACCAGCAGAACAAGGCCCGTCTCGTCGAGCGGATCGCCGAGGACGTCAACGAGGGCAAAATCGAGGGGATCGCCGACCTCCGGGACGAGTCCGACCGGGACGGCGTCAGGATCGTGGTCGAACTCAAGCGCGGGGCCAACGCCGACGTCGTCGAGAACCAGCTGATCGAACACCACCTCGAGAACACCTTCGGCGTCATCAACCTCGCGCTGGTGGACGGCCAGCCCCGCGTGCTGACGCTCAAGGAGACCATCGAGGAGTACGTCGCCCACCGCCGGGAGGTCGTGCGCCGCCGCAGCGAGTTCGAACTCGCGGAGGCCGAGGACAGGGCCCACATCCTCGAAGGCCGACTGCTGGCCCTCGAAAACGCCGAAGACGTCGTCGAGACCATCAGGGAGTCCGAAGACCGGGACGCCGCCAAGGCGGCCCTCCAGGAGAACTACGCCTTCTCCGAGGACCAGGCGGCCCACGTCGTCCGGATGCAACTCGGGAGCCTCACGTCGATGGAGGCCGCCGAGATCGAACAGGAGTACGAGGGGGTCCAGGAACGGATCGACCGCCTGGAGACGATCCTCGACGATGAGTCGGAACTGCTCGCGGTCATCGTCGAGGAACTCAGGGAGATAGAGGCCGAGTACGCCGACGAACGCAAGACCCGGATCATCGAGGACGACGGCGAGGTCACCCACGAGGATTTGATCCCCGAACAGGAGTGTGTCGTCGTCATCACCGAGGACGACTACATGAAGCGGATGCCAGTCGCGCAGTTCGACGCCCAGAACCGCGGCGGCAAGGGGATCATCGGCGCGGACGTCAAGGAGGGCGACCGCGTCTCGAAGGTGTTCCGCGCCCACAGCCACGACTACTGTCTCTGTTTCACCAACCGCGGCAAGATCTACCGGCTGAAGACCTACGAGATCCCGGAGATGTCCCGGAACGCCAGGGGGAAGTCGGCGGTGAACCTCATCGACCTGGACGACGGCGAGGAGATCACGGCCGTCGTGACGACCGACGACTTCGAGAGCGACGAGTGTATCACGATGGTGACGCGGGACGGGTACGTCAAGCGGACCGCCGCCACCGAGTTCGAGAACATCCTCTCGACGGGCATCATCGCCGCCGACCTCGAACCGGACGACGAACTCATCGACGTGGAGGTGACGGACGGCGAAACCGACCTCGTGATCGCCACCGAACGGGGGATGACGATCCGTTTCGACGAGGCCGAGGTCCGGACGATGGGACGGAACGCACGTGGCGTCGGCGGGATCAAACTCCAGGACGGCGACCGCGTCGCCGGCCTGGTAGCGACCGACGAGGGCGACGACCGGGCGCTGTTGACGGTCACCAAGAACGGCTACGGCAAGCGGACGCCGCTCTCGGCGTACCGCACCCAGTCCCGGTACGGCAAGGGGCTGATCGACATCAAGACGGGCGACCGGAACGGGCCCGTCACCTCGGTCAGGGCCGTCACCGACGCCGACCACCTCGTCATCATGAGCGAGAACGGCCAGATCATGCGCGTCCGCGCAGCCGACGTCTCGACGGTCGGGCGCAACACGAAGGGCGTCACGATCATGCGCCTCGACGAGGACGACCAGGTCGCCAGCGTCGAGGTACTCTCGACGGACGACGAACCCGAGTGAACGGCGGGCGATTTTCGCCGGCACCGTTGCCTGGAAAGCGAGGACCACGAGCGGAGCGGAACCGAGCGCGACAGCAAAAGACGGCCCGACCACGTATTTGCGACGAGTGATTCAGCGCCTCGGGTGCGGAACCCGAGGGGAAACAGTCGGGTCAGAGGACCCTTTTCCCGAACGCGCTGGCGGCCAGTTCGACCGCCAGTTCGGCCGTCCGGTTGTGGCTGTCGAGGATCGGGTTCACCTCGACCAGTTCCAGGGCCGCGAGCGGGTCGCGGTCGGCGTCCGCGCGGGCGACCCGTTCCATCGCGGCGTGGGCCTCGCGGTAGGAGACGCCGCCGCGGACGGGCGTCCCGACGCCGGGCGCCTCGGAGGGGTCCAACCAGTCCAGGTCGAGGCTGACGTGGACGCTCTCGGTGCCGTCCGTCACGACCGAGAGCGCATCGTCGACGACGTCTGTCACCCCGCGGTCGTCGATGTCGGTCATGGTGAAGGCCGTCACGTCGCTGTCCCGGATCGCCGGGGCCTCCTCGGCGTCGACGTCCCGGAGGCCGACGAGCGCGACGTTTTCGGGGGCGACGCCGGGCGCGTCGGCCCAGTCCGTCCCCTCGAACGGGCCCCGCCCGAGGATGGCAGCCAGGGACATCCCGTGGACGTTACCGCTGGGCGACGTCTCGGGGGTGTTGAAGTCGCCGTGGGCGTCGAACCAGAGGATACCGCGGTCGCCCGCCCCGGCGAGACCGTTCGCGGTCCCGGCGGCGATGGAGTGGTCGCCGCCGAGCACCAGCGGCACCGCGCCGGCCGCGACGGCGTCTGCCACCTCGTCGGCCACCCGCCGGCAGACAGTTCGGGTTTCGTCGAGGAACTTCGCGCGACCGGCGACGGACCCTGACTCGGGGTCGCGCCCCTCGGGCCGGGGAACGACGACGTCCCCGGCATCGGAGCAAGTAGCGCCCAGTTCTGCCAGCGCGTCCGCGAGGCCGGCGTAGCGGATCGCCGACGGCCCCATGTCGACCCCCCGTCGGTCCGCCCCCAGGTCCATCGGTACGCCGATGACGCGCAGTGTCCGGTCCATACGACGTATCGAGCGGCGGCGAAGAAAAAGGCCCCTCCTAGGTGTACTGGGCACAGACCCGCCGGATGCCTTCCTCGAAGTCGATTTCCGGCTCCCAGCCGGTCGCCGCGTTGATCTTCGAGTAGTCCGCACAGGTGTCGTGGACGTAGACGTCCTCTGGGATCGGGTTCTCGACGTACTCGGGGTCGACGTCTGTCCCGAGTTCGTCGTTGAGCATGGCGACGAGTTCGTTGAAGGAGTAGGCCTCGCCGGTCCCGAGGTTGTAGGTGCCGGTGAGTTCGTGGTCGGCGGCGAGTTCGATCCCGCGCACGACATCGTCGACGTGGGTGAAATCGCGGGTCTGGGTGCCGTCGCCGTAGAGTTTCGGCGGCCGGCCGGCGGCGATGTCGTCGGCGAACTGGGCGATGACGTTGGCGTACTCGCCTTTGTGTTCCTCGGCACCGCCGTACCCCTGGTAGACGGAGAAAAACCGGAGGCCGGCCATCGAGAGGTCGTAGTGGTTGGCGAAGTACTCGCCGTAGCGTTCGCGGGCCATCTTCGATGCCTCGTAGCCAGTGTTGACCGTGACGGGCATGTCCTCGGGGGAGGGTTCGGTCTGGCTCCCGTAGATCGAGGACGTCGAGGCGTAGACGACCGTGTCGCACCCGTCCGCGCGGGCCTGGTCGACGGTGTTGACGAACCCCTCCACATTGACCCGGGCGCCACGGGTCGGTTCGTCCTCGTGCATCGCGTACGACGAGAGAGCCGCGAAGTGGAAGACCACGTCCACGTCCGTCGGGAGGTCGTCGTCGAGGACGCTCGCCTCGACGAACGCAACCGCCTCGTCGAGGTTGGCGGGCGTGCCGAGGTAGCCGTCGTCGACGGCGACCACGTCGTTGTCCGCGGCAAGGGCGTTCGCCAGGTTCGACCCGATGAAGCCGGCACCGCCGGTGACGAGAACGCGCTTGTTACGCATGTGATAGTGCGCTCGAAGGTCTACCTCTAAGCTCTGTCGATAGCGGACGTGTTCGGACGGCCCGATCGCCGGCAGGCACCGGAATTGCGCGATTCAGGGAGTGACCACCCACCGCATTTAAGGATGGGTATTCCCAATCATTATGCATGTCATCTATCGAACTCACGCCGAGCCAGAAAAACATCCTGCAGGAACTGGTAAACCTCCACCGGCAGTCCGAATCGGCCGTCAAGGGCGAGGACATCGCGGAGAAGGTAGACAGGAACCCGGGGACGATCCGCAACCAGATGCAGAGCCTGAAGGCGCTCCAGCTCGTCGAGGGGGTCCCGGGACCGAAAGGGGGGTACAAACCGACCGCGAACGCCTACGACGCCCTGAACGTCCAGAACATGGACCAGGCGGCGAACGTGCCGCTCAGCCACAACGGCGAACCCGTCGAGGGGGCCAACGTCGAGGAGATCGACCTGACGAGCGTCCACCACCCCGAGGAGTGCCGCGCCGAGGTCAAGCTCCAGGGGACGATCACCGGCTTCCACGAGGGCGACACGGTGACCGTCGGCCCGACGCCGCTGTCGAAACTCCGGATCGTCGGGACCGTCGAGGGGAAAGACGACACCAACAACATCCTCATTCTCACCATCGACGACATGATCGCCCCGGTCGAGGAGCCGGCGAAGTGACGCGGTCTGCCCGACGAGAGTAGCACACAGGGAGGATCGCGGCGGCAGACGGGAACCGCGGGGCGTCCCGGCGGACACCGACGCCGGCGATGGGTCCTCTAGACGATCGTCGAACGCCAGTACGGATTTCAAAGGGTTTGTATCGAACGACTGCCGAGAGACCCCCATGACAGAGAACGTCGTCGTGCTCGGGTCGGGGTACGCCGGTGCGGGTGCCATCCAGAGCCTCGAAGCCGAACTGGGCCGGGAGGCCGACATCACCTGGATTTCGGACGTCGACTACCACCTGGTGCTCCACGAGGCCCACCGCTGTATTAGCGACCCGAGCGTCAAAGAGCAGATCACGGTCCCGGTCGAGGACATCAAGTCCCCGGCGACCCGCTTCATCCACGGCGAGGTCGTCGGCGTCGACTGCGCGGACCGGACCGTGTCGCTGGCGGACGGGTCGACGGTGTCCTACGACTACCTGCTGGTCGGGATCGGTTCCCGGACGGCGTTTTTCGGGATCGAGGGGTTGCGGGAACACGCCCTGACGCTGAAGAGCCTCGACGACGTGCTGGACGTCCACGAGGCGGTCAGGGACGCCGCCCGGGAGGCGTCACGGGACGATCCCGCCCGGGTCGTCGTCGGGGGGGCGGGGCTGTCGGGCATCCAGACCGCCGGCGAGGTCGCGGAGTTCCGCGACGAGCGCCGCGCGCCCCTGGAGATCCACCTCGTCGAGGGCTTAGACGAGATCTTCCCGGGCAACGACCCGGAACTCCAGGGAGCGCTCAGGAAGCGACTGGAGGCCCGGGACGTCAACATCATGACCGGGGAGTTCGTCGGCGAGGTCGACGCCGACCGGGTCTACGTCGGCGACGACCGCGAACTCGAATACGACGTGCTCGTCTGGACCGGCGGCATCACGGGACGCGACTGCGTCACGGGGATGGACGTCCGGAAGGACGAGCGCAACCACCGGCTCAACGCCGAGGCCACGTTCCGGACCAGCGACGAGCGAGTGTTCGCCATCGGGGACTGCGCGCTGATCGACCAGCCCGGCGACCAGCCCGCGCCCCCGACCGCACAGGCCGCCTGGGACGCCGCCGAACACGCCGGCAAAAACATCGTCCGGGCCATCCGCGGCCAGCCGCTCGAACGGTGGACCCACAAGGACAAGGGCACGGTCATCTCCGTCGGCGAGGACGCCGTCGCCCACGACGTGCTGATGATCCCGATCTCGACGTTCGGCGGCCCGGTCGCCCACCTGCTCAAGAAGGGAATCGCCGCGCGCTGGCTGGCCGACGTCGACGGCGTGGACCGGGCGATCCGGGCCTGGCCGCAAATGTAATCGAAGTGATCCCCCCGGGAGCGCGGTCACTCCCGGTCCAGCCCGAGGCCGGCGTGCCAGCCATCCGCGCCGGCCGCCCCGGTCCGGTCGTCCATCGCCGCCAGCAACGACACCGCGAGACTGGCCGTCTCGGCCGCCCGGTCGTCGCCCACCGTGCGGAACTCGCCGGTCGTCCGGTCGGCGTAGACGGCACACACCGCACCGGCCCGGAGGCCGTAAACGTTCGCCAGTGTCAGGATGGCGCTGGCCTCCATCTCGAAGTTTATCACGCCCGCCTCCCGGAGTTCGTCGACCAGGTCGTCGCTGCCGGCCGCCTCGAACCCACGGAAGCCGGGGCGGGCCTGGCCGGCGTAGAAACTGTCGGTCGAACAGGTCAGCCCGACGTGGTAGTCGTGGCCGAGCCGTTCGGCCGCCGCGACCAGCGCCGAGACGACACGGTAGTCGGCGACCGCCGGGTAGTCCTCCCGGACGTACTCGTCGCTGGTCCCCTCCTGGCGGACCGCGCCCGTCGTGACGACGAGGTCACCGACCGACACCTCCGGCTGGATCGCGCCGCAGGACCCCACGCGGATCAGCGTATCCGCGCCGACCCGGGCCAGTTCCTCGACCGCGATGGCCGCCGAGGGGCTGCCGATGCCCGTCGACGTGACCGAGACCGGCGTCCCCTCGTGGGTGCCGGTCGCGGTTCGGTACTCGCGGTGGTCCCCGACGACGGTCGCCCCGTCCCAGCAATCGGTGATGGTGTCGAGCCGCTCCGGATTGCCCGGCAGGAGGACGCTGTCGGCCACGTCGCCGGGCGCGACCTCCAGGTGGTACTGGACGCCGTCGTTCGGGTCCTCGCTGTCGGCCTGCCCGTCGCCAGCACCACCCGAGTCCCCGCTGTCGGAGCGATCGCCCGTCATGGTGCCTTCCCCAGGTGGCCGGGCGTGATCGTGTCGGGAATCAGTTCGCCGAGGGTGTACTCGACGGTCCCATCGCCGGCGTCACAGACGACCACGGTTCCGGGATCACAAAACTCCGCGAGCGTCTGCCGACACATGCCGCAGGGCGTGACGGCGTCGCGGGCCGCCGAGGAGACGGCGACCCGGTCGAACGAGCGGTGGCCGTCCCGGACCGCGGCACCCACGGCGACCTCCTCGGCGTGGAGGCTGTTGCTGTAGTTGGCGTTCTCGACGTTGCAGCCGGTGTAGACGCCGCCGTCGGCGGTCGCGATCGCGGCCCCGACTGGGTACTCCGAGTAGGGGGCGTAGGCGGCCTCGGCCGCCGACCGGGCGCGCGCCACGAGGTCGTCCATGCCCACAGCGCGGCCCGGACGGACAAAAACGCTCCCCTCCGACGGCCCGGCGCGCGAGCGTCCGGCCAACCGAGCGCGAGACACTCCCCCCGGAGCGCGATTGCCGGGGGACCTCCGATTATCCGCCGACCTGCCGGACCGCGTCCTCGATGCACTCTCTGGCCCCGCGGACCAGTTCCGCCACGTTCTCGCTTTCGGCGTAGAGGCGCACGTACGGTTCGGTCCCGCTCGGCCTGACGAGCAGCCACGATCCGTCGGGGAGTTCCAGCCGGAGGCCGTGCTCGGTCGAGACCTCGGCATCCGGGAACTCCGCGGGCAGGGTCTCCCGGAGCCGCTCCATCGCCGCCGGCTTCCTGTCGTCGGGGCAGTCGACGGCGACTTTCCGGTAGGGCCGTTCGGCGACCGGTTCCCGGAGGGCGTCGAGGCCGGAGGCCGCGACCAGCCCCGCGATGGCGGCGGCGCTGGCGACCCCGTCGATCCAGGGCCCGAACGCGGTGTGCATGTGCTTCCAGGGCTCGGCGGCGAAGACGACGGCGGTGTCGGCGGACCCCGCTTTGCGAGCGGCCGCGACCCCCTCGTGGAGCGCGCCGAGGCGGACCCGCTCGACCCGGCCGCCCGCCGCGCGCACCCGCTCGTCGATCCGGCCGGAGGCGTTGGGCGTCGTCACGACCACCGGGTCGTCCGCGTCGCTGGCCCGGACGTAGTGTTCGGCCAGGATCGCAAGGACGGTGTCCTCGTGGACGACCTCGCCAGTTTCGTCGACGACGACGATGCGATCCGCGTCGCCGTCGTGGGCGACCCCGAGCGCAACGGGGTCGCCCGCCTCGCGGCGGCGTGCCAGCAGGTCCCGGAAGGTCCCGATGCTCTCGGGGGTCGGTTTGCTCTCGCGGGCGGGGAAGTGCCCGTCGACGTTGGCGTCGACCGCGAGCACGTCCGCACCCAGCGCCCGGAGCACCTGCGGGGTCGCCAGCCCGGCGGTGCCGGTGCCACAGTCGACCGCGACGCGGAGGCCGTCGAGCGGAGCCCCGCGTCCGCGGGCGTAGTCGGCGACGGCAGTCCGGTAGTCGGTCAGCACGGACGCGCGTTCGGTGTCGCCCCACTCGTCCCACGCGGCCGAGGGCGCGCCCTCCTCGACGCGGCGCTCGATCCGCCGTTCGGCGGCCCGGTCGTACTCCTCGCCGTCCGCGAACAGTTTGATGCCGTTGTCGGCCGGAGGGTTGTGGCTGGCGGTCACCATCGCCCCGTGCCGGCCGCGCGAGGCGGACGCGAGCGCCGGCGTCGGGACCACGCCGACGCGCTCGACGTCGGCACCGGCGCTGGCCAGCCCCGCGGCCACGGCGTCGGCCAGCGCCAGCCCGGTTTCGCGGCCGTCCCGCCCGAGAGCGAACGCATCGGCCTCGCGTCCCGCCGCGCGACCGACTGCCAGCGCGAGTTCGGGCGTCACCTCGGACCGCGCGTCGCCCCTGATCCCCGCTGTGCCGAACAGATCCATGGGCGTACCTACGGGAACGAGAACTTATAATAGAAGCGAGGTGGCGGCCGACGACCCTACAGTTCGACGCCGCCGGGAATGAGGCTGTCCTGCCGGAGGAGACTGCCCTCGTGGTCGTAGACGAGCAGCGTCCGCTTGTCGTAGGTGACCCGCCGCTCGCCGTCCGCGTCGACGACGATGCGGTAGTCGCCGTCCTCGTCGTCGTCGGTCTCGCGGACGGCGTCGACGAACGCGACGACGTCGTCGGGGCGGGCGTTCGCCTCCAGGACGAAGTCGCCGTTGATGCGGTTGGTGATGCTGAACACGCCCTCTTCCCGGTCGGGAGACTGGAAGCGGAAGGCGGCGTCGATCTCGGAGCCGTCGAGCAGTTCCCCGTCCGCGTCCGTGAGGCGCTCGGTGAGGAGGTCGGACGGGCCGTCGAACTCGATGACCAGCGTCCGCACCCCGGACTCGTCGCGGTCCACCTCGTCGGCGTCGAGAAACTCCAGGCTGAAGTAGTCGCGCCTCATTTCCTACCCGTCTCTACGGGTTCACGTGCAATGAACGTAACGACCACGTCATCGACCGTACGCCGGTACTGGAGACGTCATACTGGTGGCTGTAAGTACGTGAAAACTCGAATTGAGAATCCAGGCGGAAAGAGTCTGTCTCCGCAGATAGCAGAGACTGGTGAGTAAAAGAAAAAGAGTCTGTCTCCGCAGATAGCAGAGACTGGTGAGTAAAAGAATTACAGCCACCAGTATCAGTCGACGTGCGCGGAGACCGGGAGCGGGTCGGTCGACCGCGAGCAGTCACCGGTAGCTTTTACCCGCGTGCGCGTCCGGTTCCCGGTGATGGTCTGGGTGAAGTCGGCCTACGCCGAGGAACTCGCGGTCTTGGTGACCTGGCTGAGTCTGCTGCTCCCGTGGTCCGTTTCCTACGCGTCGAACCCGCAGCTGTCGCTGGTGGCGGTCCGGTTTCTCCCGGGACAGTTGCAGTACATTATCGGCGTCACCTTCGGCAATCTGGAGCGGCCGCTGCTGTGGGTCTGGCAACTGCCCGGCTTCGAGTCGAACCCCGCGCTCGTCCAGGCGTACCTGGTCTGGTTGCTGGCCGCCGCGGTGTACGCAGTGGCGCTTCTCGATAGCCTGGCGCTGTATTTCACAGAGGACCGGATCGCCTCGCTGGGCGTCGATCACGTCCGCACGCTGGGGGTCCTGCTCGGGACGACGGCCGTGTTGCTGTCCGGATCGCTGGCGCTGCTCTGGCAGGACCACCCCGGGCTCACGGTGCCGGTCGGTGTCCTGTTTCTTTACGCCTTCGGCGGCCTGTTGCTCTCCGTAGACCGAACCTGATCGGGGATCACGGTCGGGTTGCCAAGCGGATTTAAGTGGGTCGCATCCCAAGGTGGTCGGCAGGTACCGGCACGCAAAGAGATGACAGGTGAATCCCCGCCGCGGTCGGCGGCCAGTTCCGGACAGGCCGGCGAGTCCCGTAGCCCGCTGGACCGGGTCGGCGAGTTCGTCTCGCGGACGCGAAAGCTCCTCGGCGGCTCGACGGTCCCGCTCCAGCAGTACGACCCGGACAGGCATGGACCCCTGACCGGGTTCGACGGTCTCGACGGGTTCCGCGAGGTCGAGCGCTACTGGCTCAACGTCCCGTTCGCCTTCGTCTCGATCAACCACGATCCGGCGGCCGACGAGTACCGCTATCACGTCGTCGAGCCGTCGCTGGACGGGCTCGAACAGGAACTGCTCGACCGCCTGAGCGAGGACATCCGCGACCCGCTGCTCTACAGGGAGGACGTGGCCGACGACCCCGAGCGGGCGCTCATGGAGGAACTCCGGAACCAGCTCAAGGACTACTCCGTCGAGGTCGGGACCGAGACGTTCTACCGGCTGTTCTACTACCTCTACCGCGGGTTCCACGGCTACGGAAGGATCGACCCGCTGATGCACGACCCGTACGTCGAGGACATCTCGTGCGACGGGGTCGGCCTGCCACTTTTCGTCTACCACGAGCGGTTCACAGACATCGAGACGAACCTGCAGTTCGAGCGCGAGGAGTTGGAGAGCTTCGTCATCCAGCTCGCACAGCGCTCGGGCCAGCACATCAGCGTGCGCGACCCGGTCGTGTCGACGACGCTGCCCGACGGCTCGCGGATCGAACTGGCCCTCGGCGAGGAGGTGACGCCGCGCGGCTCGGCATTTACGATCCGGAAATACGCCGACGAACCGTTCACGCCCATCGACCTGCTGGAGTACGGCACTTTCGACCTGGAGATGCTCGCCTACCTCTGGCTGGCCATCGAGCACAACAAGTCGCTCATCTTCGCCGGGGGGACGGCCGCCGGCAAGACCACCTCGATGAACGCCGTCTCGATGTTCATCCCGCCGCGCTCGAAGGTGCTCACCATCGAGGACACGCGGGAACTCTCCCTGTATCACGACAACTGGCTGTCGAGCGTCACCCGCGAGCGCATGGAGGAGGAAGACATCACGATGTACGACCTCCTGCGGTCGGCGCTCCGGCACCGCCCGGAGTACATCATCGTCGGCGAGGTCCGCGGCGAGGAGGCGATCACGCTCTTCCAGGCGATGAACACCGGGCACACGACGTTCTCGACGATGCACGCGGACTCGGTCCAGACGGTTATCAACCGCCTCGAAAACGAGCCGATCAACGTCCCGCGGCCGATGGTCCAGAGCCTCGACATCCTGTGTGTCCAGGTGCTCGCGCGCTCTGGCGGCGAGCGCGTCCGCCGTGTCAAGTCGCTCGCGGAGATCGAGGGGATCGACCAGCGAACGGGCGAACTCGACTACGCGAACGCTTTCTCGTGGGACGCGACCGCCGACGAGTTCTCGGGCACCAACAGCGACCTGATGGCCGAGATCAGGGACGAGCGCGGGTGGAGCCAGTCGGAGCTGCTCCGGGAACTCCGCCACCGCCAGCAGTTCCTCCGCTATCTCCGGGAGCGAAACGTCACCGACTACCGGCAGTTCACGGCGATGGTCAACAAGTACTACGCCGACAAGGAGGCGGTCATGGAGACCATCGAGCGGTCGCCGGTCGACGCGACGGCCGTGACCGACGGGCCGGAACCGGAGGTGTGACCGTGGCGTCGCTGGCCGAACTGGCACCGCTGGCGGTCGCGGCGGCCATCCTGGCGCTGGTCGCGCTCGGCCGGGTCGACGACCGCGTCGACGACCGGCTCGGGAGCGTCGCGAGTGCCGTGTTCGGCCCGCTCGTCGGCGACAGCCCGTCGCGGACGCGGCTGCTCAGGGCCGCCTACGTTGCCGAGACCTACCGGAGCTACGCGGCCAAGACCTACCTGTACGCGGCGCTGTTCGCGGTCGCCGGCGGGATCGGCGGGATCTACCTCCCGGGCGCGTTGCTGGCCGCGCTGCCGGCCATCGGGGAGGCGCTGACCCGGCTCCCGCTGACGATCCAGGCCGCGCTCGGCTACCCGGACCTGGACGTCCAGCTCCCGCCCAGGCAGCTGCTTCTCGTCGTCGGGGCCGGGGGCGTTCTCGGGGGGCTGTCGGCCGGCGTCGCTACCTACCTGCTCCGGTGGAAGGTCCTGGAGAGCCGCGCCGAGGCACGGCGGCGCGGCATCAACGAGGGGATGCCGCGGACGGTCGCCTTTCTCTACGCGCTCGCCCGCGGCGGGCTGGCAGTCCCGGACATCATGCGGACGCTCTCCCGGAACCGGTCGGTGTACGGCGACGCCGCCGACGAACTGTCGATCGCCGCCCGCGAGATGGACCTGTTCGGGACGGACGTCATCACCGCCCTGGAACGGGTGACCGAGCGAACTCCCAGCGACGAGTTCAGGACGTTCGGCGAGAACCTCGGGAGCGTCCTGGGGAGCGGCCAGACCCTCTCGGGGTTTCTCAAGCAACAGTACGACCGCTACCAGGCCGAGGCTGAGGACCGGCAGGCCGAAGTGCTCGAACTGCTGGCGACGTTGGCCGAGGCCTACGTGACGGTGCTGGTCGCCGGCACGCTCTTTTTGATGACGATCCTGCTGGTGTTCGGCCTGACGACGGCCGACACGTTCGGGCTGTTGCAGCTACTGGCCTACGTCGCCATCCCGCTGGCGAACGTCGGGTTCGTGTTCTATCTCGACCAGCAACTGTCGCTGCTCGGCATCGACCGGTCGAGCGGGCAGCGACTCCCCGAGCGAGTCCGGGATCGGACCACGGAAGCGGCGTCGATAGTGCCGGGCGGAACCGGCAGCGGCGGGAGCAGTGCGGTGACGGACGGGGGGGCCGTTCACGACCGCGAGTGGAACATGGCGCAATTGCGCCTCTACGACCAGTTCGAGCGGGCCGCCGCCGCGCTCGGGCAACCCCTCGCGGTCGTGCTCCGCGAGCCGACGAAAATCCTCTACGTGACGGTGCCGGCAGCGCTCGTCTGGATCGGCCCCCGGGCACCGGCCGCGTTCCGCGACGGGTTCAGCGTCCGCCTGCTCGACGACGTGCTGGTGCAGGCAGCGCTGTTCGTCCTCGGGACGTTCGCCGTCGTCAGGTATCTCCACCGGCGGCGGATCGACCGGATCGAGGCGGCCACACCGGAACTGCTCGACCGGCTCGCCAGCCTCAACGAGGCGGGGATGACGCTTGTCAAGAGCTTAGACCGCGTCCGGGGCGGCGACCTCGGAGCGCTGAGCCACGAGGTCGACCTCGTGTGGGCGGACGTCGAACTCGGCGCGAACGTCGACGAGGCGCTGGTCCGATTTGCCTCCCGGATCGAGACGTCGACGATCACCAGGTCGACGACGCTGCTGGTCAACGCGATGCGGGCCAGCGGTAACCTCGCACCCGTCCTCCGGATCGCCAGCCAGCAGGCGCGCAACGAGCTCCGGCTCCGCAGACAGCGCCGCCAGCAGATGCTCACGTACCTCGTCGTCATCTACGTCGCGTTCGTCGTGTTCCTGCTGATCATCGTCGCCGTCAACGAGGTGCTGGTGCCGAGCCTCCCGAGTTCGGTCCCCTCGCCGCCCAGCGACAACCGGCTGGGTATCGATCCCTCCCAGTTCACCCGGTTCGGACGGATCGACAAGGCCGCCTACACGCTGGTGTTTTTCCACACGGCGCTGATCCAGGCCGTCCTCTCGGGGTTCGTCGCGGGACAGCTGGGCGAAGGAACGCTCAAGGACGGCGCGAAACACGCGACGATCCTGCTCGGGGCCGCCTACGTCGGATTTTTGCTTTTGACCTCGCCGACCGCCTCGATGGTCGTCGCGGACCAGACCGCGACCGACGCGGTCCGGATCGAGCGCGTCTCGCTGTCCGACGGTGGCTACGTCGTCCTCCGGGCGAACGGCCCCGAGGGACAGGTGATCGGCCGCAGCGAGTACCTCCCGCCGGGTGCGACCGCGGACTTCGAGATCGAACTCGACGACCCGCCCGATAGCGAGGTGACAGTCGTCGCCGTCCCGCACCGGGACAGCGACGGCGACCGGCAGTTCGAGTACGCAGGCGGCCCCGTGGATCCCCCCTATCCCGGCGACGTGGGGGAGACTGGCGTCGAGTTCGTCCTCCGGCCCGGGTGAGCGCCGAGCCCCGCGGCCGGCGAAAGCCGGGCGTCCCCGGAAGCCCCGCGGGAACGAACTACCGGCGGGAGCACCGAGCGGAAACGGTTTGGTCCGCGCGGGTCGAACACCGGTATGAGCGAGGGCGACGGGCGGCCGGCCAACCGCGGGGCGGTCGCGGCCACCTACGACCGGATCGCCGACCACTTCGCCCGAACGCGGGTCTCGGCCTGGCCCGAAGTGGAGCAGTTCCTGTCGGACCGGCCGCCGGTCGAGACGGCCCTCGACGTAGGGTGTGGTAACGGCCGTCACGCGGAACTGCTGGCGTCGCTCGCCGGCCGTGTCGTCTGTCTCGACGCCAGCCGCGGAGTGCTCTCGACGGCGATGACGCGCTGCCGGGACGCCCCAGCACCGGTCGCGTACGTCCAGGGTGACGCCGCGGCGTTGCCGCTCGCGGACGACGCCGCCGGGCTGGCGGTGTACGTGGCGACCATCCACCACCTCCCGGACCGCGACCTGCGGGTCCGGAGTCTCGACGAACTCGCGCGGGTCCTCGCGCCGGGCGGGCGGGCGCTGGTCAGCGCCTGGAGCACGACCCACGACCGGTTCGACGCCGACCCGGACGCCACCGAGGGATTCGACACCACCGTCGACTGGACGCTCCCGGGCGGCGAGACGGTGGGGCGGTACTACCACATCTACGCGCCCGCCGAGTTCGAGGCCGACCTGGCGGCAAGCCGGCTGGCAGTCGTCGAGGCCTTCGTCTCCAGCGGGAACTGTTACGCCGTGGTCGGGCCGCCCGGATGACCCCCGACGGTCGTCGAAAAGGGAAACCCACATTACTGCCGCCGGACAACGCCGGTCCACGGGCGCGCCGGTGGTCTAGTGGTAGGACCTGAGCCTTCCAAGCTCATGGCCCGGGTTCGAATCCCGGCCGGCGCATGCCGACGCGAACGGCGTTCCTCGCGGGGATTCGAGGGGTATCAGTTGCTATGCTGTGGCTCGGGAGCGTCGAACGCCGGTGAATCGCGAAGTCGCGCCGAGCGGGATCAGCGTTCCACCGGTTCCCAGACGTCGGACCTGATGACAGCGTCCGGGTTGTCGGGATGTTCGATCGTGAGGCGGTCGTCCTCTTCGGAGGCAACGAGCGCGGGGGTTCCACCCCGGGTCCGGGTGGGAACCGGGACATCGCCGGTCCGGTACCGGACCGGCAGTTCCCCGTCGTCGCCGGCGGCACCCGTCCCCCGGGAGTCGTCGTCCGCGACCGGCCGGAGGTGATCCGCGCCTTCGGAGTCCCGGACGGCCGGCACCCCGGCGGACTCGCCGGCGGAGCCGTCCTCGCCGGAGAACGGCGCGGTCAGGGCGGCACGGAGTCGGGAGAGCCCGCTCGAAACCAGCCCCGCGAGCGCGCGGAGTCGACCGGCGACCGGGCCCTGCCCGTCCCCCGTCCAGTCCGCTCCCTCGGTCGACCCGCTGGAGGATCGCTGCGAGGGTGTGCTATCCATATGCAAACATCGCCGTCGCGCTACTAAACCGTTATGTCGGGAAAACCGACAGCCGTCGCCGCGGTGACCTGTCGGGTCCAAAGCAATTATGCTGGCGGTGGCCGTGGGGGACGGTATCGTGACGGCGAACCAGTCACTCATCGACCGGGACCCTGCCGACCGGGTACGGATCCTCGACGACGACGGGGGAGTCGTCGACGGGGAACGTGCGCCGGAGATTCCCGACGACGAACTGGTGGGGATGTACCGCGAAATGCGCCTGGCCAGGCACTTCGACGAGCGGGCGGTCAGCCTCCAGCGCCAGGGCCGGATCGGTACCTACCCGCCGCTGGCCGGCCAGGAGGGCGCACAGATCGGCAGCGCCCACGCGATGGCAGACGACGACTGGCTGCTCTACCAGTACCGCGAGCACGCCGCCGTCGCCGTCCGGGGCCTCGAACCGGAGTATCTCCGCTACTGGATGGGCCACGAGACCGGCAACGAATGGCTCGCCGACCGGAACGTGTTCCCGATCAACATCTGCATCGGGAGCCACCTCCCACATGCCACCGGGATGGCCTGGGCGTCGAAGCTGCAAGGCGAGTCGAAGGCGTTCGTCTGTCACTTCGGGGACGGCGCGACCAGCGAGGGCGACTTCCACGAGGGGCTGAACTTCGCCGGCGTCTTCGACGTGCCCGCGGTCTTTTTTTGCAACAACAACCAGTGGGCG
>PXRG01000031.1 GCA_003021105.1 Halobacteriales archaeon QS_1_68_17
CATCCACGTCTAAGTTCTCTCTGAGTAGGTCTGCGAGTGTCATGGACACCACTCACTACGACCTGCTCACTTCTCAAACTCCCTCAACTAGACAGTGCCGAGATTTTGCTAATCTCAGCCATAGATCATAGTTTTCGAAGTAATCTATCGCCTTCGAAAGCTCTCGCTGGGCTTCTTCATATCTCTCCAAGAGATTTAGTGTATCACCTCTAGCGAAATACAGCTCGCCAAATTCCCCACCGGCTTTAATTGCTTCATCGTATTTTTCCAAGCCCTCCTCTAAATTCCCGGACCCTACTAGGGTCATCCCTAAGCCATGGAGGACACGGGGGTCGTCCGGCCAGCCTTCGTTTGCTCTTTCGTAATGATCAAGGACCCTATCGATATTATGCCGTGACGGCAAGAAACGCGCCAAATTATAATTCACATACGGGTTATCGGGGTTACTCTCCACTGCTTCTTCTAAGTGCTCAAGCCCTTTCTCACGATAGCAAAATTCCGAATATACTACCCCACACATGTTTTGGACGTACATCGACTCTGGTGCCAATTCTAATGCTCGTTCAAGATGTGGCTCGATCCGTGAGAAATCTGGATTCTGACGGTGTCTTAATCCTTGAACGATGCGTACTTGGACTCGAGCTGCCGAATCTTTATTTAGATTGAAAGCATCCTCGTCCCACTCTAAGACGTGATCACGGAATCGATTTACGACACTTGAGGGGACTTCCTCTACGGCGTCCAGCTGCGCCCCGTGGGTAATGAAAAAGAACCCCGCAACCTCCTCTTCTGGTATACCGAGCTCAAGCCATTGAGTTTTGAGTAGACGCGCGATAGCGGGTTCGAAATTAAGAGGATCACCATCTAGAGCATTCTCGAAGACGTCTTGAGTCGTTGCAAGAGTTGGTAGGATGAGGTGCTCTCGAAGTAATTTGATCGAGAGCAGAACCCGTCTTGCATCATCTGATTGTTGTCTCAAAGTTCGATATTGCTTAGCCCAAATACCCTCCGCATCAGCCGGTATTTCTTGGATCTTCGATTCACAAATCTCATCTTCCTCAATCATCTGTTCTACTGCCGAAACAGTATAGTGGGGAGACGGGTCTGCACGGACAATCTTAGAGGCGAGTAGGTCTACGAACCGCTCGCCTACGTTGATTTCCTGATTTCGAAAACAAGACTTGACAATCGACTTAATCTGTTCAGGTTCGAGAGAATGCAGACGGACTTTTGTAAACTCGTCCCAAAGATGATCTGAACCACTAAACAACCTGGGGAGGGAACTAAGCCGCTCAGACCGTAACGAGAGAAGATTGATCAACTCTGAGTCATCCTCTAATTCTGTTTCGAAACGAGAAATGGCCAAATGGAGCGGGTGAGTCTCGGCGGTCATATGATGACGGTGGATATCGTCACAAACGAACAAGGTGGTCCCAGAGAGGTCTTCACTGAGCAGATCCCCGACATCCTCTTCAACGAAGGAGTCTCGGAATTCGACGACTTGATCAATACCCTTTTCTTCCACTTTTCCCGAGATGAGCTGTAGTAACGATCGTGTTTTTCCCGTACCTTTCTTTCCGATGATCAGAAGGTCATCTTCATCGGCTGCCCTCCGTAGTTCGTCCCTCTTGGTGAAATCCGGAGGATTACGATCTCGGTTATTTATAGTCTGTAGACTAGATGTGGTGAATCGCTTGTCCTCGCAATAGTGGATCAGATAATGATCGTTCTTCCGGGCATGTTGAGTTGACCTGTCAACCTTTTCAGATAGGCGGTTTAACCTACGAAGTATCTCTATATTAGCTTCGAGACCTAGTTTTGAAGTTAGGCCAGCTTCGTACACTTTCTTGACGAAAGTCACCGAAGCATCGTCGAGAGCCTGTTCCGCTGCTTGACGGACTTCCTGCTCAATCTCCTCTTTCGGCTCCTCATCGGCGATGGAAGTAGATAGAATGATCTCTGTGATTTCCTCAACGACACTCACTCGATCCTCAAATAAAGTGGAAGGTGCTGCGTTGTCCCTTGTGTTGAGTTCGTCGAGGACGGGCGCTATATCTACATCGTGAGGGACCCGGGAATCGATTTCGGTCTGGAGGGAAATTTCAAACTCTGAGTTGATGTCTTCGAGGACCTCCGGATGATCGGATAGGTGACGATGTATCGACCGAAATTTCTCTAACGAGATATCGGATATAGCACTGCTAATCACACCCAATACGATCGTCTCGTACATCTTCGTTCAAGGATAGACGCCGTCATAAATCAGCACTTCGATCAACAGGTTCACTGTCGGATGACGAGTTCTGCGAAACTAGGACACT
Source organism: Halobacteriales archaeon QS_1_68_17 (assembly GCA_003021105.1). Lineage (GTDB taxonomy): Archaea > Halobacteriota > Halobacteria > Halobacteriales > Haloarculaceae > QS-1-68-17. The sequence continues at coordinate 2,322 of PXRG01000031.1, forward strand.
CCAAATGTAGTCCACCGCCTGTGGGGAATCCCACATCAACCTCCTCTCACTCCAATATTCAAGTAGCAACACCTTCGATAGTTCACCCGAAACGATCTGCAATGGGCGAGATGGCCGAGAGGGGTGACGAGACTTCATCTGACGGCCTGCTTACGGTCGAACAGCTAAATGGCCGGATTGCCCAGGTCGTCGACTCTGCGGCCGACCTCCACGGCGTCCGCTGCATCGGAGAGGTCACGAACGTGAGCGACAGCGACGTGGCCATCTATTTCACGCTCACCGACGGCGAGCACGAACTCCCCTGTGTAGTCTGGGAGAGCCGTTACCAGAACATGGACGTCGACATCGAGGACGGTCAAGAGGTAATCCTCGAGGGGAGCGTGGACTACTGGACCGAGGGCGGGAAGATAAGCCTGAAACCATGGCAGGTCAGCGAGGTCGGTGAGGGCGAACAGGCCGCTGCCCTCGACAGACTCGAACAGGAACTCGGGGAGCGAGGCTGGTTCGACGACGAGCGGAAGCAGTGGCCGCCCGAGTTCCCCGAGCGAGTCGGTGTGGTCACGTCGCTCGACGGTGATGCTCGATACGACATCCAGAGCGCCATACACGGTCAGGACCCTACAATCGATCTCCTCATCAAGGATGCGACGGTCCAGGGACCCGACGCCCCGCGGTCGATCGCGAACGGGATCCATCACCTGGATCGGCCCGAGGACGTCGATCTGATCATCGCCGGACGTGGAGGCGGGAGCGACACGGACCTGATGGCCTTCAACTCGGAAGAAGTGGCAGAAGCGATTTTCACGGCAGGGACACCGGTGGTCACAGCAATCGGCCACACGGACGACCGCTTCATCGCGGACAGGGTGGCCGATATGGCGGCGATCACGCCGTCCCGGGCTGGAGAGTACTTCGCTGCCTCCCGGGAGGACTTCCTCGACGGAACTGTCGAGCCACTCGACCGGGAGCTGGAGGACGCCTACGACACGTACCAGCGTCAGCAGGAGCTCTCCCAGGAGTCGCGGCGAGCCGCGAAGTACAAGGCGGGGATGATCCTTCTCGGCCTGTTACTACTGATCGTTCTCGTGCTCTGGCTGGTGGTGTGATCATGGCCAAGGACCGGGACATCGACGAGCGGATCGAACGCGTCGAGGAGATCATCCAGCAACTCGAGTCCGGTGAGGTGGACTCCGGTACTGCAGAACAGCTTTTCGAGGAGGGCCAGAGAAAGCTCGACGAGGTGCGCGAGATCCTCGACCATGGAGACGCCGAGATCGTCGAATTGCCGGAGTGAGCGCCGGGCGACTCGCCCGTGCTAGTCTTTCTGGAAGCTTAGGAAAACCCCCGCGTCCAATTAAAGTACTTGCCAACGAGTAACCACATATGCTCCACGACGCCCGCTACCTCCAGGCGGAGTTCGTCCCTAGGGAGGTGGTCCACCGCGACGCTGAGGTGAACCACCTCTCGAGCGTGCTCGAACCCATCACCTGGGGCGAATCTCCCGAACCTGCCCTCCTGACTGGTCCCACCGGATCCGGGAAGACCTGCATTGCGAAGTTCACCGTCGACGAACTCCATCAGGAGAGCCTCGACCTCGATTCGCAGTACGTCAACTGCTGGGAGGACCACTCTCGCTTCCAGGTCCTCTACCGGATCCTCGACGGTGTCCAGAGCACCGTCGACATCCACCGTCAGTCCACACCACGAGACGTCCTCCTCGAACGGCTGCGGGAGCACGATGGACCGCCCTGCGTCGTCACGCTCGACGAGGTGGACCAGCTCGAGGACAAGGATCTCCTCTACGACCTCCACCGGCTGCCGAAGTTCTCTCTGATCCTCATCGCGAACAGTCAGGAGGAACCGATGGCCACGCTCGACGCTCGCCTCTCCAGCCGCCTCCGGGGATGCGAGCACATCCGGTTCCACCGGTACACGACCGACGAACTCGTCGACATCCTTCGCGAGCGGGCCGACCGGGCGCTCGTGCCCAATGCCATCCAACGGTCGGAGCTGGAACTCATCGCGAACGCGTCGGGTGGCGACGCCAGAGTCGCCATCACGACGCTCCGGACCGCTGCCCGGAAGGCCGAACAGAACAACGCGAGTCAGATCACCGAGGACCTCATCGAGTGTGCCCTCCCCGAGGCCAGAGAAGAGATCCGCCAGAAGAGCATCGATGCACTAACCGACCACCAGCGTGCGGTCTACGACGTGATCGAGGAGTTCGAGGAGATCGCTCCTGGGGACCTCTATCAGGAATATCGGAACCGGGTAGAGAATCCGAAGTCCGATCGAACGGTCCGGAACTACCTCAAGAAGATGATTCGGTACAATCTGGTCACTGCAGAGGGATCGACCCAAGATCGCGTCTATCGATGTGTTCATTCTCGAACCTGACTGAGTCCCGAATGCTAGTTCTCGATCACTGTATCGGAGCAGGGTTCGGCTTACGGACTATACCCTCCTCTTTTGTACACTCCGGTAAGACCGAATGGTGTAAATGAGCGATTCCGTCCTTCTCTCACCAATTCAGTGGGTTGAAAATCCGATGGTGGGGGCTGGAGCTCTAACGTTGGCAGGGACATTGCTTGTAGTATTTGTAGTCTGGCGAGTGAAAAGTCGATACTTCCTGTTTCCCCAGCGGTCACTACGCACCAAGACAATAGTTCGGTCGCTTCGCACTGATGCGGTATCGTATTTGTCTGTCCTGGGGTTTGAGTCACGTGAGTTTCTAACCCGCCTCCTTACAAGTTGGAGCTGGCTCTGGCCCACGCTGGTTTCAGTGCTCATCGTAGCAATTCCTGTACTTCTTAGCATACCAGCTGGGGAAGTTTCACCCTCAGATGTCGAACTCGCCTGGCAAGGCCAAGTCGGACTTGTCGGCGTGAGTGTGATCGTAGTGGTCTTTCTCCTTGAGATAATTGCAGATAGGCCTTACCGGGTAGCATTACTCAGGAGATTCTTGGCCGATGCCTGGATTCTTCCGGTCGTTTCGTTCGTACTAGCTGCCATCTTGGTAAATGGAATTGTGCTGTTTTCCCCCGTACCGGTGCCGTCGTCGACATTACTCGGTAGCCTCGCGCTCGCGGGACTGACGCTTATTGCAATCGGAGGGTTGTACTTTCGGGTTGTTGGATTCGTATTCAAGCGCCCGGGACAAGATTATATCAAGCAATCCTTGCTACAAAGCGCCGAAAGAGATGCTGAGGTCCAACTATTACGGCATTCTGCTGAATCAATTCTCGAGGATGAAGTTGATGTCCAGACGGGATATCCAGCCCTGAGTTTGCAGCTAACAGGAGGGTATCGTCTGACCGGTGAGGAAGCAGGTATCTCTGGATACGTAGCCGACGTGAATACTTCTACAGTCGCTCAGATCCGGAGTTTAATTGAGCAATCGGCCGTTGAGCAAGATGGAGATCAATGTGAGTCGGAAAGTCTGACGATCTACTTCCCCCGTACGATTGGTGATTATATTCGCGATGAAACGCTCCTTTTGCAGTTGAATCGATCTCCCCCCGACGACGTCGAGCCTCAACTTGAGGATCTTTTGCGTCAGTCAATCAAAACCCAGGAATCGGGGCCCTGGGTTATTGAGCGTGAGCCGTTCCATGACGATCGTGAGACGGTAAAACAGCGAGGGATAGACTCGGTAACCAACCGGGACTATAGTACGCTTGAGGAGACGTTGGAAACTCAGCAGGACATCGTGAGGAGATATCTTGATTCTGTATCGAATCTATCCGGGCCGGATCTTTCTCTGGACTCTTGGGCCATGTCTTCCATTATCGACGATCAGATGGATCTGTATCGAACAGCCCTTGATAATGAAGACGAGACGGCGGTGCAGGAGATATTGTCTACTATCCAGCAAGAAACTTTCCGGTCCCGTGATCAAGGAAATCTCCCCGTATTCGATTCTGCATTTAGCAAGCTTCGCCAGTCGTATCAACTTGCATCTCCGGAAAGCGAGATTGGAGATTACACCGTCCTGGTGATCCGGGAAGTGGTTATCGGAGTGCCTGATATCGCCAGCGCCGATTCGGAGCAAGAACTTGCCCAATTTGTCTCCCTTCATTCTACTGTTTACTCAAACTTGGAATGGTTGTTTATCACCGCAATGCGTGAACAGGACGACCTCTCATTCACTCGTTTCTGGAACCTGACTGGAGATCTCTATACTTCCAAGAGACCAGCTGAGATTGGGTCGGATATCACGCGGTTTGAGATTGAGTTAGACCGTACAGAGGACCCGGAGGAATCGGAGCGACTTGAGTCTCAAATTAAGTTTAAAGAGCAAATTCATGAACTGGTGGAAGACGCTCAAAATGAAAAGGACCAGTTGTTATTCGGGGCCGGGGCTTGGCTCCTCCATTCTGTAAAAGAGGACCGAATAGAAGCGGAATTTGCGAGGAGTGTTTTCAAAGACGTGGTCAAACCACATTTCGACTCGCTTGGCTCCTTATCAGATGCATTCTCCTCCATCAGGGAAACAGGGAAAATGAACTTTGAAAAATGGTCATGGCAGGAGTCACCAGACGACTTTGGCGGAGCGAGAATGCAATCAATGGCAATCAACACGTGGTTGATCGATTTTTACTGTCAGATGTCAATCTTGGTTCTGAATGACTCATGGTTGGCAGAAGATCATGAAGACCTGCCTGCTACAAATCCAATCTCCTCAGAGGCAGTGCAAAGCATACCGGTTCAAAGTGTTGAGTCAACGATCACTGAAATCACTACCTCAGCTCCCTGGGACGGATTCTATGACGGGATTTCGCAAATAGAACGACGGAAGAACACGATCATTGCGCTTCATAGGGTCGCCAAAGAGACTCATGAGGACGAACAGGCACAGAAGATTATCGACGCGGATCTTGATGACGAGGCTGTCTCCTGTTATCTCGAGAGATTCCGCGAGGGCTTCGATCAGGGTTCAACGACTCTCGACGTGCTTCGGAAGTATGGATGGATTGAACGAGTTCGTGAAGAGTCCTCGGAAGATTCGAACACACTCTATTACACCTCCAACTATCCGAAGGAGAATTTCACGACCGAGTACTCAGAACACCGCGGTCACGACTTCGAAAACGCTGGTGAGAGTTTCGCAGACGGGGTGTGTGAAGAAGTCCTCGAAATACTTGAAGAGTTGTTTGAAGAGCGCTCGCTGAGTGGGCTTAGGGAGCTCTCTGAAGTGGTCCGACGGATCACTGAGAATCAGTCAGATCGATCTATCCAAGCTATAATTCTCAGACGCACACGGCTCAAGAGTGAACTCGCCGATGACGACGAATGTTCGGCAGTAGATGATTCTACTGAGGATGGACCAGTTGGGTATTACAATGAGATACCGGTTTACCGCGAATCATGTGGGGAGTTCGATGCACTCCTGATTACTGAGACGGAGTCCCCCGTCGTGATTGAGTATCCATATTCAGACTGTTCCATTGAAGCAGAAGTTATTGGGCTTACCGAGGACAATCTGGAGGACCATCTCTCAGATCCTGCCGGTCTATCCGAAGAAAAACGGCGTGAATGGTTCCAACGGGTCATCCTGAGAGGCAAATATCGGTTCGATGTCAACGATCTCGAAGGTCCCCTAGGGTACCGGCTAACTCAATCAGATAACACCGGATAGAACTGATTTCGGAAATTCTCTCCTCCTCCTGAGTTGTCGACCATAGACTACTGAGGGTCAGGTATTCACAGTTCATGAAACACTGGAAATACCGCGCCCTTGCTTAATTTTCTCGCGCCCCCAGTCGGAATTGCAATGTCCGACAACCAACCCGACGTCGCCGACGAACCGGCGTTGCTCGTTTGTCCGAACGGTCACACCACTTGGACCGCGACGAACGGCCACTACTGGTGCCACGAGTGCAGCCAGATGCACGGTGTCGACCCGGAGTTCGACGAGCTCCACGACCCGGAGACCGGCGACGCGGTCCCCGCAAGCAGGGTGAGTGCCTCGTGAGCCGCGACGTCCCCGATCGACGCGGCGGTACGCGAGGGAGAACAGGGAGAAGCTGGAGTACATCGTCCGGCACGGCAGCAGCGTGGAGATCCGCGCCTACGCGGGTGCGTTACTCATCCACGGGCTGTCCGATCCGGAGATCGATCGCGTCATCGACGAACTGGAGACCGGTCGGGAGGTGCTGAACTGATGTCAGCTGTCCCCAAGCGCTTCCCGGAACCGCTCGGCGTCTTGGAGGAGGTCGGGCCGGTTCTCGAAGACGGTCATGGCCTCCTGGGCCTTCTCGATGTCGTCGAGGAGCTCGAGGTCCTCCTTGATGAGCTTGAGGATGGCGTCGCGGAGGTCCTGCTCCTCCGCCTTGATCTCCTCGACGGCGTCGTGGGAGGTCGCCTGCCCGCACCAGACGCAGAAGTCCTTCTCGCGAGGGGTCTCCTTCCCGCAGCGCGGGCAGTCCATCGGCGCGATGGGATCGGGCTCGTCCTCCTCGTCGATCTCGGCGCCGTGGATCTTCGCGAGTTCGCGATCGGCGTCCTCGCCGAAGACACTGACGTAGCGGGCGGCGACGTCGCTCCCGCGGACCCAGCCGTGGTGATCCTCGATGTGGGCCTGGTTCATGCCCTGCGAGGCGAGGTAGCTCGCGGAGCTCTTCCGGAAGTTGGTGAAGGTGACGGGTTTGTTCACGCCCGCGTCCTCCGCGGCGCCCTCGAGGATCTTGGTGAACATTCGGTAGGAGAACTCCTCGGGACGGTTCAGCTTGCACCACAGCGGTGCGTTCGGATCGTCCCGCGCCGGATGATCCGAGAGCCACCGCTGAAGGTACGGGACGGACGGGATCAGCGTGACCGTCCGCTGGCCGGTTTTCCCCTGGAAGGTGAGCTGGTAGCCGTGGCGGTGGTCGGCGACGTCGCCGATGGTGAGGCTGCGGATCTCGCCGCTGCGCGCGCCGGAGTCCCAGGCGGCGGCAATGAGCGCGGCGTCCCGGCTGTGGTTCGTCGCCTCGATCATGGGCAGGACGTCCTCCTCCCAGTGGAGCATGTCGCCGGGGTTCGGCGCGGGGTCGTAGTTCCGGGGCGTCCCGGAAGGGACCCAGTCGATGCTCTCCGGCGGGTCATCGTCGTCGCCGTCAGTGACGCGGCGACCGAAGACGCGGAGCGCGACCCGGAAGTCCCGGTTCGTCTCGACGTTGTCGTAGGTGCGGTTGATCCAGCGGACGAGCTCCTCGGTGGCGTCGCGGTCCTCCAGCGCGTCGGCAAGCCCGCCGACCTTCTCGGCCATGTTCGTGCAGTGGCTGAGGAGCTTGAGGTGGCGGTGGTCGCTGTACTGCTGCTGGAGGAGGTAGAGTTCGTCGCTGAACTCCAGGAGGACCTTCCGGTCGGCGTCGCTGACGTCGTCGGACTCCCGGATCCGCTCGCGCATGCTCTCGATCTGCGTGGCCGGATCGGTCATGCCAGTACATGTGCCCTCACCTCATTTAAATTATGACATGTGAACCGATGGTTCAAATCCGGGAGGCGGCATACTTTTCCGACGAGCAACACTGCGAGCCGCAAATACGCGGTTCCGATCGGTTTGAACCAGACGAGACGCAGCGACGAGGGACGCGAGCCGACCGTCTCGGCGAGGTTCACGATCCGGGAGGCTGCCGAAGCGACGGAGGACCGCGGCCGCTCGAGCGTCGATCGAATCGGGTTCGAGGACGGCGTGTGAGACGAGTAGCCGCTCGAGTGCCGTGTGCCACTGGTCGTAGTAGATGCGTTCGGTCGCGGCGGCGTCGGCCTCTCGGTCGCGGTCGTCGTCGGTAGCGTAGGCGTCGGCTGGTGTCGCCTCGACCGCCTCGATCAGTCGCCGCTGGAACGCCGACCAGTCGAACCCGTCGCCCTCGTCGTACAGGGCGACCGTCACACCGAAGGCCCGCGCCTGCCACGGCGCCGAGAACGTCGGCTCCGCGTCGACGCCGAGGAGGTCCGCGAAGGCGTTGACGGGATCCGCATATCCCCCGTCGGCCGCCGGTCCCGCGTCCGTCGTCCCGGGAGCGTCGAGCCGTTCGACGCCGATCATCGAGTCGCGGGTGACGAGATCCGCGAGTTCGTCCTCGTCGTACCCGTCCGTTCCCTCGGGCCGCCTCGGCAGGACCATGTACCTGATCTCGGAACTGGAATCCCAGACGTCGACGTCGATCCCGTCGTCGAGTTCGAGGCCGAACTCCCCGAGGACGGCTCGCGGCTCGCGGACCATTCGGGATCGGTAGGACGGCGTCTTGTACCACGTCGGCGGCAGCCCAAGCAGCGACCACGGGTAGCACGAACACAGCGTGCAGACGACGGCGTTGTGGACGTCGGCAGTGTTTTTCTTCACGTCGATGTGCTGGACGCCGACGTCGAAATCGAACTCGTCGATCGCCGCAGGTGCGTCCTCGAGAAGTCGCTCCTCGAACGCGGGGTCGGTCCACGCCCGGGCAACGACACGGGCCCCGTTCTGCGGACCGATATCGCGTTCGTAGGCGGCTATCGCCTCGTCGATCGCGTCCGTCGAGACGATCCCCTTTTCGACGAGCAGGGATTGGATCGCTCGAACGCGGGGGCGTGGATCGGCGGCTGTTTCGTCGTGGTCGTGCCCGGTATCGTGGTCGTGTTCGTCAGTCATTGTCGTTCTCCTCTGCGGGTCGCAGATACGGTTCCCAGAGATCGACGTGAATCGTATCGTCGGGGTTCTCGGTGTCGGGGCCCCACACCTCGTCGGCTTCGAAGGCGACGGTGTACAGTGGCTCGTCTCGTTCCTCGCCGTGGGCGTTGGCGTCCGGGAAGACGTGGTTTCCGTGTACAGTTCGGATTTCGCCGGTCGTTCGCCGGACGTAGCGCGGACAGCGCGTGTGTCCATCGGGGTGGCTGTTGCGCACTCGAACCGCGTCTCTCTCGGCGAACCGGGGCTCGTCGTCCGGCCGATCGAACGATGCCGGTCGATCGAACGCGTCTCTGACTCGCTCGGCGAGGTCGGGGTCCCGCCGTTCGGGGACCAGTTCCGCGGGATCTTCGAGGTCGCGCGCTCGGCTGTTGGCGGCCTCGATCTCGGCTTCAGTGAGATGGCCTTTTTCCACGAGATTCCGCTCGAGGCTCGCCAGCCAGCGTTCGAAGTACGTCGCTTCGAGGTAGTCCGCTGGCGCCATCCGCTCGATACCGTAGCGGCTTTCGTCGATGTTGTAGATCCCCTGCGGTCGGATCGCGCGCACCAACGCAAAGACGACCCGCTCCCAGTCCGCGTGGAATTGGGCATCGTCGTCGACGGGGACGGTCCCGAAGCCGTGCATCCCGCCCATATCGTGGATGCCGTCCATGCGAACCGTATTCACCTCGTCCGCCCAAATAGCTTCGTGACTGGGAGCGACCGGGAAGCGGTACTTCTCTTCTGTTGCCAAGCGATCTGATAGTCCCTACGAGGCGTGGATTCTGAAAGGGGCGTCTCCTTCCCGAGGACTCCAAGCGGAACGACTGCAAACGGCCAGCGCCGTCTGCACGCTCCGGCGCGTAGTTCCTTACGCCGCCGCTTCCGCACAGTCGTCGTGGACGACCTCGTCGTTCTCGTTCGGTCTCCGACGCTGGCCCGGTTGGATGGGTTCGCCACAGACCGCACAGCGCAGCTCCGCGCCCTCGCTGGTCGCGTCGATACCTAACTTCTCCTCCAGTTCACGGGAACCAGTCGCCGCGTTGTACCCGAGTGCGAGCGCACCGATACCGGCCAGCACCCCGCTCACTCGCTTTCCCTTCCGAAGCGAACCGATTGCGACGACGGTCAGCGCGATCGCGAGAACCGTTCGGGCGAAGCGATTCCGATCACCGATGTTCTTGCGCAACTCCATACAGGTAAATCGGGCCGAGAGGCCTTGTAGTTCATCGCCGAAATTCCACATCCCGTTTCGAGCCGATTTTCATATCTCCAGTTTCACTAAACCGATCTCGCATTCATGCGGAGATACTGCGGTAAATACGGCGACGTGTTGAGTCTGGCCCAGATGCGTGAGTTGTCCTCACGGGACCTTGCAACTCATACTGGTGGCTGTAATTCTTTTACTCAACAGTCTCTGCTATCTGCGGATACAGACCCTTCCCGCCTGGATTCTCAATTCGAGTTTTCACGTACTTACAGCCACCAGTATCAGCAGTCGATCCGGGGGATATTTTCGGCCCGGGAAAGATCGACTCCATTCATTTTGGAGACACGACTCTTTTTCTCGTCTGAACCGTTATCTACCTATGATCGACGCTTGGAATCTGTCCTCGACGCAAGTCGGCTGGGGAATCGTCGGCATCACCGTGTTCGCTCTTGTATTCGTCGCACTGTACTCTCTGATCGGTGGATCGTCCTGGGTCTTTTCCTCTATTACGCGACGAGACCGGTATACCAGTGGCTGGACTCTCACCGGCAGGTGAACGAGACACCGTTTTCGAGTTGCGCGACGTCAAGACCCACTCGAAGCGATTCGTCGGGATTACGTCCGAGACACGGAGAGGCGCACCGAACCGAGCCCCGGCCATCTCCGCGCAGATGGTGGACGGCCGGACCCCGATGAACCTGTCGGCGTGGATCTCGACGACGCGGAACCACTGGGGAAGGCCCGGAGCCACTCGAACGGCGGGAAGTTCCAGCGGCGCTGGAACGGGTGGATACGCGCTTGCGAGAGCCATTCCGGGTCGAATCTGGCGCCGCGTTCGCGGGTCGTGGTGGGTTCGCCGTCGTTGTTCGCGTGACAAACGTCGGCCGGTCGAGAACGAACTGTCCTCCCGGATCTGCGACGACACTCCCGACGGGGAGCCCATCGCCGCCGGGGGCGATTCGACGCGGGTGTCCATCGATCCCGGGACGCGGGGGCCACGATCTCCCCGGGGACTGGCGCGAGACGTTCGCATCGGCCCCGGTGACTGATAGTGATTGTTGCGATTATTTTCGTGACCACGTCACGTGAATAGTTGGTTCGCGGGCTGAACCCCACGAATTGTGACTTCTCGGCGGTAACGAGTCGCAACAATCACTCTGACTGATCGCACGACGGGACGCGGAATTCCCCGCGTCCGGACCGTGCTCGGTTATCAACTCTGAGACCTGGGGGACAGTATTTAAAATGACAGTTCGAGACACGAGCGTTCATGGACGGCGATCGCACGGATGGCACGGCCGGGCCCTCCGAGACCGGTGGCGGTGTCGGACCAGTCGCCGGCGGATCGGGCGGGGACGAGGAGTCGACGGACGGGTTCGAGCGTACCATAGAGAGGTACTGTGCGGTCATGCGGGCGGCTGCGGAGGGTGATCTCACGAGGCGGATGGATCCCGAAGTCGGCGACGAGGCCACCGCGGCGTTCGCTCGGACGTACAACGAGATGATGGACGAACTGGAGGGGACTCTCCGGACAGTCTGGTCGTTCTCGGGCGAAGTGGAGAAAGCGGGCGGGTCGGTCGCCAGCGGCGCGAGCGAAGTCGAGGCCGCCAGCGAGCGCGTCACCGAGAGCATCCAGGAGATTTCCGATCGGACGACCGACCAGACGCGGAACCTGACGTCGGTTTCCGACGAGATGGAGGACATCTCGGCGGCGATCGAGGAGGTGTCGGCGTCGGCCTCGGAGGTCGCGGAGACGGCCAGAGAGGCCACCAGACGGGGCGAGGAGGGCCGGGAGTCCGCCGAACTGGCGATCGAGGAGATCGACCGCGTCGAGGCCGCCAGCGAGGAGATCGTCGAGAACATCGAGGCGCTCGACGACCAGATGTCCGAGGTCGTCCGGATCATCGACTTCATCACCGACATCGCGGAGCAGACGAACATCCTGGCGCTGAACGCGAACATCGAGGCCGCACGCGCGACCGACGCGAACGGCGGGTTCGCCGTCGTCGCCGAGGAGGTCAAGGACCTCGCGGAGGAGACCAAGGAGGCGGCCGCGGAGATCGAGTCGGTCATCCGGGAGGCACGCGCGCAGACCGAGCGGGCGGTCACGGACATCCAGTCGACGAGCGACTCCATCTCCGAGGGCGCCCGGACCGTCGAGGAGGCGCTGGACGCGCTGACCGAGACGGTCGAATACGTCGAGGAGGCCAGCGAGGGCATCCAGGAGATATCGAGCGCCGTGAACGACCAGGCCAACGCCAACCAGGAGGTCGTCGCTAGCGTCGCCGAGGTGGCCGACCTCAGCGAGGAGGTCGACGACCAGGCCGACAGCATCGCCACCGCCGCGCGCCGTCAGACCGACTCGATCGCGTCGATATCGCGGGAGACCTCCGATCTCAGGGCGAGTGTCACCTCCCTCGAAGAGTCCCTGACCGACTTCGCGATCAACGAGTGGGGCCAGCGCATCAACGACCACTGCCGGGAGGCCGGCATCGACTGGCGCCAGTGCGAGGGTGCCACCATCCGGCTCGGGCTCGCGGAGGGGCCGTTCCCGACGACGACCGAACCGCTGCTTCCCTTCTTCGAGGAACTGACCGGGATAGAGGTCGAGTACAGCGTCCAGATGGAGGACAAGCTCTTCGACCAGCTCGAACGCGACCTGGCCGCCGGGAAGGGCCGGTACGACGTCTTCCAGCTCGGGATGTGGCCGGCCGCGGGCTACCACCACAACGGCTGGGTGAAAGACCTCAACGAGTTCATGGCGGACGCGTCGCTGACCGACAGACGCTGGTACCACGTCGAGGACTACCACGACAGTTTCCTCGACGCGTTCACCTACCGGGGCGACCGGGTGGCGTTTCCCTTCGGGATCGAGGCCGCGGGCTGTGTCGCCTACGACAAGCCCACGTTCCAGAAACTCGGACTGGAGCCGCCGACCGACTTCGAGACGCTCCGCCACGCCGCGAAGACGATCCACGAGTCCGACGATGTCGACCGGGCCGGCTTCGTCTCCCGGGCGACCGCCGACACGCTCTCGACGCACAACTTCGTGGCGATGTTCAAGTCCCACAGCGCCGACTGGCTGGACTATCGGCGCCGCGAGGCGACGCTGAACGCCCCCGAAGGCGTCCGGGCGCTGGACCTCTACGCCGAATTGCTCCGGGAGTACGGTCCGCGGGACGTCGGTTCGATGAACTGGCTGGCCGCCAACCAGGCCTACGGCGAGGGCAACGTCGGCATCCTCTATCACACCCCCCAGACAGCGTCGGTCTTCTCGGACGAACAGTTCGACCGCACGGAGTTCCTGCCACCCCTGGAGGGCCCCGACGGCGACCGCATCGCTGGCACCTCCGCGTGGGCACTGGGGATAAACGCGTTCTCGGACGCCCCCGACGCGGCGTGGCTGTTCCTCCAGTGGGCGACCTGCCGGCCGACGAACCTGCTGCTCTCGACCGACCAGTGGACGGGCCAGGAGAGTTTCGGCCAGGCGCGGATCAACTGGCTCGTCGACCAGCCAGAACTCGACACGCGGGGCCACCCCGAGTCGTGGAACGCCGCGCACACCGATGGGTTCGACCTGATCCCCTCGGACCCGCCGCCGGTGCCGCTTCACACCCCACAGAACATGGACATCATGACGGAAGTCGCCGAGGCGATGCACTCGACGATCGTCGGCCGGACGTCCGCCCAAGCCGCCTTCGACGACGCCGCGCCGCGGATCACCGAGCACGCCCGGCAGATCCCCGACGCCTACCTCCGCTGACCTGCTCCCCGGGGATCGCTCCGCGCCCCGACCGTCGTCCGATCGAACAGATCTCCGGACGGGAACGGGGCGACGACCGCCTATTATCGGCGCTAGAAAAATTTAAATATCGTATATTCAATTAAATAAAACAGGTACGTCGGGAGAGCGGACGCGCGGGGACGCGCCCGAGCGCCGTCCCGGGAGCGACGGGGAGCACGACCTGCAGGAGAAACTGGGGACCGTCGAGCGCGCGAGTTCTACGACAGCGCAATGCGGGACCGGTTGACCGACAGGATGCAGTCGTTCATCGACGACCGGATCATGTTTTTCCTGTCGACCGCGGACGCGGCCGGCGAGACGGACTGTACACCCCGGTTCGGGCCGGAGGGGTTCGTGAACGTCCTCGACGAGAAACACGTCGCCTATCCGGAGTACCGGGGCAACGGCGTCCACGCGTCGCTGGGCAACATGCAAGAAAACCCCCACGCGTCACTCCTGTTTCTGGACTGGTGGGAGACGACGGTCGGGCTCCACGTCAACGGCCCCGGACGATCCGGGTACGTTCCAGTGATTGCGGTTGGTTCCCGGAGACCGAGGGTTCAGGTACGGGACGGCACTACCGACCGTGTGAGCAACCCCGATTACTCGGCGGCAGGCGTCTCTCGGGCAGCGCCCTCGGATCGGCGGCACTCGCGGTCGCGGCCGCCGTGGGATTCTCTGGCCGCGCCGCTGCCGATCCGGAACCGCAGGTGGAGGGCCGCATCGTCGCGCCCGGTGCCGTGCCCACGCCAGCGCGGTGGGGCACCGACATCGCCGGATTCTTCGTTCACATCGGTCCGCGCGTGGACCCGGCCGCGGCACAGGTTTCCGACCAGTGTGCGTTTGCCGACTGGCGGCCGAGCGAAACACGCCAGTGCGACGTGGTCCTGATAAACCGCCTCGACGAGTCGAGCGCGTCCGTCCGGCTCCCGCTGTACGTTCCCGACCGGATCGACGTCAACGCGGGCGACCTGTTCATCGTCAACCGCGTCCACCCCTGCGAGAGCGGCTACACGGGCATCGAACTCGAACAGATCGGGGCCGACCCCTCTCTCCCGTCGCAGTAGTCCCGTTCTCGCACCCGCCCCCGCTCCCGCGCTTTCCCGACTCGCTGGTTCGCTGGCTCGCCGGCCTGTCGGCCCGCTGGCCCGTCGCCCTGCCGGTCCTCGCTCCGTTCTCCCGAGAACCCGGCGGCCGCGGGCGCTACAGTCCGACGAGGTCGTCGACCTCGACGTCAGTGAGCCGGCCGCCACAGGCCCCGCAGGACTCGATGTCCCGGGGGCCCGCTCCGCCTTCCATGTGCAGGATTCCACACTCGGTACAGACCTCGATTTCTGCCTTGATCATGCGCCCTGGCGTTCAGATCCGACGGGCAAGTGCTTTGTGACCACTCGCCCGGTAGACACGGGGATACGGGCGTCGTGTCACCGCCGCGGAACCGCCCACCGAGAGCGGACGATACCGCCCGGTCGAGGGCGGAGCCTCATAGTGATTGTTGCGACTCGTTACCGCCGAGAAGTCACAATTCGTGGGGTTCAGCCCGCGAACCAACCGTTCACGTGACGTGGTCACGAAAACAATCGCAACAATCACTATCAGACTATTCGCCGGGCTGCCAGCACGCCACCGACCAGCGCGAGCAGCGCCGCGGCGATCCCGAAGCCGGGACCCGATCCGGACGATCCGCCGTCGCCGGTCGTGGACTCGTCTTCCATCGACTCGTCCTCCATCGAATCGCCCGGCATGGCGTCGTCGGTCGTCGACGGTTCCGTCATCGTCGTGGAGTCGCCTTCCATCGACCCGTCTTCCATGGAGTCACCTTCCATCGACCCGTCTTCTATGGAGTCACCTTCCATCGAGTCATCGTTCATGGACTCGTTTTCCATGGAGTCGTCGCTCATCGACTCGTTCTCCATGGAGTCGTCTTCCATGGAGTCGCCTTCCATCGAATCGTCGAACGTGGACTCGTCGGCCATCGACTCGTTGTCGCCCATCGTTTCCCCGGTCGTCGTCTCCTCCTGTAGCGACAGGCTCGTCCCGTCGGTCGCGGCCATCGCCGGGGCGGTCCCGACGAGCGCGGCGACCAGGACGAGCGCGATACCTGTCGTCATCCGAAGTCGGTCGGACATGACAGCCCCTGCTTCCCCGAACTCGTGTTTTACAGTTTTCTGAAATTTATCGCAACTCAGTCCGGACTCCGTTCCCCGGGCGTCCGGGATCGGTGGCAACTCCGTCCGGACTGGATCTAGAATTGGCGGCGGACACCGGAAGGCTCAACGGCACGCGGGCCGCGGAGTCGGAGGATGAGCGTGCGTGGGGACTATCTCGCCGGCGCGCGGGCCGTCGCCCCGGTGCTGGTCGGCATCGTGCCGTTCGGGCTGATCGCCGGCGCGACCGCCGTGGCGGCGGGCATCCCGCCGTTCCAGGCGGTGGCGATGTCCGTGATCGTGTTCGCCGGCGCGTCACAACTGGCGGCTATCGACCTGATCGGCCGGACCGCGCCCGTCGGGGTGGTCGTCCTGACGGCCGTCGTCGTCAACCTCCGGCTGACGATGTACAGCGCGTCCATCGCGCCCTACTTCCGGGGGTTCCGGGCCCCCGCGAAGTGGATCAGCGCGTACGTCCTGACGGACCAGGCGTACGCGCTGTCGCTGACCGAGTTCCGGGAGACCGCGCCCGACGAGCGGAGCCGGCTGTGGTTCTACCTCGGTGCGGCGACGCCGCTGTGGCTCGTCTGGCAGGTCGCCACGGCGGTCGGCGCCGTCCTCGGCGCGAGCGTCCCCGAGGGCCTCTCGCTCGGCTTCGCGGTCCCGCTGACGTTTCTCGCCCTGCTGTTTCCCGCGATCGAGGACCGGCCGACGGCGGGCGCGGCGCTGGTCGCCGGCGTCGTCGCCGTCGCCGGCGCGCCGCTGCCGTTCAATCTCGGCCTCGTCGCCGCGGCGATCGCCGGCGTCGCGGCCGGCACCCTCCTGGAGATGCGGGCTGGCACGTTCCCGACGACCGGGCACGTCCCGGACGACGGTGAGTCGGCATGACTACGGCCTACGACCCCCGGACGATCTGGCTGATCATCCTCGCGGCGGGGCTCGGGACCTACGTGCTCCGGCTCTCGTTTATCCTGCTTTTCGGCCGGATTCGACAGCTCCCGCCGACCGTCGAGGGCCTGCTCCGGTTCGTGCCCGCGGCGGTCCTCGCGGCGCTGGTCGTCCCCGCCGTCGTCTCGCTCTCGCTGACTCCCGCCCCGGCGCTGTCGTTCCGGACCGGGCGCGTTCTGGCGGCGGTCATCGCGGCGCTTGTCGCCTGGCGAACCGGGAACATCCTGGCGACCATCGGCGTCGGCATGGCTGCGCTGTGGGGCTTCGGGGCGCTCGGATAAATAGAACAGTTCGCCCGGGTGGCCGTCGGGCGGGCGGTCCGTGGTGGCGGCTCCTCCCGCGGCGTCCCTACTCTTCTTCCTCTTCTTCCTCTTCTTCCTCTTCTTCGGACGGTTGCAGGAGGACGAGCACCTCCCAGGTGTTCCTGGCGGCGTTGAAGAGGCTGTTCAGGACGTAGTCGTTTTCCCCGAGTCGGATCGGCTGCTGGGGGTGCGTGAGTGTCACCCACTGGAGCGTCGGCGTCGAGACCCGGGCCTCGGCGAGCGACTGCTGGCCCCGGGGTATCTGGGGCTGTGATTGCCCCGCTGGCGGTTGCTGTTCGGGGGCGGACTGGGCGGCTCCCTGTCCCGGCGGCTGGCTTTGCGGTGCGGGCTGTCCGGGTTGCCCCGGCTGGTTTCCGTAGGACATGTGTCCCGTTACCTTTCCGGTAGTCACGCGGAAAAGCCCGGTGGTCGTCCGACGGTTCGCCGGACGACGTCGTCGACGCTCTCCCGTTTGTCCCCGTCCGAAAACGGCATCGCCGCGACAGCGCCCTCGCCGCCCCTACAGCTACAGCCAGGCGTCCGCACCGCGGAACCCGCGGCCTCTCGCCTCCCCGACCGGCGCGTCCCCGTGACGCTTCCCCGCGAAAAAAGCGGTCGACCGGTCGTTAGCCGGTGATGTTCGTGTCGCCACCGGGAGTCTCGGGCACCCTTCACTACCGCCCGGAGCAGAAAAAAGCGCGCGGCGCGTTGTTCCCCGGCGGCATCGAAATCTACCGCCCCGCGAGTTGTCGCGGCCGCATCCGGACGATCCGTCGCACGCGGGCCGTTCGTTTTCTCGCCGATTTGCAACGACTGGCCCCGACTCGTCGGAATCCGTCACCGACTGGTTGCCGGCTCCCACGGTCGTCGTTTTCGGGGACAACACTCCCCGGCATCGTGTCGAAGCGCGTAAGGGTCCCGCCGTCGTTGGGGGTCACATGTGGCCCTGGGGACACCTCGCCGTCGGGTACATCTGTTTCTCCGTGTACTGTCGCGGCCGGTCCGGACTCCCGCCCGCCTCGCTCCCCGCGCTGGCCGCCGCCTTCGGATCACAGTTCCCCGACCTCGTCGACAAACCGCTGGCCTGGACGTTCGCGGTGTTGCCAAACGGCCGGTCGCTGGCCCACTCGCTTCTGGTCGCGGCGGTCGTGCTGACGGTCGTCGTCGCACTCGCCCGCCGGGTCCGGCGGCCGCTGGTCGGCGTCGGGTTCGCGGTCGGCTACGTCTCACACTCGCTGGCCGACGCGCTCTACCCCGCGATCGAGGGCGACGTCGTCGACCTCGGCTACCTCGCCTGGCCGCTGGTCCCGGCCGTCGGGTACGAGACCGAACAGAGCTTCGTCGCACACTTCATGGCTCTGGAGCCGTCGCCCATGCTCGCGTTCGAACTGGTGCTGGTCGTCGCGGCGGTGCTCCTGTGGCGCGCCGACGGCTACCCGGGCCTGTGGACGGTCCTGCCCCGGCGGCCCGCCGAGGGCGACCCCGACCGCCGGCCCGAGCGGTAGCCTACCAGGTCAACCCCTCGTAGGTGATCCCCGCCCGCCGTTCGATCGCCCGCCGCCCGTCCACGACGACCGGGTCGGCCATCGCGTCGAACTCGGCGTCGAGCGTCCCGAACTCGTCCCAGCCGGTCACGACGACCGCGCCGTGGGTGCCCGCCAGCGCGTCGGCCGCCGAGTCGGCGTACTCGACGCCGGGGAACCGCTCGCGCATCGCCCCGGCCGCGACCGGGTCGTAGGCGACGACGTCGGCTCCCCGTTCCTGCAGTCCCTCGATGACCGGGATCGCCCGCGAGTTCCTGATGTCGTCGGTGCCCGGCTTGAACGCCAGCCCCAGCACCGCGACCCGCTTCCCGGCGACGTCGACGTGGTCGTCGAGCAACGCCAGCAGCCGCTCGGGCTGGCGGTCGTTGACCGCCACGGCGGACTCGAGCATCCGCGGTTCGTAGCCGGCCTCGCGGGCGGCGTGGACGAGCGCTTTCACGTCCTTGGGGAAGCAGTTGTGGACCACAACACCATCAGTCGTCACGAACGTGTGTGTGTCCGCAACTTCCAGTGAGTACACGTCGACTTCGTCTTGCGTAACGGAGACATCACGCACCGCTACGGTCGTATAGGATGCTCCGACATCGTGGTCTGTCGGACGGATATCCCGATCGTAACTGGCGAGACGACGCTCAATCTTCTCCCGTTCGGCCGGTAGAAACATGTCCTTCAACGCCGCGATTTGGCGTTTCGAACGTATCCGGATGCAATGCGCCGGTTGCGTCGATTTTTGGGATTGCGAGGGTTTATAGCTCGGAACGATCCCGAGGCTGTGCAGGAGGAACTGCATCCCCTGAACGAGTTCCTCACTTACCGATCCGTACTCGTAGACAACGGCATTCGAACGGCTCGTGTACTCGATGTATCCGTCCCCACGGAACAGTCCGGAAAGAAGCGCCTTCCGATGGCTCTCCGGTTCTTGATATGCAAGATCGGGAATACGTGCCGAGTACGATCCAGTACCGCACCCGAGCCACTCAAGGAAGTATGCGAGGACGCGGCTAGAAACTTCTATCTGCGTCGCGGTTTCTTGTGTTTCTGTACGATACCGTATACCGTGCTCCTCGAGATACGATTCGACATCTGCGACGTACTTTTCTTCGTCAGTTGGGTGGAAACTCAGGAAGATACGTCGACGCCTCGTCGAATTCTCGTCGTGTATATGTCCCTCACTCAGGTAATACCCGATAAATCGCCAGAAATTTTCGTCCGCGGAAAGTACCGCAGGGACGTATGCCTGGCCGCCGCCAACTGCCGTGTAGAGACCGACGTCAGTCCGGTCTAGTGGTAATTCGTCCTCGAACTCGAGAAATATATCGAGTATGATGTAGTTGTTGCGGACAAATTCGTGAACCTTGTCGTCGCTGAACCGGTCGTTGTACTCGGACAGTACGTCTCTCAATTGGCTTTTGATCGATTCGAAATCGAACGACGGCTTCAGATACACGCCCTCGTTGTCGAAGGCTGGCGATGCGTCGACGATATCAATGAGATCGAACGATCCGACGAGATCACACGGCAAGCCTGTCTGGACTGGTAGCTTGTCGCCCTCCGCGAGCGACTTCGCCTCTCGAATGATGGTGTTTCCCTCCGCGACAGTTACCATCGGATGGTCGTGAGTGACGATCACTTCTTTGTTCATCCCGGTCCGAATCGCATGGAGTTCGCCATCGTATGTCCGTCGTGTCGCGGCTGTGACTGGCTTGAATACGAACTCTCCGTCCGAGTCACAACTGAGGACGGAGACATTATCCGTCGGACTGTCGGCCGCGTATCGGTCAAAAAACTCCGCAAGCGTGAGGAGGTGCGTCCCGGTTTCGTCTTTAGCTATGACCCGCTGGTCGCCTGTGAGACAGCTCCCTCCCCAGCCGACGCCGCTCCGGAGGAACTTCGCGCCGATGCGGTCGTCGAGTCCGATGGCCTCGGCGACCTCGTAGGCGTCGACGCCGTACTCCTTGCAGACGTTCCCGAGGTCGTTGATCAGCGAGACCTTCGCCGCGAGGA
Organism: Halobacteriales archaeon QS_1_68_17; assembly: GCA_003021105.1. Lineage (GTDB taxonomy): Archaea > Halobacteriota > Halobacteria > Halobacteriales > Haloarculaceae > QS-1-68-17. Next base: position 22,893 of record PXRG01000031.1, read on the forward strand.
AGGCGTTGTTCGCGTACTTGATCATCTCGGCCTCGCGCCGCCCCGTCTCGACGACCGGCGTGTCCCACTCGGCGACGAGCGGTTCGTAGATCTCGGCCAGCAGGTCGAGCGCCCGCTCGTCGCCGTCCGTGCCGAGGACGATCTTGTCGGGGTCCATGAAGTCGTCGACCGCCGACCCCTCGCGCTGGAACTCCGGGTTGACCGCGACGCCGAACGCCTCGCCGGCGGTCTTCCCCGATGCCTCTTCGAGGATCGGCGTCAGCACGTCCTCGGTCGTGCCGGGGATCACGGTGCTTTTGACGACGACCAGGTGGTAGTCCGGCTTCGTCGCCAGCGCCTCGCCCACGGCGCGTGCGCCCGCCTCCATCACCGAGAGGTCGATGCTCCCGTCCTCGTTTGCCGGCGTCGGGAGCGCCAGAATCGTCACGTCCGTCCCGCGGATTGCCCCGTAGTCGGTGGTCGCTTGCAGGCGGTCCCCGCCGTAGGCCTCGACCAGCGGATCGAGGCCGGGTTCGTGGATCGGCCCCCGGCCATCGTTGAGCGCCGCGACGACCTCCTCGTCGACGTCGACGGCCGTCACCTCGTGGCCCAGATCCGCCAGACAGGCCGCGACCGTGGTCCCGACGTAACCGCTCCCGACGATGCTGACGCGCATTGGTGGCCATTCCGCGGCGACGGTCTTGAGGATTCGGATGCGTCGGCGGCTATCCCCGTCGGTCCCGCCGTTGTGCGATCCCACGACCCCACGATCCCACGATCCCGTGTCCCGGTAGGAAAAAGGTATTTAGTCGCTGACCGGGACCGTTCTTCCATGAAGGCCGTCGTGCTGGCCGCCGGCGAGGGGACGCGACTGCGGCCGATCACCGAGGACAAACCCAAGGGGATGGTCGAGGTCGACGGGAAACCGCTCCTGACCCGCTGTTTCGAGCAGCTGGTCGAGCTGGGCGCGGACGAACTGCTCGTCGTGGTCGGCTACATGAAAGAATCGATCATCAGCCACTACGGCGACGCGTTCGACGGCGTGCCGATCACCTACGCCCACCAGCGCGAACAGAAGGGGCTGGCGCACGCGCTGCTGACCGTCGAGGACCACATCGAGGACGACTTCATGCTCATGCTGGGAGACAACGTCTTCGACGCCAACCTCCGGGACGTGCTCAACCGCCAGCGGGAGTCGCGCGCGGACGCTGCTTTCCTCGTCGAGGAGGTCCCGCCGGAGGAGGCCAGTCGGTACGGGGTCTGTGACACCAACGACTACGGCGAGATCGTCGAGGTCGTCGAGAAACCCGAGGACCCGCCGACGAACCTCGTGATGACCGGCTTCTACACGTTCACGCCCGCCATCCTCCACGCCTGCCACCTCGTCCAGCCCTCGAACCGCGGCGAGTACGAACTCTCCGAGGCGGTGGACCTGCTGATCCGCTCGGGACGGACAATCGACGCCATCCGGATGGAGGGATGGCGGATCGACGTCGGGTATCCCGAGGACCGCGAGGAGGCCGAACGCCGCCTCCGCGAGGCCCGGGGGACGGTCGACGACGGGGCGGAGGCCGACTGACGTCGCCCGCGGGGACGTCGGTCGCGGGTCCGCCGGCCGCCGCCTCAACGGTTTTTTGTCCCGCGGACGACTCGCCCCGACAATGCAGATTCTCATCACGGGCGGCGCGGGTTTCATCGGCGGCCACCTCGCCGAGCGGTTCGCCGGCGACGGCCACGACGTGACGGTGTTCGACAGCTTCGAGCCGTTCTACGACACCCGGATCAAGGACCACAACGTCGAGGTCGGCCGCGAGGCGGCCGCGGCGGGCGGTGGCACCTACCGGCTCGTCGAGGGCGACGTCCGGGACGCCGACCTCGTGGCCGAGGTGGTCGGGGACGCCGACTACGTCTACCACCAGGCCGCCCAGGCCGGCGTCCGGCAGAGCGTCGAAAACCCCCGGAAGTACGACGCGATCAACGTCGACGGGACGCTGAACGTCCTCGACGCCGCCCGCGATTCCGGGGTCGAGCGGGTGGTCGTCGCCTCCTCGTCGTCGGTCTACGGGAAGCCCCGGTACCTGCCGTACGACGAGGACCACCCAACGACGCCGGTCAGTCCCTACGGCGCGTCGAAACTGGCCGCCGAGCGGTACGCCGGCGCGTACGCCGAGGTGTACGACCTTCCGACGGTCTCGCTCCGGTATTTCACCGTCTACGGCCCGCGGATGCGCCCGAACATGGCGATCACGAACTTCGTCTCCCGGTGTCTGAACGGCGATCCCCCCGTCGTGTACGGCGACGGCTCACAGACCCGCGATTTCACCTACGTCGACGACGTGGTGGCCGCGAACGTCACGCTGCTGGACACCGACGCCGCCGACGGCGAGGTCCTCAACGTCGGCAGCACCGACAACATCGACGTCGAGACGCTGGCGACGGTGGTCCGGGACGAACTCGCGCCGGACCTCGAACTGGTCTACGACGAGCGCCACGACGCCGACGCCGATCACACCCACGCCGACGTCTCGCGGGCCCGCGACCACCTCGGCTACGAACCGACGACGACCATCCGCGAGGGCGTCCGCCGTTTCATCGACTGGTACCGCCAGAACCGCGACTGGTACGAACCGCTCGTGGTGAACTCCTGACGCCCCGGCCTCCCCGTCTCGACGGCGACAGCGACGGGTGCCGACACCCCGTGGTCCGGACGTTCTTCGGGCGCGTACGGACGGTCTCACGAGTGTCGGGCCGGGGCGTAGCCGCCGTGACTGGCCGCGGGTCCGCTCGCTGCCCGGTCGCCGACGGGTGCGGTCTGCCCCGTGTGTCGAGGAGCTATAGCGTCCCAAGGCAACGCACTCCGTTTTTGGATGTCTCTCGTCAAGCGTGTCAGGGGGGAGAGGGGTAAAACCGCGCAGACACGGCCGCGTTCGGTTTTCCGGCCGCGACCCGTCCCCGACAATATGGCTACCGCAAATATAATACAAGAAATTTATGTATACATTAAACATCAAAATTTAATACGCAACAGAAAAAATGCCTGGCTGATGTCTGGGGAAGAAGACATCGACTACGAGGACGAGATCGAACAGCGCAAGAACGACGTCGTCACTCCGGGCCTGCCGACTGTCGGCCCGACCATCGACCCGAGAAACACCGGCTACTGACGCCTAGTGGGCGTGCGCTGTTCGGGTGTATCGGGGGGTAGAATCGCGCGGATGCGACCGCGTTGCGTTTTCTGGCCGCGACTCGTGCCCGGTAGAGTGACTGGTTTTCGTAGATAATTTATATATTTAAAACTATAAAAATATCAAAATTTAATACACAACAGCAAAAATGCCTGGCTGATGTCTGGGGAAAAAGACATCGACTACGAGGACGAGATCGAACAGCGCAAGAACGACGTCATCGTTCCGGACACCATCGGGGACACCGGTCCTGTCGGCCCGGTCCCTGACCCGAGAAACTACGGCTACTGACGCCTAGTGGGCGTGCGCTGTTCGGGTGTATCGGGGGTAGAATCGCGCGGACGCGACCGCGTTCGGTTTTTCCGGTGGCTGTCGGTGACAGCGACGGGAGCGTCCCGCACGCGGGATCGCTTTCCCGTCGGCTGTCGTCCATCGACGAACGTCGGCACCTCGCGGTGCCGAATCTCCCGCAGTATTACTCGACGGTGACGCTCTTGGCGAGGTGGCGGGGTTTGTCGATGGACCGACCGAGCAGCGCCGCGGTGTGGTAGGCGACGAGCTGGAGCTGGACGTTCGCCGTGACGGCGGTGGTCCGGGGGTGCTGGGCCGGGATTTCGAGGACGTGGTCGGCGTACCGCTCGACGTCGGACTCGCCGTCGGTGACCGCGACGACGGGCGCGTCGCGGGCCTCGACCTCCTTGACGTTGCCGACCGTCTTGGTCGCCCGCTCGTCGTCGCCGGTGACGACCGCGAAGACGGGCGTGTTCTCGGTGACGAGCGCGAGCGGGCCGTGTTTGAGTTCGCCCGCCGCGAACCCCTCGGCGTGCTCGTAGGTGATCTCTTTCATCTTGAGCGCCCCCTCCAGCGCGACCGGGTAGTTGTACCCCCGGCCGATGAAGAAGTAGGCGTCGGCGTCGCGGTACCGTTTTGCGATCTCGCGGGCGCGGGAGTCGTCGAGTATCTCCTGGATGTCGCCCGGCAGGTCCCGGAGCGCGGCGATGATCTCCCGGCCGTCGGTGACGTTGGTCGTCGCCAGCGAGAGGAGGTTCAGCGCGGCCTGCTGGCTGGCGAAGGTCTTCGACGCCGCGACGCCGATCTCCGGCCCGGCCCGGATGTACAGGACGTGGTCGCACTCGCGTGCGGCCGTCGACCCGACGACGTTGGTGACCGCGAGCGTGCGTGCACCCCGGCGGCCGGCCTCCCGGAGCGCGCTCAGGGTGTCCGCGGTCTCGCCGCTCTGGGTCACCCCCACCACGAACGCGTCGCCGATCGGCGGCGGGCTGGTGGCGTACTCGCTGGCCAGGAATGCCTGCGCCGGGATGCCGACCTCGCGGAACATCTCCGCGCCGTACAGCGCCGCGTGGTAGGAGGTCCCGCAGGCGACGAACTGGACCGCGACGGGGTTCAGGGTGCCGAGGTCGCCGATGTCGACCTGCCCGCCGAGTTCGTCGACCCGGCCCTGGAGGCACTGCCGGAGCGCCCGCGGTTGCTCGTGGATCTCCTTGAGCATGAAGTGGTCGTAGCCGCTCTTGCCGGTCTCCTCGGGGTCCCACTCGACGGTGTCGACCGGCTTCTCGACGACCGCTCCCGACTCGTCGCTGACCGTCCAGCCGTCGCCGTCGATCCGGGCGAACTCGCCGTCGTCGATGTAGACCACCCGGTCTGTGTGGTCGCGGAACGCCGGCACGTCGCTTGCCAGGTAGTAGGCGTCCTCGCCAAGCCCCAACACGAGCGGCGAGTCGTTGCGCGCGGCGAAGACGGTGTCGACCCCCGCGACGACGACCGCGACCGCGTAACTGCCGTCCAGGCGGCCGACGGCCTCCCGGACCGCCGACTCGGGGTCGGCCCCGTCGGCCAGCGCGTCCTCGATCAGGTGCGGGACGACCTCCGTGTCGGTGTCGCTTTTGAACCGGTGGCCCGCGGTGGCGAGTTCGTCCCGGAGCGACTGGTAGTTCTCGATGATGCCGTTGTGGACGACCGCCACGTCGCCGGTACAGTCGAGGTGGGGATGGGCGTTCTCGTCGGTCGGCGGGCCGTGCGTGCTCCAGCGCGTGTGCCCGATCCCGACCGACCCCGCGAGGTCGCGGTTCTCGACCGCCGACCGCAGGTCCGCGATCTTCCCCGCGCACTTGCAGACGTCCAGGTCCGCCCCCGAGAGGGCGACCCCGGCCGAATCGTAGCCGCGGTACTCCAGTTTCGACAGCCCCTCGACGAGCACGTCCAGCGTGTCGCCGTCGCGGCCGGCACAGCCGATGATCCCGCACATCAGCGCACCACCTCCACGCCCTCGTCGATCTGCCCGCTCACGTGGACGCCGGTGTGGAGGTGCGCGCTCGGCCCGACGAGCGACCCGGGGGCGAAGCTCACACACCCGTCGGCCCGCACCCGGTCGGCCAGCACCGCCCCGAGGTGCTGGTCGTCGAACATCCGGCCGTCGATGCAGACCTCTGCCCGCCCGCCGGGGACGACGCTGCCGGCCCCGATCCGGACATCCTGGCCGGTCACCGTGTCCAGCAGCGTCGATCCGGCGTCGGCCCGCGTGTCCGCGTCGAGGACGCTCCGGCTCACCGTGGTGTTCGCCCCGACGGTGACGTTCCGCCCGAGGGCGGCGTCCGGACCGACGACCGTCCCGGGTCCGACCTCGCAGTCCGGGCCGACGACGACCGGCGGCTGGAGCGTCGCCGACTCGTGGACGCGGGCGTTCTCGTCGACCCAGACGCTCGGCTCGCGCTCCGGTTCGACGGTGCGCCCGCGCGCCAGCACCTCCCGCGCGACCGTCAGCAGGTCCCAGGGGTATGTCGCGTCCACCCACATGCCCCCGGTCTTGACCCCCCGGACGCGCTCGCGCTCGACCAGGCGGGCGATGGTGTCTGTCAGCGCGAGTTCCCCCTCCTGGCGCGGGGTGTCGGCGATGGCCGCGAAGATCCCCGGGTCGAACGCGTAGACGCCGCCGTTTATCAGCCGGTACTCGTCGGTGTCGGGCTTCTCGACGATCTCGACGATCTCGCCGTTCCGGAGCGACACCGCACCGTACTGTCGGGTGTCGGGCCGCTCGACCACCGAGAGCGCGGCCGTCCCGTCGTGGTCGGTGAAGGCGGCGATCACGTCGTGGATCATCTCGGCCTCGATCAGGCGGTCGCCGTTGAGCACGACCGCCGGCTCGTCGACCGCGCTCCGGGCCTGGAGGAGCGCGTGGCCGCTACCCAGCTGTTTCTCCTGCATCACATACGTCAGTGGCACGTCCCGGTACCTGGGGCCGAAGTACTCCTGGACGCGGTCGTGCTTGTAGCCGACCACGACCACGATCCGCTCCATGCCGGCCGCGATCAACGCGTCGAAGACGTGCTCTAAGATCGGTCGGTTGGCGGCGGGCAACATCGGCTTCGGCCGGTTCCGGGTCAGCGGCCGGAGCCGCGTCCCTTCGCCGGCCGCGAGGACCACTGCCGTGCGTACGCTCATACGACTGTCTCGTCAGGCGCGACCGTTAAAGTTCTGGGCCGGATTCCCCGGAGTAGGAACGGCTTACCGCCGTCCGGCCTACCGTTCGTTTATCGTCTCGCTGGCCATGTTCCGCCCCTGTGCGTTGAGTTCGACCTCGGTCCGGGTTCGCACCTCGTCGACCGTCCCGACCTCCAGGAGGCGCTGGTAGACCTCCTCTATCTCCTCGACGCTGACGCCGACGAAGTCGGCCATCTCGAACGGCGAGACGCCCGAGTACAGCGCCATCAACACCTGGCTCTCTAGCTCGTCGAGCTGTGCGCTATCGTCGCGTTCGTCGATCACCGAGACGAAAAGCGCCCGCAGGACCGACGCGTGTCGCTCGGTCCCCGAGAGGTAGGTCTCGACGCTCCGCCCGTCGTCGTCGGTGTGCTCGACCGCGACGACCGTCCGTTGCTGGCCGGTCACCGCCTGCTCGCTGGTCTCGACGGTCCCCACGTCGTCGAGTTCGCAGTCGACGGTCCCCACGTCGTCGAGTTCGCAGTCGACGGTCCCCTCGCCGCCCGGGTATGTCAGCTGGAAGGCGTCCGTCGAGACGGTAAAGCGCGCCTTCCGCCACTCGGCGTCCTTGACGACGCCGCCGACCACGGCGGGGTGTTTCGCCAGGACCACCTCGCCCCCGACGTTCGTGCGGTAGTAGATCCGCTCGAAGTCGTCCCCGCCGGCGGCCAGCAGAACGCTGTTGCCCACCGAGAGGACGACGGCACCCGTCGCGTCCACGCCCTCGGGTACGACCGACTCCCGGTCTGCCGGCACGGTTACTTTCCCGTGCGGGATCGCCTGCCTGTTCCCGTCGCCCGCGACGATCAGCCGCCTGTCGGTCAGGACCAGCCGGCACGACCGCCAGCGCGGCTCCCCGACCGGCTCGCCGTCCCGCACCGCGTAGCAGACGTCCCCCGCGACGTCCGCGACTTTCCGTTCTTGGTCGCTCATCGAGCGCGCTCGTGGGACAGTTCCGGCCTCCCGTCCTTTTAATTCCCGCCCCGATTCCGATCACATCGGCCCGCGCGCGGCGCTCGTCGGCGGTGTCCGGGAGCCGAACGGAAAGGGTGTTAGGCCCGCCGTCCCTGCTCCCGGCAATGACACTCCTCGACGACGCGCGGGCGGCGCTGTCGGCCGGGCCGCTCTGTGATTCCTGTCTCGGCCGGCTGTTCGCCGACCGGAGTTTCGGGCTGACAAACGCCGAGCGGGGCCGCTCGCTCCGGGTGACGCTGGCGCTTTCCGACGACGAGCCGTTCGACCCGCCCGACGAGTGCTGGGTCTGCGAGGGCGAGGCCGCGCCCGACCGGATCGAGGCGTGGGCGGACCGGGCCGCGGCGGCGCTGGACCGCTACGCGTTCGACACCTACCAGACGGGGACGCGCGTGCCGCCGCTGTTCGAGGAGAACGACCGCCTGCTCCGCGAGGAGGCGGGGCTCCCCGCGGACGCCGGCGAACCGCTGAAGGCCGAACTCAACCGCGAGGTCGGCAAGCGTATCGGCCGGCAGACGGGCGCGGAGGTCGACTTCGAGCGGCCGGACGTGCTCGTGGTGCTCGATCTGGCGACCGACGAACTCGACGTCCAGGTCAACTCCGCGTTCGTCTACGGCCGCTACCGCAAACTCGAACGGGGCATCCCGCAGACGGAGTGGCCCTGCACCGACTGCAACGGGACCGGGATCGACCGCGGCGAGTCCTGCGAGGGCTGTGGCGGGTCGGGCTACCGCTACGACGAGAGCGTCGAACAGCTCACGGCCCCGGTCGTCAGGGACGCGATGGACGGCACGGAGGCGGTCTTCCACGGCGCGGGCCGCGAGGACGTCGACGCCCGCATGCTCGGGTCCGGCCGGCCGTTCGTGATCGAGGTCAAGGAACCCCGGGACCGCGACGTCGACCCGGCCGACCTCCAGGCCCGGATCAACGAGTTCGCGGACGGCAGGGTCGAGGTCGAGGGCCTCCACCCGGCGACACACGGGATGGTCGAGCGGGTCAAGGAACTCGACGCGGCCAAGACCTACCGGATGGCGGTCGCCTTCGCGGAACCGGTCACCGGGGAGGCGTTCGCCGACGCGCTGGCGCGACTCGACGGCGCGACCGTCCACCAGGAGACACCCGAGCGCGTCGCCCACCGCCGCGCGGACATCACCCGCACCCGCGAGGTCTACGCGGCCGACGGCGATCTGACCGACGACCGCCGCGCCACCGTCGAGATCCGCGGCGAGGGCGGCCTCTACGTGAAGGAACTGGTCAGCGGCGACGGCGGGCGCACGGAACCCGGCCTCGCGGGTCTGCTCGGCGTCGACGCCGAGGTGACCGCGCTCGACGTGCTCGACGTCGAGGGCGAGGACGAACCCTTCGAGCGCGAGGCGTTCTTCCGGGACTAGTCCCTTCCCGGGAGACCGAAGCGTAACGCCCCGCACGGTGACGACGGCCGTCTCCGCCGGCGAGGCGGGGCGTGGCTCTTTTTCCCGGGCGCTCGCCGGATTATCGGTAGTGGATACCACAACCGTTCGTGTGACCGCTCGGTGATCGCTAAAATATACCATCCTGTCGTGCATACACAGTCGTGCGCTCGTCGCAACCCCCGTCCGACTGGAGGTTCGCATGACCAAACATCGGTGGCTGTTCGGCTGGGGGTTGGGTTCTATCTCGGTCGCCGCCGCCTCGCTTTTGGGACCCGCTGTACGTCGTCGAGACCGGCGGCAACCCGTTCGAACTCGGGTTGCTGGGAGAGTTTTCGGCTCTCTGGCGATCGGTCGCTCAGGATCTGGAACGAGGGCGACTACGACGACGGCGTGACCTGGGGCGTCCACCCCGTCGCCGTCGAACCGGGACGGGACGCTCCTACCGGGCGACGGTAACTCTCCCGGCAATGAGACGAACGGTCACCCCGTCGTGTGGACGTTCGTCGTCCCGCACTCCGGGCACCGCGTGATCGACCCGAGCGTCGGGTGGTCGACCCGCTCCCAGGCCTCGCCCGCGGCTGCCTCGAACCCACACTCGTAACAGTGCAACGCCGGACCTGATGCCGATTGCTCTGCCATGTGATACTGTTTGACGTACCCGATATTAGTGGTTACTGCGGCCCCGCCGCCGCCGATCGGTTCTCCCCCCGACGGCGGCCCCAGCGCGGTCGTCGTTCGCCTCCGGTGGCGGTGTCGTTGCGGTCGTCGCCTCTTCGACGGTCTCCGGTCCCCAGCGGGGGATCTCTCGGCAGGCGTCCCCGGTTTCGTAGTGATTACTGTGAGTCTTTACCGCCGTGACGATCCGTGTCGATGATGAGAGCCACTGCATCGGCATCTTTCGACACCGCCGATGACACTATTCACAGTAATCACTATCAGTCCCCGGCGGCGGGTCTCCCGGGGGCGTCTCGGACGCCGTCGCCGACCTGGGTGTAGACGAGCGCGAGGCCGACCGCGCCCCCGGCGGTGGCGACGACGAACGGGACCGGGAAGCCGAAGCCGACGAGGATGCCGGACAGCAGCGTCCCGACGGCGATGCCGAGGCCGAAGCCCATCGTCAAAATCGACAGCGTCGACCCGGACTGTCCCTCGCCGGCCATGTCGCCGGCCAGCGCCAGCGACGGCGCGAACACGGCGGCGACCGCCACGCCCTGGAAGAACCGGAGCCCGACCATCGGGACCGGCGCGGTGACGAACCCCTGTGCCAGCGTCGTCGGCAACAGGAGGACGAACCCGCCGAGCAGGAACGGCTGCCGGCCGTACCGGTCGCTCAGCCGGCCCAGCGGGAGCTGGAAGAGCACGTTCGCCAGCACCGTCGCGCCGAACTGCAGCGAGAACATGAACGTCCCCTGGTCGAGCCTGGCGTTGAGGACGTTGGCCAGCGGCGCGTAGATGGCGATGCTCAGCGCCATGACGACGGTGGCGATCCCCAGCGCGAACACCGGGTCCAGCCCCCCGTCCGGGTCGCGGACCCGGATCGAGATCTCCTCGGCCGCCGCCTCCTCGGTCCGTTCGGGGTCGTGGATCAGGACGGCCACGAGGCCGAAACTGATCGCCGCCCCGGCGACGGCCACGAGGAAGGCGGCCTCGAACCCCGAGACCGCGACGTCCCCGACCGCGTACGGACCGGCCGCGACGACGCCGCCGGCGACGAGCGGGCCGATCCCGAACCCCAGCAGCCGGAAGGTGTTGAACAGCCCGAAGTTGCCCCCGCGGTCGTCCGGCCCCGAGAGTTCGTTGACCAGCGCGACCGTCACCGGGATGGTGAAGGCCGCCCCCACGCCCTGGAGCGCGCGCATCAGGAGGACGGCCAGGTAGTCCGTGAAGACGATGTAGCCGGCGCTCCCGACGGCCACCAGCGCCAGGCCGAAGAGGAGAAACGCCTTCCGCTTCCCGGACCGGTCGGACAGCGCCCCGGTGAACGGCTGGCCGAAACTGTTGAGAAAGCCGAACAGCGAGAGGACGATCCCGATGAGCAACTCCGGGGTCAGCGTGAACGCGACCGACCCGAGCGCGACCGTCGTGCCGACGAACGCCGGCAGCGCGACGGCCTGGCTCCCGATGTACAGCGGCAGGACGACGACCAGAAAGGAGTTGGCGAGCGCGTCGACCATCCGGGCCAGCGCGAGCGTCAGAATCCGACTGTCGAGGTCGAACTCCATCCACTCCCGGTAGCGGCTCCCGCTCCTTCAGCCTGTTCACTGCCCCCGGCACGCCGCTCCCACGCGCCGGTTCCCCGCGGGCCGTCCGCCGACCGCGTCGCCGGCCGGCACAACGATTAAGGAATCGTAGCCCCTGCTACTTTTGAGGTGTGTGACCATGTGCCACCACTGGGAGTTCAGCTACGAGGACCTCCGCGAGGCCGCCGAAGAGCGCGAGAAAGAGGAGGAAAAACCCGAGTTCGCGGAGCCGGACCTGTCGGAACCCGCGATCGAGGAGCCGGAGATCCCCGAACTCGCTGACGACTAGCACAACGCCTTTCTTTTCGCCCGCCGACCGCCAGCCATGGCAGCCTTCGGCGTCGACGAGGCCGGGAAGGGACCGGTCCTGGGGTCGATGTTCGCGGCGGCGGTCCGGGCCGACCCCGGGGCGCTCCCCGCGGGGATCGACGACTCGAAACGGCTCGCGCCGGGCCGGCGCGCGGACCTGGCCGCGCGACTGCGCGACGACGACCGGGTGGCCGTCGGCGTCGCCGAGATCCCGGTCGCGCGCATCGACGAGCCGGAGACGGACATGAACACGCTCACCGTCGGGGCCCAGGCCCGGGCGCTCGCGGCCGTCGCGGGGGACGGCCTGGCCGGGGTCGTCGACGCGGGCGACACCGACGCCGACCGGTTCGCCCGCCGGGTCGCCGACCGGGTCGACGCGGCCGTCGAGGTGCGGGCCGAACACGGGGCCGACGAGCGCCACGCTCTCGTCGGCGCGGCCTCGGTCGTCGCCAAGGTCGAGCGCGACGCCCACGTCGACGCGCTGGCCGACGCGTACGGCGACGTGGGTAGCGGCTACCCGAGCGACCCGACGACCCGCGAGTTCCTCCGGGCGTACGTCGACGAGCACGGCGACCTGCCGGCCTGCGCCCGGGCGTCGTGGTCGACCTGCGCGGACGTGCTGGCCGCGGCCGAACAGTCCCGGCTCGGGGAGTTCTAGTCGAGCATCAGGTTCCGGAGCACGTCGCCGTAGGCGGGCCGGGTCACCAGCACGCCGAGCAGGACGCCGACGATGGTGACGATGGCGAAGCCGGTCAGGTCACCCAGCGAGAGCACCGTCAGCGGGCTCATGGCGACGATCGTCGTCGCGGCGGCCGCGCCGATCACCCAGAAGGCCTTCCGGAACCGGTTCTGGAACACCCGGCCGGTGGCGACCTCGCCCTCCTGGAGGATCTCGTCGGCGATGATGATGAGGTCGTCGACGCCCGTCCCGATGACCGCGATGAACCCGGCGATGTGCGAGAGGTCGAGCGCCAGGCCGACCGTCGACGCGAACCCGAGCAACAGGAACACCTCGGCGGCCGCCGTCGCCAGCATCGGCACGGCGACCCGGGGGCTGCCGTACCGGACGAAGACGACGCCGCTGACGGCGGTCCAGGCGATCAGGCCCGCCACCAGCGAGAACAGCTTGAACTCCTGGGCGAGGCTCGGCTGGAGGTAGTAGCTCGTCCCCTCGTCGATGTCCAGTTGCGTCGGGAGCGCGCCGGCCCGGAGGTTGATCTGGAGGTCGCGGGCCTGGGAGATGTTGGTCGTGGTCATCCGGAACCGCGGGTCCTCCTCGAACGCCCCGCTCTCGATGTTCTGTGCGAGACCGCGGCTCATATCGGCCGCGTAGACCGTCCGTCCGTCGACGACGGTGTTGAGACAGTAGCCGGTGGAGTTGGGCGGCGTCACGCCCTCGTTGTTGCAGTTGTTGACCCCCGGACCGGTGAAGCCGAACTCCTGTATCGCGTTCGAGTAGTTCCGGGCCGCGTCTGGTTTCAGCGTGACCGGCACGTACGCGCCGCCGCGTTCGGACTCCCGGGCGACGCCGATCTCCTGGAAGTCGTTCTGCGTCGCCCCCCTGGTGAGCAGCGGGACCGTCCTGGTGCCGTTCTCGGTCGGGTACTGGGCGACGATCCGGGAGACGCCCCGGTCGCCGACCAGATCGAGCACCTCCGTGCGGTTGGCGTTCGGTACCTCCACGACGACGAAGTACCGGCCGGTGCCGCTGGAGACGACGCTCGCGCCGCCGCCGGTCAGGCCGCCGCGGTTGATCTTGTCGTTGAGCACCCGCACGGCCAGTTGCCGCGTCGACTTGCTCACGCCGGGTTCGACGTCCCCGGCGGTCGCGTTCAGCCCCGCCGCCCGGAGCGCCGCGGCGAACTCCTCGTCCGAGACGCTGTTGTCGAAGACCTCGACCGACCCGCCGCGGCCCGGACTCGCCCGCTCGTTGGCCGACTGGACCTTCACGTCGGCGGCCGTCAGGCCGAGTTCGCCGGCCACCGTCCGCGCGATCCGGTCCTGCCGGTCGATCCGCTGGGGCACGTCCAGCGGCTGGGCGATTTTGCCTTCGAGGGGCGCGCGGATGCGGGTCCCGCCGGCCAGTTCGAGCCCGTAGTTGAGGTTGGTCGGCCCGCTGCTGACGGTCGCGTTCGCCCCGTCGCCGGCCGCGCCGCCGACCGGTCCGAACAGCGCCACGCCGCTCGCGACGACGAACACCGTCAGCAGGACGATCCGCCAGTTCTCGCGGATGCTCATCGGGCGATCCCCTCGTACTTGTACCAGCGCAACAGGCTCATGTTCAGCATGTACGTGTTCATCAGGTCGGCTGCCAGTCCGAACACGAGGACGGTCCCGATCGCCGGCAACAGCGGGATCGCAAGCAGGCTCGCGGCCACCGTCATCACGGTCATGGCGGCGATGGAGGTCAGCGTCATCGTCACGCCCGTCCGCATCGCCCGGTAGGCGCTCTCGTAGAAGCCACCACGGCGCTTGAGGATGTGGTTGTTCAGCAGGATGTCCGAGTCGACGCTGTACCCGATCAGCATCAACAGTGCCGCCACGGTCCCCAGCGAGAGCTTGATCCCGAGGACGTTCATCAGCGCGACCGGGATCACGATGTCGGAGAACGCGGAGGCGACGACCGCGATGGAGGGCACGAACGTCCGGAAGAGAACGAACACCAGCAGGCTCATCCCGACGAACGCGACCGCCACGCCGATCAGCGCCTGGCGCTGGGAGTCGGCCCCGAAGCTCGCGGACCGCCCCTGGATCGACACGATCTCGTAGCCGGCCGCCCTGGCCTGGCGTTCGATGGCGGTCGTGTCCGTCGACTGGGTCGTCACGATGTACTCGTTGTCGCCCGCGATGGGCTGGATGGAATCGATCGGCACGTCGAACGACTCCCGGATCGCGGCCGGCGAGTCGCCGGTCGCGATCTGGATCTCCGTCCCCCCGGTGAAGGCGATCCCCGGAGCGACCGGTGCGCCGGTCGTGACGTACCACCCCGCGAGGATCAGCAGCGCGACCCCCAGGACCGCCAGCGGCACGGCCGCGAGCTGCCGGTTTGAGTACCGGGTGTAATCGACCTCCGGTACCTCGAACTCGATCATGCCTGCCGGTGTGATTCGACCCCGAATAAGCCTTCTGAAGTCGGTGCTCGCGCGGCTCGACGGCCTCCGACCGCGAGCCGATCCGGCCGCTCGGCGGCCCGGAGAGCCGTTCACTCGCCGGTCGAGCGGCGGCCGACGAGTCGTTCGCCGCCGACCGATCGATGGCCCGGCGAGTCGCTCACTCGCCGGCCGCGCGGTCGGTCCCGGTCCCGGTCCCGGTCCCGGTCCCGGTCTCGGCTCCGGCCGCGGGCACTGCCCGCGTCGCCGTCGCCTTGAACGCGGCGACGACCGCCGCCCCCGGCCGCAGTTCGAGGCGGTCGACGCTGGCCTCCGTGACGAACGCCGTGAGCCGCTCGTCGCCGACCGCGACCGTCACGACCGCGACGGTCTCGCCGCGGTCGACGCCCGCGACCGTCCCCTCGAACCGGTTGAGCGCGCTCGTCTCCCCGGCCGCGGGCGTCTCCGCCGGGAGCGACAGCGTCACCGCGTCCGCCCGGATCGTCACGTCCACGTCGGTCGCGTTCCCGGACGCGATCGCCCGGACCGGCCCGACAGCCGTCTCGACGGTCGCCAGTTCGCCCGCCCGCTCGACGACCGTCCCGGGGATGACTGTCCACTCGGTCCCGGCGACGCGGTCGAACTCCGCCCGGAGCCGCGCGAACTCCGCGAGCAACCGCCGCCCGCCGTCGGCGAGTTCGCTCCCGCCGCCGCCGCTCCCGCCCCGGCGGCGCTCGACGAGCGTCCCGAACGCCTCCTCGAGTTCGACCACGCGCCGCTGGGCGTGGGCGAACGACCGCCCCAGCGCGTCGGTGGCGGCGTTCAGCGATCCGTGCTCGTCGACGGCCCGCAACAGCGCCGCGTCGTCGGCGTCGAACACCACGTCGCCGGCCCCGATCCGGGCCTCGAACTCCGCGTCCAGCACGGCCGCCGGTACGGCGACTCCCGACAAAACAGTTCTCCCGGTCCCGGTCAGTCCTACTTTAGCTCGCGTGTGACTCGACCGCGTCGAGGTCGGCCTCCGTCTCCGCCTGGTCAGTCCTGCTTTAGTTCGCGTGTGACCGGGTCGGTCGCTCCGTCGTACACCAGTTCGCCCTCGACGAACTGCCTGGTCCGGGGGTCCGAGGGCGACTCGAAGATCAGTTCGGGGGGGCCGAACTCGACGAGTTCGCCGTCGAGCACGAACCCCACGCGGTCGGAGAGCCGCTCGGCCTGGTGCATGTCGTGCGTGGCGACCACCACGCCGACGCCGCGCTCACTCGCGCGCTCGATGGCCCCCTCCAGGACTGCCGTGTTCCGGGGATCGAGGTTCGACGTCGGCTCGTCTAACAACATGATCTCCGGATCGACCGCCAGCGCCCGCGCGAACGCCACCCGCTGGGCCTCGCCGCCGGACAGCGACAGGGCGTTCTGGTCGACCTTCCCCGCTAGCCCGACCGTCTCGAGGGCTCGCGCGGCCGACGCCGGCAGGTCGGTCCCGCCGACGAGTCCGGCGAGCCAGCCGCGCAGCCGGTCGTCCCACGCTTCCCGGACCCGGACCCCGTAGGTCACGTTCCGCGCGACCGGTGCGTTGAACAGGCTCGGTTCCTGGAACACCATCGCCAGCCGCCTGCGGATCGCCAGCCGCCCGTCCCCCGGCCGGTCCCAGACGTCCTCCCCGTTCCAGGTGATCGCTCCCGCGTCCGGCCGCCGGAACAGCGCCAGCAGCCGCAACAGCGTCGTCTTCCCGGTCCCCGAGGGGCCGACGACCGTGACGACCTCCCCCGGCGAGACGTCGATCGAGACGTCGGAGAGCACCGGTTCGTCCCCGTAGGACAGCGAGACGCCCTCGGCCGCGAGCGTCACGGTTCGCCCCTCCCGCGACCGCGGCTCCTGATCCACGACCCCAGCGAGTTCACGCCCAGCACCAACACGAGGAGGATCACGCCTAGCACCAGCCCCACCTCGTAGCGGCCCTGCCGGGCCTCGACGGTGATGGCCGTCGTGAGCGTCCGGGTGTAGGAGGTCCCGTCGCTGAACACGATGTTGCCGCCGACGATGAGGATCGACCCCACCTCGCTGATCGCCCGGCCGAACCCCGCCAGGACCGCCGTGACGATCCCGTAGCGGGCTTCCTTGATGACCACGAGGCCGACGTCGGCGTCGGTCCCGCCCATCGCGCGGGCGGCGTCGCGGACCGGCTGGCTGATCTCCTCGACCGACGAGAGGCTGATGCTCGTGATCACCGGCGTCGCCAGGACGAACTGCGAGGCGATCATCGCCTGCGGGGTAAAGGCCAACTGGAGGTCCCCCAGCGGCCCGCTGTTCGAGAGCACCATCAGGACCACCAGCCCGACGACGACGCTGGGAAAGCCCATCCCGGTGTTGATGACCGCCGTCACCACCCGCTTGCCGGGGAAGTCCGTGAACCCGATCAGAAGCGCGACCGGCAGGCTCGCCAGCGTGCTCAGCGCGACTGCCGTCAGGCTCACCTGCAGCGAGACGAGGACGATGCTGACGACGTACGTCCAGCCGCCGTCGGGGAGCTGCACGAGCTGGCCGATCATGCCGGCGGACGCTCAGTACCCCCGCGGGACTTTCGTCTCCACCCAGTAGAGGTACTGCGTGTTCCGCCGCGAGAGCGACGCCGCCTCCTGGGCCGAGTACCCCTGCGGGACGTACTGACTGAAGTTCGGTTCCTCGCTGATGGCATTCGGGAAGAACAACTGTGACCCGTTGGTCGTGTAGTTTTCGATCATCCGCTGGCCCTGCGGGCTCGTCAGGAACCCGGCGTAGGCCATCGCGGCCTGGTAGTTCACATCGTCGTACTTCGCGGGGTTGACCGGGATCACGCCGTAGGGGTTCTTCAGGATGACCGGCCCGTCCTTCAGCGGCCCCTCGACGTGGATCACGAGGCCGATCTCGCTTTGCATCGAGAGGTAGGTCCCGCGGTCGGCCAGCGTGTACGCGCCGGTCTGGCTGGCCTGGACGAGCGTGTCGCCCATCCCTTTCCCGACCTCCCGGTACCACTGGCCGCCCGGATCGGTCCCGGCCTGCTCCCAGATGAGCTGTTCTTTCTTGTGGGTCCCCGAGTCGTCGCCGCGGGAAACGAACGTCGCGTCCTCGCTCGCGATGGTGGTGAACGCCTCCGTCGCGCTGCCCGTCCCGTTGATGCCCGCGGGGTCGTCTTCCGGGCCGACGATCACGAAGTCGTTGAACATCACGTCCCGGCGGTTGACGCCGACCCCGTCCTGCATGAACTGGTCCTCGGCCCCGCGGGCGTGGACGAGGATGACGTCGGCGTCCCCGTCCCTGGCCGTCCGGATGCTCGCGCCGGTTCCCTTCGGGATCGTTTTGATCGTCAGCCCGTAGTTCTCCTCGAACGTCGGGTGCAAGGCGTCCAGAAGCCCCGTGTCGTAGGTGCTCGTCGTCGTCGCCACCACTAGTTCGCCGTCGCCGATCTGTCCGCTCGCCGCCGAACTGCTGCCGTCCTGCATCTCCGTCGCGTCCGCGGTCGTCTCGGCCTGGCTCGCCCGGCTTCGCCCACCCGTACAGCCGGCGACGCCGGCGAGCGCACCGAGCCCCGCCGCTTCGAGGAACCGCCTCCGTTGTATCGGCATAGAAATAACGGTCGTGCGCGGGAACTTAAGGGTTCCTACTCGGACGAAACTTATTTCGGTTACAGCAATCCTCGCCGCGGAAGCGATACCGGCGACAAGCGGGCTACTACAGTCCATTCGCGCCGATTCGCCGGTCCCGCGTCAACCGGTCGTAGCCACATTCAGTTACGTCGACCGTCGCGGATCCGGCCGTCGGTGGTCGCGGTCGCACGTCCCCCGGACACCTTTGTACGTCGACCGTCTACTTGGGGTATGAGCAGACAACAGGAGCGACCGGACGCGGACGCCGAGACCGCCGAGCACGTCGTCGTCTCGTATCCCGCCGACCTGAGCGACTGGGGCCGCTTCCAGGTCGAGAAACCGTCGTTCGTCTCGTGGCTCCGGAAGACCCGCGACGACGTTGCGGCCGGCGACACCTGGGAGGAGTTCGTCGGCGTGGGCTGCTGTGGCAACACCCTCGACGTCCCGCTGCGGGTCGAGGACGTCGTCGGCGGCGACCGGATGGGCGAGGACACCGACATCGAGTTCTCGGTCCGCGAGGCCTGCGACATCCAGGGTGGCTGGGCGGTCCAGAGCGACGGCGGTCCGACCGTCTAGGGCAGGTACCGGACGCTCACGACCCCGGCCCGCGACCTGATCTCGACGCGTTCGACGCCGAGCCGCGCGGCCCGCTCGCGGATCGCCGGGTCGTCGCGCACGTCCGCGACCGCCTGCTCGGTGTCGTCCTCGGGCACCGTCAGGACGTGCAGCTCCCCGTCACCCGCCCGTTCCTGCCGGGTGACGCCGCCGACGGGCTGGTCGGCGGCGAGTTGCTGTTCCTGACGGGTCGGCGGTTCCGGGCTCTCCTCGACGGTCACGGTCCGCCGGTCCTCGAGTTCGACGACGCGCCAGGCCACCTCCAGCGGCGGCTCCGCCTCGACGGTCGCGTCGACGACCTCGCCGGCCTCGACGCCGGGGTTCTCCGCGAGCGCGTGGACCTGCCCGCCGTCGACGTCCCGGAGTACGGCCGTCTCCTCGTCGGCCTCGGTCACGAGGAAGGTCCCGGTCTTCATGCCCGTGCGGAGGGCGCGGCCGCTTTTGCGCGTTTCGCTCGCGGGGCCGGTCGCCGTCGACCGCCAGTCGTCGCGGCTCACCGCAGGAGCCGATGGACCAGCCCCATCAGGGCGGCCGCCAGCGCCGGCGGGACGACGCCCGCGACCGCCGGCAGGTCGTACAGCAACCGGATGGCGGGCGCGATCACCCCGGCCGGCGGCTGTTGCTGTGCGGGCGGGACGCTGGCGACCGCGCCGAGGTAGGTCGTGACGACGAAGACGTAGCCCGCGGCGGCGAGCGCGGCGTCGTACCGCCGGTCGGGGCTGCCCCGCCGGTGCCGGCGGGCGACCAGCAGGACCGGCGCGACCAGCGGGCCGACGACCAGCAGGCCGACCACGACGAAAAACGACCGCGAGAGCGTGAACACGCCGCCCGCGGTGCCGGTGGTCCTGGCGATCAACAGCACCAGCGCCGCGGTAAAGAGGAGCGCGATACCGGCCGCCAGCAACCCCCCGACGACCGCGTACGAGCGGAACAGCCACGAGTCGCTCGTCCGGACGGCGTAGGGAAACGCCCCCAGGATACCCCCGTACGCGTCCTCGCCTGTCCCGGTCGCCGTCTCGCTCATCGACGGGGATAGGGACGGTCCCGAATTAAACGGCGCGATCCATCGAGCCGGCGAGTCGGCGGCCCGGCGTCCGCGGGGCCGGGAATCCGGGGAGCCACGGGGTTAGCCGGCCGGGGAGCCAGCGGTCAGCGAGCGGGCGCGTGACGCCAACGCTTTGGTGGATGGTTGCGGAGGTGCCGGTATGCGAGTCGACATCGGCAACGCACTCGATTCGGTGGCGATGCCGGGGGTGCCCCGCGACGCGCTCGACCGCCTGGACGAGCGGGTTGCGGACGCACACGAGCGCATCGAGCGCGGCCGGGCCGGGGACGAGTTCGGCTACGCCGCGTTGAACCTGCCCGAACGGACCGATCCGGACGCGATCCGCGCGGCGGTCGAACCGGTCGCCGGCGCGGAGGCGATCCTCACGGTCGGCATCGGCGGGAGCGCGCTCGGGGCGGCGACGGTCTCGACGGCGCTGTCGGACGGGTCGGAGCCGGGCCTGTTCACGCTCGACAACGTCGACCCGGCCGAGACGGTCGAACTCCTCGAACTGCTCCCGCTGGCCGACACCGCGGTCAACGTCGTCTCGAAGTCCGGCACGACCGCCGAGACGCTGGCGAACTTCCTCGTCGTCCGGGAGGCGTTCGAACGGGCGGGCGTCGACTGGACCGAGCGGACCGTGGTCACGACCGGTCCCGACGGGCCGCTCCGCGACCTCGCCGACGAGCACGGCCTGCCGGCCCTGGACGTCCCCGAGGGGGTGCCGGGCCGGTTTGCCGCGCTGTCGGCGGTCGGGCTGGTGCCGGCCGCGATCCAGGGCCACGACGTCGGGGCGATCCTCGCGGGCGGCCGGGAGGTGACCGACGCGCTGTCCGGCTCGCTGTTCGAGACGCCGGCCTACGCCTACGGCGCGGTCGCGTACGCGCTCTGCCGGCGCGGCGCGGGAACGGTGGCGATGATGCCCTACGCGGAGCGGCTGGAGCCGTTCGCCGAGTGGTTCGCCCAGCTGTGGGCCGAGAGCCTCGGCAAGGACGGCGTCGGCCAGACGCCCGCCCGGGCGCTGGGTGCGACCGACCAGCACTCGCAGCTCCAGCTTTACCGGGCCGGCCCCCGGGACAAGTTCGTCACGCTCGTCCGGCCCAGCGAACGCCCGTCGTGTCCGATCCCGGAGACGGACGTCGAGGGACTGTCCTACCTCGGCGGGGCCGGCCTGGGCGAACTGCTCGCCGCGGAGTTCGAGGCCACGGAGGCGAGCCTCGCGGCCGCCGACCGGCCGAACGTCCGCGTCGAGATAGACCGGCTCGACGCCCGCGGCATCGGCCGGCTGCTCGCGGGCATGGAGGCGGCCTGTATCCTGGCCGGCGAACTCTCGGGAGTGGAGACGTTCACCCAGCCGGCCGTCGAGTGGGGCAAACGGGCCGCCAGGGGACTGCTCGGCGGCGGCGACTTCCCGGAGGCCGAGGCGGTGGCCGAGAAGACGACCCTGGAAGTGGAGTAGTAGCGCGATTCGATGGGACGGACGACCCCGGAAGTGGAGTAGTAGCGCGATTCGATGGGACGGACGACCCCGGAAGTGGAGTAGTAGTGCGATTCGATGGGACGGACGACCCCGGAAGTGGAGTAGAAGCGCGATTCGATGTGACAGACGACCCTGGAAGTGGAGTAGAAGCGCAGGCCATTTAGCCGCGACATTCCAACCCCGGGTCATGGGATCGAATCCGGCGGCCAGCGCCGGCGTCGTCGTGGCGGGGGTGGCCTTGGTCGCCAGTTTCCTCGGGTGGCCGGGCGACCCCGCGGTCGGCGGGCTGCCGGTCGGGGGCGTCGTCAACGCCGCCGTAGCGGGGGTGGCCCTGGCCGCCTTCCTGCTCCGGCGACACGGCGTGCTCGGCCGGGTCCCGGGGGCGGCGCTCGCCGGGGTCGCCTCCCTGCTCGTCGTCGGGTTCGCCGCCTCCCGGGTGGTCGCGGCGACGCCGGACGGCGGCACGACGCCGGCGCTCGGCGCGGGCGTGCCGGTCGCCGTCGCCGCGGGTGCGCTCGCGGTCGTCGCGGCCGCGGTCGACGGCCAGGGCCTCCCCCGGAGGCGGCTGGTCGAACAGCTCTCGGACGCCCTGACGGCGGCGTTCGTCGGGCTAGTCGGCTTCCTGGTCGGCTCGGTGTTCACCGCCGTCGTCACCGTGTTCGCGGCCGGCGTCGGCCGGGCGGTCCTGTGGACCGTCTCCGTCGTCGGGTTCGGAGTCGGCCTGGCGGCGTTCGTCGCCGCCTACCTGCGCGTCCGGGAGTACGACGTGTCGTACGTCGACCTCGCGTGGCCGGACGCCCGGGACCTGGGCTACGCGGTCGCAGGGACCGTCGCCCTCCTGGTCGCGGTCGTCCTCGTCAGCGCCCTGTTCCGCCAGCTCGGGCTGCCGACCGCCACAAGCAGCATCGAGCGGACCGCCCGGAGCGTCGCCGACCCGGACTTCCTGCTCGTGCTCGTTCCGCTGTCCTGGCTCGTCGTCGGCCCCGGCGAGGAACTGGTGTTCCGGAATATCGTCCAGAAGTCGCTGTACGAGTCGTTCTCGCCGTGGGGAGCGGTGGTCGTCGCCAGTGCCATCTTCGCGCTGGTACACGTCCCGCAGTACTACTCCCCGAACTTCGTTGCGATGGCGAGCACGCTCGCAGCCGTCTTTCTGCTGGCGCTGATCCTCGGGGCGACCTACTACCTGACCGAGAACCTCCTGGTCCCGATTCTCATTCACGGGAGCTTCAACGCCGTCCAGTTCCTGGCGCTGTACGTCCGGCTGGCGACCGACGTGTCCGTCCCGCTGTAGCGACACCCCGTCTGCCACCCGTCTGACGTGTTTTTATCCCTGATAGCGGCGTACCGTTCTCCATGCCAACCCGGTACACGGTCGTGTTCGAGGACGACGAACACGTCCGGGAAATCCGGACCCTGGCCCGGGAGTACGACCTCACCGAGGAGGAGGTGTTGCGGCAGTTGATCGACGTCGGGCTAGAGCAACTGGACTAGGCCGGGTTCTTCCGCGAGAGTTCGCTCCCGCAGACGGGACAGCGGTCGTGGTTCTCCTCGAACTCGCGGCCACAGCCCCCACACTGGAACTGCCAGTCGCGCTGTTCCGCGATGCCCTCCCGGTTGATCACCTCGACGTCGACGTCGAGTTTCTCGGCGACGTTCTGCATCGCGTAGTCGTCGGTGACCAGGCGGCCGTCGAGTTCGAACGCCGCGGCGAGCAGGCGGACGTCGGTCCGGGAGAGCTCCGCCAGGTCGCCCGTCTCGCGGGCGGCCCGCTCGACCCGCTCGACGGTCTCGCTTTCGGGAATGTGGAGGTGCATCCCCGAGCCTTCCATGGCGTCGAACCGGTAGGCGCTCTCGTCTTCGAGTTCCTCGCGCACCAGCGGGATGGTGGCGATTCGCTCCTGTGTGTGATACTCGTTGATAAAAGCGGACGCGTCGAGAATGTACATTACCGGTCGATGATCATGTGGTCCTTGATCGCCTGCACGCGGTCGGCGGGGACACGGTACCGACCGTTCTCGTCGACCTCGAAGTCGCCGGCCCGGCTGTCGTCGTCCGGTTCGACGATCAAACTCCGGAGTTTGCCGGTTTCGAGATCCATCGTGATGTTGTACAGCATCCCGAGCTGGGCGCCGTCGACGCCGGTCACGGCCTTCCCCGACAGGTTTTCCGCGAGTATATCTACCATAGACCCGTGTACCGATGCCAGTACCATAAACGCCACGGGCCGTCCGACATCCGTCTGCCGTCCGGGACCATCGCGCCGCCGGAACGACACGCCGGCCGGCAGCGATGACGAAGCGCTTAATTGGCGTGCCCGGTTGGTATCCGGTAGTGATTCTTCACGGTGATATCTATGTCGGAACCAACTCCAACGGACACCACAGCGGGCGGGGAGGGCCTACGCACGCCGATCGTCGCGGTGCTCGGTCACGTCGACCACGGGAAGACGAGCCTGTTAGACGAGATCCGCGGGTCGACGGTCAGCGAGGGTGAGGCGGGCGCGATCACCCAGCACATCGGCGCGACGGCGGTGCCGCTGGACGTGATCTCCCGGATGGCCGGAAGCCTGGTCGATCCCGAGGACTTCGACCTGCCGGGACTGCTCTTTATCGACACGCCCGGTCACCACTCCTTTACGACGCTCCGCTCGCGTGGCGGGGCGCTGGCCGACATCGCCATCCTCGTCGTCGACGTCAACGACGGCTTCCAGCCACAGACGCTGGAGGCCATCGACATCCTCAAGCGGACGGCAACCCCCTTCATCGTCGCCGCCAACAAGGTCGACACCGTCCCCGGGTGGAACCCGAATCCCGGCGCGCCGATCCAGGCGACGCTGGACGACCAGAGCGATCGCGTGCAGGACGACCTGAACCAGCGGCTCTACGAGATCATCGGCCAGCTGAGCGACGAGGGGTTCTCGGCCGACATGTACTGGCGGGTCCAGGACTTCCAGAACAACATCGGCGTCGTCCCCGTCAGCGCCGAGACCGGCGAGGGTGTCCCCGACCTGCTGACGGTGCTGATGGGGCTCTCGCAGCGCTTTCTCAAATCCGAGATGGAGGTCGACGTCACCGGCCCCGGTGCTGGGACGGTCCTGGAGGTCAAGGAGGAACGCGGCTTCGGGACGACCATCGACGTGGTGCTCTACGACGGGACCATCCGCCCGAACGACACCATCGTCGTCGGCGGCGTCGAGGCCCCCATCGTCACGGACGTCCGCGCGCTCCTCCAGCCCCGCCCGCTCTCGGAGATCCGGACCGAGAAACAGTTCGAGAAGGTCGACGAGGTGTCGGCCGCCGCCGGGATCAAGGTCGCCGCGCCCGACCTCGACGACGCGATGGCCGGCGCGCCGATCCGCGTGATCCGCGACCGCGACCGCGGCGCGGTCATCGCCGAGGTCGAGGAGGAACTCGCCGAGATCGAGGTCACCACCCGGGAGGAGGGCGTCGTCGTCAAGGCCGACACGCTCGGCAGCCTGGAGGCGCTCGCCGACGCCCTAGACGAGGCCGAGGTGCCGATCATGCGCGCGGAGGTCGGCGACATCGCGCCCCGCGACGTCCGGGTGGCCGAGACGGCCAACGAACCCACCCACCGTGTCGTGCTCGGCTTCTCGGTCGACACGCTCGGCGACGCCGACCGGCTGGCCGACCAGGAGGACGTCCGCATCTTCGACCACGACGTGATCTACCGCCTCGTCGAGGACTACGAGGAGTACGTCGAGGGAATCGAACGCGAGCAACAGGACCAGATCCTCGAAAACATCACCCGACCCGCCCGGTTTCGCATCCTCGAAGACCACGTCTTCCGGCAGTCGAAGCCGGCGGTCGTCGGCATCGAGGTGCTCTCGGGCACGCTCAAGCGCAACTCCCGCGTCGCGAAGTTCGAGAACGGAGAGACCGACCGCGTGGGCCTCCTCAAGAGCATCCAGGACGAGGGCGAGGACGTCGACGAGGCCCGCACCGGCGACCGCGTCGCCGTCTCCATCGACGGCCCGACTGTCGGCCGCGGCATCGACGAGGGCGACGAACTCTGGATCGAACTCCCCGAAAAGCACGCCAAGATCCTCGAACAGGAACTTTCCGATGACATCCCTGCCGACGAACTCGAAGCGCTCACCCAGTATCTCGACAAGCGCCGCCAGCGCGACCCCTTCTGGGGCAAGTGACCTCCGCCGCCCGGTAATAATATTTAATTAGCCGGGGACACATACCACGGATGGAGGCAACTATCGTTTCGACACGACCGCGGACTCCCGACCTGGTGCTCTCGGCGATCCCGGGGCTGTTGCTCGCCGGGTTGCTCGCCGGGGCGCTGTCGTCTGTGCCCGGCGTCGCGGCGACCCTGGCGAGCGGCGCGGCCGCGGGGCTGGCGGTCGGATACGCGCTCTTCTACGACCCCCCGGCGGTCGGCTAGCGGGCAGTCTGTGTGACGTCGTCCATCGAGCGTTTGACCTGGAGGGCGGCGCTGGCGGCCAGGCCGAGCGCGAGGTCCTCGCGCTCGTCGGGGGTGATCGTCGTCTCGGCATCGGCGTCGGGCGCGTAGTCGGCGCTGACAATCGACCCGACGGGCGGCTGGACGGCGATCCGCGCTCGCGGGCCTTCGGTCCCTTCGCTCAGTTCGGAGCCGACCACGAAGTCGTTCGGGAGGAGTTCGCGGGTCCGGGCGGCGACGCTGACGAGGTCCTGGCGGAGCCGGCGACGCTGTTCCGTCGACAACTCGACGGCACCCACCGACCGATCGGCGAACGGCGCGTTTCCGTACATGCGGTGTCCCCGGCGGGTACGACAGCAGGGGTTAAAAAATCCTCGCCTCTCAGAGGAGCGGTCGGCTCTCCCCGAACGCCGCCAGCACGACCGCACACGCCCGTTCGTCCGGGGGTCCCTCGACTCGCCGGACGACGGTCTCCTCCTCGACGAACGTCCACTCCCGGAGGTCGCGCCCGGCGGCCAGGCCGGCCTCGATCTCCGTGCGGACCGCCCGCTCGGTCCCGCCGGCGGCCTCGTAGAAGACGCCCCGTCCGGACTCGCTTCTGGCCCAGCCGATGCCCGCGGCCGCCGTCTCGTCCGGGCCGGCGGGGGCCCGCCCCTGGACGACGTAGAGGCCGTTCCCGGCCGCCCCGAGGTCGGGAGCGGTCCCGACGACCGCCAGGCTCGCGTCCGCCGGCAGGATCGACGAGAGCGGGACGAGGTTGTAGTTCTCCACGCCCGCGTCCGCGAGCGCGGCGTCGTAGGCGGCGGTCCCGGTCGGGCCGGCGGCGGTCCCCCACACGACCCGGATGACGCTCATACCGGACGTCGGCGGACCGGACGGTAAGGGGTTTCGTTTTCGCACCCGTCGGCCGCCCTCGTCGGCGTTCGCGTCGTCACGACTGCCGCGATGCGAGTCCCGCCACGCTCCGACTGCCGCGGTGTCGAATTCCGCCGGCGGCGTCGGGCGGTGCCGAATCCCGCGACTCTGTCAGGCGGCCCCGAGCGACGCCGCGGCCGGCCAGGCGGCCGGTGCCACCGTCGTCTCGCAGTGCCGGCAGTAGACCGCCGCAACGTCGTTTTCGGTCCCGCAATCCCGGCAGACGACGCCCGGCCGATCCGGGCCCGGGCCGTCGCCGGGATCGCCGGCGGCCGGTGCGTCGTCCCGTTCCCCGCCGCGACGGCAGCCGACGAACCCCGCGGCTCCCAGGACCGCCAGCAGTGCCACCAGCAGCGCCGTCCCGAAAACGGCCGCGGCGGTCGTGCTCATCGGTCGATCCGCGCGGCGTAGTCGCCGATGGCGTCCGTGCTCGCGCCCAGATACTCGTTGGTCCAGGCCGCGTCGGGATCGACCGGGCCGTCGAGGAGGTCCGTTTCCGCGAGCGTCCCGGCCAGCGTCCGCCAGCGCTCGCCGTCCTGGTTGCCCCACCCGGCCTGCCGGACGTGGTCGGCGAACTGGAGGTCCTCGGCGGCCCGCCGGAACTTCAGGCGCTCTATCTCCCGGCGGCGCTCCAGCGTGGCGTTGCGCGCGACCAGCGCGTCGACGGCCGCGTTCGGATCGTTCGTCGCCGCCGCCCACCCCCGCGCGGTCGCCCGCAGGAACGCCCGCACCGCCCCGGGGTCGTCGGTGACCAGTTCGTGGTTGGCGACGATGGTCATCCCGTAGATGTCGAGGTACGACCCGATGTGGAGTTCGTCGGCCGCGTGGTCGTGTTCCCACTCCAGTTCCGTGCCGTTGGTCACGACGCCGACGGCGGCGTCGACCTCGCCGTCGAGCAGCTGGTGCTGGACGCGGTGGTGGGTGTTCGGGTCGACCGGCAGCAACTCCACGTCCTCGCGGATCCCCTCGTTTTCGAGCAGCTGGGCGGTCAGGATGCGCGTCTTGGTCGCGGAGGGCGCGACGGTCCGGCCGGCCAGCTGTCCCGGCCGTTCGAGCGGCTCGCCGAACACGTCCCGAAGCGTGTAGACGGCGGCGGGCGTCTTCTGGGTGACCGCCGCGACCGCCAGCGGGTCGAAGCCCTCGCTTTGCACCGAGAGGACGGCGCTCCCGCCCGCCAGCCCGAGGTCCGACCGGCCGCGGGCGGTCTGCTCGGCCGCGAACGGCGAGCCGTGGCCCTCGACGAACTGGACCTCCAGCCCCTCCTCGTCGTAGAAGCCCCGGTCCCTGGCGAGGAAGTACGGGGCCTGGAAGCCGTTGGGCTCCCAGTTCAACTGGAAAGCGACCGTCGTCATTCGACCTCCAGCCGGAAGGTGCCCTCCGGGATGTGGTCGACCCCGAGCGCGTCGCCGCCGGCCACGTCCAGCAGGTGGTCGAAGAGCCGTTCCATTCCCGCCACGGTCTCGGCGTCCCAGTCGCGGACGACCATGTCGCGCCAGCCGTCCCGGACCGCCCGGACGATGGCCGGGTCGTCGTAGGTCATCAGCTTCGACCCGATCTCCTCCCAGATCTCGTCGTCTTCCACGAGGTAATCGACGACCTCCCGGTAGGCGCGCTTGAACGAGCGGACGGCCTCGGGGTGGTCGGCGAGGTAGGATTCGCTGGTGAGGAAAGTAGAGACCGGCAGCCGGTTGTCCGTCTCCGAGAGCCGCTGGACGAGCGTCGACATCGGCAACACCTCGCGGTAGTCGCCCCGTTCGGTGATCTCGGGGACGATGGGCCAGAACTGGAGGACGGCGTCGACCTCGCCGTCGTGGAGCAGTTCCGTCAGCCCGACCTTCGACCCCGCCTCGACGGGCGTGGCCTCCTCGTCGGGGTCGAAGCCGTGGTACTCGCGGCAGGCCGCGCGGACGAGGATCCAGTTCTTGTCGAGGCGGCGGACGACGCCGATCCGGTGGCCCGGCAGGTCCTCGATGCCCCCGATGTCGGTGTCGGTCGGCGCGACCAGCCCCCCGACGGTCCGGCCGTAGGGGTGGAAGGCGACGATGGGCGCGCCCTCGGCGCGCTCGCGGGCCGTCGAGATGTAGTCGATGTCGATGAGGTCGGCGTCGCCGTCCTGGAGGCGCGCCTCGACGGTCTCCATCCCGCCTTCGAGTTCGTCCGAGACCAGTTCGACGTCGAGGTGGAAGCCGTGGTCGTGGTCCAGCCCCAGGCGCTTGATCGTGTAGAGCATGTACCGGGGGCTGCCGTTGTGCTCGAAGCGGGCGCGCATCACCGGCAGGTCCCCGGGGTCGCCGTGCTGTGCGTCCAGCGCCGCCTGCTGTGTTGCGATGTTCATAGGGGAGCGACGATGGCACCGATGTCGGCGTCCTCGTCGATGAGGCCGCGGCGTTTCATCCAGTCGAGGTGGTCGTCTAGTTCCGCCCGGTCCGCGAACTCCGGGGTCTCGTACTCCGGGACGGTGATCGACGCCCGGATCGCCTCCATGTCGACCTCGGCGAACAGGTCCGGGGCGACCCGCAGGTCCTCTGTCAACATCGCCAGGTACTCGTCGCGGAACGACTCGGGGTCGTCGTTGATCTCGGCGACGGCCCGCTCGTATCCCTCCATGAACGCCGCCATCGTCGCGTCGTCGACGTGGTCCGCGCCGACGATGCCCATGTGGTTCTCGAACTCCAGGACCTTCTCGAACCCCAGGTGCTCGGCGAGCGTGCTGTGGGGCTCCAGCAGGGAGACGGCCGCGACCTCGCCCTCGCGGAGCGCGGCCAGCCGGTCGGTCGGCATCCCGTGGTGTTCGAGGTCGACCGCCGCCGCCGGCAGGTGGTCCTCCAGGGCCCGCCGGACGGTGTACTCCTGGCCGGTCCGCATGTTCACGCCCACCGGCACCTCGGCCAGGTCCCCCGGCGTCTCGATGTCGGTCCCCGGCCGGGTGTAGACGCTGTAGGGCTGGTCAGCGAAGGTCCCGCTGGCGACGATCCGGCCGTCGCCCATGTCCCAGGTCCGCTTGATGCTCTCCCACTTGCAGATCGGATAGAGGTCGACGTCGTTGTCCTCCGTCAGCGTCTCGTCGGCCGGGATGTACTTCCAGTCGACCTCCGCCCGGTCGCGCTCGACCAGTTCCACGTCCAGTCCAGCCTCGGCGAAGTACCCCCGCTCGCTGGCGACCCGCTGGGGCAACATGAACGAGAACGGGAGGTGGAACAGCCTGATACTGTCTCCCATGCTACGTGGTAGTCCCCGCGCTCGAACTTAAAAATAACGAGGGAAGGTTTATAAGGATAAGCGTGGCAAGTCAGAGCGCACCATGGAGCGCGTCTCGGCGGACGAGCGGGAACCGGCACGAGTCAGCGACGGCATCTACCTCGCGGATCTGGCGACGGGCGAGCGCGCGGGGATGACCTACTGGCGGATCGATCCGGGCGAGCGGCTCCCCCCGCACCGGCACGACAACGAACAGATCGGCTACGTCATCAGCGGCCGCCTCGTCGCGCTGGTCGAGGGCGAGGAGCACGTCCTCGAACCGGGCGACTCCTACGCGTTCCCGAGCGGCGAACTACACGGCGCGGAGAACAGGGGCGACGAACCCGCGGTCGGCGTCGGCATCCTCAGCCCGCCGCGGGACGAACCCGACTGGAGCGACGGGACCGCGGACGCGGAATCCGAGTCCCAGTCCCGGTCCGAATCCGAATCCGAGTCCGGGACCGCCGCCAGCCCCGCCGAGTCGGACTAGACGCGTTCCGCGGGCACGGTCCCGTCGTCGTTCCAGCCCCGCATCTCGTAGTACGCCGACAGTTCCGCGTCCAGCCCCGGCAGGTCGTAGGGGAGCGCGTCGTCGTCGCTCCGGTCGAACCCGCGGCGGTTGTTGAACGCCCGTTCCAGGTCGACCACCCGCGCCCCGACCGCCAGCAGGTCGTCGTAGTCTGCCCCGAGCAGCGTCCCCAGACGGTCGTCGGTCACCACGTCCCGCGAGAACCGGCAGACGACGCCCGAATCGAGGACCGCGTTGTGGTTCTCCTGGGCGACCAGGGTGGCGGCCTTCCCGGCCACGCCCTCGGGTTCGAGCGCTTCCTCCTCGTCGACCAGGGGGTACTCGCGTTCGTACATCGCGGCGTAGAGGTGGTCGGCACCGCGGTTCGACGTGGCGAAGGCGAGCCCCTGGCCGTTGAGCGCCCGGCCGTCGTGGGCCGAGAACTCCATGCCTTTCATGGTCCAGTTCTCCACGCCGAGTTCGTCGTGGACGCGGTCGATGCCCTCGGCCAGCAGGTCGCCGACGCCCTCGCGGCGGGCGATCTTCTCGATCAGCTCGTGGGCGAGGTCGGCGTCCCCGAACCGGTCCTCGCTGGCGAGATAGGCCGACACCACGTCCCCACACGAGATGGTGTCCAGCCCGAGTTCGTCGCACAGGTCGTTCGAGACCATCACGTCCACGACGTCGTCGATCCCGGCGTTCGACCCGAAGGCCATCACCGTCTCGTACTCCGGCCCCTCGGTCTCGACGCCCCGCGTTTCGTCCCTGGTCGGGAGTTTGCACGCGAAGGCACACTGCGAGCAGGTCCCCTTCTTGTACTTTTTCTCCTCGACGCGGTCGCCGCTGATCCCGGCCGCGCCCTCGAAGCGAAGCGCCGAGAAGTACCGGGTCGGGAGCGCGCCGAACTCGTTTGCGAACTCCGTGAGGCTGGTCGTCCCCTGCCGGCGCATGATGTTGTCGCTGGTCGCCGCCTCGCGGTGGACGTCCGCGGTCACGTCGGGCAACTCGACGGGCCGCCGCGAGTCGCCGTCGAACGTGAGTAGCTTGACGTTCTTCGACCCCAGCACCGCCCCGAGTCCCCCGCGGCCGAACGTCCGGTGTTCGGTGGTCATGATCGAGGCGAACCGGACGCGGTTTTCCCCCGCCGGTCCGACGCAGGCGACCGCGTCCTCGCCGAGGCCGTGTTCGCGCTCGACGTAGTCGCTTATCGCCGACACCCGCCCCCCGGCCAGTTCCGGCACCGGTTCGAAGGTCGCGCCGTCGTCCCGGACGTGGACCGCCAGGGGTTCGTCACTCCGGCCGGTGATCCCGACGGCGGCATACCCGGTGTCCGCGAAGTTCCGCGAGAGGTACCCGCCGGCGTTCGAGGACAGCAGGCCGCCGGTCAGCGGCGACAGCCCCGTGCAGTTCATCCGGCCGGTGAAACTCGTCGTCGCGGTCTGGAGCGGGCCGGTCGTGAAAAACACGGCGTTCTCTGGTCCGAACGGGTCCGCGTCGAACGGGATCCGCTCGTAGGCCAGTTTCGTGCCGACTCCGCGTCCCCCGACGAAGGCCGCCAGCACGTCGTCGACGTCCTCGGTCCGGGCCTCGCGGTCCCCGACGTCGACCGTCAGAAGCGGCCCGCGAACGTGTCTCATGAGTGGGTCACACGCCCGCCGGTACCAAAAAGTCAGGCCCTCCGCGCGCCCGCCAGCGTCAAACATCCGCCCCGCCGTACGCCCGAGCGGGAAAAGCTATTTTTGCCAGTCCGCGGCCCTTCTACTATGGACGCGGTCGATCACATCAACGTCGACGTAAACGACCTGGACGCCTGTTTCCGGTTCTACCGGGACGTACTCGACCTGGAGTTGCTCCGCCCGCCGGCGGACTTCCAGGGCGACCACGCCATGTTCGCGGCGGGCGAGACCGTGGTGACCCTCGCCGAGACCGGGCGGGCCGAGGGCTGGACGCCGGCGGACCTCGACCACCCGCTGGACAAGGCCCATATCGCCTTCGCCACCGACCGGGAGACCTACGAGGCGCTGATCGACGACCTCGACGGCCAGTTCCCCAAGCAGGGTCCCTACGACTGGGGGGAGTTCGAGGGCTTTTACTTCCTCGACCCGGACGGGAACCTCCTCGAAATCGTCACCTACGACCCGCTCCCCGACGGGGTAGACCGGGAACTGCTCGACCACGATTCGATCCACGAGTAGCTGCCGACACGGTTCGATCCGCGGTCGGTTACGCCGGGGACTCGGTCAAGGATCGGCCGCCGCGGTCACGACCACGACCCCGTTTTAGGGTCCGTAGTGGCGGCGCATGCGCCGCTGGTACCCGCGCCGCCGCTCGGCCGCCCTGGCGATGTCCTCGGGCGTCACCGCCCGGTTGCGCCAGCGGGCCTGCTTGGCGGCCTCGTCGGCGACGACCTCCGTCAGCGCGGCCGCGGCATCCTCGTGTGGCTCCTCGCCCGCGGCTTCCGCGAGCGCCTCGTCGATTGTTTCCCCGTCGATCACGTCTCTGATCGTCTCGCGGACCGCGGCGGTCCGCTCTGGCGTGTCTCTGGCCATACAACTCCGTCACTACGACGATCGAGGACATATACCTCGCTAGGGGACTCTCGCGCCGCGAACGCGGGCGTGCGACGCCCTCCGCTGGTAGGCCGGGAACGCCCATCGCGGGTGTTCGACGGTCCGCCCTACGCCAGGAACACGTGTCGGGGACGGCCGTCGAGCACTTCGCG
The DNA here is from genome assembly GCA_003021105.1 of Halobacteriales archaeon QS_1_68_17. Classification (GTDB taxonomy): domain Archaea; phylum Halobacteriota; class Halobacteria; order Halobacteriales; family Haloarculaceae; genus QS-1-68-17. The sequence goes on from PXRG01000031.1 coordinate 56,150, forward strand.
GCCCCACTGGACGGTCTCGGCGAACTCGTCGGACCGGAAAAACGCCATCGCGTCCTCGCGGGCGTCCCAGTTGCTGGCGATGAACATGTCGGTGTCGTCCTCGCGGTTGACGAGCAGGTTCGTCTCCCGGTGGCCGTCCATCCCCGCGAGCAACTCCTCTACCTCCGCGAAGGTCTCGACGAACACCTCGCGGAACTCCGGTTTGACAGTGTAGAACATCCCCATCGTCCCGAAGCCGTCGCCCTCGCCGGCCCGGCCGACGACGCCGGGCAGGTCCGCCAGGAAATCGCTCGCGGTCTCGGCGGCGCTCTCGGTCTCCCAGATGCTCACCACCGCGTTCGGCCCGTCCTCGCCCTCGTAGACCGCCGTCTTGACGTGGGTGTCGTAGTGGTCGAAGCTCTCGCGGAGGTCCCCGACCTCGGCCGCGAGCGCCCCGGGATCGGCCGTCGAGTACAGCACCAGCGCGTACACGTCCTCGCCGTGGGGCGTGCCCGCGTAGATGCCCAGGTCCGCGAGTTGCGCCCGGACGTCGTCGGCGTCCCCGTCGGTTCCACCGGCCGCGTCGGCCGCGTCGTCCTCCTCGGCCGCGTCGGGATCGCCGAGTACGCCGCCGACGCCGCCGGAGACGCCGGGCAGTTCCGTCAAAAAGCCCGCGGCCGTCTCGGCGGCCCCCTCGTTGGTCCAGACGCTGACGACCGCGGCCTCGCCGCCGCTCGCGCGGACCGTCGTCAGGACGTGGCTGTCGTAGTGCTCGAAGTTCCCCCGCAGGCCGTCGAGGTCGTCGGCCAGGTCGCCGGCGTCCACCTCGGCGTCGAACACCAGCGCGTAGTCGCCGTCGTCGTAGTCGCTCCCGGCGTGGATGCCAAGCGAGGCGAGACGCCGGTCGACGTTGGGGTCCTCCGTGACGTCGGCGTCGCCGCTGTCCGGCCGCCCCGCGGCCGCGCTGTCGTCGCTGTCGTCGCTGCCGTCCCTCTCGCCGGCGTGGGGGTGGTCGCCCTCCCCCGGACTGCCGGGATGGACCCCGCCGTGTCCGCGCCCGTCGCCACCGTCCGCGTCGCCGCCGACCGCGCCGCCGGCCCGGGCCGCCGTCGCCGCGGGCGCGTCCCCGGCGTCCGCGTCGCCGCCCTCCCCCGTCGGCACCGGTTCGCCGGCCAGCAGGGCCGGCAGGTCCGCCGGCGGGAACCGCCGACCGAAGTAGAACGGCCCGAACTCGGCGTACTTCGAACTGGAGGGGTGGAACCGCATCTCGTAGATCAGGTCCTTGATGTCGGTCGCGTCGTCGGCCCACAGCGTGACGCCCCACTCCCAGTCGTCGAAGCCGACGCTCCCCGAGATCATCTGGGTGACCTTCCCGGCGTATTCTCTGCCGATGTCGCCGTGCGCGGCCATCAGGTCCGCGCGCTCGTCGAACGGCAGCTCGTACCAGTTGTACTCGGGGTCGCGCCGCTTCGACATCGGGTAGAAACTGACGTGCTCGGCGTCGGGTATCTCCGGGTGGAGCCGCGACTGGATGTACTGGTAGAGCCCCGAGTCCTCGTCCAGTTCCCCCTCGAAGTACTCCCGGGCCTTCTCGGTGTACCCGGAAGCCTCTGTCACCGAGACGTACGACGAGGACTGGTCGGTGAACCCGGCCAGTTCGGTCCGCTCGAAGCGGCGCTCGGCGGTGTCCAGGTCGGCCACCGTCGGCCGCAGGTGGACGATCAGCAGGTCGGCCTTGTGACCCAGCACCGAAAAGACCGCCGAGTCACCTGCCGGCGCGTCCGCGACGGACTCGTGGGCCCGGAGGTAGTCGATCCCCTCCGCGAGCGCCCGGTCGCGCACCTGCTCGGGCGCTTCGCGCCAGGCGTCCCAGTCGATCGTCCGGAGGTCGTGGAGGACGTACCAGCCCTCGTCCGTCGGTGGGGGGTCGCGTCGCTGCATACCGGGCCTTCGAACGGCGGCGTAAGGAGGTTTCCGTTCTCCCACGATCCGCTTCGCGGTCTCTTTCCGCCGGGAGTCGTCCACGGAGGAGTTCGCGGCGAGACGCCGGACGTGGCTGTGCTCCTGCGACCGGTACCGCGCCATCGACGCCTCCCGAAGCGGGCGCGTGGTGCAATTCGGGATCGCGGCGGGGAGACCCCGATCTCGGGTGAGGGGCCTACCCGAGCATCTCCGGGATGACGATCGACGCCACGATCACGCCGATCATCAGCAGGCTGGTCCCGAGCGTGATCGCGGTCGTGAGCCGGCGGCCCCGCGAGACGGGGAGCCTGGCGACGACGGCCTCGACCGAACTGCGGAGGAGGTGGCCGCCGTCCAGCGGGAGCGCCGGGATGCAGTTGAACTGGCCCAGGACGATGTTGATCCAGGCCGTCCAGAACAGCAGGTTCGCCAGCGTGAACACGCCGCCGCCGAGCACCCCGAGCGGACCGGTGGTGACGTAGAAGCTACTGATCGTCGGGGAAAAGCCCGCGAAGTTGTACGGCAGCAATCCGACGGGCTCGGCGAGCGGGAGCACGAACAGCAGGTACACGCGCTGTGCGAACAGTAGCGACGGACCGTCCCCGCCGCCGCCGAGAATCCCGAGGTAGAGCGAGGCCGGGTAGGGTTTGATCCCGAAGTCCGTGACCACGACCCCGCTCGTCCCGTCGTTCGTGCGGAGTCCCAGTCCCTCCAGGCCGCCCTCGGGGACCGTCACGTCGAACGTCCGGCGTTCCCCGTCCACGTATCCGACGACTCGGACGGTCGTGCCGGGATCGACCCCCTCGAACCGGTTCTGGAGGTCGGCAGCCGTGACGATCCGCCGGCCGTCGACCGCCGTGACGACGATCGTCTCCTCGGGGTCGACGGCATCCCCGGCGAGGGTACTGTTCGCGCCGACCACCGCCGAGGCACCGATCGGCGTCCGGACGGACTCGCCCGACGCCGTCTCGATCACCGCGACGCTCCGGTTTGCCACCGCGTCGCGGAACTCGGTTTCGGTCCTGACGGCGGTGCCGTTGACGGCCGTGATGGTCGTGTTGACCCCGACCGGGGCACCCTGTGTGCTCCTGACGACGATGACCTCCCTGTCGACGGTCACCGATTCCCCGCCTTTCAGCCCCACTTCGACCGCCGGGCGGTCGACGTCGTCCAGCCTCGCGTCGAGGTCGGATTCGTTCTCGACCGGCACGCCGCCGACCGACGTGATCACGTCGCCGCCGCCGATTCCGCTCGTCGCGGCCGGCGTGCCGCTGTAGACGCCGCCGACCGGGACGCCGTCGGCAACGGCGATGGCACCTGACACCGGCCCGATCAGGAGGACGAGAGCGATCAACGCGAGGGCGAAATTGTTGGTCACGCCGGCGGCGAACATCCGCGTCTGGCCGCCGCGGCTCGCCTCGGCGCGGCTCCCTTCGTCGGGTTCGACGAACGCCCCCAGTGGCACGATCGTCAGGAACGCCAGCCCCATCGACTCGATCTCGATGTCCTCGACGCGACACATCAGGCCGTGGCCGCCCTCGTGGACGATCAGCCCCAGTACCATCCCGGCGACGATCTCGGGGGCCATCGACAGCGGGAGGAACTGGTTCACGCCGGGGATGGCGAGGATGTTCTCGGGCTTGGTCAGCGCGGAGGGCTGTGGCTGTTTGAGCGAGAAGTACGCACTGACGAGGAACAACACGAGCGATCCGAACATCACGACCAGCGTGATCCCGACGCCGAAATTGGCGTACGCGCGCCAGAACCGGCGCGGCCGGGCCAGCCTGTCGAGAAACACCTTCCCGCGCTGGGTGTGGACCGTCGTCAAGGGTCCGTTGAGCCGCACCGACTCGGGAAGCAACCCCCGGGTCCGCAACGCCAGTCCCAGCGTCGTATAGAGGATAATCCCGGCTAGTACCCACGTCAGTGTGCGTACCATTATCCCGAACGAAGGGGCAAGCCGCAAAGAGGGTTTGGTTTGCCGGACACGGCGGCCGGGCGACGGCCGCGACGCGGCTCCCGTCCCGCGATCGGCCGGACGGTCGGCCGGGGGATCCCCGATCGACCGGAGGATTCGCCGGGGGGCAGGTTCACGGGGGTTACTCCTCGCGGCGCAACCGCCGGACGACGAACTCCCGGTCCAGCGCCGCGAGGAACGGCCCCAGCCGCGGTCCCTGGTCAGTGTCGAGAAACAGCCGGTAGCCCGCGGCGAAAAAGGCCCCCACGTCGACGCCGTGGCGCTTTGCCGTTTCGTAGATCTCGCCCTGTAGCTCCTCGGGGTCGGGGTCGGTTTCGACGATTCCGGCCAGTTCGTCGAGCGCCGCCTCGACGGCCGGGTCGAACTCCGCGTCGGGGAGCGTTTCGGCCAGCCGGTAGTTGTACTCGTTGTCGGTCCGCTCGGCCCACCGGCGGGCCTTCTCGACGCGTGCGAGCGCCCGCCCGACCGCCTCTGGCTGGGCGTCCTCGGGGATGTGCCCCTCCCGGCGGGCCATCGTTTCGCGGAGCGCCGCGTCGTCGGTCATGCCAAGCACTGCCGCGAACGTGTAGGGCAGCCGGATCCGGTCCTCGTGGACCTCGTCGACGACCATGGGGTAGGCCCGCTCGGCCAGTTCCCGCGTCTCCTCGTCTGCCTCGACGTCCCCGAAGTACACCCGCTCGAACCGGTCGAACTCGTCGACCAGCTGGTCCACGTTCTCGACGCTGAAGTCCCGCTGCTTGTGGGGGTTTTTGACGAAGAAGTACCGGAACACCTCGGGTTCGAGCAGGTCGAGCACCTCGTCGACGGTGACCACGTTGCCCGCCGACGAGGACAGCGCCTCCCCGTCGACGGTGAACCACTCGTAGACCATCGGCACCGGCGGTTCGATGCCCAGGACGTTCCGTGCGATGTCCTCGCCGCTCGGCCAGGACCCCTCGGCGTGGTCCTTCCCGAACGGCTCGAAGTCGACCCCGAGCAGTTCCCACTGGGCCGGCCACTCGAACCGCCAGGGGAGTTTCCCCTCCCGGAGCGTCGCGGTCCCCGCGTGGCCACAGCCCTCGATCACCCCGTCGCCGGCCTCGACGTCCGCACAGACGTACGAGACCGTCCCCGCCTCCAGGTCGAGGCCGGCGATCCGCTCGGTGAGGTGGCCACACTCCGCACACTGGGCCTGGAAGGGGACGTACTCGTCGTCGACCTTGGCCTGGTAGGCCGAGAGTACTTCGCGGGCGGTGTCCAGGTCCGAGAGGATCCGCCGGGTCACGTCCTCGAACGCTCCCTCCTCGTAGAGCGCGGTGTTCGAGACGAACTCCACGGGGACGCCCAGTCGGTCGGCGCTGTCTTCGAGCAGGGCGGTGAAGTGGTCGCCGTAGGAGTCACAGCAGCCGAACGGGTCCGGGATGTCGGTGTAGGGCTTCCCGAGGTTGCGCCCGAGCGCGCCGGCGTCGACCTCGCCGAGGCCGACGACGTTCCAGTCCAGGTCCGCGAGGGTGCGGGGCACCTTCCGGAGGCGGTCCCTGTCGTCGCTGGTGAACACCTGCCGGACCTCGTGGCCGCGGTCGCGGAGCGCCTCGGCGACGAAGTACCCCCGCATGATCTCGTTGAAGTGGCCGATGTGGGGCACGCCCGACGGGGAGACGCCGCCCTTGACGACGATTGGATCGTCGGGATCGCGGGCCTCGACGGCGTCCGCGACGGCGTCGGCCCAGAACGCCCGGTCGCCGCCGGTCCCGACCGCGTAGGGGTCCTCACTCATCGTCGGGGACGACGTCGGTGCCGTCGTGGTCGCCCGCGACGGCCGCGGCGACGTTCTCGGGGTCGGTGCCGTCGACGACGACCGCCCGGAGGCCGCCCCGTTCGATGACCTTCGCCGCCAGCAGGTCGACCGGCGCGTTGCTCCCGGCGTCCATCTCGATGTCCGTGACGAGGTCGATCAGTTCCCCGGTGCCGATCTCGGCGTACTTGATGGCGTCGGCGTCCTGGGTGGGATCGGCGTCGTAGACGCCGGGGACGCTCGTCGCCAGCACCAGCAGGTCGGCGTCGACGTACTCGGCCAGCGACGCGGCTACGGCGTCGGTCGTGTGGGCCGGCGCGGTCCCGCCCATCACCGGGAGGTCGCCGCGGCGCATCGCCTCGCGGGCGGCGTCCAGGTCCTCGGGCGGGGCGGTCGTGGCCCGCTCGCCCAGCGCGGCGATCAACAGCCGGGCGTTCAGCCGCGTGACGGCGATCCCGAGCCCGTCGAGCGCGATCTCGTTGGCGCCCAGAGCGCGGGCCGCGGCGATGTACTCCCGGGCGGTCGGCCCGCCGCCGACGACCGCGCCGAGCCGGTGGCCCGACGCTTCCAGGTCCTCCAAGACGGCAGCGTACGCCCGGACCCGCTCCGGGTCGAGGTCCGGGGCGAGGACGCTGCCGCCGACAGAGACGACGACGTTCATGCTACCGGCCCTATCCCCGAGGCAGTCTTAAGGGTTGCCAAGCCGCCCGACAGACGAAGGCTACAAGCGCCTCGCCGCCCTCCGGGCGGACATGCACGCGCTCGGCATCGCCGGCCCGGGGGCCGACGACCTCGCGGACCGGTTCGTGGACCACCTGACCTCGCTGACCGACGACCGCCGGGTCGCCCGCGTCGCCTGCGACCAGCGAACGGCCGACGGCGGCGCGACCCTCGAACGGCCGGCGGCGACCCGTTACGAGCGGACGGCCGACGGCTGGCGGGCCAGCGGCGAGGACATCTCGCTGACGGAACTACTCGACCGCCTGGCGGTCGACCACGACTACGCCCTGCTCGTGGACTGCCCGGATGCCGACGTTCCCCAGGTGGCGCTGGGCGACGCGGCTGTCGACGATCCGCTCCTGGCGGCCGACGATCCCAGGGACCTCGATCCGGCCGCCGTCGTCGACGCCGTCACTGACACGGAGCCACACGAGACGCTCGAATCGCTCGTCCGGCGGGCCAAAGCCTCCCCGCAGGCAGAGCAGGCCGGCGCGATAGCGACCTTCACCGGGCGCGTCCGCGCGAAGGAACACCCCGACGACGAACCGACCGAGTTCCTCGAATTCGAGAAGTACGAGGGCGTCGCCGCCGAGCGGATGGACGCGATCAGCGCCGACCTCGAGGAACGCGACGGCGTCTTCGAAGTGCTCATGCACCACCGGACCGGCGTCATCGAGTACGGCCGCGACATCGTCTTCGTCGTCGTCCTCGCCGGCCACCGCGAGGAGGCGTTCCGGACCGTCGAGGACGGCATCAACCGCCTGAAAGACGAGGTCCCCATCTTCAAAAAGGAGGTAACGGTCGACGAGGAGTTCTGGGTCCACGACCGCGAGTGACCCCGTAGCCCCGGCGATCGATATTTATTTCTTACTATTAAAGAAAAAATATAATCCGGCGGGCCGACACAGCCTGCCCGCCCGCGTTACCGACATAACGTATTTAGAACGCGATATAAAATGTCTCGCGCTCTCTCGAAACGTCGTAAAACATTCGAATCGTTTGTCTTCACGCTGAAAAGGGCCGAAGTAACGCTAAACTTCCTCCCTTTATATGACCATCAGGTGGGTAGCGGGGAGCGAGGTGACACAGATGAGCACGACTCAGCCCTCCCCCGAGAGCAAGGAAGAACGCCTTCGCTCGTACCTCAGACAGAAGGCCGCCGACGGCGAGCTCTACTTCAAAAGCAAGTTCATCGCCGACGAGGTGGGTCTCTCGGCGAAGGAGATCGGCGCACTGATGGTGAAGCTCCGGGACTCGGCCCCGGAACTCGAAATCGAGAAGTGGTCGTACACGAGCGCGACCACCTGGCGCGTCGAACCGGCCTGAAACCGCCCGGCCACCCCACGACTCACGCTCCTTCGGCGCGTTCCCCGCGCGCCCGTCCCCCGATTCGAAGCCCGGGCTGTCATCGGATTTATGCCCGACGACGCGCTAGCATGTCCCGATGGACGAAACCGACGGCCCGGGGCGGTTGCCGCCGGCCGAGGAGATCGAGTCGGTCTTTCGCGTCTACGAGACGCGCCGGGACGACGACCGGTTCCTCTACGTGGGTCGCCCGCTGGTCGCTCCCGACAGGCTAGAGGAGCGTCTCTGGCCGGTGTTCCGGCGGCGCGGGTACAACGTCTCGCTGACGACCCGCTACCCGGCCGGCGACAGCGGCCTGCCGACCGTCGGGGAGTACGTGCTCGTCGCCGAACCCCGGTCGGTCGGCGTCGACGGGTTCCCGTGGAAGAACGTCCTCTTTTTCGCGCTGACGATCCTCTCGACGCTGTACGCCGGGACGCTCTGGTACGGCATCGACCTGGGCAGCGACCCGCTCGCGCTCGCCCGGGCGTGGCCGTTCGCGCTGGCGATCCTCGGCGTGCTGTGTACCCACGAGGCCGGCCACTACGTCATGAGCCGGTACCACGGCGTCAACGCCAGCCTCCCGTACTTCATCCCGCTACCGCTGACCCACATCGGGACGATGGGGGCGTTCATCCGGATGCGCGAGCGGATCCCGACCCGCCGGGCGCTGTTCGACATCGGGGCCGCGGGGCCGCTGGCCGGCCTCGTGGCGACGGTGGTGGTCACCGTCGTCGGGTTGCACCTCGACCCGGTGACCTACTCCACGGCGACCGTCTCCGACCCGAACACGGCGTACATCCGGTTCAACGACCCGCTGTTGTTGCACCTCCTGGCGGACCTGACCGGACAGCCGCTCTCGTACGCCGATCCCCGGAAAGTGGTCAATCCCGTCGTGTTCGCCGGCTGGGTCGGCTGTTTCGTCACGCTGTTCAACCTCCTCCCGGCCGGCCAGCTCGACGGCGGCCACGTCCTGCGGGCGCTGCTGGGCGAACGCCAGGAGACCGTCGCCGCCGCCGTCCCGGCGCTTCTGTTCGGCTTCGCTGGCTACCTTTACGCGTTCCGGGCGGTCGGGACGGCCGCGGTCATCTGGGTCGTCTGGGGCGTCATCACGATGGTCCTGGCGTACCTCGGCCCGGCGACCCCGATCCGGGACAGACCCCTCAATCCCGGCCGGAAAGTGCTCGCCGTGGTTACCTTCCTGCTGGGGACGCTCTGTTTCATGCCCGTCCCCTTCCAGGTGATCTCCTGATCCCCGACTCTCCCGTTCCGGTCCTCCGCTGGCTACCCGTGGGTGTACCCGCGGTCCGGCAGCTCCTCGCCGTCCATGCGCACGCCCTCGCCGGCCGCGACGACGCGCCCGATCTCTGTCACGGGGACCGGGCAGGCGTCGCGGGCACGTCCCACCTCGGCCGCGGGAACCGTGAACACGAGTTCGAAGTCCTCGCCGAAGAACACGCCCAGTTCGCGCCGTTCCCGGTCGTCGTCGGCTACCGCCCCGACCGCCTCGTCGACCGGGAGCGGCGTCTCGACCGCGAACCCGCAGTCGCTCGCGTCGGCGAGCTGGTGGAGCGACCGCGCCAGCCCGTCGCTCGAATCCATCATCGCGGTCGCCAGCGGTGCCAGCGCCCGGCCGGCGGCGACCCGGGGCCGGAACCGGAACAGGTCGTTCGCCCGGTCGCGCTCGCCCCGCTCGAACAGCCGGAGGGCGGCCCCGCTCCGTCCGAGGGTGCCGGTGACACAGACCGCCTCGCCCGGGGTCGCACCCGACCGGAACACGGGGTCGTCCGTCCGGCCGAGCGCGGTCGTGGCGACCGTGAACTCGTCGTGGCCGTCCATGTCGCCGCCGACGTACTCCGCACCGACGGCCCCACAGACCCCGGTCGCGCCGTCGAGGAAGGCGTCGAGTTCCGCGGCGTCGAACGCCGGGGCCGCGTAGACCGCGACGGCCGCGACCGCCTCGGCACCCATTGCGGCGACGTCCGACAGCGACGCGCCGACGGCGCGCCACCCCGCCGTGTACCGGGTCGTGCCGCCGGGGAAGTCGGTCCGCTCGTGGAGCATGTCGGTCGTGAGTACCTGCCCGTCGACCACGGCGGCGTCGTCGCCGGCCGCGGGGAGCCTGTCGGCGATCCGCGAGAGCACTGCCCGCTCGTCCATGGCTCCCGTTGGTGGCCGGCCGACATAAACGGCCGCCGTCCCGGCCGCGTCGCCGGCGGCCCCCGCCGAATCCAGTGTCTCCGACACCCGCGCGCCGTCGCCAGTCGGTGGGTTCAAGCCCGCGACGACCGTCCGTTGGGACCATGGACGGCGACCGGCTGACGACGCTCCTGGGGTTCGCCGGCGCGCTGGTGGTCCTCGCCGCGTTGCTCTGGCTCGTGGGGATCGACCGCGTGCTGGCCGTCCTCTCGCGGGCCGATCCGTCGGTCGTCGCGGCCGTGCTGGGCGTCGCCGTCGTCTGGCTGACCGCGTGGGGGATGTCGCTCCGGGCGGTCCTCGGCGCGCTCGGGGCGGTCGTTTCCCGGCCGCGGGCCGTGCTGGTCGTCGCCGCCGCCATCTTCTCGAACAACGTCACCCCGTTCGGCCAGGCCGGCGGCGAGCCCCTGACGGCACTGCTGATCTCGCGGGCGACCGACAGCGAGTACGAGACGGGGCTGGCGGCCATCGCCAGCGTCGACGCGCTCCACTTCGTCCCCTCGGTCGTGCTGGCGATCGGCGGGCTCGCCGTGTTCGGCCTCGAAATCGCACAGCTCGGCCGGAACCTGCTTCTGGCAGCCGCGGCGATGGGCGCGCTCGCGGTGGCCGTTCCCGTCTCGGTCTACGCCGGCTGGCGGTACCGGTACGAGCTCGAAGCCGCCGTCGTGCGGGCGTTCACGCCGCTCATCCGCGGGATCGGGCGCGTCGTCCCGGGCCGGTCGCCGCCGGAACCGGCCGCGATCGAACGCCGGATCGAGCGGTTCTTCGCGGCTATCGACCGCGTCGCGGGGAACCGCCGCACGCTGGCGGCCGCGCTGGTGTTCTCGCTGGCCGGGTGGCTCGCGCTCGTGACCTCGCTGTGGCTGTCGCTGTACGCGCTCGGGACCGGGGTCGCCGTCTCGGCGGTGCTTGTCGCGGTGCCCGCGGCGAAGATCGCCGGCATCACGCCGCTCCCGGGGGGACTGGGCGGGGTCGAGGCGGCGCTCGTGGGGCTGCTCGTCTCGACGACGGGCATCGATCCCGCCACCGTCAGCGCCGCGGTCGTCGTCCACCGCGGGGCGACATACTGGTTCCCGACCGTCGTGGGCGGCGGCGTCGCGGCCGCGCTCGGGGTCGGTTCGTAACGATGGGCTTAACTGACGCCACCGGGAACCGGTTCCCAATGACGACACTCTACGACGTTCCCGCCGAGGATCTCATCGACGCGGTGGCCGAGAAACTCGTCGACGAGGGGGCCGTCTCGGAACCCGAGTGGGCGGCATACGTGAAGACGGGCGTCGACCGCGAACTCCCGCCACAGCAGGAGGACTTCTGGGCCGTCCGGTCGGCCAGCCTGCTCCGGAAGGTGGCCGTCGACGGCCCCGTCGGCGTCCGCCGGCTCCGCACCGAGTACGGCGACGCAAAGCAGGGGTCGAACCGCTACCGGGTCCGTCCCCGACAGCAGTCCCGCGGCAGCGGCAAGATCGTCCGCACCATCCTCCAGCAACTCGAAGACGCCGGCTACATCGAGGCCGCCGGCGGCGACGGCCGCCGGATCACCGCGGCCGGCGAGAGCCTCCTCGACGAGACCGCCGGCGAGGTGCTGGCCGACCTCGACCGCCCGGACCTCGAACGCTACGCCTGAGGCGACAGCGAGACGAACTCCAGTCCCTTCTCCGCGAGCAACCGGCGCGCCCGTTCGGTCACCGACGGCGCGACGAGAATCCCGCGCACTCCCGCGGCCGCGTGGAGGTCCCGTTCGAGCGCGTCGACGTACCGGCTCAGCTGCCCGACGGCCTCCGGTCCGACCCGCCGTCGCTTGAGTTCGACCACGACGGTCCGGCCGTCGGCGTCCTCGCCGTAGATGTCGACCGCGCCGGCCGGCGTGTCCCGCTCGGTCGCCAGCGGCGTAAAGCCCGCCTCGACCAGGTCCGGGTCGGCGAGAATTCGCTGTCGCAGGTCCTCCTCGGTTCCCGAAAGCGAGAGGTCTCGCTGGTCCTCGATTGCGAACGCGGACACCTGCGCTACCGACTCGAAGGTGACCACCAGTTCCTCCTCGGGGGTCGACCGCAGGCTCCGGATCCGGAGCGACCCCTCGGTCACCGTCGCCTCGTGGGTACAGCCCGGTGGCTGCCAGTTGACCGGCTGCTGGCCCTCGTCGGTGTGGACCAGCACCGACCCGTCGGGCTTGAGCATGACGTGCCGGTCGCCCGGGCCGAGTTCGCTCGCCGCCCGTCCCTCGTAGTCGACCGTACACCGGCCGAACACCGTCACCAGCGCGCCGCGGTCGACCGCGGCGTCGATGCGCTCGCTGGCGGTCGCGGCCGACGGGTCGACGAGCGTCTCGACCGTCTCTTTCGCGTCGGTGGCCGTCACTGCCTGCCCGTACCGGGTCGGCGCACAAAAGCTACCCGGGGTCAGCCGGTCGGCCGGCCGTCCACGACCGATCGCGGCCCGGCGAACGCCCCGACGCGGGAGCGGAGGTACGCGACCGCCGTCGGGACGGTACAGACTCCGCGGTCGACGCCGTCCGCGACCGTGCTCTTGACGCCGCGGAACCACCCGCGGACGTAGCCGTCCTCGTCGGTTCCCCGTCCCATGAGGACGCCGTTACCGACCGTCCGGCTCGTCTCGACCCGCTCGCAGTCGTCGGCCAGCCCGAACCACAGCGGCCGGTAGCACCGGACCTCGTCGGCATCGACGACGTACACCGCCTCGTGGTGGAGGTAATCGACGTGGTCGGTCGCCACCTCCCGGACCGAGGCCGCGACCCCGCACTGCCGCGACGGCACGGGCGGTCCGGGTCCCGGCCCGCTCCGGAGCGTCCCGGCGAGGGCGAAGCCGTCCCCACCCCACTGGGTCTCGTACAGTTCGTAGTCGTCGTCCCGCTCGTCGGCCAGGAGCGTCCGGTGACCCATCACCCCCACCTCCCCGCACCGGTCGCCCGTCGGCCGGCCGGGACGCCCGGGGCCCGGAGCGACGTGGGCGTCTCCATCCCGTGGCTGGTTGGTCCGCCTACGGCTGAAAAACGTTCGGACGGCCCGTCACCCCCGGTCTACCCCGCGCTCATATTATCTCGAAATAATATGCAACCTATCCTGGTTGAGCACGGGGTGGTTGTCAGTGTGTTCGCTCAACGGCATTGGCATAACATTTTAGTGGGAAAACGGGCAAGTAATACACGAGAGGGTGATCGAATATGGCAGCAGGACACGACGCGCGTCACGAATCGGCGACTGGCCACCCGCTTTCGGGACGAGTGTCGCGGTACGACCTGTTGCTGGCCTTCCTCCCCACCCTCTTTGTCGTCGCGTTGCTGGTGGGGCACCTCCTTTCGGTCCCGCCGCGAACGACGCTGGGCGTCGCGTCGGTGTTCGGCGCGTTCGCGGTCGCGGACGGGATGTTCTGGAACCCGCCGCTGTCCGGCGTCGGTCGCGGCGACCGCGACGAGTGACTGTCAGCACCGCCGCTCGACGGACGGGTAGCGGTCCTTTTTACCAGCCCCCCTGGAAAAATCACCTGACTAGTTTGGCACCCTCTTTACACCGATAGAGTCCTCAGTCTAAGCTGTATGCCACAACCCGGCCCAGAGGCGATATGGCTATGGATAGGCACCGCAGGAATGGCTCTCGGGACGTTGGCGTTCCTGGCGATGGGGTGGAGCGAGACGGATCTCGAGAAACAGGAGTACTACATCGTCACGATATTCATCCCGGCGATCGCGACGGTGTCGTACTTCTCGATGGCGATGGGGTACGGACTGACGGAGCTGGCCGTCCCCTGGCAGAGTCAGCCGCTGGACATCTACTGGGCGCGGTACGCCGACTGGCTGTTCACGACGCCGTTGCTGTTGCTCGACCTCGCCCTGCTCGCGGGGGCTGACCGCAACACCATCGCGACGCTCGTCGGTCTCGACGTCGGCATGATCCTGACGGGACTCGTCGGCGCGCTCACGACCGCCAGCCCCGGCATGCGGATCGCCTGGTGGGGGATCAGCACCGGCTTCTTCCTGGTGTTGCTGTACGTCCTGGTGAGCCGGCTGTCCTCGCAGGCGGCCGCCCGTTCCGGCGACGTCGCGAGCCTGTTCGGCACGCTCAGGAACCTGGTGATCGTGCTGTGGACGGCCTACCCGATCGTCTGGATCGTCGGCACCGAGGGGCTCGGCCTGGTCGGCCTGTACCCCGAGACGGCAGCCTTCATGGTGCTGGACCTGACGGCGAAGGTCGGCTTCGGCTTCGTGCTGTTGCGGAGCCGTAACGTCATCGACCAGGCCGTCGAGGAGGCGGCGGGCGCGACGCCGTCCTAGCGTCGGCGCGGTCGCGGTTTTTATTGCACGTCCGCCCGGTAGCCACCCCAGCGGCGCTTTCCCCACATGCTCCTGACGTACCTCGGATTCCACCTGGTGTTTGTCCTCCCGCCGCTGGCCGCCCTCCTGTCGACGGCGTCGTTCCCGCTGGCGGGGCGACCGCGCGTCGGTGCCGCGGGGGTCGCCGTCCTGACCGGGCTGGCCCTGGTCTACACGACCCCCTGGGACAACCACCTCATCGCGTCCGGCGTGTGGTCGTACCCCGCCGACCGGATCCTGGCCCGGATCTGGCACGCACCCGTCGGGGAGTACCTCTTCATCGTCCTCCAGCCGTTGCTGACGGCGCTGTGGCTCTACCGGCTCCCGTCGACGGTCCCCGCTTCGCTCGGGGTCTCTCGGCCCCAGCGGCTCGCGGGCGCGGCCGCCGGCCTCGCGGTCGGGCTGGCCGGCTGGCTGGTCCTGTCCGCGGGCTACTACCTCGGGACGCTGTTGCTCTGGGCGTCCCCGGTGCTGGCGCTACAGTGGGGGGTCGGCTGGCCCGTGCTGTGGCGGCTCCGCCGCCGGCTCGCCGTCGCCGTCGGGGTGCCGACGGCGTACCTCTGTGTCGCCGACCGGATCGCCATCGAGCTCGGGATCTGGCGGTTCGACCACCGGTTCATGACCGGCCTCGACGTCCTCGGGCTACCGGTCGAGGAGGCGGCCTTCTTCCTGCTGACGAACCTGTTCGTCGTCCAGGGGCTCCTGTTGTTCTTCTGGGTGATCGACCGATGGGGGTGACCGCCGCGCCGTCCCTCGACGACGGGACCCGCGAGACGCTCGTCCGGACGGTGCTGTGGCCCGCCTGGCTCGCGGTCGCGGCGCTCGCGGCGGCGTTCGCGGCGGGCGTGACGGTCCCGCCGACGCTCCAGTACGTCCCGCTTGTCGCCAGCGCGCTCGTGCTCGGCCTGCCACACGGCGCGGTCGACCACCTGGCGGTCCCCCGGGTCAACGACGCCCCGTCGCCCTGGCGTGGCGTCGCCGCCGTCGTGGCCGTCTACGTCGTCCTCGGCGGGCTGTACGCGGCCGTCTGGTTCGTCGCGCCGGCCGCCGCGTTCGCCGCGTTCGTCCTCCTGACGCTGCTCCACTGGGGCCAGGGCGACGTCTACGCGCTGCTGGCGCTGGCGGACGCCGGCCACCTCCGGACGGCCGGCCAGCGGACGCTCGCGGCGCTGGTGCGGGGCGGCCTCCCGATGCTCGTCCCCCTGCTGGCGTTCCCCGGCTGGTACCGCCGGGTCGCCGGCGACTTCCTCGGACTGTTCGGCGTCGACGCCGCGGCGCTGGCCTGGGCGTTCGCCCCGGCCTTCCGGACAGCGCTCGGTGTGGGGTACGGCCTCCTGGTGGTGACCGCGCTCGCTGTCGGCTACGCCCGGGCCGACGACCGCAGGACGTGGGCCCTCGACGCCGGCGAAACGGCACTGCTGCTCGGCTACTTCGCCGTGGTGCCGCCGGTCCTGGCGGTCGGGGTATACTTCTGTTTCTGGCACTCGCTGCGCCACATCGGCCGGCTGCTAGTCGTCGACGACCCCGCCCGCGAGTCGCTGTCGGCCGGCCGTCCCCGGGCGGCCTTCGCCCGCTTCGCCCGGGACGCGACGCCGCTGACGCTCGTCTCGCTGGCGCTGCTGGCCGGCCTGTACGCCCTCGTCCCCGCGCCGCCGGGGGACCTGGGGTCGCTCGTGGCGCTGTATCTCGTGTTGATCGCGGTGCTGACGCTCCCCCACGTCGCCGTCGTCACGTGGATGGACTACCGCCAGAACGTGTGGGTCGGCTGATTACTTCCCGCGGTTGCGGTTGCTCCGCAGGCTCGGGCGGGTGTGTTCCGACCCTTTCCCGCGGATGTCGAGGCCCCGCCCCGACTTGCCGGCGCTGGTCAGCCCCCGCAGCGCGCGGTTGCGCTGGCTGTCGTCGCAGATCCAGTCGAGGTCGTCGTCGTTCTGGATGGCGGGGTGGTTCGGGTCGAGCAGGATGACCTCGAACCACTTCTGTCGGCCGTCCTCGCCGACGGGGTAGGAGTTGAGTACCCGGAGGTTCCGGTACTTCCGGGTGACCCGCTCCTCGCCGATCCGCTGGAGGTTCTTGCGCCGCGTGATCGGGTTGACTCCCTGGCGCTTCGACCGCCGGCCGGCCGTGAACCGCTGTTTGCGCGCCCCGCCCTTCCGGACGCTCACGCGGGCGACGACGACACCCTGCTTTGCCTTGTACCCGAGCGACCGCGCCCGGTCGAGCCGCGTGGGTCGCTCGATCCGTTCGATCGCGCCCTGGTCGCGCCACTCCTGCTGTCGTTGCCACTGCAACTCCGCCAGTTTGCCCTCGTCCGGGTCCTTCCAGGCGTCCCGGATGTGCGAATAGAAGCTCTTTGCCATGGTCATCACCGCGGGCGTTGGTGGTTCAACCCCGGCCCGCCGCCGGGATCACATCCCGTCCCGCGCGAGCAGGTGCCCGCTGGTGCCCGCCGACCAGCGAGTTACCTCCTCCTTTCGGCGTCCGTCGCTTAAGCGCTTCGAACTCCGCCGGCTCCTGTCACCGAAAACCACAGAATAAATTGTAATGAATTCTCTATCGGGCGCGAGGGCACGAGAAGGCTCCAGAAGGCCTGAATAGTGATATGAACCACTTTTGTCCGATATAATTGACAGAATAATGCCATACTATCGAATTGGGCAGCGAACAAACCGTGGTACTAGAAAGGCGTCCGTGGAGAACTCGATCCGGACTCGACCCCCGAATTTTAATTATATTTGTGTATTATCGGTCGGGAAGGCAATTCCACCGGTCGGCGTTACAGTCATAGAGCTGTAATCGGCGGGCCCGGGGCGGCTCAGGCGTACGTGATGTCGAGTTCGAACTCGTTGACGACGCCCAGCAGCAGTTCCGGGATCTCTTCCTCGAACCAGTCGCCTTTCATCCGGTGGCTCGGGCCGGCGACGTTGACCGCCCCGAGGAGTTCGTCGTCCGGGCCGTGGACTGTCGTCGCCACCGCGTTGAGTCCCTTGATGTGTTCCTGGCGGTCGAAGGCGTAGCCGCGGTCGCGGACGGCGTCGAGTTCGTCGTGGAGCCGTTCCCGGTCGGTGATCGTCCCGGCGGTCAGTTCCGGGAGGCCGTGTTCGTCGACGATCCCGTCGACCCGCTCGCGGGGCAGTTCCGCGAGGATCGCCTTGCCGGCCGCCAGCGCGTGGAGGTGGAACCGCTTGCCGATCCGCGCGTCGGTGCCGACCGCGTTGCTGCCGATCCCGCGGTAGACGAACACGCCCAGCCCGTACTCCTCGACGACGAAGGCGGTGAGTTCGCCGGTCTCGTCGGCCAGGCGCTCGATCCGCGGTCGGATCTGCTTTGCTGCCTCGTTCTGCCGCCGGACGTACCCGCCGAAGTCAAGAAACCGCATGCCGAGGTGGTACTCCCCGTCGCGCTCGACGACGAACTCGTGTTTCTCCAGGGTCTTTGCGTGCCGGTAGACGGTGCTCTTCGAGATGCCGGTGTGGTCGGCGATGTCGGTGATCCGCCCGCCGTCGATCTCCCGGATGCCCTCGACGACCGCGAACAGCGTCTCGTCCGATTTGATCGTCGATTCTTCCTCGCGTTCCATGCCCTGTGCTAGCGACTCTCGCCTGTTTAATCTACCGCCTCGTGAAACGGCAGGGTTTCCGTATCGGTCCTCCCGTACCGCCCGACGCGACCGCGTTAGAGCGAGGGTGTCTCGTTTCCGCTGTGGGATACGGCTACCGTGTTCCGGTTTCGGCAGCCGGGGACCGAATTCGTCTGGCGGGAACCGGCTCAGATCGAGCTACCCCCCGGCCTCGGAGGCGCGAGGGTACTGTACCCCGGGCGGTCAGTACTTTCCCTCCCGATCTCGTGCCGTGGTGCCATTTCACGAGACGGGACGAACCGTTCCCCACTCGCGGGGGGACAGGCCAGGTGTCGCGTGGAGTGCCGGCCGCGCGTTCGGTTTTCCGCCGGCGCGGGTTTTCCGTCCTGCGCAACGTGGAACGGGTACCGTCTCACACGCCTCCGCGGGCGTCGCGGCCGCGGGTGCGGCGAACGTTTAAGATGCTGCTCCCGTTACGGGAGACGAGTGATGCAAAGCGGGCAGTACACCGAACCGAGAGTTCGCATCTCCCGGCAGGAAACCGTCTCCGAGGAGGCGCTCGTCTGCGACTACGACCAACTCTCGGAGCGGGCCAGACAGCGGTTGCCCGGTCTCGTCGCGTCCGAGGGTGACGTGGGGCGGGTCGGTCTCGCCGCGGCGGCGGAACTGACCCGGTACGACGCGGTCAAGTTCACCGACTACTACCGGATCGACTGGCGGTGAGGCGCGATTCCGCGACGGGGGTGCGTCCGCCTCCGCGGCGGTCACTCCCCGCCGGTGACGGGACCGCCGTCGCCGCCGGGCGGGCGTTCGGCGCTCCGACGGCGCGACCGGCAGAATATTTATGCCGACGCTCCCGCATGTATCGGTCGAGCCATGAAATTCGGGTTCTTCCCCAAAGAGGGCGGTCCGGACTTCGACGGCGTGTTAGACGAGGTCCGCGCCGGCGAGGACGTCGGGTTCGACCAGTGCTGGATCACGGAACACCACGAGAGCGAGGAGAACTACTGGGCGGCGCCGTTCACCCGCCTGGGTGCGATGGCCGGCGTGACCGACGAGATCGACTTCGTCACGGCGATCGTCGTCTCGCCGCTGCACAACGCGGTCGAACTCGCGGAGAACGCGCTGGTCTTCGACCAGATCTCCGAGGGCCGGTTCATCTTCGGGACCGCGGTCGGCTACGTCGCCGAGGAGTTCGAGGCCTACGGCATCGACATGGACGAGCGCGCGGGCCGGTACATCGAGGGGATGAAGCTGCTCGACAACTACCTCTCCTCGGACGAGCCGATCGACTTCGACGGCGAGTTCTGGTCGCTGGAGGACTGGCAGCCGATCCCGCCGAGCTACCAGGACCCGCGGCCGACCTTCTGGGTCGGCGGCTGGGGCGACATGGCGCTCAAGCGGTCGGTCCACCTCGGCGAAGCGTGGGTCCCCGGCGGCACCGCCGACCTCGACGGGCTCGTCGAGCGCATGGAGAAACTCGAGGACTTCGCCGACGAGGCCGGCCAGGACTACGCCGACATCGACCAGCCGCTGATGCGGGAGGCGATCATCGCCGAGGACCACGACGAGGCGATGCGGATGGGCAGGAAGTACCTCCACCGCGCGTACACCGAGGAGTACGGCACCGAGGAGTGGTCCCATCCCTTTATCACCCAGGAGCAGGCCGCCGACTTCGAGAAACTGGCCGACGAGCGGTTCCTCGTGGGCACGCCCGACGAGATCATCGAGCAGATCCAGCAGTTCGACGACCGCTTCCCCATCGACCACCTCGGCTGCCGGTTCCACTTCCCCGGCATGTCCCACGAGATGGTCCAGGAGCAGATCGAACTGTTCGGCAACGAGGTCATCCCGTCGTTCGACTGACTGCCGGCGAGCGGCTCCCGACCGCCGGCACCGCGTGCCCCGACCGGCGCTCGTCGGGCGGTCAGAGCCCGAGTCCGAGCGCGCGGTTGCCGACGAGCGCGACGGCGGTGACCGCGACCAGCCCCACCAGCAGGCCGACGGCGACCGGCCAGCCGGCCGCCTCGGCAGCGGTCCCGGTGACGACGCTGCCGAGCGAACTGACCAGCATGTAGACCGTCCGGACGAGGCCGAAGCCGGTCCCCCGCTCGTCGACGGCGAGGGTGTCCATCAGCCGCGACTGGACGGTGCCCATCCAGCTCAGCCCGACGCCGAGGCCGCCGACGCCGGCCAGCAGCGCGGGCAGCCCCGTCCCCGCCAGCAGCGCCGCGAAGCCGGTCCCGGCGGCGACGAGGCAGGTCACCAGCACCGCGTCGCGGCCGACGCGGTCCGAGAGGGTCCCGAGCACCGGCAGACAGACCGCCGAGAGCGCGAACACCGCCGCGAAGGCGGCGCTGGCGTCGCCCGTGGCGTACCCGTGGTACTCCACCAGGAACGTCGGGAAAAAGGAGGCGAAGGACTGCCAGACGAACACCGTCACGACCGCGACGACGGTAGTGAACGCCGTCCGGGGTTTCGAGAGGTAATGGACGACGACGCCGGGGTCGAACCGCTCGCGGACGGGCGTCTCCGGCCGGACCGGCGGCGTCTCCCGGAGCGCCAGGACGGCGGCGACGAACAGCGGCACCGCGACCGCCGCCCCCAGCAGCGTGGCCGCCCGCCAGCCGTAGCGCGTGCCGACGTAGGCGGCCGCCAGCGGCCCGAGCAACCCCGCCAGCGGACCGCCAGCGGTGTGAAAGCCCAGCGCGTGGCCGGTCTTCTCGAACTGCCGGGTCAACAACGCGGTGCCGGCGCTGAAGTACAGCCCCGCGCCGCCGCCCAGACAGAGCGCGAACAGCGCGAACGCCCCGAACCCGGGGGCGACGGCGACGAGGGCGCTCCCGGCTCCGGTCAGCCCGAGCGCGGCGAGGATCACCCGCCGCTCCCCGTACCGCTCCCCGAGAACGCCGCTGGGAAACTGGAAGAGCGCGTACAGCGCCCACATGCCCGTCAGCGCCAGCCCGACCTCGCTCTTCGAGACCCCGAGGTCGGCCGTGATCGCCGGCACGTTCGGGCTGAGCACCAGCCGCGCGACCATCGTGGCGAAAAAGGACCCCGTCGCCAGCGCCAGGACCGTGTTCCGGTAGGGCCACGACGGCAGCCCCCGCGTCACTCGGCTCATCGACCCGACACCGGCCGCCCGGACCGTCGCGTCGCTTCTACGGCGGCGTCCCTCGCGGTCGCTGCTCCGGTGGCGTCCATCGGTTTCGACGTGGCCGCTCGCCGATAAAAACTCTGTCGGGCGACCGTTTAAGCGGCCGCCGGTCCAACCTCCGGCGATGCCCCCGCGAATCGACCACGCGGTCGTCGGCGTGCGCGACCTCGAAGCCGGCGCGGACGCGCTGGCCGACCTCGGGTTCGACCCGTACTACGGCGGCACCCACGCGAACGGCGTCACACACAACTACACCGTCGGCTTCCCGGACGGGTCGTACCTCGAACTGGTCTCGACGCTCGAACCCGGCCAGGCGTCGCCGTGGTGGCACGACGAGATCCACGGCGACGCCGGTCCCTCTCGCGGCCGCGGGCTTCGCGGTCGACGGCCCGGACGCCTACAGCCGCGAGCGCCCCGACGGCGTCCGCGTTGCGTGGGACCTGACCGTCGTCGGCACCGACGGGTTCGGCACGTTCGTCCCCTTCCTGGTCCGCGACCGCACGCCCCGCGAGTACCGCGTCCACGTCTCGGACCGGATGAATGCGTTCGACCTCGTGGGCGTCGCCGAAGTGGTCGTCGCCGTTTCCGACCTCGATGCCGCCGCCGAGCGGATGTGCGCGTACTTCGGGGCCGGCGCGCCCGTCCGCCGGACCGACGAGGCGTTCGGCGCGGACCTGGCGGCCCTGCCCGACGCCCCCGTGACGCTGGCCGCGCCCCGTCCGGGGACCGACCTCGCCGCGCGGGTCGAGCGGTTCGGCGACCTGCCGTGTGCCTTCCTCCTCGACACCGACGACCTCCCGGCCACCCGCGAGCGGTTCGACCTGCCGGCCCCGTCGTCGTGGGGAAAGCGGCGCGTCTGCTGGTTCGAGACGCCGCTGCCCGGACGGCTGGGCGTCCGCGACCGCGCGTAGCCGGCAGCCAGGAGACGGGAGACGGGAGACGGGAGGTTTAAGGCTAGCCCGGCCGGACCCGGAGGTATGATCGAACTGGACCTCCACCTCCGGCGCGACGGGGAGACGACGCCCGTGACGGTTCCGGTCGAACGGGTCGCAAACTGCGGGTGGACCGGCCGCGACGAGGACGCACTCCGGGAACACATCGAGGAACTCGAAGCCGAGGGGATCGAGGCCCCCGACGAGTTCCCGGTGATCTACCCCAAGCCCCACCACCTCGTCACGACGCTGACCGACGTAGAGGTGGTCTCGGAGGCGACCTCCGGCGAGGCGGAGTTCGTCCTGTTCCCGACCGGCGACGGGGTGTACGTCGGCGTCGGGAGCGACCACACCGACCGGGACCTCGAAACCGAGAGCATCGAACTCGCAAAGAGCGTCTGCCCCAACGTGATCGGCGAGGCCGTCTGGCGGCTGACCGACGTGATCGACCACTGGGACGACCTCGAACTCCGTAGCTGGACCGGGGCCGACGGCGACCGGCTGCTCTACCAGGAGGCGACCCTGGACGCGATGTTGCCGCCGACCGACCTGTTCGACCTCGTCGAGGACGGGACCGCGACCTCCGCCGAGCGGACGGCGATCTTCTCGGGCAGCGTCGGCACCGAGACCGAGGAAATCGTCCACGGCGACTTCTTCGCCGTCGAACTCCACGACCCCGAACTCGACCGGACGCTCTCGGTCGAGTACGACGTCTCGACGCTGGACTGGGTGGCCTGACGGTCCGGGTGGGGACGCTACTTGTAGTACCGGACCTCGAAGGTCGTACACCCGACGGGAATGTCGTAGGGGCCGTGCTCCATGCCGGGGGTCCGGCAGGCGTACATGCCGGCGGTGAACACCTCGTCGAGCGTCTTGTCGATCAGGCCGCCCTCGATGATGTACACCTCCTCGTAGAAGTCGTGGGTCAGCACCTCCTCGGTTTCGACGCCCGGTTCGAAGTGGATGATGCGGCTGTGGCTGCCGTCCTCGTCCCGGTAGAACACTCTCTCGTAGATCCCGTCGGGGTAGCCCTCGACCGGCTCCCACCCGACGGGGCTATCGTCGGCTGACGGGTCGAAGAACTCCATGTCTTCGGTTGGCATACGTCCCCGACGTTCCCCGCATGAACTATTATACCTTTCCCCTGGCACCCGGCGGGACGTTTAATGTCGAGCGCCGCGAGCACCCGGACATGCGACTCGCTTGCGTCCAGCTTTCGCCGGCGGACGACCCCGCCGCGAACGTCGAGAAGGCGGAACGGAAGATCCGCGCGGCAGCCGAAAACGGGGCCGACCTCGTTTTGTTGCCCGAGATCTGGAACCTCGGGTACTTCGCGTTCGACGACTACGCCGACGGCGCGGAACCGATGGACGGCCCGACGATAGACCGGATGCGAACCCTGGCGGCCGACCTCGACGTCCACCTCCACGCGGGGAGCATCGTCGAGCGGGACGGCGAGGACCTCCACAACACCAGCGCGCTGATCGACCCCTCGGGGACGGTGCTGGACACCTACCGGAAGATCCACCTCTACGGGTACGGCTCCCGGGAGCAGGAACTGCTGACGCCCGGCGAGCGGGTCGTCGCCGTCGAGACCGACCTGGCGACGGTCGGGATGACGACCTGCTACGACCTCCGGTTCCCGGAACTCTACCGGGCGCTGGCCGACCGCGGGGTCGAACTGCTGCTCATCACGTCGGCCTGGCCGATCCCGCGGCTCGAACACTGGCTGATGTTGAACCGCATGCGCGCCGTCGAGAACCAGGTGTTCCTCGCGGCGGCCAACCTCGTCGGCGACAACCGCGGGGTCGAACTCGCCGGCCACAGCCTGATCGTCGACCCGTGGGCGACGCCGCTTGCCAACGCGGGCTTCCACGAGCGGACGATCGCCGCCGACCTCGACCTCGGGATGGTCGAGGCGGCACGCGAGGACTTCCCCGCGCTAGCCGACCGCCGCTTCGAACTGTCCTACGACCTCTGACCCGGCCGCGGAGCGCGCCGGCTGGCAATGACAGACAATTATAATTATAATTGCTCGGGGCCGCCCGCCCGTTTTGTGTTGACTATCCCCGTATATATTCGAAAATAGAGGAATATAGACATAAAAACAGTAATATAAAAACAAATTTTTCAATCAAATAAAAGTATTATTATGAAGAGGACAGAGTCGATACGAAAGTATATAATTATTTTTATCGACGGTGGCGACGAGGACGGGTGCGGCCGCGGCTGCCGCGGCATCCCGGCGGTCGGACGGTGCGGCGAGACGTGCCCTGGGTCGATTGCCGTCACGATTGCCGTTACAACCGTACGGTTGTAACGGCTATCCAGGTGTCACTGTCCGCGACGTCGCATCGACGCTTCACTCGGCCCGCGACGACGCGGCGTCCGCGGGGCCTCATAGTGATTGTTGTGATTGTTTTCGCAACCACGTCACGTGAACGGCTGGTTCGCGGGCTGAAGCCCACGAATTGTGACTTCTCGGCGGTAAAGAGTCGCAACAATCAGTATCAGAGACAGTGTTCGTCGACGAGGCCGAGGACCGCGTCGGCGTCGTCCTCGCGGACGGCCCGGACGAACGCGGGGTCCTGGAACAGGTTCACCAGGTTCGAGAGGAAAGCGGTGTATCCGTCGCTGTCGCCCGCGAGCAACAGCAACACGGCCTCGGCCTGGACCGTCTCGTCGGGATCGTCCATGCTGGCGAACCCGACCGGGGCCGGGGGGAGGCCGAGTATCACCGCCTCCTCGACGACGTGCTCCGGGTCGGCGTGCGGAATCGCGATGCCGAACGACTCCGTCGGGATCGAGAGGCCGGTCGGGAACTCCGCCTCGCGTTCGAGGATGGCCGAGACGTACCCCTCCTCCGCGTACCCGCGCTCGACGGCGTGGTGCCCGAGTTCGCGGAGTACCGACTCCGCAGACTCGCCAGTTACGCTGGCGTACTTCGTATGCATTACTCGCCCGTTGCGTGCCGACGGGTAATATAGCCGATGGTTCCTCGCCCGACCCGGGCAAAAGTTTTTTATGAGAATTGTGACAACTATATACTGGTACACTCATGGTGGATTCGAAGAACATCCTGATCGTCTGTGGGACATCGGTAGCGACCTCGACGGTCGTCAAGGAGAAACTCAAGGAGGAACTGCCCGGCTACGGCGTCGAGGTCGGGACCCTGACGAAGGCGAAGGCGACTGAGGCCCCGAGCAAGGCCAGGACCGGCAGCTACGACCTCGTGGTGGCCACGACCTCGCTCAACGAGAGCCAGTTCGACATCCCGGTCATCACGACCCAGGCGTTCATGACGGGTGTGGGGGAGGACGACGTCCTCGAAGAGATCGCCGAGACGCTCACGAACTCCTGATCGTCGGTCGCGGCATCCCCGCCGACTCGCTCGGGGGGTCGGCCCGTCGTTTCGTCGGTCGGCGAGCCACGCGTGGCTATTTCGTGCCGGACCCCGACCGGCGGCTCGTTCGACTTTCCACTCACGAACGGCGTTTTCGCTCCCCGACTTCCCGGTCCCTACCATCAATTTTTATTAGGGATGACCATCGTTGTTCGACTGGGTGTTCGATCAGTGATACCCGTAGCTCCACTGCAGGCAGGAGGCTTCGAGGCGTTCGCACAGACATTGAACAACATGATCCAGGGGTTCGGCGTCCAGGTGTTGTTGCCGATCGTCATCTTCTTCATGGCGCTGGGGTTCCGCGTCGAGCCCAGTAAAGCAGCCAAGTCGTCGATCCTGATCGGCGTGGGGTTCGTCGGCATCAACCTGCTCATTTTCGACATGTTCATGCCCGAAATCACGCCCCTGGGCCAGCAGATGGTCGAGGCGGTCGGAATTTCGCTGCCGGCTGTCGACGTGGGGTGGCCGGCGGCCGCGGCGATCGCGTTCGGCGTCGCCAAACTCGGCGTGCTGGTGATCCCGATATTCGTCGGGTTGAACCTGTTGCTGTACGTGATCGGGTTCACCTTCACGCTCGACGTGGACGTCTGGAACTACTGGCACTTCGCCTTCATCGCCGGGCTGGTCTACTTCGCAACGAACAACTGGCCGCTCGCGATGGGGATGGGGCTATTGCTGGGCGTGTTCGTGCTCGTCGGCGCCGACTGGTTCCAGCCGGCCATCGAGGAGACCTTCGACATGACGGGGATTTCCATCCCGCACGGGGCCTCGCTGCCCTACGCGATCGCCGCGATCCCGATCCACGAGGTCGTCAAGCGGATCCCCGGCGTCGGATCGACCACCTGGGACTCCGAGACGATCCGGGACAAGTTCGGCGTGTTCGGCGAACCCGTCTCCATCGGGGTCATCCTCGGCATCCTGCTCGGCATCGGCGCGAACACCGGCTCGCTGGGGACCCTGGAGGCGTGGTACACCATCCTCGGTGCCGGGATCACGTTCGCCGCCGCGATGCACATCCTGCCGATGATGGTCGGCATCCTCATGGAGGGGCTGACGCCGCTGTCGGAGTCGATCCGGGAGACGATGACCAGCCGGTTCGAGGACCGCGACATCGCCATCGGGCTCGATTCGGCGATCCTCATCGGCCACGAGGCGACCATCGCCGCGAGCCTGATCATCGTTCCCATCGCTATCCTGATGAGCATCGTGTTGCCGGGTAACGACGTGCTGTGGGGCGTCGACCTGGCGACGTTCCCGTTCCTGTTTGCGATGATGGTGCCGTTGATGGACGGCGACGTCGTCAAGATGGTCATCACCGGCGTCATTCTGCTCGTCCCGGTCCACTACATCGCGGGCGCGATCGCCCCGCTTTTGACCGAGACGGCGGCCAACGCCGGCTTCGACACGGGCGAGAACGCGCTCATCACCTCACCCGTCGCGGACGCGGGCACGCCCGCGACCGCGCTGTTTGCGATCCCGTCCCAGGAGGCCGGCCTGACGGGTGCCTACCTCAGCCTCGTGCTCGGCGTCGTCCTCGTGCTCGCGATCTGGCTGGCGCTCAGGCTCTGGCCCGCCAAGATGTACATGGTCGCCGGCGCGTCCGAGGAGAAGGCCATGGAGATGGTCAAGCGCCGCCACATGGGCGGGTCCGCGGGTATCCTCCCCACGAAGATCGGGGAACCCATCGACGCCGACCAGCTCCCCGAGGACGTCGCCGAATCCGACTGACGCCGTCGCGGCTGGGTTTCCGTTTTTAGCACTGGAACGGGCATTGGGAGCGGTCGGTCCCGGTCCGTGACGGCCTACCTCGTTTGCCAGACGACGCCGGCGGAATCCCGCGATCGGCGTCTTCTCGCTCCCCGGTAGCTCGGCGGAACCAGGCGTACCAGTCCCTCACGCCGGACAGAAACGGACGCGCGTGACGAACGGTTTCCCGACCATCCTCGGCCCTTGAGATATATTTTCATCGATAAAAAATAATATATAGAAGAAACATGTTACAATGCCCATGGTAGGTGAAAACGTACGCGGTACGATCATGGCAGCGCTGGTGGCACTGATGGCTATCACGGTCGGTTTCGGGACGGCACCGGCCACAGCGGACGACCCGTACGACTGCGGGGAGGACGAATACGTGGGCGCGCCTACTGGGGACAACGTGGGGGACTACGACGACCCCTGTGAGGAGGGGACCGACACGAGCGGAAGCGACGCCTGTTCCCCGTCGCCAGTCTACGTCGCTGGAGGGGTCATCTGGAAGGCGACGTGCGAGATCGGCCAGGTGCTCGCCGAAACCACCGGCGCCAGGTAGCGGGCCGTTCCGACCGCCCGGGACAAGCGATCCCGACCATTTTTCATTTCGACGGGTGCGCCGCCCGAGCCGGCGGTCTCCAGTTCCCGCTCTCCCGGACGGGACACCCGCCGACGAAACCGCATAGAGGGCGGGCGAGCATCCCCGTCCTCGCGCGCGGCCGCCGGGAGATTTAGTTGTACGTAGCGCAAAGATTCGGGCAAATGGAATACACCACGCGGTTGCCGGCGGCCCACCTCGGGGGCGAGGCGATAGCCGCCCTCGAGGACGTCCTCCGCGCCGACTGTACCGCGCCGGAACTGGCGGTGGAACTCGACCACGGGTCGGTCACGTACTGTTACTCCTCGCTGCGTGCGGTCCGCGACGACGCGACGCTGCCCGACGTCGTCGGCTCCTTCGCGGTCAGCCTGACCGCCCGCGAGGGGGAGGTCGAACTCGTCGCCGACGACCGGGAAAACGAGTTCCGCATGCGGCTGTCCGGCGACCGCGAGTGGGTCGACGCCAAGCGACGGTCGATCGAAGAGTTCTTCGGGACCTACGGCGCGTCGGTGCGGACCTTCCTCGAACGCTACCTGGCGTTCTGTCTGGGGTTCGCCGCGCTGGGGTTCGGCCTGCTCGTCTACTACGGCGGGTTCGGCGCGCTCGTCGGGATGCGGTCGCCGGTCGACTCGGTCCTGTTCGCCAGCCTCGCGCTGATCGGCGGCGGCGTCCTCCATCTGGTGTTGAACTGGCTCTACCCCTACGCCCTGCTGGTCACGTCCGGCCGCGCCGGTTCGCGCCCCGTGTACCTCGGACCCGGGGCCCGGCGGTCCAACTAGTCGTAGGGGTTTCGCAACGCTTCGAGCAGTTCCGACATCGTCAGCTGGTCCCGGCGGCCGTCGATCTCGTTTTCGACGGCGGTTCGAACCAGGTCCTCCATCCCCTCGTACTCCTCGTCTGCGACCGCCCGCCACTCCCGGTAGGTGGACGCGTCCACGCTGACGGTCACCTCGCGCCGGTCGCTCATTCCTCGTCCCCGCCGTCGGCCAGCACCGCCTCGACCTCCGCGAGCGTCTCGGCGGCCAGTGCGCGCTCGGCCAGCGTTTCCGCCTGCCTCGCGTCGGTCGCCGCGACCGCGGCCTTGACCTCGGGGATCGTCACGGCGCTCATGCTGAGTTCGTCCAGGCCGAGACCGACCAGCAGTTCGGCGAGGTCGGGGTCGCCGGCCATCTCGCCGCACATCCCGACCCAGGCACCGCCCTCGTGGCCGGCCCGGACCGTCCGGTCGATGGCCCGCAACACCGCGGGGTGGCGCGGGTCGTGGTAGTCCGCGAGGCGGTCGTCGTCGCGGGCGGCCGCCATCACGTACTGGGTGAGGTCGTTCGTGCCGATGCTGAGGAAGTCGACCCGCTCGGCCAGTTCCCGGGCGAGGAACGCCGACGCCGGGGTCTCGACCATCGCACCCAGTTCCGGCATCCGGTAGGCGACGCCTTCGTCGTCGAGCGCGTCCGCGACGGCCTCGACGCGGTCGACCGCGGCCGTCAGGTCCCCGACGGTCGAGACGAGCGGGAACATCACCGCCAGGCCGTCGCCGGCGTCGGTCGCCGCGGCCCGGAGCAGTGCGCGCACCTGCGTCTCGAAGAGGTCCGCCCGCTCCCCGGGCGACAGCCTGACCCCGCGCACGCCCAGAAACGGGTTCGCACCCGCCGCGACGTCGAGGTAGGGGATCGGCTTGTCGCCGCCGACGTCGAGCGTCCGGACGACGACGCGTCCCCCGTCGAACCGGTCGAGCACCTCGACGAACGCCTCGTACTGCTCGTCCTCCGACGGGGGCGACTCGCGGTCGAGGAAGAAAAACTCCATCCGGAACAGCCCGACGCCGTCGGCTCCCTGCTCGACGGCCCCGCGGGCCTCGGCGGGCGTGCCGACGTTGGCCGCCACCTCGACCGCCCGACCGTCGGCCGTCTCGACCGGTTCGTGGCGCACCGGGACCGCGCGGCCGCCCCGGGCCGCCGCCCGTCGCTGTTCGGAGGGACGGACGACCACCTCGCCGGCGTCGCCGTCGACGGCGACCGCGACGCCGTCCGGGATCGACGCGACGGCGTCCCCGACGCTCACGACCGCCGGGATGCCCAGCGACCGGGCCATGATGGCGGCGTGGGAGGTCCGCCCGCCGGTCGCGGTCACGAACCCCGCCACGCTGTCGGGATCGAGCTGTGCGGTGTCGGCGGGCCCGAGCCGCGGTGCGACCACGACCGATCCCGCCGGGAGCGCCGAGAGGTCCGCGGCCTCCCGGTCGAGGAGGTGCCTGAGGAGGCGGTCGCGGACCTCCCGGAGGTCGTCGGTCCGTTCGGCCATCAGGCCGCCGGCCGCCTCGAACTGGTCGATCGCGCCCGCGAACGCGCGGTCGACCGCGTGTTCGGCCGGCAGTCCCTCGCGGACAGCCTCCTCGACGCGCCCGGCGATCTCCGGGTCGTCGAGAAACTGGCGGTGGGCGTCGAATATCTCGGCCTCCTCCTCGCCGGCGCGGTCGGCGGTCCGCTCGCGCTCGGCCGCGACCGTCTCCGGGTCCGGCGGCTCGGGCAGCGAGAGCCCCGCGTCCGGATCGTACCTGACGGCCGCCCCGACCCCCGACAGCGGCGTCACGCCGGTCCCGTCGAGGACCTGCTCCTCGCGTCCCTCTGTCATGATTCGTCGCCCCCCGCGGATGGCTTGGCAGTCCCGGTGCGAGCGTCCGACACGGCCGGCTGGTCTGTGTGTACAGTCATGCGTGTCGTCGACCCTTTCCCCGTCATACAGAGCGATTGCGTATAAATTTTCACACCGCGAGGCGATCCGCTCCCGCTTCCGCCCGGGCGTCTGCCCCCGGCGGTTCGGGTGTGGGCGACCCGCGATCTCCGGCGGTTCGGCTGTCGGTGACTCGTGGTTTCCGGCAGTTCGGACGCCGGCGAGCCGGCGGTCGCTCCCGTGGGTCATACTGGTGGCTGTAAGTACGTGAAAACTCGAATTGAGAATCCAGGCGGAAAGAGTCTGTCTCCGCAGATAGCAGAGACTGGTGAGTAAAAGAATGACAGCCACCAGTATCAGATGTCGGTGATCCGGTGGTACTCCCCGTCGAGAGCGCGCGCGTCCTCGGGAAGCAGGGCGACGACGACGTACTGGCTGTAGTCGCGCACGTAGTCGATCAGCGTGGCGATGCGGTCCGAGTCGATGGCCTCCAGCGAGTCGAGCAACAGGAACGGCACCTCCTCGTAGACCTCGTGTGCCAGGTAGCCCGCGAGCGCGAAGACGATGCCGGTGATCTCGCGCTCGCTCTCGCTGAGGTGGTTGATCGCGTCCTCGTAGCTGTCGCCGGACTCGGTGCGCCGGACCACGTGGAGTTCGAACACGCGCGCCGCGTCGCCCTGTCCCTCCCCGTCCGTCTCGCGGGGTTCCAGCCAGATCCGTTCGAGGTTCCCGTAGGCCAGTCGGTCGAGGAGGTCCTCCATCTGTGCGTTGAACTGCTCGACGGCCTCGGCCTCGGTCCGCTCGATCCGGGTCCGCTGGGCCACGATGTCGTCCGCGATCGCCGCGCGCCTGCGTTCGAGTTCCGCCCGCTCGGCGATCCGGGCCTCGATCCGGTCGATCTCCCCGTCGACCTCCTCGCGGTCGTCGCGGAGCCGCTCGATCTCGACCTCGAGGCGCTGGATCTCCGCCTGCAGGTCGCGCAGCCGGTCGTACGCCTCGGTCTCCATGGCCGCGACGTCCGACTCCAGCGTCTCGATGGCCCCCTCGAGTTCGTCCCGCTGGGCCTCGAGGCTCCGGATCGTCGCCTCGGTGTCTTCGAGTTCCCGCCGGATCGAGGCGATCTTCCCGTCGATGCGTTCGGCGCGCTCGCGCTGGCGTTCGAGTTCGCGCCGCTCGGCGCGCCGCTCGTCGAGGCGGGTCTCCAGCGAGTGGGCCTCGTTGAGTTTCTCCTTTCTGACCCCCCGGAGCCGGTCGAGGATGAGCTCGACCGCCTCCCTGTCGACCTCCGACCCGCAGGTCCAGCAGACGACGGTCTCCGCGACGGCGGCCGCGTCGCCCTCTCCGCCGAGTTGCTCCTCTAGCAGTTCCACCTCGGTCCCGTCGAGCATCTCCTCGTTGAACCGGATGATCCGCTGGAGGTCGTTCACCGCCGCCTCGGCGTCGTGTTTCTGTTCGCGGAGCCGGTCGATCCGGTCGTCGAGGTCCTCGATGGCCTCGGTCGGCGCGTCCGAGAGCTCCTCGCGCTCGGCCTCCAGGTCCTCGATCTCCGCCCGGAGTTCGACCGCCGTGGTCTCCTCGATGTCGATGTCGGACCTGATCCGTTCGAGCTCCCGGCGTTTCGCGCGGAGTTCGTCGAGTTTCTCCTCGACGCCCGCCGACCGCGTCTCGGCGACCTCCGCCCGGACGTCGTCGAGCGCGTCCCGTTTCGACGCGAGCGCCTCGCGTTTCCGCTCGATCCGCCCGTCGAGGTCGGACCGCCGCTCGGTCAGTTCCGGGAGCCGGTCGGCGAGTTCCTCGACGGTTTCGAGCTCCCGCTCGACGTCCCGCTTTTCGGCTTCGAGCCGGTCGATCTCGGCCTCGATGGCGTCGGTGTCGACCGGCTCCATGATGATCTCCCGGAGGTCGTCGCCCCGCGCGACGGCCCGCCGCGCCCGGTTCGACTCCAGCAGGAACGCAAACAGGTCGGCGACGGTGGCATCGTCCAGGTAGCCGTCGCCGGTCGCGGAGACGGTCCCGTCGCGCTCCCGGAACTCGCGTGCGAACGTTCGTTCGCCGATCCGCAGTTCGACCCGGCCGCGGTCGGCATCCCCCTTGAGTTCCCCCGCGTCGCTCCCGCAGGCCGCCATGACCGCCTCGAGCAACGACGTCCGGTTGGTCGCGTTGCGGCCGACGAGGGCCGTCACGCCCGGCGCGAACCGGACGTCGGTCTCCTCGATCCCGCCGAGCCGTTCGACGCGGACCTCGGCCGCCCGCTCGACCGTCCTGCTCATGCCCTCGCATCGCGGGCCGCGGGTATAAGATTCGGGGCCTAGCAGGAACAGCGGCGGTCCTCGAGCAGTTCCTCGATGCCGAGCTGGGTTTTGCAGTCCTCACAGAACACCTGGACGTCGACGAGCACGTGGAAGTCGCCGACGTGAATCCGGTCGGTCGACCGGAGCGTCTCGAGTTTGTCCGCCGTGACCGCCGCGGTCCGGTCCCGGAGTTTCTGGATGCGCTCGGACTCGGTCGCCACCTGGTCCGTTTCGTCGGTGGCGGGCGTCACGTCCCGGTGGCCGAAGAACGTCCTGATGGCCGAGTGCGAGACGAAGTCCGCTTCGAGCGACGCGACGTCGACCCCCTCGCGTTCGAGCCGCCGCCGGATTCGCGTCCGGACGCCCGCGCTCGTCGCGTCGTCCCGGAGGCGCTCGTGTATCGTCTCGACGTCGACGTCGAACGAGAACGCCCCGTTCCTGTCGAGTGCGGCCCGCAGGAGCTGCCTGTTGAAGTAGGTCGCCAGTTCCCGCAGGCTCCGTCGCTCCCGGCCGTCTCCCGTCCAGTACTCGATCAGTTCCTCGTCGATCCCCTCCAGTTCGTACTCCGCGATCAGCCGCTCGACTTTCCCCCGCCGGCGCTCGCCCGCGGCCTCGTTCTCGATCATGTGGGGCCTTCCCGCGCGACGGCCTTAACGGCTGTGTCAGCACCCGCTCCGGGTCGTCACCTTTTTTATCCACGCCCCGCCATTCACACCTGGCTCGGAGCCGTCGATTAGCTATGACCACAGCCGAGGGAACTGTCACCGTCGAGCACGAGAAGGGTCTCCACGCCCGTCCGGCGTCGCTGTTCGTCCAGACGGCGTCGGAGTTCGAGTCAGAGATCGAGGTATCGACGCCGGGCGGCGAGGGGCGAAACGCCAAGAGCAGCATCGGGGTCATGT
Source organism: Halobacteriales archaeon QS_1_68_17 (assembly GCA_003021105.1). Taxonomy (GTDB): domain Archaea; phylum Halobacteriota; class Halobacteria; order Halobacteriales; family Haloarculaceae; genus QS-1-68-17. Next base: position 89,709 of record PXRG01000031.1, read on the forward strand.
CGCTCGGCGTCGAACCGGGCGACCGGATCGAGATCGTCGCCGACGGCCCGGACGCGGAACGGGCCGTCGAGCGCCTCGTGTCGCTCGTCGAGCGCGACTTCCCGAAACCCGAGGCGTAACCGCCCGGCGAACCCCGCGCCAGGGAGGACGAGCAGCCTCCGGTCCCGCGCTACGAGACCGCTCCCGACTCGTCGCGCCCGATGCGAATTTGCTATAGCGATATGTGGTTTATCGTGCTCCGACCGAGTCGAACGCGCCCTCGACGATCAGCGAGGCGACGCGCTCCGCGTCGGCCTCGATCACCCCGGGGTGTTTCCGGCGGAAGTAGCCCAGCACGTTTTCGACGTCGCGGGCGAGCAGGTCGTCGCTGTTGGCGTGGTCGGTCGGGACCGCCTGGGGCCAGTCGAAGACGGTGACCCCCTCCTCGGTGACGAAGACGTTGTACTCGCTCATGTCCGCGTGGACGTAGCCCGCCTCGTAGGCGGCCTGCAGTTGCCGGAGAATCAGGTCGGCCAGCGGGACGACCTGCTCGTCAGTGAGCTTCGCCTTTGCGAGTTCGACGCCGTCGACGCTCTCCATGACGATGGCGTGGCGGTTCTGGTCGACCGGCCGGGGGACGCTCACGTCCGGGTAGAGCGTCTCCAGGGCGTCGTGCTCCCGTTCGGCGGCCTTCCGGGCGGTGTACTGCCAGGAGACGTGGTCGCGGTCGGCGGTGTACTCCCGCTCTTTGGCGACCGCCCGGAAGTCGGTGTACCCCTCGCGGTGGAACTTCAGGGCCATCGGCGCGTACGATTGGACCTCGTAGACGTCGCTCTCCTTGCCGACCCCCAGCGGCGCGCCGACGCCGCGTATCGTGTCCCGCTCGGCGAACGTGTGGAGCGCCAGCGCGTCGTACCCCTCGAAGGTCAGCTTGAACCCCTCGTACTGGATGGTCTTGCGCTCTATCAGTCCCCTGTCCTCGCACCGGTCCAACCGGTAGTCGACGTCCTCGGCCGTCAGCCGCGAGAACTCGGGGAGCTTCTGTCTGGCGACCCACTCCGAGAACCGCATCCCCTGCTCGATGCCCGAGAGCAGGTAGCAGTCCTCGGGTTCGAGCTCCGCCATCACCGGCGCGACGTTCCGGACCATTACTGCTCCGTTGCCGGCCGACCGGTAAAAGAGCCTCGCGTCGGCATAAACCAATAACCGCGATACGAAATCCTCCGCCCGGCGATCCGATCCTCGTCCCGGTCGTGACGTGTCCGCTCGACGTCGATTCCCGGCCGCCGATGGACGCGGTCTTCCGGTACGTGGCGGCCGTCTGTGACCGCCTGCGGGACGTCTACGCCGGCGACCACGTCCGCCAGTTCGACGTCCGGTTCGCGTTCGGTCCCGACCGGCTGCTCCGGAGCCGGGAGTGCCGCCGCGTGACCGTCCCGCCCGGCCTGGCGGCGCACCTGTCGGAACCGGGCTACGACCACGGCGACCTGGCGACGGACGTCGAGGCGGGCGACGACGGCGACTCGGTGACGCCGCCGGTACTGTGGGGCGAGTGTGTCCCCTACTCGACGGGCGGTGGCGGGGCCGCCGCCGCTGGTGCCGGTGCGGGTGCCGGCGGCTGTGGCGGCGCGGGCGGCGGGTGTTGACCGCCCGGGCCCGTGGGGGCTCCTCCGACCCGGGACGCGCGGACAGACACGGTGAATTTACTGTGGTGGGCGTCCGACGGCCGGTATGGAGTACCGACCGCTCGGCTCGACCGGCACGAAGGTTTCGCAACTGTGTTTCGGCACCTGGCGGTTCGGCCGTCCGACGGGCGGCGTGATCGAGACCGGCCGGGACGAGGCACACGAACTGCTCGATACGGCCTGGGAACACGGGATCAACTTCATCGACACGGCGAACGTCTACGGCGACCACGACGGGACCAGCGAGCGCTGGATCGGCGAGTGGCTCGCCGACCACGACCGCGAGGACTTCGTGATCGCCTCGAAGGTCTACTTCGACATGGGCGACGGCCCGAACGACGACGGACTGGGCCGCAAACACGTCCGCGCACAGATCGAGGGCACCCTCGACCGCCTGGGGACGGACTACCTCGATATCTACTACATCCACCGGTGGGACGAGGAGACGCCTATCGAGGAGACGCTCGCAACGCTCGACGACCTGGTCAGGGACGGGAAGGTCCACTACCTCGGCGCGAGCACGATGGCCGCCTGGCAGCTCACCAAGGCCCTCTGGAAGAGCGACGTCAACGGCTGGGAGTCCTTCGAGGTGACCCAGCCGCTCTTCCACGCGGCCTACCGCGACGACGTGGCCGACTACCTCGACGTCTGTGCCGATCAGGGGCTGGCGGTCTGTCCCTACTCGCCGCTGGCGGGCGGCTTTCTCACCGGGAAGTACGAGCGCGAGGGCGACGAGATCGTCGGCCCCGAGGGATCGCGCGCGGACGTCGACTCCCGGTTCGAGGAGTACTACGTCTCCAGGCGGGGCTGGCACGTCCTCGACGCGATCCGGGCGGTCGCGGACGAACTCGACGCGACCCCGGCCCAGGTGGCCCTGCGCTGGCTGATCGAGCAGGACCGCTTCGAGACGATCCCCATCGTGGGCGCGCGCACGCCCGAACAGATCGAGGAGAACGTCGGTGCCGTGGACATCTCGCTGTCCGACGACCAGTTCGACCGCATCGACGCCGCACGGTACGCCGAGGACGGCCGCCGGCACGGGCACTGATGTCCGTGTCGGTCGCCAGGAGCAACGGCCGGACGGTCGCGGCGTTCGGGGCCGCCCTCGGGGACATCCTGCCGGGAGAGAGCTCCGGCGACGACATCAACGACGAGCTGGCGGACATCGGCGAACTGGTGGGGCTGACGGACTGACAGTCGCGAGGCGCAATCCCTTTGTCCGCCGTCCCGTACCCGTGGACATGACCGACCTCGCTGGCAGGGAGTGGCGGCTGATCCGCGAGGAGGCGCGGGACGGGCCGACGAACATGGCGCTGGACGAGATCGCCGCCGAGACCGCCGCCGCCGGCGGCCCGCGGACCGTCCGGGTGTACCGCTGGGACCCCAGCACCCTCTCGCTGGGCTACCACCAGGACCCGGAGACGATCGACTGGGACGTCTGCGAGCGCGAGGGGATCACCGTCACCCGCCGGCCGACCGGCGGCGGCGCGATCTACCACGACGTGGACGCGGACGTCTCCTACTCGATCGTCGCCCCCGCCGACGAACTACCCGGGGACCTGATGGACTGTTACGAACTGCTCTGCCGGCCGGTCCTCGAGGCGTTCGAGCGCCTCGGCGTGGCGGCCGGCTTCGCCGACGCGGAGCGGCCAGCGCTCCACGAGCCGGCCTGCTACCTGCGACAGCTCCACCCGGCCCACGACGTGGTCGGCCCCGACGGCCGGAAGGTGAGCGGCAACGCACAGTACCGCCAGCGCGACAGCGTCATCCAGCACGGCTCGCTGTCCTACGACCTCGTCCCGGAGCGCCACCTGGCGACGTTCGCCGACCCGGGCGTGGCGCCCGCGCGGTTCCGCGACCGGGTCGGGGCCATCACCGAGTACGCCGATCCGTCCCGGGCCGAGGCTGTCCGGACCGTCGAGGAGACGCTCGCGGCGTGGGTCGACGCCGACGAAGGGGAGTGGACCGACGACGAACTGCGCCGCGCCCGCGAGCGCGCCCGCGAGAAGTACGCGTCCGCGGCCTGGACCCGCGAGCGGATCGACCCGACCGACGCGGAGACGGCCTAGGGTCCGGCCGACCCTGCGGGCACGCTCCGGCTACCCGAAGCCGAACCTCTCGGCATCCGTTCCGAACTCGGCGCGGACGGCCTCGTAGATCTCGTCGACCGGCGGCGTATCGCGGGTGGGATCGAGCCAGTGTTCGCCGAGCCACCTGTACCGGATCGTCCGGTCTCGGTCGATCAGAAGACAGGAGCGCCGCGCCCGGGCCGAGAGTTTCAGCGCCACGTAGCGGACGTCGAACGCCTCCGCGACCGCCAGGTCGGGGTCCGCGTACAGGGGGAACTCGAGGCCGAGGAAGTCGATGAACCGCCGGTGGAGCGACGCGTTCGACCTGCTGATGCCGACGACCTGCACCGCGTCGCTGCTGGCGAACCAGTCGAAATCGCGGAACGCGCACCACTCGATGACGCAGTCGGGGCTGAAATCGGCCGTGTAGAAGGCCAGCAGGACGGGCGTCTCCGAAAGCAGCTCCGACAGCGCGACCCGCTCGGTGCCCCCGTCCGGCCACACGAGTTCGGCCTCGAAGTCCGGCGCGCGGTCGCCGACGTCGAGTCCGTCCGCCTCGCCCATACCCGCCCAACGACCCATCCCGTCAATAATTTTCCCCCCGGCCGGCGGCCGGCGTCGCCGGCGCTCCGAAGCCTCTTTGCCCGGCGGGTCCCGATCCGGTGACATGAGAGTCGGCGCACACGCGTCTATCGCCGGCGGCGTTGACAACGCCGTCGCGGAGCAACGCGAGTACGGCGGGAACTGCGGCCAGATCTTCTCCCACTCCCCGCAGGTGTGGCAGGACCCCGACATCGGCGACGACGAGGCCCGGCGGTTCCGCGAGGCGACCGCCGACCACGACGTCGGCCCGTGGGTCATCCACTCCTCGTATCTGGTCAACCTCTGTACGCCCAAAGCGGACCTCCGCGAGAAGTCCATCGCGTCGATGCAGCGGGAACTCGACGCCGCGGCGACACTCGGCATCGAGTACGTTAACGTCCACCTCGGGGCCCACACCGGCGCGGGCGTCGAGGCCGGCCTGGACAACGCCGCCAGCGCGCTGGACGAACTCGACGTGCCCGAGGGGGTGACGGTCCTCGTCGAGTCCGACGCCGGGTCGGGAACGAAACTCGGCGACGAGTTCGAACACCTCGCGGCGGTGCTAGAGCGGAGCGAGCAGGACCTCGAGGTGTGTCTCGACACCGCACACGCGTTCGCGGCGGGCTACGACCTCTCGACGCCCGCGGCCGTCGACGAGACCGTCCGCGAGTTCGACGCGGTCGTCGGCCTCGACCGCCTGCGGTGTATCCACCTCAACGACTCCAAACACGAGTGCGGGACGAACAAGGACGAACACGCCCACGTCGGCGAGGGCTACATCGGCGAGGCGGGGATGCGCGCTCTCGTCAACCACGAGTCCCTGCGGGATGTTCCCCTGGTGCTAGAGACGCCCACGGAGGACGGCCGCGGGTTCGCCTGGAACATCGAGCGCGTCCGGGAGTTCCGCGAGTAGGCACACCTTACGGGGTCCGGACGCCGCGGCCGGAACCGACGGTCGTTTGTACGGCCGGGGCCTATCCGGGCCCGTGCGCGAGTTCTCGGCCGACTACCTGCGCGAAACCCGCCGCGGCATGTGGGCCGACTCGCGGGCGGCGCTCTCGGACCTCGACCTGCCCGCCCGGGAGCGGGTGCTCGACGTCGGCTGTGGCACCGGCGAACTGACGCGGGTGCTCGCGGCCGAGACGCCCGGCGACGTGGTCGGCGTCGACGCCGACCGTTCGCTGCTGGCGGGCGTCGACGCGCCGGTCGTCCGGGGGGACGCCCGCAGGTTGCCGTTCCCCGACGACAGCTTCGACCTGGTGGTCTGCCAGGCGCTGTTGATCAACCTCGCCGACCCCGGCGCGGCCGTCCGGGAGTTCGCCCGCGTCTCGCGGGACCTCGTGGCCGCCGTCGAACCGGACAACGGCGCGGTCACCGTCGAGTCGACCGCCGGATCGGAGGCACGCCTGGCGAGGCGGGCCAGGCGGCTCTACCTCGGGGGCGTCGCAACGGACGTGACCCTCGGGGCCGACGCGGCCGACCTCTTCGCCGACGCCGGCCTCGACGTGGTGTCGACGCACCGGTACGACCACGAGCGGACGGTCGAACCCCCCTACGACGCGTCGGACGTCGAGGCCGCGCGGCGCAAGGCCAGCGGCGAGGGGCTGGCGACCGACCGCGAGACGATGCTCGCCGGCGGTGCCACGCCCGAGGAAATCGACGACCTCCGGGCGGACTGGCGGGCGATGGGCCGGACGGTCGTCGACCAGATGCAGGCCGGCCGGTACCGCCGGACCGAGACGGTTCCCTTCTTCTTGACTGTCGGGCGCGTCCCCGGCGCCGGTCCGAACACCGACGCGAAGACGGATACTGGGACGTGAACGGGACCCTGATCCCGAAGAGACCCGGATTGAGGAAGGGAAACACGGACCCGGGAAGGAACGGGGACGCGGCGACCGTCGGCGTCGGTGCCACGCCGCGTCAGGTTTCCCGACTATATAACGAACCGTACGCGCCTTCTTCTTCCTCCTCGTCGCCACCTTCGCCGCCGCCACCTTCACCGCCTTCTTCGCCGTCCTCACCCTCGCCGCCCGGCGACGAACACCCCGCGGTCACGCCGAGCAGTCCGGCACCGGCGAACGCGAGCAACCGCCGTCGAGAGAGCGATGATCGCATCCGTGTTCCAAGCTCCGGCCGCCCGCCTGAAGAATCTGTCCCGGGCGAGCGCGGGCGTCCGGTCGGCGGGTCAGACGACGTCGCCGCGGACCGACGCCCCCTCCTGGCGCTCGCGGTAGGACTCCAGGGCCGCGGCGGCCGTCGCGGCCTCGTCGTCGTCCATCCCGAGCATCGCCAGGGCGTCGGACAGCGTCGGGAAGACGAACTCCCCGGCCCGGAGTTTCCGGAACGCCTCCCCGGACCGCTCGCCGTCGATCCACAGACAGACCCCGCGCGGATCGAGCAGTTGCTCGTAGTCGTCGCGCGCCCGCGCGCCGGCCAGCCGCTGGGTGACGTTGTCCTCGAAGGAGGCGTTGCACACCTCCAGGTGGATCGGTTCGTCGTCGTCGACGAGGTGGGCGGCCAGGCACTTCTCGGGGGCCGCGTGACCGCCGGGGTTGGCCCGCAGGTGCTCGGGGAACTGTGCCGCCCAGTCGGCGTCGACGGTCTTGCCGACCCCCTCGATCCCGTAGGCCTCGACGAACTCGGCCTCGCGGTCGCCGTCGCGGCCGAAAAGCAGGTCCTTGGTGAGGTAGACGTCGACGCGCTCGACCGGATCGAGGCCGAGCGCGAGGTCGCCGGTGACCCACACCTCGCGGACCGGGACCGGCAGCGCCCTCGACTCGACGGCGTCGACCAGCCGCTCGACCCGCTCGACCGCGTCCTCGCGCGCGAGTTCGGTCATCGGTTCCCCGTAGCGGCCCTGCCGACAAAACCGTTTCCGGCCCCCCGCCCCGCCGATGATAATTTTGAACTGAAACGGAGAAATTTAAACTTTTCCAACTAGATTTGTATGTCCCCCGACGCGACACTCACACGGGGCACCCCGGGTGCCTCATAGTGATTGTTGGGACTCTTTACCGCCGAGAAGTCAAATTCGTGGGCTTCAGCCCGCGAATCAACCGTTCACGTGACGTGGTCGCGAAAACAATCGCAACAATCACTATCAGACCCCACCACACCACCCGAGCCACACAGCCTGTTGGGACGGCTGTTCCGGCTGTCGGCGGTTTCCCCGACCCCATTTCTCCCACGGAACTGGGCGTCCTGCCCGGTCGCCGGCCGCCGGACGTTCTTTCGTCGCTCCTTCCCGGTTGCAGACGAAACGCTCTCGGTCGTCCGGGCGGAACGGCCGGTAATGGACTGCGACAAGTGCGGCGACCCGGCGGTGATCCACGCCGCGTACTCGGGGCTGCACCTCTGTGAGCGTCACTTCTGCCGGTCGGTCGAGAAGCGCGTCCGCCGGCGGATCAGGCGGGACAACCTCGTCCCGGACGACGCCACCCCCGAGGACCCTGACACCTGGCTGATCGGCCTGTCGGGGGGGAAAGACAGCGTCGTCCTGACGTGGATCCTCCACGATACCTTCGCCCGCGACCCGCGGATCGAACTGGTCGCGCTGTCGATCCACGAGGGGATCGAGGGCTACCGCGACGAGTCGCTGGCGGCCTGCCGGGAGCTGACCGCGGACCTCGATTTGCGCCACGAGGTCGTCACCTACGACGAGGAGTTCGACCTCCGGATGGACGCGGTCGTCGGGGACGACCCCGAGGGGATGGCCCCCTGCGCGTACTGTGGCGTCTTCCGCCGGGACGTCCTCTCGCGGTACGCCGACCGGTTCGACGCCGACAAGCTGCTGACCGGCCACAACCTCGACGACGAGGCACAGACCGCGCTGATGAACTTCCTCGAGGGCGACGTCGAGCAGATGGCCGACCACTTCGACGCCAGCCTCGGCGCGTTCGACGCCGACGGCCCCAAGAGTGGGGCGTCCGGCGACCGGCGGGCGCGGCACGTTCCCGAGACGATGGTCCCGCGCGCCAAGCCGCTCCGGGACATCCCGGAAAAGGAGGTCGCGCTGTACGCCCACCTGCGCGACCTCCCGGCCCACATCACGGAATGTCCCCACGCCAGCGAGGCCTACCGCGGGGAGGTCCAGCAACTCCTGCTCGACCTGGAGGAGAACCACCCCGGGACGCGCCACTCGATCATGGCCGGGTACGAACGGCTCGCGGGCATCGTCGCGGACGAGGTCCGCGCCGACCGCGCCGACGGGTACGGCGAGTGCGACCGGTGTGGCGCTCCGACCGCCGCGGACGTCTGCCGGACGTGTTCGCTGCTGGACGCGCTGGACGCCTGACGGTGCGGGCCACGCGGCCGACGGAGAGTGGATCGCTCGTCGTTCGTCGCGGGTGGTCGTCGTTCGGGTAAACGGAGTACGGACGTACGAGAGTGAGGAAGTGCGGACGTCGCGGCCGGGCGTCAGTCCGTGCGGATGACGTCGAGGCCGTTGTTCTGTTCGAGGTCGTTCCGGCCGCCGTCGGTCTGCCCGAAGCCGGCGTTCCGGTCGACGTTCTGGCTCGCGTCGAACGAGTCGTCGCTGACATCCTGGATGGCCTCGCGGGACTTGTTGGCCTGTTTCTGGGTCGAGGGGCCCAGCACCTGGGCGGACTGGACGCCGGTCATGATCGCCATGACGCGGACCTTGCCCTTGTACTCCTCCCGGATGCGTGCGCCCCAGATGACGTTGGCGCTGGCCTCGAGGCGTTCGGTGATGTTCTGTGCGATGCCCTCGGCCTCCTTGAGCGTGAGGTCGGGACCGCCGGTGATGTGGACCAGGCCGCCGGAGGCGCCGCGGTAGTCGACGTCCAACAGCGGGTGGTTCATCGCGTTCTTGACGACTTCCTCGGTCTTGTTTTTGTCCTGGGTCTCGCCGACCAGCATGACGGCGACGCCGCCCTGGTTCATGATCGCCGTCATGTCGGCGTAGTCCAGGTTGATCAGCGACGGCTGGGTGATGGTCTCGGAGATGCCCTTGACCGTCTCGGCGATGATCTGGTCCATCACCGAGAACGCCTTGCCGATCGGCAGGTTCGGGACGTAGTCCAGCAGCCGATTGTTGTCGAGGACGATGATCGAGTCGGCCTCGCCGCGGAGCCGTTCGAGGCCCTCCTCGGCTTTGACCGTACGGGCGCGCTCGACGTTGAACGGCGTCGAGACCATGCCCACGACGATCGCGCCTTGGTCGGAGGCGATCTTCGAGACGACCGGGGCCGCGCCCGTGCCGGTCCCGCCGCCCATGCCGGCGGTGACGAACACGAGGTCGGCGTCGCCCAGTACCTCCTTGATCGTGCCCTGGGCCATCTCGGTGGCGCGCTCGCCCATCTTGGGGTCGCCGCCGGCGCCGAGCCCGTTGGTCAGGGATTTGCCGACCAGAATCTTCGTATCGGCCTCGATCATCTTGAGGTGCTGTTTGTCGGTGTTGATCGCCACCGTGTCGGCGCCGTCGACGCCCATGTTGTAGAGCCGGTTGACGGTGTTGTTGCCGGCACCGCCACAGCCGACCACGACGATCTGTGGATCGCCGAAGCCGTCGACGTCCTCGTCGGCCTGCTTTTTGCGCTCCTGTTCCTCGTTTTCGAGCGCCGATTTGACGAGATCCTGCATGGTCTACACCTTGGCCCAGGTCCGTTTGCGCTTCTCGGAGGGGCGCTCCTTCCCGGTGTCGTGTTCGGCGAGCATCTCCCGGACCGCCGCCCGGATCGCCTCGCTCCGGTTGGGATACTCGCCGGTCTCGACCATTCGCTCGACCTCTTCGATCTGCTGTTTCGGAATCCGCAGTGTCACACGCTCCATGTTTGTCGTTCCCCTTGTGGGTAAGACGGCGTTTCGCGTCGCCACGATTTCGTCTTACACGACAGAAACGCGGGACGGAACTGGTCCGTACCACGACATCCCTGCCGTGTAAGACGACCGTCTTACGCACAACTTACCACATACTGTGGGTATATAAAAGTTTCCCCGGTGTAAGACAGGGGTGCGTTTACGGAAGTAAACGACCTCTTACTATCGTTTACGCGGGCCTAGGGCTGGTCTAGAACGTCCGCCGCGGCGGTCCGGCGACCGCAGCCCGGGCAGAACGCCCAGTCCGAGCGGAGTTCGTCCCCGCACTCACAGAACACGCGGCGGGCGGCTTTCTCGCCACAGTTCGGACAGTAAACGTGGGACGGCGTAAGGTTTTCGCCGCACTGATTACACGTTTTACGTTCGGCGTCCGACGCGTCCGCGGGGTTTGCGGCGGCTGTCTTACGCATCTCGCCGTCGCCGCCGGACACCCGCGCGGAATCGCCATCAAGCGTGATGTTTACGTTGACGTCCTGCGGCTGGGACGGCGTAAACGCGCCCTCCAGGCGGTCGGCGATGATGGCGTCGACGCGCTCGGCGATCAGGTCGTCGATGCTCCCGTCGCCGGCGTCGGACGGCGCGGACGCGGACTCCGACCCTGGACTCCCCTCTAGGAACTCCCGGAGCGCCTGCCGCATTACCTCGCTCTTCGAGGCGTCGAACTCCTCGAGTTGCTTGATGAGGTCCTCGTCCGCCCGAAACGTGATCTTACTCATCCGGTCGTGTGACTGATTTACAGTCATCCCATTTTAATCTTCCCGAGTTGTCAGACACACGTCTGTCAGACCGACGACGCCGGCCGGCGGCCGTCTCAGTCGTCGCCGCGATGTCGGACGCCGGGCGGTCGTCCGCGGGGGCCGCCGCCTGCCGGCGGTCGGAATGATAACCGTTAAGTCCGAAAGCGGCGCTACCATCTGGTGCCACCGCCCTTAGCTCAGACTGGTAGAGCAGCCGACTGTAGATCGGCTTGTCCCCCGTTCAAATCGGGGAGGGCGGATCTTCTTCCGAGCCGATCCGTCGTCGACTGTAGATCGACTTGTCACCCGTCGCGTCGTCTGACCGAGTTCGAATCGGGGAGGGTGGACTGCTTTCCCGGGTGCGTCCGACGGATTGCCGGTCCCGGTGGCGAGGCGTCCGACGCCGGTACCTTTTTCGCCGTCAGACGCGCAGTCGGCGGTGATGGTCGACGCCGCGAGCGACGACGGTCCGGTCGCCGACGCGGAGCCAGTCGTCTCCTGCGAGTGCCAGGGAGGGACGGTGTCGGTCTACGAGGACCGCGTTCTCATCGAGCGCAGTTCCCGGTCGATGTTCGAGGACAAGACGATCCCGATGATGGAGATCAGCGGCGTCGAATACACCGGGGGCATCGTCAGCGGCCACCTCCAGATCCAGCAGTCGGGGTTCGACCACGACGACGGCGGCTTTCTCACCCACCCCGTCGACGCGAACACGCTCTACTTTCCCCGGGCGAAACGGGAGTGTGCCCGCCGGGCGCGCGACGAGATCCTCTCCCGTGCGCTCGGCGAGTGATAGTGATTGTTGCGATTATTTTCGCGGCCACGTCACGTGAACGGTTGGTTCGCGGGCTGAAGCCCACGAATTGTGATTTCTCGGCGGTAAAGAGTCCCAACAATCACTATGAGTCGGTCAACACGAGCCGTGGCCGACCGCCCGCGTGTGACCGCCGGGCCGGTGGTCACTCGCACCGTCGGCTGTACACTTCCCACGGACGTCGGCGTCCCGGGGCCGACTGATCCGCCGAAGGTACGGCCGCCGGGTATTAGGTCCGCTCGATCCGGTAGCTGTGCTGGAAGGGTTCGACGGCGTAGGCGACGGCGACGTGGAGCAGGACCGCCACAGCCAGCAGGCCGGCGTTCCACCACGGCGAGTTGTACCAGAGCAGGTCGACCGACCAGGGCTTTGTCAGGAACGGCCAGAACGGCTCGATCGGCTGGGCGATGTCGGGCGCGGAGAGCATGTCCGCGAACAGGTGGCTCAGCCCCCCGAGCAGGAAGGCCCCGAATGCGAAGACGGCCATGCCCGACTTGTCCCCGTCCCGCCGCTGGCGCTCACGATGCGTATCCTCGGTCGTGGCGCGGTCGCCGCGGTCGGCCTTCCGGCGGACGGACCGCCTCGACAGGACGCCGATATCCGCCAGAGCGTTTAATAGCGACGAAGTGGCGGCTTTACAGTGGGTATGCGAGCCGTGGCCGCGGAACGGACCCGGGGCCGGCGTGCGGACGCCACCAAGGTGCATACCACCCAGGACGATGACTGACACTCCAGACGCGCTCTCGGTCGACACGATCCATGCGTTGCTGGCGAACCGGACCCGGCGGTTCGCGCTGTACTGCCTGTACACATACACGAATCCGGTTTCGCTCGACGACCTGGCGCGGTACATCTGCGAGTGGCGGTTCGACGACCCGGCCGCGGAACTGATGGACGAGCGGTTGCAGATCTACCGGTCGCTGTACCACCAGCACGTCCCGCGGCTGGTCGAGACGGGGGTCGCCGATTACGACGCAGACGAGGACGTGGTCGCGCTGACCGCCGACGCCGACGGGCTCGAACCCTACCTCGAACACGTCGCCGAACAGGAACTGGACGAACCGCTGGGGGGTTAGGCGTCGCTTTGCGAGGTGTCGTGACCGCCCTCGACCCACTCGGTCCGCTGGATGTCGTAACCGCCACATTCCCGGCAGACCTGCTGCTGGCGGTCGAACCGCGCCCCGCAGTCCAGACACTCGTACCCCGGTTCGTGGTCGCCACCCCGGCGCCACAGTTTCGAGAGGTGAAGGAGTGGATCCACGTCATTCACCCGCGGTTGGAAGGACGGACCACCCGGTTCCGTGTCGGAGACCTGTCCGCGCGTGCCGCCGGCCGGCCTCAGAGCATTCCCAGTGCATACCACTTGTTCACGACCGTTCCTGACTTGAATGTTCCACTCCGTTTAATCGCATGCTGGCGGCAAGCCGTAGCGGGGTACGAAGATCGTACCTGATCGAATGTACCCGTTACCCCCCGCGGACCTGCCGACCCAGTGTCACGACGCGCGTCTGCCGCGGGTCGACGCTCCGGCAATGTGCCGGGGCCGACACCCACCGGCACGTTCGGTAGTCGGTCCCTACTCCCGGCCGACCCCGATTCCGGAACGCGCCCCGTGGCGGTCCCACCAGCCGCGGGCCCGGCTCAGCGTGGCTTTTCTCTTTCCGGCACCGCGGCGGGCGGCGAGCGGGGTTTATTCGCCCCGTACCGGCCCGCGTGAGAAAGATTCATGCGGTTGGCGGTGGGAATCCATGGTACGAAGGCTGGTCCACGGGGCCATCCGTGCCAGCAATCAATAAAAAATGTCTGACGAAAACGAACCGGTCAAAACGATCTGTCCGTACTGTGGTGTCGGCTGCGGTCTGAAACTGTCGCCGGGCGAAGAGGAGGGTGACGTCCGACTCAAACCCTGGTTCGACGCGCCCGTCAACGAAGGGGCCCTCTGTATCAAGGGCGGCGCGTCGACCGAGGTGGTAAACCACGACGAGCGGCTGAAAGAGCCCCTTATCAAGGAGGACGGCGAGTTCCGGGAGGCCACCTGGGAGGAGGCCTACGACCTGATCGTCTCGGAACTCGAACGCATCCGCGAGGAGTACGGTCCGGACGCGATGGGCTTTTTCGGCTCCTCGAAGACGATGAACGAGGAGAACTACCTCATCCAGAAGCTGGCTCGTCGCTACGGGACCAACAACGTCGACAACTGCACGCGCATGTGCCACGCGTCGACGGTGTGGGCGCTCCGGACGAGCCTCGGCATGGGCGCGATGACAAACAGCATGCAGGACCTGGAGGACGAGGCCGACGTCTACTGGATCCAGGGGGCCAATCCGGGCGAGCAACACCCCATCGCCAACAGCCAGTACTTCAAGCAGGCCGTCCTCGAGGGGGCGACGGTCATCCAGGTCGACCCCCACGCGAACAAGACGACCCGGTCGTTCGACATCCACGACGAGGACAACCGGCACATGCACCTCCAGCTCGAACCCGGGACGGACGTGCCCCTGCTGAACGCCGTCATCAAGACGGTCCTCGGGAACGACTGGCACGACGAGGAGTTCATCGAGGAGCGCACCGAGGGCTTCGAGCACCTCCGGGAGACCCTCGAGGACTTCGACAAGGAGCGGGCCGCGGAGCAGTGCGGCGTGCCCCTGGAGGACATCGAGAAGGCCGCCGAGAAGTACGCCAAGGCGAACAACGCCGCCATCTTCACCGGGATGGGGATGAGCCAGCACCGGTGTGGCGTCGACAACGTCCAGAACGAGATCAACCTCTCGTTGATCACGGGCAACATCGGTCGGCCCGGGACGGGCGTCAACCCACTGCGCGGCCAGAACAACGTCCAGGGCACCTGTGACGTCGGCGCGATGCCGAACGTCCTGCCGGGCTACCAGCTCGTCGACGACGACGAGGCCCGCGAGCGAGTCGATCCAGGGGCTGTACATCATGGGGGAGAACCCCCTGATGAGCGAACCGGACGCCAACGAGGTCAAGCGACGCTTCGAGGAGGAACTGGACTTCCTGGCGGTCCAGGACATCTTCATGACCGAGACCGCGAAGCACGCCGACGTGATCCTGCCGGCGACCTCGTGGGCCGAGCGGGGCGGCACGGTCACCAACACGGACCGCCGGGTCCAGCTGATGCGCGGCGTCGTCGACGTGCCGGGCAACACCCGCCACGACCTGGACATCCTCTGTGACATCGGCACCCGGCTGTTCGGCGAGGGCTTCGACTTCGACGACCCCGAGGAGGTCTTCGAGGAACTCCGGGAGGTCTGCCCGATCATGCACGGGATGACCTACGACCTCATCGGCGAGGAGGGCATCCACTGGCCCTGCTACGAGCCGGGCGACGAAGGCGACTCCTACCTCTACGAGGAGGAGTTCGAAACCGAGAGCGGGCTGGGCCACATCGAGGGCGTCCGCCACACGCCGCCCGCCGAGGTGCCCGACGACGAGTACCCGCTGATCCTCACCACCGCCCGCCTCGAGGAACACTACAACACGGGGACGATGAGCACCCGGTCGCCGACGCTCAAGCGCCGGACGCCGGAGAACTTCGTCGACGTCCATCCCAACGACGCCGAGCGCTACGGCATCGACGACGGCGACTACATCAAGGTCCGCTCCCGGCGGGGCGAGATCGTCGTCGAGGCCCACGTCACCGAGGACATCAAGGAGGGCGTGATCTGGACGACGCCCCACTTCGCCGCCGCCGCGGGCAACCGCCTGACCAACGACGTGCTCGACCCGGAGGCGAAGATCCCCGAGTACAAGGCCGCGGCCGCCGAGATCGAGGTCGACATCGAACCGGCCGAGACGCCCGACGCCCCGGCCGACGACTGACCGACCGCGCCGCGCGCCTCCACCACGCGGACGCTTTTTTCGCCGTTACCGGGGAGCCGTCGGGCCGGCGATTCCCCCGCGACGACCGAGCGCTTGAAGTACGTTCCCGGGTATCTCCCGTCGTGGCAGTCTCGTTCGACCTGTTCGGGACGCTGGTGTCCGTCGACCGGCCCGACGACGTCGCGGCCGCGGTCGGCCGGGAACTCCGCGAGCGAGGCGTCCGGGTCCCGGACGACTGGGACCGGGCCTACCGCGAACGACACGTCGACGCGCCCCCGGGCGGGGAGGTGCCCCTGCCCGCCCACGTCAGCGCCGCCCTCGCCAGCCGCGGGGTCCGGGCGGCGGGCAACGCGGCCAGGCTCGCGGTCGTGGCCGCGTTCGACCCCGCGGTGGAGACGCGGCCGGGCGCGACCGAGGCCGTCGCGGCCGCCCGCGACCGGGGACCGGTGGGGCTGCTCTCGAACTGTAGCGTGCCCGAACTGGTCGGCCGGACGCTCGCCCGCTCGGCGCTCTCGCGGGCGGACTTCGACGCGGTCGTCGCCAGCGTCGGCTGTGGCTGGCGCAAGCCCGACCGGCGGGCCTTCGAGGCCGTCGCCCGGCGGCTGGGCGTGCCCGTGACCGACCTGGTCCACGTCGGCGACGACGAGCGGACCGACGGCGGCGTCGAGGCTGCCGGCGGCACGGCGGTCCTGGTCGACGAGGTGGCGCTGTCGGAGCTACCGGCCCACCTGGACGCGCTGGAGGGGTCGCCGTGAGCGCGCTGGCGGTGGGGCTGGCCCTGGTGCTCGACGCCGCGGTCGGCGAGCCGCCGGAGCGGTTCCACCCGGTCGCGTGGTTCGGCCGGCTGGTCGCGCCGCTCGACCGCGAGTGGCCCCGGCCGCGCGCGACCGGCCTCCTGGCCGGGCTCGCGCTCCCGCTCGGGGCGGCCGTCGTCGTCGCCGGGGCCGTCCGGGCGGCCGGGCTGGTCTCGCCCCTCGCGGCCACGGCCGCCGCCGGGGTCGTCCTGTTCGTGGCGACGAGCCTCCGGCGGTTGCTCTCGCGGGTCCGCGAGGTGTGTGAGGCGACCGGGACGGACCTGGGGCTGGCCCGCAAGCGGGTGCGCTCGCTCGCCGGGCGGCCGACGGCCGCGCTCACCGGCGGCCAGGTCCGGAGCGCGGCCGTCGAGAGCGCCGCCGAGAACCTCGCCGACGGGCTGGTCGCGCCGCTGGCGGCGTTCGTCCTGGGGGCGGCCGTCTCGCTGCCCGTCGCGGCCGGCGCGGCGACGTGGGTCAAGGCCGTCAACACCATGGACTCGATGCTGGGCTACCGCTCGAAGCCCGTCGGCTGGGCGTCCGCCCGCCTCGACGACGCGGTCATGTGGCTGCCCGCCCGGATCAGCGCGCTGTTGATCGCGGTCGCCGCCGGCGTCCCGACGGCGGTGGCCGGAGCGCGGCGCTGGCGGTCGGCCGTGCCCTCGCCGAACTCCGGGTGGCCGATGGGGGCGCTCGCCGCGGCGCTGGACGTCCGCCTGGAAAAACAGGACGTCTACACGCTGAACGCTGAGGCCGCTTTCCCCTCCGAGGCCGACGCCGCCCGCGGCGTGCGCGTGATCGCCGTCGCGGGGCTGCTGGCGCACCTGCTGGCGGCCTGGCTGGCCTCGCTCGGGGCCGGGGTGGTCGCGTGGTCCTGACCGCCGTCCGGGGGGCGCTGGGCTTTCTCTCGCGGCTGCCGGTCGGCCGCGACGAGCGCGCCTGGGAGGCCTTCCGGACGACCCCCGCCGCGCTCCCGCTGGCGGGCTACCCGGTCGGTCTGCTCGCGGCCGCGCCGCTGGCCCTGCCGCTGCCGGCCCCGACGGTCGCGCTCGCGTACCTTGTGGCGGTGGTCGCGGTCGCCGGCATCAACCACGCCGACGCGGTCGCGGACCTGGGCGACGCCGCGGTCGTCCACGGCGACGCTGAGCGACGCCGGGCGGTGATGACCGACACGACCGTCGGCGTCGGCGGCGTCCTGGCGGTCGCGGTGGCGGTCGCCGGCCTCGCGCTGGCCGGCCTGTCGCTCGCGGGCCTGCCATCCCGGGTCGCGGTCGGCCTGGCGGTCGCCGCGGAGGTGGGCGCGAACCTCGGCGTCGCGGCGCTGGTCTGTCTCGGCGACGCCGCCCACGAGGGGCTGGGATCGCAGCTCACCGCCCCCGCCGGTCGGGGCGACCTCCTCGCGCCGGCGGTCGCCGCCTTCCCCGCGACGGTGCTGGCCTGGCCGTCGGCCGGGGGTGCGGTCGCGGTCGCCGCCGCCGTCGCCGCCGCGCTCGCGGTCGGCAGGTGGGCGCGCGCCCGCCTCGGCGGCGTCAGCGGCGACGTGCTCGGGGCGGCACACGAGGCCGCCCGGGTCGCCGCGCTCCACGCGGGGGTGGTCGCGTGGACGCGCTTGTGATCTGTGGCGGGAAGGGCACCCGGCTCGACGCCCCGGTCGAGAAGCCGCTCTTCGAGGTCTGCGGCCGGCCGATGGTCGACCGCGTCACCGGCGCGCTCGCGGCCAGCCGCGTCGACGACGTCTTCGCGGTGGTCTCGTCCCACACTCCCGTGACCCGCACCCACGTCGACTGTCCCGTCATCGAGACGCCGGGCGACGGCTACGTCTCCGACCTGCGGGTCGCGCTCGACGACCCGCGCGTCTCGCCGCCGGTCGCGACCGTCGTCTCGGACCTCCCGCTGTTGCCGGCCGCGGCCGTCGACCGCGCGCTGGCCGCCCACGACGGCGGGTCGCTGACGGTGGCGGTCCCCGCGGCGCTCAAGCGCGCGCTCGGCGTGAGCGTCGACCGGACCCTCGACCGCGACGGTACCGAAGCGGCGCCGGCGGGCCTGAACGTCGTCGGCGACGGCCCCGAGCGGACGACCGTCTCGTGGGACGCGCGGCTGGCGGTCAACGTCAATCGACGGGCCGACGCGGCCGTGGCCGAACGGCTCTGTGCCGACGGCTGATCGGCGGCCGGGACCTGCGGCTACCGGCGACCGACTGGCGGCCGGGACTGGCGGCCCCCCGTCGGCTGCCTAACGCAACCGACCGCTGACTGTCGCCGGCCGACGAAAGCTATATCGGCGTCATCTCGCAACTCCATCCATGGATCCGGACGCCGTCGACGCACTCCGGGAGGCTGGCGCGGGCGCGGGGGACGCGGGGGCCGCGGAGGGCGCGGACGCCGACGGGCGGGTGCCCCACGGCAGCAGCGACGACCCGGACGTCCTCGATTTCAGCGCGAACACGAACCCGGAGACGCCCGAGGGCGTCCCGCGGGTCTACCGCGAGGCGCTGGCCGGCTCCCGGCGCTACCCGCCGGACGGCTACCCCGAGTTCAGGGCGGCCGCGGCCGACTACCTCGGCTGTGCGCCCGGGCAGGTCGTCCCGACCCCGGGCGGGCTGGCGGCCATCCGGCTGGCGATTGGGACGGCCGTCCGGCCGGGCGAGTCGGTGCTGGTCCCGTCCCCGAGTTTCGGCGAGTACGCGCGCGAGGTCCGCCTGCAGGGGGGCGACCCCGCCTTCGTCGCCCACGACGATCTGCTGGACGCCGATCCGGCCGGCTACTCGATGGCGGTCGTCTGCAACCCGAACAACCCGACCGGCGAGGCCGCCGACCCCGACCGGCTACGGGCGTTCGCCGACCGCTGTCGGGCCGCCGGGACGACGCTTCTGGCCGACGAGGCGTTCCTGGATTTCACCGCCGAGCCGTCACTGGCCGGCCGCGAGGGCGTCGTGGTCGCGCGCTCGCTCACCAAGGTGTTCGGCCTCCCCGGGTTGCGCGCGGGGTTTGCCGTCGCGGCGGGGCGGGACCGCGACCGCCTGGCGACCGCCCGGCTCACTTGGTCGCTCGGGTGGCCGGCCGCGGCCGTCGGGACACACTGCCTGCGCGCGGACGGATTCGTCGCCGCGACCCGCGAGCGCGTCCGGCGCGAGCGCGACCGGCTCCGGGAGCGACTCGGCGAGCGGTTCAAGGTGTGGCCGTCGGACGCGCCGTTTCTCCTGCTGGAGCCGGACGAACCGGTCGACGAGGTGCTCGACCGGGCACGGCGACACGGGATCGAACTCAGGGACGCCCGGACGTTCCGCGGGCTGGACGCGCACCTCCGCGCGGCCGTCCGGACGCCCGGGGAGAACGACCGGCTGCTGGACGCGCTCCTGTGATCGAACACACCGTCGAGGCCGGCGTGCTCCGTGTCGGCCGGGCGGGCGCGCGCTGGCTCTCGACTGGCGTGCGTGGCGGCATCCGGGTCGCCGACGCGGCGTACAACGTCTCGGTCCCGGCCGATTTCGACCGGTCCGACCTGGAACGCTACGCCGCCGAACGGCTCGATCGGGCGGGCTTCGACGGCCGGGGACCGGTGTTTTTGACCGGCGTCGACCTCGCACACGCCCGCGGCGCCCGGTCCGGGCCGGTGACGGTCGTGGCGACCGCCGGGCTGTCGAACCCGGCCGCGTTGCCCCTCGACGGTGAAGCCACCGACGCGGGCGATCCTGACCCCGATGCCCGCAATCCGGTCGACCCGGACGGCGACGCCCGCAATTCGGGCCATCCCGATGTCGAAGGCGGAGCCCTTGACCCGGAGGACGCCGACTCCGACCACGACGCCGCGCCGCCGGGCACGGTCAATCTCGTCGTGGTCACCGACCGGGCGCTCGACGACGGCGCGCTCCCGTCGCTGCTGGCGACCGCCGTCGAGGCGAAGACCGCGACGCTGCTCGGGACAGCCGGCTTCACGGGGACGACCTCGGACGCGGTGGCCGTCGGGTGCGATCCGGAGGGCGAGCCGACCCGCTTCGCCGGCAGCGCGACGACGCTGGGCAAAGCGACCCGGGCCTGCGTCCGCGACGCCGTGCGGGCGAGCCTCCGGTCGCGGTACGCCGACCGCGACCGACCGACCGCCGTCGCCGACGCCGAGTACGGGACCGTCACCCGCGAACCGTCCACCGTGTTCGTGCCGCGGTGAGCGCGGAGCGGGGATTCCGGGCGAACGGAGGCGAAATTTTATGCGTGATCCCGACAGAAATCCGCCCGATGGTCGAGGCGTTCGCGGTCGCCAGCGGGAAGGGCGGCACCGGGAAGACCACGAGCACGCTCGCGCTCGGGATGGCGCTGGCGGACGACCACGACGTGACGGTCGTCGACGCCGACACGGGGATGGCGAACCTGCTCTTCCACGCCGGCCTCGCCGACGTGGAGACGACGCTCCACGACGTGCTCGCCCCGGGCGGGCCGCCGGTCGAGGCGGCGACCTACGAGCGGTTCGGGATGCGGGTGGTCCCCTGCGGGACGAGCCTCGCGGGGTTTGCGAACGCCGACCCCGGGCGGTTGCGGGCGGCGGTGGCGACGCTCGCGGCCGACGCCGACGTCCTCCTTTTGGACTCGCCGGCGGCCCTGGGGAGCAAGGCCGCCGTCCTGCCGGTCGTGCTCGCCGACCGGGCCGTACTCGTGCTCCAGCCGACGATTCCCGCCCTCTCGGACGGGTTGAAGGTCCAGGAGTACGCCCGCTCGTACGGGACCGACACCGCGGGCGTCATCTTCAACAGGGTGACCGACCCGGCCGCGGTCGACCGGATCGCCGACCGCGCCGCGTCGTACTTCGGGGGGCCGACGCTGGCGACGGTCCCCGAGAGCGACGCCGCCGGGGCGGCCCGCAGGACCGGCGAACCGCTGCTGGCCCACGCGCCGGGGTCGGCGGCCGCCGAGGCCTACCGCACGGCGGCCGACCGGATCGACGTGCGCGCCGGCGAGGCGGGGGCCGTCGCCGACCGGTTCCGGAGCGCGCTCGACCGGGAACTGACCGGCTACGTCGTGCTCGAACCCCAGGAGGCGCTCCTGCTCGACGGCGGCGAGCCGGCAGTTATTACCTTCGAAGGCGGCATCCCGGTTCTCGCGTACCATACCGGTTCGGACCGCGGCGGACCGCCCGCGCTCGCGGACGCCGCGACGCCCGGCCCGTACGGGGTCGACCTGTACGCTGTCGATAGAAGTGCCTTCGAGGGAATCTCGGTGGCGGAGGCGTTGCGGGTACCCCCGGGGATGCCGGCCGAGCGGCTCGCGGACGATCCGGACCTGGCCGCCCGGACGAGGGAGGCGGCGCCGGCGGGCCGGGTCAGGGAGCCGCCGGACCGCGCCGGCACCGCGGACGCGCCCGACCGGCACGGCGCTGTCGAGTCGTTCCTCGCGGACACGGAGAAAATCGAGGCGATCCGCGAACAGGCCCGCGAAGAGGCACGCCAGCGGGCCGCCGACTGGGGGCTGACCGACGCACTCGACGACCCGGACGGCCGGGATGCCTGATCCAGCCCTCTACCCGCGCGAGCCGCCGGCCGCGTTCGCGGCCTCGCGGGCGCTGTCCAGCCAGGTCGGCTCCGGCACCGTGGTAGTGCCCGTCTCCCGGAGCCGGTAGGTGAGGCTGCTGGATTCGGTCCGGCCGCGGAGTTCGTAGTCGGTGGTCGCATTCAGCGAGTGGATCCGGCCGTCGGGGTCGACGACGGCCCGCGCCTCGAAGCCGGAGACGTTCCCGACCTCCGCCGGGAGCGACTCGCGGATCGCCGCCTCGTCGGCTACCTCGTCCGCGACGAGCACGATCCGGGTCCCGTTCGGCGTCTCCGTCACCGTTTCGACGGTGAACTCCGCGCCCCGGAGCAGCGGTTCGAGTACCAGTCCGCCCGCCAGTTCGCGCGAGGGCCGTGGCTCGCGGCTGTCGAACCTGACCGTGCCGGACTCCAGTGTCCGGCGCTGGTACTCGACGCGCTCGTCGGCCCAGGCGTCGACCACCCGCCGCCCGGGCCCGGCGACGGTCGTCCGGGTCCGCCGGTAGGTCGACCGATCGGGTGCGACCGTCGTCTCCTGCTCGGATTCGACGTCGAGGCGGATGCCGTTTCGCAGGACGGTCCCGCTGGCGTTGGTCGTCGAGACGAACCCCGCCGCGACGACCGCGTCGGTGTGGGCGGCGACCAGCGCCGTCGCGTTGGTCAGCTGTCCGCCGGAGACGCCGGGCGGCTCGGCCGCCTGCACGGCCCCGCCGGTGTGCGCCGGGCCGGGGGGTGGGTGACGCTCGGTTGCGTCCGCCGCGGGGGCGGACGGCGCGTGGCTCCCGGCGACCGGTACCGCCGTCGTCGTCACGGCCAGCACGACGAGAACCGTGAACAGCGAACGTCCGTTCATCCGGCCGGCCTATCCACACACCGGCTGAAAGGCGTTGGCGACGCGGAAGCTATCCCGTCACTACCCTGCAGCCGAACGTGACAGCCGGACGGAGGAGTCGTGACTCCCCGACACGTAGCTGGCGGGCACCGGACGTCGGATCGTAAGTTCCCGCGACCGGAGTCAGTCCTCGACCGGGACGGGGATCCACCACACGCGGCTCCGCCCGCCGACTTTCTTGCTCGTCAGGTCCGTCCGCTCTTCGAGCGCGTTGAGTTTGTTCAGCGCCGTCCGCCGCGAGCATCCGAGCACGTCGGCTACCTCGGTCGCGGTCAGCGGTTCTGCGTAGTCGTCCCGGGACGTGAAGACGTCGAGCACGTCGGATTCGGTGAACTCGGGGTCGCGGCCCGCGTCTGCCATCACTCCTGCGAGGCCCCCGACGGGCTTGGTTCCTTCGGCTGCCTGCGGCCCGCGGACGTCCGCTCCCGGAACCTACCCGTCCCCGCGGTCGACGCGGTGCCCCCATAACCCGGGGTACTTGCGGACGGTCACGTCCCCCTCGACGCGTGTCTGGCAGGCCAGCCGAAGCCCCGACGCCGGGTCGTGGGGCGGGACCGAGAGCCGCGCCGACTCCCGGGCCGTCCGGTCGCTGACCGCCCCCTCGACCGCGACCGCGCAGGTCCCGCAGGTCCCGTGGCCGCGACAGTTGATCGCACTCGAGCGGCCGTTGTGTGGCGACTCGCCGGCCGCCAGCAACACGTCGCGCAACACCGCGCCCTCCTCGCACTCGACGGTCGTGTCCCGGAACTCGACGGTCGGCATACCCGGGTCTCGGGACCGGACGGACAAAGCCGTTGCCCGCCCCGGCACTACCCGAGCGACTCGCGGAGCCGCCTGCCCCACCCGGCGTAGATCAGCAGATACGAGATCACGTACCCCTCCGCGAGGAGGACGATCCCGACCAGTTCGACCGTGCCCGGCGTCGCACCGAGCCAGCCGGCGCCCGCCCGCGCGGCCGTCGCCACCAGCCAGAACAGCAAAACGCCGACGACGAACTCCTCCAAAGCCCCGACGTTCCGGTCGGAGGCGACGAACTCGACGCCGGCCGGCACGGCGAGGGCGGCGGCCGCGACGGCGACCTGCCAGGCGGGCCGGGCCGGGTCGAGCCAGACCGTGTTGACCGAGAACAAAAGCGGGAACAGGCCGAGCGCAACCCGGAAGGTAACCCCGACGAACCGGCGTGCGACCCACTGGTCGTCCGCGGCCATGTCTCCGCCGTCGGCTGATGGTCCCCTAACTTTTCCGCTCTCGGCCGGCTCTTTGCGGGTCTGCATGGCTCCGGGTGGCTCTCCCCGGTTCCACGTCCGGGTCGCTCCGGCGGTTTCCGCGTTCGGGCACCGTCCGCGATTCCACGCGGTCCGCGCGGCTCCCGTGGGTCCCGCGAGTCCCGTGGCTCCCGTGGGTCCTGTGGGTCTCGTGGGCCCCGTAGGTCCTGTGGGTCTCGTGGGCCCCGTGGAGCCCGTGGGTCCCCTGACTCCGAGAGTCCGTTCCCGGGAGCTACCCCCGACTGCTGGACCGGTCGTAGTCGACATACCGGACCTGGACGGTCACGCGCTGGTCGGTCCGGTCCGCGATCCGGCGGGCGAGCACGTCCGGCAGGTCCGGGAACTCCCGGTCGGTCGTTTGCTGACCGCGACCGTGACGGTCGTCGGTTCGAACAGTGCCGCCGAGCCGCGGTACTCGACGGTGATCGCGGTGATCCCGAGCCCCCGGTATCGCTCCTCCTGGAGGACGTTCGAGGCCGCGGCGTTGACCGGCCGTTCGAACGACGCCTGCTCGTAGAACCCGGCCCCGGCTGCCAGCACGACCCCGAGGACGACGAGGCCGGTGAGTCCGAGGACCACGGCCCGTCCCGGGGCGGGAGCCGAGAACAGCCCCTCCTCGGGGTCGTCGGACCGGTAGTCCAGGTACAGCAACGTGGCGTACGCGCGGCGTTGGCGACGACGGTCAGCGTGAGCAACACGACCGCCCCGACCCCGACGGTGAACTCCCGCCAGGCAATACCGATGCCGGCGGCGGCGGCCGTCGGGATCAGCGCCGCGGCGAGGTGCTCGAAACTGGCGCACTCCGCGTCCAGCGAGACGGTGTAGACGCTCCTGTCGAACCCCGCGGCCTCCAGGTCGTCCAGCACTTGCTCGACGGCGTCGGCCGGCACCACAAACTGGACGACGTACCGCCCGTCCTGGTCGGCGGCCCCCTCCGTCACGATGTACCCGAACTGCCGGTCCCGGAGTTCGTCGAGGATCAGGTCGTGCTGGTCCTCGGGGACCGAGATCTGGAGCAATCGCACACGGCCGGTACGCCGCCCGCGTGGGAAAACCTGGTTCAGGACAGCCAGAATACCATACTGAGGATACGTGTTGCTCGCCGGACACGCGATCGATCCGGCGAGACCTGACGGTTGACGTATGGATCGGAGCCGCCGGGTCGAGTTCCCGCCGACCGGATTCCGGAATTCGCCCCTGCCGACCGGCCCGGGGTACGCGGTAGCGCACGGGGAGCGGACGGGAGCGACGATCGAAACGGCTTTCGGCCCCGGGGTGCTCGCGCCAACCATGAGTTCCTGGATCCCGTCGGCAACGGTCTACCTGCTGCTCGCGGGGTTCGGCGGCCTCCTCGCGCTGTTCGGGTACGCGACGGGCAATCCCGTGGCGCTCGGGTTGGGACTGGGCGTCCTCGGGGGCGGGGGACTGGGGTACGTGTTCCGCAGGAAGGGCATCATCGGGCCGTGAAGGCACCGGCTCTCCGGATCGGCCGGGTCGTTCGCGGCGCTCGCGGTCGGGTACCGCCCTGCCGGGACGAACACTGATACCGGATGACTCCGTTGCCGGGGACATGGGACACCTCGCCATCGACCTGGGTGCCAACGGCGGCAAAGCGTACGTCGGCCGGTTCGACGGGGGCCTGACCGTCGACGAGGTCCACCGGTTCGACAACCGTCCCGTCGAGCGCGGCGGCCGGTACGTCTGGGACGTCGAGCACCTCCTGTCGGGGATCGTCCGGAGCATCGAGCGGGCCGACGCCCGGGGTGCTGTCGAAACCGTCGGGATCGACACCTGGGGGGTCGACTTCGGCCTGCTGGCCGACGGGTCCTTGCTCCGGGCCCCGACCTCCTACCGGGACCCCGCGGTCACCTCGACGCGCGATGAGATCCTCGACCGGCTGACCCGCCGGGAGATCTTCGAGGCGACGGGTATCAACCACTGGAACACGCCGAACACGCTCTGGCAGTACCACCACCTCGTCACCCGTGAGCGGGAGACCTTCGAAGCGGCCGACCGGCTGTTGATGACCCCGCAGTTGCTCTCCGTTCTCCTGGGCGGCCGGCCGGCGGGCGAGCGGACCATCGCGTCGACGACCCAGATGCTCGACCCGCGGTCGGGGACCTGGGCCGAGGGGCTGCTCGACGAACTCGACCTCCCGACGGGGCCGCTGCCGGCGGTCGAACCCGCGGGCGCGACCCTCGGGACGCTCGATCCGGACATCGCCGGCGACACGGAGAGCACGCCGGAACTGGTCTCGACGGCCAGCCACGACACTGCCGCGGCCGTGGCCGCGCTCCCGTTCGCCGGCGAGGGACGGCTGTTTCTCAGCACCGGCACCTGGTTCATCCCGGGCGTCGAACTCGACGCCCCGCGCATCGACGACCGCGCGTTCGCCGCCGGCGCGTCGAACGAACTCGGCGTCGACGGCAGCGTGCGCTTTCTGAAGAACGTCACCGGCTTCTTCCTGCTGGAGGAGTGCCGGGAGGCCTGGGACGGGACCGGCCCGCTCGCGTACGAGGAACTGGTCGCGGCCGCCCGCGAGGCGGAGCCGTTCGGCCCGCTGGTCGACCCCGACGCCGACCGGTTCGACATCGAGGGCGAGATGCCCGCGCGCATCCGCGCCTACTGCGAGGCGACCGGCCAGCGCCCGCCCGGCGACCGCGGCGAACTGACCCGGTGTATCTTCGAGAGCCTGGCGACCAGGACCGCGCTGGCCGTCGAGGAACTGCTGGACGTCGCGGGCGTCGACGCCGACCGCCTCCACCTGGGCGGCGGCGGCGTCCGGAACGACCTGTTTTGCGAACTCCTCGCGTCGGCGGTCGGCCGCCCCGTGTTCGCCGGCCCGGCCGACGCGACGGCTATCGGCAACGTCCTCACCCAGGCGGTGGCGACCGGCGCGCTCGACGACGTGGCGACCGGGCGCGAATACGTCCGCGAAGCGTTCGCCCCGACGGAGTACGAACCGGGCCGGGAGGCCGGGTGGGCCGACGCGAAATCGCGGATGCGGGACCTGCTGGCGAACCCGCCGGAATCGTAGGTCGACGCGGACGCCCGTCGCCACCGACTGGACCCAAGCTAACAAAATTAATTGTATAAATGGCCGTTCGGTCGCCAACAGAATTGCGGCGGCGGTCGACCGGTCGCGCTGGCCGGTTTTCCGGTCGCTCGGATCGGTTGAATGGCCGAAACAGGCTCTATCGAGGTCGAAAAAGATCACGATCGGTCCCCCGCGAGCGCCCCGCGGCCGTCCCGGCGGGACGGACGGTTCTCACCATCGCTATTCCGGGACTAGACCCCGATATTCCGGGGAAAACGCCTCCTATCGACCGTTTCTCTCCGCGATCCGTCGCGGTCGCGGTCGTCCGTGGCTCCCCTGGCGCTCTCGTCCAAATATTACAATAAAATATATTCAATATCGGTGTCGGCGGCTCGCTCCCCCGCGCTGGATCGCCCCGGACCGGCCGTTACGGGCATAGTAGTGTAATCCACGGTCGCCCGGAGTTCGCCAGAGCGGAACGACCGGGCCGGGCGCGTGCTTACTGCGTCGCCCGTGCGATCTCCGATTCGAGGGCCTCGCCGGCCGACAGGAGCACGTCGGCGACGGCGTCCCGGAACTGGTCTTTGCTCTCGCGGTAGGCCGGGGCCGAGACGTGGAGCGCGCCGAAGACCCGGCCGTCGGGGTACCGGACAGCCGTCCCGACCGACCGCATCCCCTCGACGAACTCCTGGTCGACGACCGAGTAGCCCCGCGACCGGATCGCCTCGAGTTCGTCGAACAGGGCGTCGCGGTCGGTGATCGCCCGCTCCGAGGGCGACGAGAGGCCGCGGTAGTCGAGGATTTCCGCGACCCGGTCGTCCGGATAGGCCGCGAGCATCGCCTGCCCGGAGGCGGTCGCGTGCATCGGTCCGTCCTCGCCGATCCGGAAGGTCGCGCCGCCGACGTTCGCCGCGTTGTACAGCAGGATCGCGCGGCCGTTCTCCTCGACCGCGAACCCCGACTCGTCGCCGACCCGCTCGACCAGGTCGTCGACCGCCGCCCGGGCGAGGTCGTACTCCGGTTTGCGCGTCCGGGCCTGTTCGGCGTACCCCAGCGTCCGCAATCCGACGTGGTAGGTCTCGCCCTCCTTGGTCACGAGGTCGTTCGCCCGGAGCGTCTGCAGGTGAGCGTAGACGCTGCTTTTCGCCCGTCTCGTCTCCGCGACCAGCTGGCCGAGCGTCGCGCCGCCGCGGTCCTTGATCCGGGCGAAAATCCCCAGCGAGGCGTCCGTCGTCTGCAGGATCGCCCCGTCGTTCGGTCGCTCCATGCGACGTCACCCCGTGCGGTAGATAATAAAAGTTCGCCCGTGGCGAACCGGGTGAGCCGATATCGGCCGGCCGTTCGCGGTTGTTCCCGAGTGCCGAACTTCGGGCGGTGTGCGATCCGACCGTCGCCGTTCGCACTCCTTCGCGGGGCGGCCGAGTGTGTCAGGGGTGTACGATTTCGGCGGAGGCCCGTCATAGGGGCGCGTACGGCCGCTGACGGACGGTTCGGTTTTCGGAAACCCGGTCCGCTCGACGGTCGTCACACCCCGCTGGCCGGTCGACCCGTGATCCCCCGTCGCGGCGGCTCAGAACGCCCGGTAGACGACCTCGCCGTCGAAGACGGTCCCCGCGATCTCGGTGTCGGCGACGTGTGCCGGGCCCGCGAACGGGTCGCCGTCGAGGATCACCGCGTCGCCGAGCATCCCGGGTTCGAGGGTCCCCTTCCGGTCCTCGGTGGCCTCGGCGTACGCGGCCCCGCGCGTGTACGCGGTCACGGCCTCGTCGACCGAGAGCCGCTGGGTGTCGTGGTCGGCGGTGACGGCGTGGCGGATGCCGTACAGCGGCCCGGGGGGCATCTTGTCGCTGCCGAACGCCAGGGGGATGCCGGCGTCGAGCACGTCGGCGAACCGGTTGTTTCGGGGCAGGTTCCCGGTCCCGAGGCGGGACTCGTAGAGGCCGCCCTCGGTCGACCACTGGAGGAAGTTCGGCTGCATGCTGGCGACGACCCCGAGGTCCGCGATGCGGTCGAGCGCCTCGTCGGTCGCCAGTTCCAGGTGTTCGATCCGGAAGCGGTGGTCGTCGAGGTCGCACTCCTCGATCACGGCCGCGTACTGGTCGACGACGACGTCGATGCCCGCGCCGCCGATGGAGTGGGTCGCCACCTGCGCGCCAGCGCGGGCTGCCCGCCGGTACCACTCCCGGAGCTGGTCGGCGTCGTTGACCATCGTGCCGCCGTTGCCGGGATCGTCGGCGAACTCGCCGTGGAGGTTGGCCGTCTGTGCCCCGATGGCACCGTCGGAGAAGGTCTTGATCCCGCCGATCCGGAGGCGGTCGTCGCCGAACCCGCGCGGGAGTTCGAGGTCGACCAGCGACTCGACCTGGTCGGCGCGGGCGTAGTAGGTGACCCGCAGGTCGAGTTCGTCGCGCCGCCAGGCGGCAAACAGCGCCTCCATGTCGACGCTGCCGGTCTCCCGGACCGCGGTCAGCCCCGCCATCGTCTGGACGGACGTGATGCCGAGTTCGTGACACCGGTCCGTGGCCGCCAGCAGCGCCTCCCGCGCCCGGTCGGGGTCGGGGTAGGAGGCGGCTTTGACCTCCCAGGCCGCGTCCTCGACGACCCGCCCGGTCGGCGTCCCCCCTTCCTCGATCACGTCCTCGTCGTTCGAGAAGGGGACGGTCTCCAGCGCCCGGGAGTTGACCGAGACGGTGTGGCCGTCGACCCGCGTGGCGGCGACGGGGTGGGCCGTGGTGATCGCGTCGAGTTCGTCCCGGATCAGGTACTCCCGCTCGCCGGCGGGCCAGGTGCTCTCGTCGTAGCTGAACCCCAGGACCCACTCGCCGTCGGGGGTCTCCGCGGCGTTCGATGCCAGCATGTCGAGGGCCTCCCGTCTCGTTTCGGCCGCCGAGAGATCCGTCTCCATCAGTTCGATGCCGATCGAGAAGAGGTGCGTGTGAGCGTCGTTGAACCCCGGCAGGACCGTCCGGCCGTCGAGGTCGACGACCGCGGGGTCGGTCGCCGCGTCGGCCACCTCGTCGGCCGGGCCGACGGCCGCGACCCGGGACCCGCGAAACAGGACGCTCTCGGCGACGGTGCGGTCGTCGTCCATCACGCGAACCCGCCCGTCCCGCAACAGGAGTTCGGGCTCGTCGTACGCGCGCATACCCGGTCTACCACCCGGTCGCGTAATAAAACAGGGGGGCCGCTCGCTACTCGCGTTCCATCAGTTCGTCGGCTTCGTCGTCGTCGGCCCCGCTGAACGGCCGGGTCTCGCCCCACCACGCGACCGCCTCGGGCAGGTCCTCCTCCGTCCAGGTGACCGGCTCCCAGTTGGGATCGAAGATGAGATAGCCCCCCGCGAACACCTCGATCTCGTTACCCGAGGGTTCGTCGTGGTAGAGGAACATCGCCTGACTGATGCCGTGGTGGCCCGGCCCCTCGAGGATCTCGACGCCGTTGTCCTTGAGCACGTCGACCGCCCGGTAGAGTTCCCGCTCGGCCTTGAGGTAGTACGCGAGGTGGTTGAGCGCGCTCTCGTCGGCGTCGACGAACGCCACCTCGTGGACCAGCGGCGAGACGCTCAGCCAGGCCGCCGCGCGGTCGCCGTCGAGGACGAGCTGCTCGCGCAACTCGAACTCCAGGACCTCCCGGAACCACTCCGTCGAGGCGTCGACGTCGGGGACCTTGAGGTTCACGTGGTCGATCCGGCGCACGCCGACGCCGCGGTCGACGTACACCTGCGGTTGGTTCTTGAGGTCCGACCGCTTCTCCGGGGGCACGTCGGCCCGCTCCATCTCGTGGTAGAGTTCGATCCGGTGGCCGCCGGGTTCGGTAAAGCGGATCGCCTCGCCCTGGCCCGGGTCGGCCCCGGGATCGAGCCACTCGACCTCGTGGCCCGCCCGCTCTATGCGGTCGGCGTACCGGTCGAGGTCGGCCGGCTCCTCCACCTGGAAGGCGACGTGCCCGACCGCGCTCTCTCCTGCCGGGACGAGCGCCAGCGTGAAGGTGTCCCAGTCGCCCCAGGCCCGCATGTAGATCCGCCCGTCCTCGCGGAGCGACTCTTCCATCCCGAGGACGTCGTGGAAGTGATCGCGGGACGCTTCGACGTCTGTACACCGCAGTTCGACGTGCCCGAGGGTGGCGATGCCCATACGTGACGAGAAATGCCCCCGTTCCCTTATAGTTTGATCGCCGGATCAGAACGTCCGGACGAACTGGTCGATCTCCGCCCCGGTGGCCTCTTCGGCGGTCGCGGCGTCCTCGAGGGCCTCGAACTGGCTGCGCTTGACCTCGACGTAGGACTCGAAGAGGCGCTCGCCCATCGCCTCGCGGAGCACGTCGTCGGCTTCGAGTTCGTCGACGGCCTCCCCGAGGTGGGCCGGGACGGGTTCGATCCCCATCTCCGCGCGTTCCGCCTCGGAGAGCACCGCCGGGTTGTAGTCCAGCGGTTCGCCGGGATCGAGTTCCCGTTCGATCCCGTCGATCCCCGCCGCCAGGATCCCCAGCAGAGCGATGTAGGGGTTCGAGGTGTTGTCGGAGGCCTTGAACTCGATGCGCGCCCCGTCGGGCGAGTTCAGCGACGGCACCCGGACCATACACTCCCGGTTGTCCGGTCCCCAGGCGGTAAAGGCCGAGGCGATGTTGTTGGGTACGAGGCGCTTGTACGACAGCGTGGTCGGCGCGGTCAGGGCGACCAGCGCCCGGCCGTGTTCGAGGACGCCGCCGACGAAGTGGCGGTTGAGGTCGGAGACGGCGTAGCCCTCGCCCAGGTCGGTCCCGCCGCCCTCGCCGTAGAAGGCGTTCTCGCCGTCCTGCCACAGCGAGACGTTCAGGTGACAGCCCACGCCGGGGACCTCCGGGGCCGGCATCGGCGCGAACGTGGCGTGTTTGCCGTGGTTGCTGGCGACGCCCTTGATGGTCTGCTTTTTGAGCACCTGCAGGTCGGCCGCCGCGACGCCCGTCCCGTGTTCGATCACCAGTTCCTGGTGGCCGGGGCCGTACTCGGGGTAGTACATCTCGGGGTGCATGCCCTGGGCGCGGAGCGCGCCCATCATCTCGTGGACGATGCCGTGGGTGGCCTGCATCCCGTCGGCCGAGAACACCGGCGTGTCCGCCGGCGGGACGAGGTCGCCGTCGTCGGTCTCCTCCAGGAGGTAGAACTCGCTCTCGAAGGAGGCCACCGGCGTGTACGCGCAGTCGGCGACGAACTCCCGGAGACGGGTCCGCGGGTCCGCGTCGAACGGCTCGCCGTCCAGGCCCGCCAGGTCACACAGCATGACCGCCCCCCCGTCGGCGTAGGGCAACCGCCTGAACGTCTCCGGGTCGGGGTGCATCGTGAACTCGCCGGAGACGCCGAAGACGCCGCCCGGAACCGGTCTGTCGAGCGCGTTGAACGACATGAGGATGGCGGGGAAGTTGTCGCCCTCGTCTATCACGTCGGCCACCTCGTCGGCCGGAACCACCCGCCCCCGCGGGATGCCGGCGTTGTCGACGAACAGCATCCGTACCGATTCGACGTCCCCGGTCTCGCACGCGTCGATGACGTCTGACTTGCTAGGCATGAACACACAAACAGTCTCGGTATTTCGATATTAATCTTTCCCCGGCCCCATTGCCGACGTCGCGGCCGTTCCGTCCGCTTCGCGGGGACTCCCGCGACTCCGCCGGCCGGCCGCCGACGCCGACGAGCACCCGGCCGCCGGGCCCGGCATACTTTAATGTGGACCGGGGGAATACGGGCTGTATGGACCTGCAGATCAGCGGCGACGCGGCACTCGTGACGGCATCGAGCAGCGGACTCGGGAAGGCGTCGGCGGCGGCGCTGGCCCGCGAGGGGGCCGACGTCGTCATCAACGGCCGGGACGAGGACCGCCTCGACGAGGCGGCCGCCGACATCCGGGCGGTCGCCGAGGGCGAGGTGGTCGCCCAGCCCGGCGACCTGACGGAGGCGGACGACATCGAGGCGCTGGTCGAGCGCACCGTCGCGGAGTTCGGCGGTATCGACCACTTGGTCACCTCGGCGGGCGGGCCGCCGAGCGGTCCCTTCCTGGAGACGACCGACGAGGACTGGCAGGAGGCCTACGACCTGCTGGTGATGAGCGTCGTCCGGACGGTCAGGGAGGCCGCCGACCACCTGCGGGCGGGCGACGGCGGCACCGTCGTCACGATCACCTCCAAGAGCGTCAAGGAGGCCATCGACTCGCTGGTGCTGTCGAACTCGGTGCGGATGAGCGTCGTCGGTCTAGAGAAGACCCTCTCCCGGGAACTCGCGCCGGAGGTCCGGGTCAACGCGGTGTTGCCCGGCTCCCACGAGACGAGTCGCATCCGCGAACTGATCGAGCAGGCCGTCGACCGCGGCGAGTACGACTCCTACGAGGAGGGACTGGCGGCCTGGACCGCGGACACGCCCCTGGAGATGATGGGCGACCCCGACCGACTCGGCGACATGGTGGCGTTCCTGTCGAGTCCCCGCACCGAGTACGTGACCGGCGAGACGGTCCTGCTCGACGGCGGGGAGAGCCGCTCGAACCTCTGAACGGAACGGCCCCGCCACTCCGGGCGGGGAACGATTCCTTCGCCGGCGGAATCCCGTGGCCGGCGGCACGGCCCGACGTCGCTCAACGGAGCGACCGTGCCGCCGGCCGGGCCATAGAATTAAGTAATTCCGCCGGTACGTTGGGAGTGGGATGCCACTCCGTACCAAAGAGGAGTACGTGCAGAGTCTCCGGGACTCGCGCGAGGTGTACTACAAGGGCGAGCGGATCGATGACGTGACGACTCACCCGGCGACCAGGGGGATGATCGAGACCCAGGGGGAGCTGTACGACCTCCAGCGCGACCCCGAGCACCGGGAGACGCTGACCTACGAGGAGGACGGCGAGCGGTACAGCGTCTTCTACAGGCGACCGGAGAGCCGGGACGACCTCGAGGCGCGGCGCGAGGCCTCGCGGCTGTGGATGGACTACACCTGCGGGGTTTCGGGGCGCGCGGCGGACTTCCTGGCGAGCGGCGTCACCGGGATGGCGATCAGCCACGAGCACTTCGACACCGGCGAGCGCGACTTCGGCGAGCACGTGCTCGACTACTACGAGTACTGCCGGGAGAACGACGTCTGTCTGACCCACGCGCTCGTCGACCCACAGATCGACCGGACCGAGGGGTCCTCGTTCCGGCTACCCGACGACGGCGGCGACCGGCCGGGCGTGCTCCGGAAGGTCGGCGAGGACGACGACGGCATCGTCGTCAGCGGCGCGCGGATGCTGGCGACGCTGGGCCCGCAGGCCGAGGAGATCCTGGTCTACCCGTTCGGGTTCTACGCGCCCGACGAGGCCGACCAGGCGCTCGCGTTCGCCGTCCCGGCGGCGGCCGACGGCGTCCGGCAGATCTGTCGGCCCTCCCTCTCGGGCAACGACGCCCGCAACCACCCGCTGTCGAGCCGGTTCGACGAGATGGACAGCTTCGTCGTCTTCGACGAGGTGCACGTCCCCTGGGAACGGGTGTTCGTCGACGCCGACCCCGAGGTAGCGAACGGCTGGCGGGACACGGCGTACACGAACATGGCGCTCCACCAGACCTCGATCAAGGACCTCGCGAAAGCCGAGTTCGCGTTCGGCGTGGCGATGATGCTCGCCGAGAGCACCGGCGTCGATGAGTACTTCCAGGTCGAGGCGAAACTCGGCGAGATCGCCACCACGATCGAGCAGACCCGCTCGTGTATTGTCGCCGGCGAGTGCCAGGCGGCGGAGTTCGGCGACACCGGCTACGTCGTGCCCGACGGTACCTCGCTGTCGGCGGTGACCTCGTCGTTCCCGGACATGTACCCGCGGATCATCGAGATCATCCGCGACGTGGGCGGCAGCGGTCTCATCGGCGTGCCGGCCTGGGAGGACCTCGAAGCCGAGAATCCCCTCGGGGGCGACGTCGAGACGTACTTCCGCGGGAAGGACATCGACGCCCGCGAGCGCATGGGAATCCAGAAGCTCGCGTTCGAACTGGCCATCGGCGGCATGGGCGGCCGGGAGGAACTCTACGAGCGGTTCTACACCGGCGGCCCCATGCGGGTCAAGTCGAACATGTACAAAAACTGGGAGGACAAGGACGCGCTCAGGCGGCGGGTCAGGGAGTACGGCCTGGCCGGCGCGGACCGGCCGCGCGGCGGCGTCGAGTCGCCCGCGGAGTCGACCGCCGACGACGACTGACCGTGATCCGCGGAGCCACCCCTTGCCCCCACGGGCGCGGGACTCGCGGGGGACGACCCCGCGATCCGTCAGTGCGCGCGTTCCGCGACGCGCCGGCTGCCGGTGATCGGCCCGCCGATCGCGACTTCGTCGCCGTCCTCCAGGAACGCCTGGCCGACCAGGTACAGCGCCTGCTGGGACCCGCAGGTGACGAGCACGCTCTCGG
>PXRG01000032.1 GCA_003021105.1 Halobacteriales archaeon QS_1_68_17
ATCCACTGGTAATCGTTGAACTTCGACTGGAAGCCGATCGAGGCCGGGTTCCGGTGACCGCGCGAGGCTAGCTCCCGAACAGTTCCTCGTAGACGGCGCGGGTCTCCCTGACCATCCGGTCGCGGCTGAACCGTTCCTCGACGCGCTGTCTGGCGTTCTCGCCGTACTCCCGCCGCAACGACTGGTCGGCCAGCAGCGTCTCGATGGCCGCCGCGAGGCTGTCCGGGTCCTCCGGGGGGACCGTGAGGCCGGTTTCGCCGTCGCGGCTCACCCAGGGGACGCCCGAGGGGATGTCGGTGTTGACGACCGGCGTCCGGTAGGCCATGGCCTCGAGCTGGACGATGCCGAAGCCCTCGCTCGGCGCGACCGACGGCAGGACGAACACGTCCGCCCGGTCGTAGCAGTGGTGCAGCGTCTCGTCGGAGACGTATCCGAGAAACGACACTCTGTCCCCGACGCCCTGGTCCTCGGCGCGCCGTTCGAACGACTCGCGGCGTTCGCCGTCCCCGACGACGAGGAGGTCCGCGTCGACCTGCGCCATCGCATCGACCAGGTATTCGACGCCCTTGTAGTAGATGAGCCGTCCGACGAACAGCACGACCGGCCGGTCGCCGCTGACGGGGAGGTCGCTCGCCGGCGGGATCCCCGGCTCGTACTCGTCGAGGTCGATGCTCAGCGGCACGACCGTACACTTCTCGGTGTACGGGGCGAGAAAGTCCGACCGGTCACGGAGCGCCGGCGAGGTGACGAGAATCCGGTCGGTCCGGTCGAGAAACCGGTCCAGGACCGGACGGTAGAGTTTCAGCGGCGTCGACTGCCGGACGATGTCGTTGTGGTAGGTGGCGACGA
This sequence comes from Halobacteriales archaeon QS_1_68_17, assembly GCA_003021105.1. Taxonomy (GTDB): domain Archaea; phylum Halobacteriota; class Halobacteria; order Halobacteriales; family Haloarculaceae; genus QS-1-68-17. Next base: position 850 of record PXRG01000032.1, read on the forward strand.
TCCGCGCGTCGGTCGACGCGGCGAGCTGGTGTGACGTCACCGACAACGGGTCCGGCAGGTGGTAGTGGACGAGGTCCGCGTCGCGGCTCGCCGCCCGGAGGTGGAGCGGAAACGTCGGGGCCAGGGGTACGGACAGCAACACGCCCGCGCTGGCCGCCTTCGAGACCCGGACGCCGTTGATCGTTTGGCGTCCCCCGAACCCCCGCGAAACCGACGACAGCACCCGGACCGTGTTTCCGGGGCCGGTCATGCCTTTCGCGAGTTGCCTGACGACCCACTCGATCCCCCCTACCTTCGGGTAGTAGAACTTGCTGACGTGGAGGAGGTTCATCGTTTGCGTGGTTCGGACGGTCGGAAAATTAACCGATAGCTGATAAAAGGCCGTCGATTTCACCCCCCATCGGCGACATCGCGGTAGACGGCCGCGGTTCGCTCGGCCGTCCGTTCCCAGGTGAACTCCTCCGCCCGCTCGCGCCCGGCCCGGGCGAGCGTCTCCCGGTACTCGGGGTCGGCGTCGACTCGCTCCATGCCCGCGGCGATCGCACCCGGGTCGTCGGCGTCCACGAGGCAGGCGGCGTCGCCGGCGACTTCTGCCATCGCTCCCCGGTCGGAGGTGACGACCGGCGTCCCGACGCTCATCGCCTCCAGGATGGGGAGGCCGAACCCCTCGTACTTCGAGGGGAACACCAGCGCGCGCGCGTTCCGGTAGAGCCACCCGAGTTCGGCGTCGTCGACGTACCCGAGCGCGTGCGCACCGTCGACCGACGGCATCTTCGGGGTCGCGAACACGTCGTTCTCTGCGCCCGCGAGCAGGAGTTTCGCCGGCCGGTCGGCCGACTCCCGGTAGCGCCGGTACGCCGTCAGGAGTCCCTCGACGTTCTTGCGCGGGTTGACCGACCCGACGAACAGCAGAAACTCCGCCGACGGCGACACACCGGCCGGCGGGGTCCCCGGTGGCGGCGGCGTGACGCCGTTGTGTACCGCCCGAATCTTCCCGGCGGCGGACGGGTAGACGTCGGCCAGTTCCGACGCGGAGAACTCCGAGACCGTGATGACGGCCGCGGACCGCCTGACCGCGAGCGGCGTCACGGCCCGGTAGAGCGTCGCGTACCCGGTCGCGAACCACTCCGGGTGGACGACCGGCGAAATATCGTGAATCGTCGTCACCAGCGGGACCGACCCCAGGACGGGTGGATTACCCGCAGGCGTGTGTAGCACGTCGAGGTCGTACCGCGGGCACAGGCGGGGGAGTTCGAACTGCTCCCAGAGGTGCGCGCGGACGCCGCTGTGAGCCCAGGCCGGTTCGCCGGCGTCCCGGACGGCGTCGAATCCCCCGCGGTCGAACTCGCAGTCGGGGTCGTCCGGCCCGACGCCGAACAGGGTGTACGTCGCGGCGTCCCGTTCGGCCCGGGCGGCCAGCGATTCGAGCAGTCGCCCGGTGTAGCGGCCGACGCCAGTCCGGGTCGGTTTCGCGAGCACCCGACAGTTCATCCCGACCGTCAGTCCCGAGCCTCCGCCCCGGCTCATGGTTTCTCCGCTCGCCGTCCGGCGACCCGCTCCCGGATCCACTCCCGGGCGGGGACGAACTCCACGCGTCGCCGGACCGCGTACCAGGGACCGAGAAACGCCGCCCCGAGGGCGTTCCCGTAGGCGTCCGCCAGCGAGAAATACCGGTCCGGGAGAAACGACTGTCCGACTTCGATGCCGAGGCCGTACAGCAGCGTCGCGGCCACGACCAGCACCGCGGTCCTGCGTGCGCGTCGCTTCCGGTCGGTTGTCGCGTACGCCAGCACCCCACCGAACGCGGCGTACGCGAGGAAGTGCCGCCACTTGTCGAGCGGGACCAGCCTGGGTCTAGTGTCGAACACGGTCTCGGGTGGGGCCGTGACGATCGAGAGATAGAAGATGCTCCCGCCGACGGCCAGCACCAGCGACCACCGGACCCACCCGGGCAGGAGTGGGAGGCAGTGGCTCGCGGTGCGCTCCGACGTCCCGCTCGTGGTCTCACCCGTCATCGGCGAGGTACCCGACCACGTCCCCGAGGACCAGCCACACCTGTCGAACGACGATCTTCAGATCGAACCAGAACGACTGTTTGCGGATGTACTCCACGTCGTAGCGGAGTTTCTGTTCGGGATCGTACCCGGTGACTCGCTCGACCTGCGCGAGTCCCGTCAGCCCCGGCCGGACGAACCACCGACTCCGCCACTCGCCCGCCGACTGTTCCATGTCGGTGTCCAGCTCCGGGCGTTCCGGCCGCGGGCCGACGACGCTCATGTCCCCGACGAGCACCGACCACAGTTGCGGGATCTCGTCGAGGTGGGTCGGCCGGAGGGTGCGGCCGACCCGGGTCACGCGCGGATCGACGCCCCCGGCGTCCTCGTTCGAGAGCTTCGCCCCGGACCCCGCTTCCGCGTCCGGCATCATGCTCCGGAACTTGACGATCCGGAACGTGTCCCCGAACTCGGCGGTGCGCTCCTGGCTGTAGCGGATCGGTCCGCCGTCGTCGAGTTTGATCGCCGCCGCGATCAGGAGTATCAGCGGCGACAGGACGATCAGCCCCGTCGCGGCGAAGGCCACGTCGAAGAGTCGTTTGATCACATAGTCCTGCGGGTCCCACGGATCGAGGTCGACCTCGACGAGTTCTCCCGGGTCGAGGCTGTGGGTCAGCACCACGTCGGCGTGGTCGCGGTGTACCTTCGCGGTCACGCCGTGCTCGTAACAGGTGTCGAGCGTGCCGAAAAACTCCGCCCGGTCCGGGTGGGCGAACGCGATGAAGACCGTGTCGATGTCGTGTTCGACGAGCACCTCGTCCAGCCGCGAGAGGCCGCCCAGACACGAGAGACTGTCGAGTTCGTTCCCCGTGACGCCGCCGTCGGCCAGTTCCGGCGCGGCGATGTCGGGGGTGTCGTACTCGTAGTAGGCCGAGGGCGGCGATACGTACCCCAGCACGGGAATGTCGACGATGGCGAGGATGTCGGCCACGGTCTCGGGGTCGTCGCCGACGATGATCGCCCGTTCCGACCCCGTCGTCGGCCGCCGACGGATCACCACGAAATACAGCGGGAGCGCGACGAAGAGTACTCCCCCGCTGATGATCAATGTCAGGCGCGGCAACCGGTACGTGTAGTCGAAGTAGCCGATCGCCGCGAGCGCGATGACGGCGAGAAAGGCCCGTTTGCCCGCGATTTCGGCGATGTCGAGGATGCGTCGCGGGCGCGGCTTGAAAAGCGGCACGAACGACGCGATTACGACCAGCGCCGTCGTCCCGGCCTCGAAGAGGAACTCCGACCCCGTGGCCGAGTCGGGATCGAGACGGCCCAGCAGCGGGAGCCGGGTCGCAAGCTCCACGACCACGGGCTCGTTCGCCACGGCGACGGCGAGGACGACCAGGCCGACCGTCCCGAGGACGCTCATGATGCGGTACCGCCACGACTGTACCATTACCGGCCAGTTCGTACGTACTCAATTAGTAATTGCGGCTCGTGACCGTGTGCGGACACCGCCGTCGGTCTCGGTCCGCGACACCTGGCGGGGCTGCTCCGCCTTCGGTCCGGGGACACCAGTCCTGCCGTCGATCAGTAGTTTCAATTGCCTCCCTGTCCTCCTCGCCTTCAATAGAACCCACCGACCGGTGCCGGGGCGTCGCCGGTCTCGCGGCCTTCCTCGCGCTCTGGGCGGTGGTGCTGGCGCGACCGCTCCTCCTGGTCGGCGCGGCCGGCGTCGGGGGGTGGCTCCTCGCTCGGCAGTACCGCTTCGCGCGGGCGATAGACCGGACCGTCGCCGCCCAGCCCCCTGCCGCGCCACGCGTCCCCGTCACCGACCGGCGCGCGGTCCCCGCGACCCGTCGTCGGGATAGAGATGGAATGGAATAGGCCGGAGGGGGTGTGGGTGGGGGCAGATGTTTTCCTAGTAGTTCTTGAACAGGGTCGCCCGAACGTCGTCTTTAGTCCGGACGTGTTCGGTCTCCCCGTCCGGGAGCGTGACGGCGTACTTGCCGTCCTCGGCGTCGACCTCCTCCCACTTGTCGTCGTGTTCGTCTAGCAGGCTCATCATCGAATCGAGACGGCTCTCGGCACTTGCCGCGCCCTCGTCGGCATCCCCGGTGTCGGCACCGTTCTCAGTGTCCGTGTCGCCCGCCGTGTCCGTATCGACCGTCGCGTCCGCGTCTGTCGCGGGTTCGCCCGCATCCCCGGCGGCGTCGCCGTCCTCGTACTGGTCGATGAGAAACTGGAGGGCGTCCCGCGGCCGGACGACCCCGTACCCGTCGACGTGTTCCGCCGCGAGTTCCGCTCGCAGGGACTCGATGTACTCGCGTTGGTCCTCGCTGATCTCCATCTCGGGCATGTCTTCGTCTGGAACGACTCGGGACGTAAGACTGTCGGCGCTCCCGACACGACGGCCAGGTCCGCCGGCTCGACAGTCCCGTGACGGCCCATCAACGGCCGCGCGATCCGGTGGTCCGTTCCCAACAATGATAGGGACCCGCTACGTGCCCTCGCGTATGGCTCCCCAGACAACCGTTTTCTCTCGGCTGTCGAACCTCTACCGGCAGTACATCGGCGAACCGGACCGGGAAGTCGACATCCCCGCCGGGTTCGGGCTCTTTTTCGGGGGTATCGCGCTCGGGGCGCTAGGCCTGGTGTTGTTTCTCTGGAGCGCGACGGCTCCGGAGGGATCGGCGGCGTTCTGGCAGCGCCGCGAGGTCGCCATCGCGCTGGCGATGGTCGGCCTGCCGGCGTTCGTCACGAGCGTCGTGGTCCTGCTGCCGGTCGACAGGCGGGCGCTCTACGCCGGTATCGCCGGATCGGCCGTCTGTCTCGTCGCCGTCGGCCTGTTCGTCGCCGCCTACCCCCGGCAGTGGAACGTCTCCGGGACGGACTACAGCACCGTCGGCATCGGGGTCTACGCGGTCGGTCTCGCCGTGCTCGGCGGCGCGACGGGGGCGGCGCTCGTGGCCCATCACCTCTCCCGGACGCCCGCGCCGGCCGGCGAGAGAAGCGTTGAGGGTGCCGGTGCCGCCGGGTCGACGCCGGACGCGTCCGGCGGGGGCGAGACCGTCACCGACGAGCAGGTCCGCCGGGACATCGACGAGGCGATGGCCGACGCCGACCTCACCTGGGGCGGCGTCGAGAAGACCGAGGGCAAGCGACTGAAAGTCGAGACGCCCGACGAGGACATCGACATCTCGGGGCTGGACGCGGACGCGGCGAACACGAAACGGAGCGAGAGCGTCGACGACGCCGTCTCCGGCCTCCAGAAACTCCGGGGCGGCCAGCGCGAGGAGGGCACCGGCGAGGGCACCGACGAGCAGACGGCGGCCCTCCAGGAACTCCGCGAGCGCAAACAACAGGAGGAACCCGAAGACGAGTCGGTGAGCGACCGGCTCAAGGACCTCCTCGGGCTCTGATTCCAGGTCCGACTTCGGACTCTACTTCGGGATCGACTTGGGGTTCGACTCCGGGCGCTAGTTCGGGTTCGACTTCGGGCGCTAGTTCGGGTTCGACTTCGGGCGCTAGTTCGGGTTCGACTCCGGGCGCTAGTTCGGGTTCGACTCCGGACTGGCTACCGGCCGTATTGCGGTTCGCTCACGTTTGGTTCCGGGGTGCGTTCGCCTGGCTTTCGGCGCTGGCCACATACTTATTACGACGGGGTGTGCATGCGGGAATATGGCCAAAGGCCTTGACGTCGGCACGATGAACATTCTCTCGGCACGACAGGACGGCGACGAGACGGTGTTCGTCCAGCAGCGGAACTCGTTCGTCGAGATAGACTACTCCGACATGGCCGAGCAGATGCTCTCCCGGTCGGAGGTGTTGCACATCAGGAAGGGCGACCAGGTCTTCATCGTCGGCGACGACGCGCTGAACTTCGCCAACATCTTCAACGAGGAGACCCGCCGGCCGATGCAACACGGCATCCTCTCGAGCGACGAGCAGTCGGCGATCCCGATGATCAAGCTTATCATCGAGCAGGTCGTCGGCGAACCGGACCGCCCCAACGAACAACTGTTCTTCTCGACGCCGGCCGACCCCATCGATTCGGACCTCTCGACGCTGTACCACCAGAAGACACTGGAGTCGATCCTCGGGGACATGGGGTACGATCCCGAGCCGATCAACGAGGGGATGGCCGTCATCTACTCCGAACTGGCCGACCACGACTTCACCGGCCTGGGGATCAGTTTCGGGGCCGGCATGACGAACGTCTGTCTGGCCTACTACGCGGTGCCGGTGATGCGGTTCTCCATCGCCCGCGGGGGCGACTGGATCGACGAGCAGGCCGCCCAGGCGACCGGCACGCCCGTCGACAAGGTCACCTCCATCAAGGAGGACGACTTCCGGCTCGACTTCACGACCGACGTGGGCGGCGTAGAGGGGGCGCTGTCGATCTACTACGACAACCTGCTCGACTACGTGATCGAGAACCTCGTAAGCGAGGTCGACCAGGAGGACGTCGAGGAGGGGCTCGACGTCCCGGTCGTGGTCACCGGCGGGACCTCCTCCCCGGACGGGTTCGAGGCCCTGTTCGAGGAACGCCTGGACGAGGCCTCCATCCCGTTCTCGATCAGCGGCGTCACCCGCGCCCGCGAGCCAATGTACAGCGTCGCCCGCGGCGGCCTCGTCGCCGCCCGCTCCGAGGAACAGGACGAGACGGCCGCCGCCGAGGCCGCAGCCGAGGACTGATCGACGGCGTCCGGGAGCCCGGGCGTCCCCGCCTCGTTCGCCGGCCCTCTGACGGCGGTAGGGTGCCATGGAGGGGTCGCCCTGCTCGCCCACCCCTCGTCGGCGTCAGTCGGCACTCCCGTCGGCATCAGTCGACGCGCCCGTCCGCGATCGCGGCAGCGAGGTCGCCACACGAGTCGAGCACGTCGCGCACGTAACTTCGCGAGACCCCCGCGGCGGCCGCGATCTCCGCGTGGCTCCGCTCGGGGTCGGTCGGCTCGGACTCGGCGACCAGTTCGTCGACGATGGCCCGCTGGGCCGCCGTGAGGTCCTCGTATCGTTCGAAGACGCCCGGCGGGACGTCGTACGCGCGCCCGTCGATGGTCACCGCGACCCCGTCGACCGCGTCGCCGGCCCCGAACCGGTCGTAGAACCGTTCGAGCGCCTCGCCCCACGACTCCTCGGGCTCCGGCTCGGGTTCGTGGTCCGCGGGCACCCCGACGTAGCCACAGTCCTCGCAGACGAACGCGGTCCGCTCGTCGAGCGAATACGTCAGGAGCTGGGCACCACACCGGGGACAGTCCATGCTGCTGGCTCCTCGTGCCCGGCCTATAGAACTAATCCACGCGCTCCTCTCGGGCAACCACCGGTCGTGCCGCCGCGCGGCCGCCCTCGACGCGCAACGAGCGGTAGCCCACTCCCGCCCTCCAGTGGCAGCCGACGAGCCGCATTTACAGGGGTAGGTCTGTAAACTCGATGAAAAGTAGCTGTGACTCTCGGGCCAGTTGCGAAGACGGGTTCTCCGGGTACGTATCAGTTGTTCAGCCACGACCGAGCACGAGCGACCGGGGACACCGGTTTCCCTCCGACCGAGGGCCGGTCGGCCCTCGCCGCCGAAAGGTGGGGTGTTAGACCACGGGGTGACAGAGGAAGAGGTATGCCCGGGCGTGGTCTCGGCGTCGGCTGGCTCGCGCTCGTCGCCGCGAGCGTGGTCGTCGCGGCCGCGCTCTTCCCGGCCGGGGTCGCGGCCAGCGCCCCGCCGGAGACCGTTTTTCCACAGCAGGACGCTCCAGGCGAGGGGGTCACGAACAACACGACCGTCCGGCACGAGCGCCCGGAAAACATCTCCGAGTCGGGCGACAGCGAACAGGTCGCACGCTGGCTGACGGGCCGTCTGGGCGACCGGTTCGCCGGGAGCACGGTACAACTCAGCCAGGGCGAGTACGAGCAGGCACGGGCACTCCCTGGCGACGAGTATGACGACCGACTGGAACAGTACGTCGACGTGGCCGGGGACACCGCGGACGAGAGCGACGACGAGACGGCCGATCAGTTCCGGAATGCCCAGCGGACACAGCGCAAGTACGTCAGGACCGTCGAGAGCTACGAGCGGACCTACCGGCAGTACCGGGAGACGAAACGACGGGGGAACGAGTCGGCCGCCCGCCGGCACGTTCGTCGGCTCGAACGGCGGGCGGCCAACGTGTCCCGGCTGAACGAGAGCCTCACACGGTCGCACGGACGGCTCGGCAATCTGACGGGGATCGACACGACTCCCGCCCGGTCGCGGCTCACGAACGTCACGACGAACGTCACGGCGCGTCAGACCGAGGTGCGGGAGGAGACGTTCGTGCGGACGCGGTTGCGCGTCTCGAACGTCGGGCCGTCGCCGGCGTCGCCCCTGGACCCGCTCGTCCTCCGCGGTCGGCTCGTCAGGGCCGACGGAACCCCGGTCGCGGACCGCCCCGTCCGGCTCCGGGTCGGCAACCGGTCGCTCGTGGTCCGGACGGACTCGACCGGCGTCTTCGAGGACTCGTTCCGGCCGGTCGCGCTCCCGGCCGGTACGTCGACACAGCGCGTCGCGTACGTCCCCCGCGACGCCGCGCCGTTCCTGGGCGCGAACGACACCGTCCGCGTCAGCGTCCGGCAGGTCACGCCGAACCTGACGAGGACGGGCCGTCGATGGCCCGGTCGTTGCTCGCCTCGGCGTCGCGGTCGTTGCGGGCCGGCGCGTACACACAGGCCGTGACGGCGGCGTACGCCAGCGTGCGGTGGTCGCTCGACGGGCGCGACCACGACCGGGCCGAGACGCACTGGGAAGCGTTCGCCCGCTGGCAGGAGCAGGTCGACCCCGACACGTTCGAGACGCTCCAGTTTCTCACCGAGGCCTACGAGCGCGTCTCGTTCGCCGAGACGCCCGTCGACCGCGATACCGCCGAAACCGTCGTCGCCACGGCCGAATCCATCGTCGAGGACGGGTAGCTGACACTCCCCGCCTCGCGCTCGCACCGACGGGAGAGATACGTCTGTGCGCCGGCACCGGCGACCCGCGCGAACAGTCCGACAGCGGCTACTCCGGTCCGTCCTCGGGGAGGTCGTTCCCGCACTCGGCACAGATGTTCTGTTGCCACGGGACCGTCTGGACGTGGGTTGTCATGCAGTCACAGTACGGACAGTACCCGTCCTGTGTCTCGCTCTGGTCTGTGGTCACTTTCGTAAGCGGTCGTCGAACGAATGCCCCCACCTGTGTGACCGGGTCGGCCCGACCAGCCGCCCCGTCTATCGCCACCCTTCGCGATGCGAGGACATTCCGATTGCTCGTAGTGCGATCGTTCTACATTTAGATAGTGAAATATAGTTGTTTTACTACTGATCAATTATCATCAATAATACTAACTATTGGATGCCAGATTATACAAATTCGACAGAAGATTGTATGATGAATACTCTTCAATTTCTTACTAGATGTCTCCGGAAATGTTTAGTTTGATTTATAATTCTCGACTCATTGTCCTCGGTTGTCGCATGTCTAATAGTAGCCGGGGAACACAGAGCGACAGGCCGGCGGCTCTCGTTCACAAGCGAATTCTGGATCTCGCCGGAGAGCATCCGGACGCCTCGATCGACGCACTCGCGGACGAAATTCCGGCCGCGACGCCCGACCTCGTCGAGCGTGTGCTGGACGACTACGGCGATCCTGCCGGCGACGAGGTGGATGCGGACATCATCCCGGACGACGGAGCGGGAACAACGGGGATCGAGAACGCTAGTGTATCCCCGTCCCGGCCGGATACAGAGACGGCGGCAACCGACCCGGATGTCGACGGCGGCGAATCTCCTCTGTTCGATCTATCGACACTCGACCTCTCCGACGTACAGCGCGAGACGCTCCGGGCCGTCTACGAGAACCCGTCGGCGACCCAGCGGGAACTCGCCGACGAACTCGACGTCTCCGCGGCGACCGTGAGCACGCGGCTGAACGATATCGACGGCTTCGACTGGGCGGACCGACGGGCGTTCGTCGAGGAACTGTTCGGGAACGGGGACCCGCCGTCCGACGGATCGGGGACCGACTCCGATCCCGGGGATGCGACTTCCGGTCCGGGTACCAACGGATCAGCCTCCGATCCGGACGCCGACCCGAACACAACCGGCTCGACGGACGACGGTGCATCGCAGTCGGGTCCCGCCGGCGTCGACTCCGGCGCTGTCGAGCGGATCGAGTCGCGGCTCGCGGCCATCGAGACCGAACTCTCGGCGCGTGACCGATCCGCGAGTGGCGGGGACGAACCGGCCTGCGAACTGGCCGCCACCCTGCGCGACGATCCCGCCCTGCTCCAGAAACTCGTCCGCCTCGTCGTCGAGTCCGACGAGATCACGGAGGAAGAGGAACGGCGACTGCTGGAGGCAGTCGTCTGATACTGGTGGCTGTAATTCTTTTACTCACCAGTCTCTGCTATCTGCGGAGACAGACTCTTTTCGCCTGGATTCTCAATTCGAGTTTTCACGTACTTACAGCCACCAGTATGAGCTACTCGCCGTACGCTTCGAGTACGACCTCGAATTCCTCGTCGAGGAACTCGTCGACGTACGTTTCCCAGCAGTCCCCGCACAGCCGTTCGATACGCGACGGGCGGGGTGTGTCGACGAAATCCCGCCTGACGACCTCCGTGTGTCGCGCCGTGATCGGAAAGTCCGCACCGCACCTCGCACAGGTGTACGAATTCGACTCTTCCATACCCGTTCTTCGAATGCATCGTATTTGAGTCGTCGGGGGCGGGCGGATTCGTCTCGCCGCTGTTCATTGCTGTTTACCTGTAGTTAGTGTCCATATGTCTATGCCTCCACGGGAAGTGACGCCGGCCGTATGTTGTCGAAACACCAACCGCGCTGTGTTCGCGCGCGGCGACTCGGGTGGGTCGCGCTGCTACCGGACGGCACGTTCGCGGAGGTGGGTGACCCGGTCGACCGATTGTGCCGGCACGCGATTGCTGCCACGCTCCACTCGCTCGCTGCCGGTGGACTGGGGGCCGGCCGATGAGCGAAACCACCACCTCGCCCGCCGGGACGGACCCGGAACTGACACCGAAACAGCGGCGCATCCTCGGGTACCTCCGGACCAGGGCCGGCCGGCAGACGTACTTCAAGTCGCGTCTGATCGCGGAGGACCTCGGCCTGTCCGTCAAGGAGGTCGGGACGAATATCGCCCGCCTCCGGGAGGCCGATACCGCCGTCACAATCGAGCAGTGGGGGTTCTCGTCGGGCACGACCTGGAAGGTCACGCTGTGAAAGGCGAACCGCGTCGCCCCCTTTCTCCTCTCGATCGGTCGGACCAGCGCGACACCGACGTTGGCTCCCGTCGGTCCGGCCTACCCCGCTCGCGGCACCCCGAAAATCACCGTTGATAATCTCAACAGGAGATTAATGTGTCGGTTCGATGATATCCCGATATGGTCCCGACGACCCGCGGTCCGGTCGTGGTTCTTCTTATTCTCGGCTTGACACTCTCCGCGACACAGCCGGCCCTTTCCTCGTCCACTCATCCCACCGCGGCCCAGGCCGACGACTCCCGACTGGACCGGGCAACGCCGGGCGAGACAACCCGACGCGGTTGAACGGATCGAGTAACGTCACGTCCGAGCAGGTCGGCGACCACACGTACCTGATCGAGGTCGGGGACAAGGAGACCCAGCTCGGCGTGCTTCTCAATCTCTCTTTCTTCATGAATCTACCGGGGCCCGGCACACTCCGGTTTGCTTCGTACGGTCTGCTCGACGACCAGCGGATCGTCGCGGTCAGCATCGCGCTCGATTTCGAAGGGACGGGCGACTTGCCCTCGTTTTTCGGCGATCCGCTGTCCCGGTTCCAGGTAAAAAACGAGTTCTCCCTCCAGCTCCCGCTGTTGAACGAGCGGCCGGCATCATCTCCCTCCGAGGGGGACCCGGGGTGAAAAACCCCTGACCGTCGATCCGGCCGGTCCGACGATCCGGCTGGTCGTGGCCGACCAGCAGCTGGTCGTCTACCGGTGAGACCGCTTCCCCGGGACTGCCCCGCTCGGTCTTCGATCCACGACGAACTGGTCCGGATTCCCCGCGCAGCCGGAACATAACAAACCCGTCGTAGCTCCGGTCGTCGGACATGATCGTCCGCCGTGTCCTCGTTACCCGCCTCCACCGGCTGTTGCTCTACTGGGGGTTGCTCTCGCACCCGTACGGGCGCGAGTACGTCCGCGAGCGATACACGCCCACGGGCGGCCGATCGCGGTCGCGGTAGGACATACGAGGGGTCGTCGCGGGAGGTCGTCGCCGGAAGTGTCGCGAGAGGTCGAGTGATCGACACGGGCGGTCCGGAGAGACAGGTCTTTTGTGCCCCAGTCCCGGGAGCCGGTATGGTCGAATACTCCGAGGACTACTACGCCAGTGCGACGGCGACGGACGACAACGACGGGTGGGAGACCGAGTCGCGCGGCCAGTTCGCGGTCGGCATCCCCCCGGAGTTCGGCGGCGACTTCGACGGTCCCGCCCCGGAGAACTACTACGCGGTCGCGCTCACGAACTGCTTCGTTGCGACGTTCAAAGTGATGGCCGACAACTCCGACCTCGCCTTCGAGCGCATCGACGCCGACGGGACGTTGCAGCTCCGGCCGGCCGACGGGACGACCGTCGTCGACGCGTTCGAACTCGACGTCGCCCTGTACGTTGACGAGCCGACGCGGAAGGCCGAACTCCTGCTCGAACGGACCCGCGAGTACTGTTTCATCCTCGATTCCGTCGACTTCGCGGTCTCCGTCGATGCCGAAATCGTCAGCGAGTGACCGCGCCCCCTCCCGTCGACGGTGGATTCGGCCGGCCCGTCACATGCCACCGCCTCGCACTGATCGCGCGGTGGCAGTCCATCACTGCGCCGCCGACCCGGCCGTGATCTTCTGTCGGAAAGTCAACGGACGGCGTTCGATTGTTTAATACAACCCTAATATTTAAACTGTCAATATCTGGCCCAAATAGTTAACGAGCAGATCGTGCCCAGCGTCGTGAATACGAAAATGGGCGATAATTATAGGCATGCCACCGGGTGGCTTCGGCCCCGGCGACGCCGTCAATCGGCGGGTCAACAGTCACCTCCGGGCACTCCTCCCGGGTCACGTCTCGTCGGACAGGGACTACTACTTCGAGGGACAGCGGACGCTCCCTCCGGAGCGGATTCCCGGCGGTGCGGACGAGGGGATCTGCTTCGTGGAGGCCTACGTCGGGACGGACGGCCAGTTTGCGATCTACGAGGAGCGGGAGTTCGGCAGCGACGAGGCCGGCGGGTGGCGCTGTGAGAACCGCATCACCCGGCGGCGGTCCGAGGGTGTGAGTTCGCTCGATCCGTTCGAGTACGCGGTCCGGACGGCGGTCGAGATCGGCGGCCGGACGCGCACGGACCGGTCGGCCGTCGAGTGGCCGACGCTCGGTGCGGACCCGATCTACGGCGGGATCGAGACCCAGGCCGCGGCGCTGCTGGCCGAGAAGATGGCCCACCGCAAGGTCCACGCCACCACGGGCTACGCGGACCACTGTGGATCGTTGAGCAGGGTCGGATCGCTCTCGCGGGCGATCGACAGTAGCCACTACCTCCCGGTCGACTGGACGGACGTCGACGCCCTGCTCGGCCCCGACGCCGACACCATCGCCTCGTCGGTCGGATTCGAGGGGATCGACTCCGAACGGCGGTGCCGCCGGGCGAGAGAGCGCGGGGTCGACTTCCTCGCCGAGGACCTCGAAGCCAAACTCCGGGCGGTCGACGTCGGCGGGACCGACAGTGGCGACGAGCCATCCGATCCCGCGGAGACCCGTCCGCCCTGGACGACGCTCCCAGCGGACGTGGATCCCGAGACGGCGGCGGCGAGGATCGGTCAGATGCACCGGCGGATCGTCGAGATGCGACACGAGCTACAGCGGGACCCGTAGCTCGTCTCCCGGTCACGCCTCGTCCGCGCGCGGCCGATTCACTGCGCAGTTGTTTTCGGGACCCCGGTCCCGATGTTCTCCGGGTAATACTGCTCTTCAATCGTCAATGTGCCGCCGGAAGGCGGGAAGACAGGAGTGGGATGGTCCGACGGAACCGGTAAGTGGGAGTCGTGGCGAATCGAACGCTATCCCACCTTCGCCGGGATTGCATAAGTAGTGCCCGGCCGAACGTACCGCATGGAGCAAGACATCACACACCGGCCGTCGTACGCACAGCTCACGCTCTCGCTCGAACGGGGGGAGACGATCAGGGCGGAGGCGGGGTCGATGGTGAGCCAGTCGGGCGACGTCGACGTCAAAACCCAGGCCGAGGGCGGGCTGTTGAAATCGCTCTCCCGTTCGGTGTTCGGTGGGGAATCGTTCTTCGTGAACACGTTCACCGCAAACGACGACAGTACGCTCCAGTTGGCACCGGCGCCTCCGCCCCCGACATCGACGTCGAGACGACGTTCGGCGGGGCCAAGACCTTCTTCGGCGGCGAGGGGCTCTTTCTGCTCGAACTGTCGGGGAGCGGGCCGGTGTTCCTCTCCAGTTACGGGGCCATCGACGAACTCACCGTCGATCCCGGCGACCCGGTTGTCGTCGACACCGGACACGTCGTCGCGTTCGAGGAGACACTCGATTTCGACGTGCGGCGGGTCGGTGGCCTCAAATCGACCCTGTTCAGCGGCGAGGGACTCGTCTGTGAGTTCACCGGCACGGGAACCGTCTGGACACAGACACGAAGTCCCGACGCCTTCCTCTCGTGGCTGGTCCCGAAACTGCCGTCTCAGTACGGCACACAGCAATCGTCGGGGTGAATTCGACGGGGTGGGTGGATCGGCCGGCGGCTCTCCCTCCATTTCGCCGTGACCGCCCTCTTTTCCTGGCGGCCCGTCTAGGGGCGTATGGTTCGTTCCAGGACAGCGACCGCACTCGGGGGGATCGTCGCCAGTCTCCTCGCGAGCGCTCTTCTCTGGTGGTACTTCGACAGTTTCGTGTTTTTCCTGTTCGTCCCGTTCGTTCCGTTTCTATTCCGCCTCCGCAAAACAGGATCTGTACTTCCGCCTGCGTCCCGACGAGGGTCAGCGAGGTCGTCCCGTCCCGATTGATAGTGATTGTTGGGACTCTTTACCGCCGAGAAGTCACAATTCGTGGGCTTCAGCCCGCGAACCAACCGTTCACGTGACGTGGTCGCGAAAACAATCGCCCACGACCGAACGCGCATCCCCGGAGACACGACGACACTAATCGGTTTTCAGACATGGGGTGGTTCTTTTTACCATCTTAATTTGTTAATTATCCACCACTATATTATCATTAGATACTTACTTACTAACATGGATGGTCATCAGTCCAAGTCAGCGGAATCACCGTCGGACGTAACACTCTACGGGTGGGGCACGGAGGCGACGCCACAGCCGAGCGATGCCCTGATCGCGGTCCTCGCCGATGTGACGGACAGTTCCCCGACCGCGACCGACGAAAGTCTCTACGAGTACGTGGACGGCGAGGTGCTCGACCGGTTGGTCGCCGAGAGTGACACCGACGTGACGGTCAGACTCTCGCTGGCGGGGACTGTCGTCGAGGTCGACAGTTGCGGTCGCGTGATCGTTCGCGATGATTGCTGACAGTCCGAAAGCCCTCGTTGACTAAAGCCCCGGGACTCGGTGCGCGCTGTCGGCGGTCGCGTTCGATCCGTCGCTGTCCGTACAGCCCGCGACCCCGGCGAGACCGGCCACGCCGACGGTCCGCAGGAACGTGCGTCTGGAGGGCATACCCGCCCTTCCGATGCCGGGGGTACATGTCTTCTGTTAGCTTCGAGACTCGTTTGACCGACGCCGAACGCCGTCCGGACGTCGCGGGTTCGACGCCGTTCCGTTCGTCTCAGGTATGAATCCAATCCAACAGTTTATGCTGGATGCGCCCATAGGAATCGTTCCTGGGGTCGTAGTATGCAATCGGAGAAACAGGGCGGTGGGGCCGCCGCGAGAGAGTCCTCACCATCCTACTTCAGTTGCGACTGCTGTGGCGTGATCGCCCGCTCGACCGAGATCCAGTACACGGACCTCGGCTATCCGCGGTGTCCGGACTGTGGCACACGGTACGGTCCCCGAGACGGGTGATACGGTGGGACACCGGACACCGGTCGGTCCCGGCTCCGGTCCGTCTCGGGATCGGTGCCGCAACGCACCCGGGTGACCCGCGCATCCGGGGCATTCGACGGCTACGTCGATGACCTGTCAGAACAATGTGAACTATCCCACCCTGTTCGCGTTGACACGCTCGCTGAGGGTGGGGCTTCCTGGTTCCGCGACACGCTTTTTCACGGACGGTCGGCTTGCCCCGACAGTCCGCGCAGGGAGCGCAGTCTCCGCAGGCGTGGATTCGGAGTGTTCCACTCCTACTCGGTGGTGATGGCGTAATTCATCTCGACCGCCTTGACTGCGGTGCTCGTTGAGGACGGGGGCTTAGTGCCTGCAATCAGCTAACTTCTGGCAGTAGACCTGCTGGAGCGCGGCCCGCAGGTGGTACCGGCCGTCGGCGTCCTCGCACTTCTCGAGCGCCTCCTCGAGATGTTCCACGAGCGGTTCAGTCGGCCCCCCCGCTTCGTGTCCATCCATCCCATTTTGGCCATCAAAGTTAAATATTATAAGTTTGACGGTTCTAAACTTCTCGTGACGGCATAGTCCAACCGTTCCGGTTGGTAAATATTCCCGCCGGAGCGCGGGAGTCCGCCATTCACATGTTCAGCGCGCACGCCGCGGGTCAGACGTCGGCCGACGGCACGTCGGCCGACTCCGCGGACTCGAACTCCCGCTCGACGCCCTCGATCTCCGCGACGAAGTCGGCGCCGAAGGCCGAGGCCGGCGTCTGGAAGGCGTCCTCGACCTCGCCCTCGACGGTGCGGGTCGCGGCCGCGACGGCGGTGAGGGCGGTCAGGTCGTAGGGATCGGGGGTTTCGAGGCGGCCGACCACCCGCTCGCCGTCGTCGGTCTCGGCCGCCCCCCAGACGCGGGCGACGTTCCCGGCGCGCTCCTGTGCGGTCGGTCCCGACACCGTCCGGTCGATCGCCGCCGACAGCGCGCGCCGGACCGGCCGCGACCCCAGCAGGGGTACCAGCGGGCGGGCCAGTTCCATCGCGCGGATCGCCCGCTCGGGCACCGTCGCGTACGCCCCGATGTTCGGGATGCCCGTGGTGTAGTAGGCCGTCGAGATGTCGCCCCACGGAACCGTCACCGCCGTCTTCGGCCCCTGGCCGAAGTCGAACCGCCGCCGCTTCCAGGCCACCGGCACCTCGCGTATCTCGCCGTCGGCCCTGACCGCGCCTGGCCGGGAGAGCTGCTCGACCACCGACTTGAGCGTCCCCGGCGAGCCGGCGTCCAGTCCGTCGAGCGCCAGCGTCAGCCGGGTCGCCGACTGGAGGCGGTTGTGCAGCGACGCCGCGAGACAGTCCGTCGGTACCACGTCGAACCCCACGCCCGGGATCAGGCTCACCCCCGCCTGTTCTGCCCCGTGGTCGCGCTCGGCGATGGCCTCCAGCACCGGGATCGACCCGGCGATGTCGAGGTAGTCGGTACCGGTCTCCAGACACGCCGAGACGAGCGGGTCGGCGGTCGCGGTAAAGGGCCCAGCGCAGTTGAGCACCGCCGTCACGTCGCCGACCCGCGACTCGACGACGTCCGGGTATTCGAGGCTGAACACCCGGTGGTCGAGGTCGAGCGCCGCCGCCTGTGACTCGACGCGTTCGGAATCCCGGCCGGCCACCACCGGCGCGATCCCGCGCTCGACTGCCGTCTGCGTCACGAGCGATCCTGTGTACCCGTACGACCCGTAGATGAGCAGTTCGTCCGCCATGGCCGGATGGTCCACGCCACGCACCATAACTCGGGGGGTGTCCACGGCCGTGACGGGCCGTTCGCCGGGCGGACGACCTCTCGCTGACTCCGCGTTGCGACCGTCCAGCGAAAGGGAGCCCCCTTCCGGGTGCCGTCTACCGGCGCTCGACGGCGAGGCCGGTCCCCCCGGTGAGTGTGTCGGTGACCGGACACCGATCTTCGACCGCGGCGAGCCACTCCGAGAGGGTCTCGTCGTCGGCGTCGGCGTCCACCGAGAGGGTGATGCGGACGTCCTGCAGGCCGCTCCTGGCGTCTGTCTCCTCGCCTTTGAACCGCGCGTAGTCGATGTCCCCCTCGACGGTGGCCTCCAGCCCCTCGACGTCGAGGTCCATCTCCCGGGCGACCCGCGTGGCCGTGAAGTTCAGACAGCCGACGGCCGACCCCAGCAGGTACTCGATGGGGTTGACGTCCGTGTCGACGTCGAACTCGGCCTCGCCGGTGTCGACGCGCATCCGGTGGGGGCTGATCCGCGTGCCCGTCAGTTCGTAGGTCGTCAGCGACGCTGACTGGTCGTCTCCCATGGCCGTAACGTGTCGCCCGGTCGAAAGTAAGCGTACTGGTCGAATCCGGCGTCGATTCCGGCGTTGCCGCGTCGCTCATCCCGAGCGATCGTCCCGGTCGCGTTCGTCGTCCCCGCGGCATTCGCTCGCCGTGTCCGGCTCGGCCCGGAGGTTTTCGTCGAGCAGTTCCCCGCGTATATGTCGGGCCCGGAGCCGACGGTAAATCACCAGTGCGACGATCCGCTCCCACTGGTGTCGTGAGGCGCTTACTAACTCTTTTAATGACAGAGCGATTAAATACAAGTATGCCAGATTCGGTGGCGGAGATGTTGCGCCGGGAGATGGAGTGCGAGGAGTTGCTGGAGTGTCTCCACGGGCTGAAGGACCTCGACCGGGAGGGTTTCCAGGTGCTCGCGGCGAGCGACAAGCCGCTGACGGTCGACGAGATCGCGGAACGTCTACTACCCGGCCGACCCCGACGAGGTAGCCGACGACATGCAGCGACTCCTCAACGACTGGTACGCCCAGGTCGGCCAGCTGATCCGGGAGTTCCGGTCCACGTACGCCGAGACGGCCGACCCCGCGGCCGCCGAACAGTGATCACCGCGGCTCGACGTTCACGTTCGAAGCAAACAGGTTCTCCGGGTCCCACTCCGTTTTGATCTCGACGAGGCGCTCGTAGTTGTCGCCGTAGGCGGCCCTGCGCCGCCGTTCGGGTTCGTCCTCGGTGAGGAAGTTCATCGCCACGTCGCCGGTCGTGTAGGGTGCCACCGCCTCGTGGAACTCGCGCGTCCAGGCGACACACGCCTCGTCCTGCTCGGGGTCGGACCACCGGGCTTCGATCAGGAGGTGGTGGGCCGCGTCCCGGCGCGGGTAGGCCGTCGCGTCGGTCGGCGGTTCGACCTCCGCGCCGTGCCGGGGCGAGACGAACACCGTCGCCCCCGGGACGGGGGCGTCCTCGGCGTGCGCGACGATGGTCTCGACGGCCTCGTCGGACAACGCCGGGAGGTACTGGCTCCGCAGGTAGGTCCGGACCGACCCCTGGCTCTCCCCGGCGCGCTGGAACGACTTGTAGGACCGCCCCCGCAGGCTGTTCATGTGCGGGTCGCCGTACTCGCGGAGCGGGGCGAGCACCTCTCTGCCCTCCGCGGGCGGGCCGGCGTAGAACGCGACGATCATTGCGACCCGGGTATTGTGGACCGCCTCGGGGTAAAAGGAGGCCGCCGGGAGTTCCATGATTCCGAACAGCGTCCGGACCTCCGGGGGCGCGTCGGCCATGAACTCGCGGTAGTGACGGGCCACCCCGCGGGCCTTCGCAAGGGGATAGATCAGCGACCCCGCGAATATCTCGGGGCCGACCTCGTGGAGGTCGTACTCGAAGGCGGTGACGACGCCGAAGTTGCCGCCGCCGCCCCGGAGCGCCCAGAACAGGTCCGGGTTCTCCGTTTCGCTGGCGTGGACCAGTTCGCCGTCGGCGGTCACGACGTCAGCCGACCGGAGGTTGTCGCAGGTCAGCCCGTACTTGGGGCTGAGCCAGCCGACGCCGCCGCCCAGGGTCAGCCCGGCGACCCCGATGTTGGGGTCCTGCCCGCCCGGGACGGCGAGGCCGAACGCCTGGGTCTCGTGGTCCACGTCCCCCCAGGTCGCGCCTGCTTGGACCCGGGCGGTCCGCGCGCGCGGGTCGACCCGGACGGCGTCCATCTCGGAGAGGTCGATCACGAGCCCGTCGTCGCAGACGGCAGCCCCCGAGACGTGGTGGCCCCCGCCCTTGACCGAGAACCGCAGGTCGTGCTCGCGGGCGGCGTCGACGGCCGCCATCACGTCGGCCGCGCCAGTCGCCCGGAGGACGGCGGCCGGCTCCCGGTCGACCATCGCGTTCCAGACCCGCCGCGCGTCGTCGTAGCCCGCGTCGCAGGGTTCGAGTACCGGACCCCGCGTCCGGTCGCGCAGTTCCGCTATCGTCTCGTCCGTGGCTGGCGTCACGCCTGTCTCTCCCTCGACGCGGACAATCGCGGAGGACGCACATAGCCCTGTCCGTGGAATTTTCCGGGTCGTGCCGGCGCGTCAGCCGCCGCTCTCCGGGCCGCTCCGGTCGAGCGATCCCTCCGTGGTTTCCGCCGCCACGTAGCTGGTACACCAGCCGTTCGGGTCGATGGTCCCGGCGACGATCGAACAGGCGCCCAGGCCGTCGCCGTTCTTGTCCGGGATGTAGAACTGGCAGCCCGAACACTGGTTGCCCTCGTTGGGTTCTGACTGGTAGTTCACGGCATCCTTCGAAGAGAGCGCGTCCGGGTCGCGCTGGCTGCCGCTGATTGCCGTGGCCGTCCGGTACTCCTCCGGGACTTCCTCCCCACCGGCGGTCGTCCCGGCCGCGGTCGTCTCGGTCGGCGGAGACGTCGCCGCCGGTTCGGTCGTCTCCTGGGGCGTGTCCTCGCCGCCCTCGCCGCCGCCACCGCCACAGCCGGCCAGCCCCGTCGTCGCGCCGATGCCGACCAGTGCGAGCAGTCGCCGTCGTTCGATCTCCGTCACCTGGTTTCGCATACCTCTACGTACGGGAGCCGCGGCAATGAAACCCCGAGGGCGTCGGTCCGGCGGCGTCGAACGGTCCGGTCCAGCGGTGGCCACGACTGGCGTCTCGTTCGCGCACGAACCCGTCACGCCCGCGCGGCACCGCCGGACCGAGAGGTGAATACCCCACCGGCCGAACGTCCGTGCATGGACGACACCTGGATCGAGGAGATCGAGACACAGCGACAGCACAAGGACCACTACTTCGCCAAGGACCCCCGGTCGCCGATACCCGACGACGAACGGGCCGAGTTCGACGGGCTGGACTACTATCCGGTCGATCCCGATTACCGCTTCGTGGTCGAACTCGACGCGCACGACGACTCCAAACCGGTCACCGTCGGCACCAGCACCGACGGCGAACAGGAGTACCTCGTGTGGGGGGAGTTCGCCGTCGAGGTCGACGGCGAGGACGTGACGGTCACGGCCTACAAGAGCGACCCAGGGGACGACCGCCTGTGGGTCCCGTTCCGCGACGCGACGAGCGGCGCGGAGACCTACGGTGCCGGCCGGTATCTCGACCTCGAACCCGACCACCACCGGACCGACGACGGCCGATGGATACTCGATTTCAACGAGGCGTACAACCCGACCTGTGCCTACTCGGACCGGTACGAGTGCCCGTTGCCGCCGCCGACCAACTGGCTGGACGTCCGGATCGAGGCCGGCGAGAGGGACTTCGAGGGCTGAACGCGAAGAGGACGTTAAACGTTGCACATCAGGACCAGTCGTAGCTCTCCGTGATCTCGACGGCGTCCGTCTCTCCAATGTCGACCGGATCGAGCGAATCCGCCGCGCCGTGTCGCTCGCGGGCGAGCTCCGCTGCCAGTTGCCCGTCGTCGGTCACTCGCCAGCGGAACCGGTCGCCGGGTTCGAGGTCGACGTCACGGCCGACCGCCGCGGGGATCGTGACCGAGAAACTGTCGTTGACGGGTGTCTCGGCCTCCTCGGTGCCCATACCCCCGATAGCTGCCAGGGACGGAAAAATTACCGCGGTAATTGGGGCTTCCCGCGGCTCACGCGTCCGGATCGACCGACGTCACCGTCCCGACGCCCTTCGAGCGGCCCTCGCGGAAGACGAACCGCTGGCCTTCCTCGACCAGGTAGGGGCGGAACTTGAACCGGACGCGCGCCCGGCCGGTGTCGCCGGGGAGGAGTTGCCCGTCCTCGGGGTAGAAGGCGGCGGCCTCGCTGACCGTTTCGAGGTGGACGACCGGTTCGTAGCCGTCGCCGATCCGGGTGGGGTGGTTCAACACCATGACCTCGGCCTCGAACTCCCGGACGGGATCGGGGTCCGCCCCGCGGGGGAGCAACACCATCCCGCGCTCGACGTCGGCCTCGCGGACGCCCTTGAGGGCGATGCCGACGATCCGGCCGGCGCGGGCCTCGTCGACGCGGTGGTAGTGCATCTCGATCGAGCGGACCTCGACCTCCCGGAAGGAGCCGTCGGCCATCGGTCCGAGCAGGAGTTCGTCCCCGGCCTCGACCCGGCCGGACCTGATCGTCCCGGAGGCGACCGCGCCGACGCCCGTGACCTTGTAGGTCCGGTCGATGTACATAGCGAAGGGTTCGTCCGCGCCCGCCGGGCGGGCGGTCTTGGGCAACCGCTCGAACAGTTCGTCGAGCACGTCGAGCCCCTCCATCGTGACCGCGCTGGTGGTGACCACGGGGACGACCGTCTCGTTTATCTCCTCGACGGCGGCGTCGACGCCGTGGCGTGCCACCCGCAGGGGCGTCCGGTCGACCTCCCGGAGCAGGCGTTCGACCTCGCGTTCGACCTCGTGGACCCGCTCGTCCCCGACGAGGTCGGCCTTGGTGATGGCGACCACGGTCGGCAGGTCGGTCGCAAGCAGAATCCCGAGGTGTTCGCGCGTGGTATTCGTGGGGCCGTCGTCGGCGGCGACGGTCAACAGCCCGTAGTCGAGTTTCTGGCCGACCAGCCCGCGGATGGTCGTCCGGAGCCACGGCTCGTGGCCCACCGTGTCGACGAACGAAACGAGGCGGTCGGCCTCCTCGACGACCCGGGCGCGGTCGGACTTCCGGTGGGGGTTGTCCATCCGGACGGCCCCGTTGTCGTCGAAGCCGTAGACGCCGTACGAGAGGTCCGCAGAGAGCCCGCGCTCGACCTCGTGGGGCTGGACGTCGAGGTAGCCCCGCGTGTCGCCCTCGCCGTCGTCCGGGGTGCCGGTCACGAGCGATCCCACCAGCGTCGACTTCCCGTGGTCGACGTGGCCCGCCGTGCCGACGACGATGTGTTCGTCGTCCTCCAGCACCGCGCCCTCGCGGATCGTGGCGACGCCGACGATGCCGCCCTCGACGCCCCAGGTCTGGACCTCCTCGATGTGTGCGCCGGCCTCGTCGGCCAGCAGGGAGAGCACGTCCATCGACTCGGAGAACGCGTCGGGGTCGATGCCCGCGATGCCGCCGTCGTCGGTCACGCCCACGACGTAGGTCGCCTCGCCGTCGCCCGAGAGCACGCGGTGGCGCAGTTGCGCGGCCAGGCTCTCCAGCCGACCGTCGTCGACGTGGAGGTCCTTCGTGAGGCGCTCTTTGAACTCGACGCTGCCGCCCTCCTGCTCCCCGCGCTCGATGGCCCGTTCGAGGACGGCCCGGTCGGCGCTCATGGGAAGGGGTAGCGAGCCACCGAATAAAAGCCTTCTCCGGGGACGGCTCGGGAGTTCTCGGTGGCTGGCGGCGACCGGACGCTCGCCCCGATGGAGAGCGCACGCGTGGTGGTCCCGTACCACGGGAACCCGGGGTGGGATCTGGAGACGGCGCTGGTGTTGCGCGACGGGACGACCGTCCACCACACGATCGTCGCCCCGCAGCCGTCGCCGGGTCTCACGCCCGGCCTCCTCGGGACGCTCGCGCCGGTCGGCCTCCTCGTCGGGGTCGTCCCGGTCGCGCTGGGCATGCTGTGGTACCCGTTCATGCGACAGCTCTCCGACGCGTGGCTCCACACCGTCCTGCTGTTCGCGGCGGGCGTGCTGGCGTTTTTGGCGTTCGACGCCCGCTTCGAGGCCTTCGAGGTCGCCGGGTCGGTCCCCTCGGCCTTCGAGCCTCTAGGGGCGGAGCATCCGGCCGGCCTCGAGGAAGCCGTCGCCGTAGGACCCCTCGGTGACGGTGTCGGCCGCCGCGAGCGCCGCGTCGTCGGCGTTGGCGACGGCGACGGCCCGGCCCGCGACCGTGGTCGAGGTCGAGTTCCGCGGCCGCGGTCTCCAGGCCCGCGCCCTTCGAGACGCCCGGCGAGACGACGTGGTAGGCAAAGCCGGTGTCGAACACCTTCATCCCGTGCTCGGCGGCGATCTCGCGGAGGGGCTCCTCGGGCGAGTCGACGTGGACGTTCACCTCGGTTTCCCGCCACCGGTTCGGGAAGTCGAGCGCGCCGAACCCCACGTCGTAGCCGGCGGCGACGTAGTCGTCGACGACCGCCTGCGCGGCCTCGCGGTCGCCGTTGAACGTCAGCGACTCGGTCGCCTCGATCGTGACGACGCCGCCGTTCTCCGCGATGACGTTGGTCGGAATCTTGAGGAACTCGCAGAGCGCGACCGGGTACGGGAACCCCTTGCCGGTGGCGATCACGACCGGTGCGGTCCAGGACCGCAACACCTCGAAGACGCGCGGGTCAAGTTCCTGTCTGGCGTTGGTCAGCGTCCCGTCGATGTCGACCGCCAGCGGCGGATCGGTGCGCTCGCTCATGGGCCCCAATTCGGGGCCGCTCACTTCGCCGTTCCGGATTCGGTCAGGCGCTCGTAGGCCGCCGTGACCCGCTTGAACTGCTCCCGGCTCCCGCCCTCGCGGTCGGGGTGGACGTCCTTGACCTTCTCGCGGTAGGCCCGCCGGACGGTCTCATCGTCCGCGCCGGGTTCGACCCCCAGCGTCCGGTAGGCCTCGGCGGCCGACGGTCCCTTCGTCGCTCGCCCACCGCGGCGGCCGCCCGCCCGCCCGGCGTTCGCTCGTGCTCGCTCCCGTGGGCCCGCTCCCGTTCTCGTTCTCTGTCCCGCCCGTCGCCGCTGTTCGCTCCGCGGGCCGGTCCACTCCTCTCGCGGCCCCGCGCCGAAGCCGCCCTGCCCGGGGTCGGCGTTCCGCCGGGCCCGGTCCTCGACGCCGCGGTAGATCCGCCCCGCCAGCCGCCCCGAGGCGTGGTACCACATGAAGTACGTCACCGCGCCGAACAGCGCTCCGACGGCCAGAAACATGGGGTTGTAGACGACTCCCATCGCGGCGAACGCGACCGTGACCGCCCCGAACGTGACCGCGAGCGCACCGACGAGCCGCGAGCGTTGCACGCCCGCCCGTTCGGATTCCAGGCCTGTAAGCGTCTCGCCCCTGCCGTCGGATCGGTTGCCGGCCACTTCCGGCCGAGGGTTGAAACCGCCGGCCGCCCTACCCGGGGTATGAGCGTCTCCAGTCCGTGCGAGATCTGTGCGATGCGGTCGGTCCGGCACACCTGCACGCGTTGCGGGCAGCTCGTCTGTGACCGCCACTTCGACGAGGAAACCGGCCTCTGTGTCGAGTGTGCCAGCGACGTCGGCCGCCCGGGCGACCGGTCGCCCGACCCCGGCCGCAATCCGGACGGCGTCGACACCTACCGGTTCTAGCGGTACCGGTTCAGCCGCTTTGTGAGCCGCTTGGCCGCCTCGCCGGCGGCGTCGGCGAACGCCTCGCCGCGGTCCTCGCCGGCGAAGATGATCCCCCGCGAGGAGTTGACCAGTCCGACGCCGACAGCCGTCCCGTCGAGGGTCCGCTCGGCCAGCCCGTACTCGACGGCCGCCTCGGCGTCCCCGCCCTGTGCGCCGACGCCCGGCACCAGGAACGGCAGGTCCGGCACGAGTTCGCGGATCTCGGCCAGTTCCGCGGGCGCGGTCGCGCCCACCACCAGACCGACGTTGCCCGCCCCGTTCCAGAGGTCCGCCAGCGCGGCGACCCGCTCGTAGACCGGTTCGCCCGACGCCAGTTCGCGGTCCTGGAGGTCGGCCGCGCCCGGGTTGGAGGTGCGACAGAGCACGAACACGCCCTTGTCCGTCCGCGAGAGGAACGGTTCCAGCGCGTCCCGGCCCAGGTAGGGGTTGACCGTGATCGCGTCGGCGCGGTCCAGCAGGGTCGCGTACTGCCGGGCGGTGTTGCCGATGTCCGCGCGCTTGGCGTCCAGCAACACCGGGACGCCCTTCCCGTCCGCGTACGCGATGGTCTCTTCGAGCGCGCGCCAGCCGTCCGGGTCCTCGTAGAAGGCGACGTTCGGCTTGTACGCCGCGGCGTGCTCGTGGGTGGCGTCGACGATGCGGCGGTTGAACGCCCACCGCGGGAGGTCGTGGTCGCGGAGGTGGTCGGGGAGCCGGTCGGGGTCGGGGTCGAGTCCCACCGAGACGACGCTGTCGACGGCCGCGATCCGCCGGGCCAGGCGGTCGAAGAAGGACATGCCCGGGGTTGCCCGGGCGCACACTAAGCAGTGTCGGGAGCGGGAGCTTGAAACCCGCCGGTTCCCTACACCCGCCCGATGATGCTCAGAGCGGTCGTGTTCGACCTCGACGACACGCTCGCCGTCGTCGACCGCGACCGTCAGGCGCTTCTCGACGACGCGACCGACCGGGCCGGCGCGCCGGCGCTCTCGCGCGATCGGTACCTCGAACACCACGACGCCGACCTGGCGACCGAGACCCGGGAACCGATCTTCGCGGCGATGCTGGAGGGGGCCGACGCGGACGTCGAGCCGGGCGACCTGGCGGCCGTCTACCGGGACGCCATCGGGGAAGCCATCGTACCCGTCGAGGGGGCCGAGCGGCTCGTCCGGGAGCTGGCGTCCCGGTACCGCGTCGGCCTGGTGACCGACGGCCCCCTGGTCGCCCAGCGGGACAAGCTCGAACGCCTCGGCTGGGGGGACCTCTTCGAGGCCGTCGCCATCACGGGGACGCTCCCGGCCGGTAAACCGGACGAGCGCGCCTTCCTGGCGGTGCTGGAGGAACTGGGCGTCGACCCGTCCGCGGCCGTCTACGTCGGCGACAAGCCCCGCGCGGACATC
The DNA here is from genome assembly GCA_003021105.1 of Halobacteriales archaeon QS_1_68_17. Taxonomy (GTDB): domain Archaea; phylum Halobacteriota; class Halobacteria; order Halobacteriales; family Haloarculaceae; genus QS-1-68-17. Next base: position 27,769 of record PXRG01000032.1, read on the forward strand.
CAGGGCGCGACCGCCCTCGGCATGCGGGCGATCCAGGTGCTCTACGAGGGCGGCCCCGACCCGGACCCGCGGGCGGACGCCCACGTCCGGCGGGATCGGCTGGCCGCGGACCTGCCGGACGTGATCGAGTCACTCTCGGGTCGCAACTGACGTGATCGGGTCACGCCCGGGTCGCAACCGTGCGCGCGATTCGACGGCAGCGACCGACGCGGTCGCGTCGCTCCCCTGACGCGCGTCACTCGATGGCCGCGACGACGGCGTCGACCGCGCGCTTGACTTGGGCGCCGCTCTCGACGAACACGAGCGCGCGGGGCGGGTCGACCGCCTTCGGGCGCGTGCGCAACCCCTTCGACTCGGCCGCCCCGACGGCCGCCGCCAGCCCCGCGAGCAACTCGATCCTGGCGCGGTTCTCGTGGACGAACACCTCGGCGACCCGCTCGCCGTCGCGGGCGACCGCGTACGCGAAGGTCCCGTCCGCGGTCGGTTCCGCGTCGGGGTCGGCCTCGACGACGGTCACGGCGGCGAGCGGGCCGCGTTCGAGGCCGGTCAGTTCGGAGGCCAGCAGCTGCGCGATTCGGCGGCCGTCGGTGATCCGTTCGTCGACCATCAGAGGTCAGCCCGGGCGCGGTCGGCCAGGTCGCTCACGTCGATCCCCTGCCGGCGGGCGTAAACGGCCGCGGCCGCCTCGACGGTCACCCCGAGGTCGGCCTGGAGCGCGTTGATCGCGGCGACGGCCTCCTGTTTCTCGGCCCCGGTCTCGACGACGGCGTCCAGGAGGCGCTCGAACGTCGACCGCCCCCGGAGGATCTCCTCGTCCGGGACGAAGTCGTCGGGCACCGCGACGGCGTCGGCGTCGAAGGCGACGACGAGGTCGCCGTCGGCCCGTTCGAGGAGTCCCTCGCCGGCGGCGACGTCGACGAGGCGTTTGGCCTGGTCGGGCGAGAACCAGTCCCGGTCGAGCGAGAGCGCGACGACGAACTCGCTTTCGCCCATCCGGTCTTGCCCCGTCTGCCGGAAGGGGGCGGCGACGGCGGTCCGGAGGCTCATACTCCACCGGGCGGCCGGCACGCCCCTAAACGTCCCGGTCGGAGTCGAGAGGTTCAAGTAACCGCTGGCGAATCGTTCGGGTATGAAAGACCAGGGACGCTCGCCGCGGAAGCGAACCGGGGGCCGCCGCCGGCCGATCCGGAAGAAACGGAAGTTCGAACTCGGCGACGAGCCGACGGAAACGCAGGTCGGGGAACCGAAGCTCAAGACTCTCGACGCGCGGGGCAACACGACGAAGGTCCGGGCCATGGAGACGAACGTCGCCAGCGTCGCCGTCGACGGCGAGGTCGTCGCCGCCGAGATCGAGAGCGTCAGCGAGAACGACGCGAACCCCAACTACGTCCGGCGGAACATCATCACGAAGGGCGCGATCGTCGAGACCAGCGAGGGGGAGGCGCGAGTGACCTCCCGCCCCGGCCAGGACGGCCAGGTCAACGCGGTCCTGCTCGACTAGGGGCTGGGCGCTGCCCGCTGGAGGGCGTTCTCCGCGACGTTGCCGCCGTAGTCGGCTGTCCGGGACAGCGAGTCGACCACGCGACCCAGTAGCTGTGCCTGCTGCGGGTCGAGTTCCCGCACGACCTTGTCCGCCTCGCGGGCCTCGGCGTCGATGCGCTCGACGTCTTCGAGCGCGCGGTTGGCCTGCGCGACCGCCTCGTCGGCGTCCTCCGTCAGGAGCGCGTCCATGGCCGTCTTTGGGATGGTCGTGGCGACCTCGTGGAGCGACTGGAGCTGTTCGGCGGCCCTCTCGGGGACCTCGTCGAGGTCCAGCGACAGCCCGGCGATCTTGGCCCCGTGGTCGGCGATCCGTTCGAGCTGGCGGGCGCTCGACTGGTAGTCGAAGACGGTCTCGCGGGGCAGGCCGATGTCGGTCGCGGCCATCGGGTCCCGCAGGACGGTCCGGAAGACCCGCGAGATCATAAACCAGAGCCGGTCGACGTCGTCGTCGCGCTCGATGACGTCGTGGGCGAGGTCCTCGTCGTTCTCGACCAGCGCGGTGACGGCGTCGGCCAGCATCGTCAGCGAGACCAGCCGCATCCGCGTGATGGCGTTGTGGACCGACAGCTCCGAGGAGTCCAGCAGGTCCTGGAGGACGACCCGCTCGCTGGTCTCCTCGATGACCTCCAGGCCGACGAGCCCCTGGGTGGCCTCCCGGATCGTCCGGCGCTGGGCGGCGCTGATCCGCGGGGTCTCCAGGGTGATGATGTCGAACCCGCTGACGTACATCGTCATCACGCCCCGGGTGAGCTGGTCGTCCTCCAGCCCGGTGACGTCGAGTCTCCCTTCGAGCCGCTCGGTCTCGGACTTCGGCGAGAGCAAGAGCGCGTCCTCCTCGGCGTAGAACTGCACGATGCTGCCGGCACTGACGTCGTTTGCCTTCGCCCACTGCTTGGGGAGCGACACCGTGTACGTGGAACCGCCCGTCACCTGGACCTTGCGCGTCTCCATGACCGGTGATAGCGACCGATACACAATAAACTATCCCATCTCTATATATGAGTCTGTTATTATCGCCGAATCCCAGTAGATATACGCGCGGAATATTTTGCCGGTAAATAGACCTTGAATATTGCCGGCGTTGGCGGCCGTCGGTCCGCCGACCTGCTCGCGTGTTCTCGACGGCCATCCCGTAATACGCCAAAAGACGGCACCGAACGCCCGTTCTCGAATCCGTACTCCACAGTGACAACAGTTCACGAACCGGGATCTATATATATATATATATAATATACTCAAAAATAGCCATCATAGTAGGGTATTTACCCGAGCCACCGCCCAGTTCAGGTGATGACGCGCCACTCAGACCGCGTTTCGAGGCGTCGTTTCATGATCACCTCCGGTGCGGCCGGTGCGCTGGCGCTGGCGGGGTGTACTGAGCAGTCCGGGGGCGGTGGCGGCGACGGCGGTGGCGGTGACGGTGACGGTGGCGGCAGTGGCGGCGACGGTGGCGGCGGCGGATCCACCGAGACGGCGACCGAGAGCATGGAACTCTCGGGCGAGATCAGCATCACCGGGAGCAGTACGGTGTTCCCGCTGGCGACCGCGGTGGCCGAGCAGTTCCAGAAGATGCACAGCGGCGTCGACATCAGCATCCAGTCGACCGGGTCGGGGGGCGGCTTCGAGAACTTCTTCTGTCCCGGGGAATCCGACCTCAACAATGCGTCGCGCCCGATGAAGGACTCGGAGAAGGAAAACTGCGAGAGTCGGTGGCCGGCATCGTCGCGCTCGCGGTGTTGCTGGTGTACGTCTTCTGGGACGCGTTCGGCCTGGCGACCGCCGAACTGTCGTGGTACGCGCTCTTCGCCGCGACGGTCGTGGTGCCGCTGGCCGCGTTCGTCCTCTACACGCGCCGGGATCCGCTGGCCGGCAGAGTGGCGCTCGAACTCGTCTCGACGTCGCTGGCCGGCCTGCTCGGCGGGTTCGGGCTGGTCGCGGTCCTGGAGGTCATCGCGGGGGCGGGGGTGTGGTTCGCGTACTTCCTGACGGTCGTCGCCCCCATCGGCGCGCTGTACCTCTACGGCCGCTCCCGGCCGGGCGTCACCTGGACCGGATTGGCGACGCTCGGCGTCGCCCTGGTCGGACCGGTCGTCGGGACGCTGGGACTCGACGTGCTCGCGGGCGTCGGCGCGCTGGTGGGCGATCCGGGGATCTACATGCTCTCGCTCGTCCTCCCGGCGGCGGCCGTGGCCCGGTACGTCGTTGGCACGTACCTCGAACTGTGGAACGGGACGTACGCGGCCGGCCTGGTCGTCGTCGTCGCGCTCGCCGCCATCCCGGTGGTCGACACCGTCCCGGCTGTCTCCCGGTCCGTCTGGCTGATCTTCCTGACGACGCTGGTCGCGCCGCTGGCGGTCATCGCGGCCAAGAACCTGGCCGACCGCGACCGGTGGCCCGGCTTCGCCGGCCCGGTCCTGTTCGTCGCGGGCGTCCTCGTGCTGGTGGCGGTGACCGACCTGACGGCGATCACCGGCCCGTCGCCGTGGTTCGACTGGCAGTACGTCACGTCGAGTCCGTCCCAGACCGCAGAGCAGGCGGGGCTCTACCCGGCGATCATCGGCTCGGTGTTCATGATCGTCCTCGTCGCGATCATCACCCTGATCGCCGGCGTCGGGGCGGCGCTGTACTTAGAGGAGTACGCACCGTCCGGCGGCACTGCCGGCCGGATCGCGCGGTTCATCCGCATCAACATCTCGAACCTCGCCGGCGTCCCGTCGGTCGTGTACGGCATCCTGGGGCTCGCGGTCTTCGCGAACACCCTGCAACTCGGCTTCGGGACGGTGATCACCGCGGCGTTCACGCTCTCCCTGCTCATCCTCCCCATCGTCATCATCTCGGCGCGGGAGGCGATCAGTTCGGTCCCGGACTCGTTGCGCAGCGCCTCCTACGGGATGGGCGCGACGCGCTGGCAGACGATCCGCAACGTCGTGTTGCCCCGGGCGACGCCGGGTATCCTGACCGGGACGATCCTCGCGCTCGGGCGGGCCATCGGCGAGACGGCCCCGCTGATCATGATCGGGGTCGCGACGACGAAGTTCACCCCGCCGTCCGGCCTCTTCAGCAAGATGACCGCCATGCCGATGCAGATTTTCACCTGGTCGAGCTACCCCTCGACCGAGTTCCAGCACGGCGTAGTGGCCGCCGGCGTGGTGACCCTGCTGATCGTGTTGCTGACGATGAACTCGATCGCCATCCTGCTGCGGAACAAGTTCGAACAGGAGGAACTCTAATGTCACGAGACGACACCTCGACAGTCCAGCAAAGCGAGACCGACCAGCTCATCTCGACCGATCCGGGACGCGGGGGCCTGGCCGAACAGGACGCCCAGCAGGCCGCCGGCGGCACGCGAACCGTCATCGAGTCGCGCAACCTGGACGTGTTCTACGGGGAGACACAGGCGCTCGACGACGTGTCGATACAGATCCCGGCGAACCGGGTCACGGCGATGATCGGCCCGTCGGGATGCGGGAAGTCGACGTTCCTCAGGTGTATCAACCGGATGAACGACCTCATCGACGTCGCCCGGATCGAGGGCGAACTCTACTTCGAGGGGAAGAACGTCTACGACGACGACGTCGACCCCGTCGCGCTCCGCCGGCGCATCGGGATGGTGTTCCAGCACCCGAACCCCTTCCCGAAGAGCATCTACGACAACGTCGCCTACGGACTCCGCATCCAGGACAAGACGGACGACATCGACGAGACGGTCGAACAGGCGCTCCGCGATGCCGCGCTCTGGGACGAGGTCGCGGACCGCCTCGACGAGTCGGCGCTGGACCTCTCGGGCGGCCAGCAACAGCGGCTCTGTATCGCTCGCGCCATCGCCGTCGACCCGGACGTGGTCCTCATGGACGAACCCGCCAGCGCGCTGGACCCCATCGCCACCTCCCAGATCGAGGACCTCATCGACGAACTCGCCGCCGACTACACGGTCGTCATCGTCACCCACAACATGCAACAGGCCGCCCGCATCTCGGACAAGACCGCCGTCTTCCTCACGGGCGGCGAACTCGTCGAGTTCGACGACACCGACAAGATCTTCGAGAACCCCGAACACCAGCGGGTCGAGGACTACATCACGGGCAAGTTCGGCTGATGGTTCATGGCACGCGACCAGCACCGGCTCGACGCGCTCGCCGACGGGGTCTGCCGGATGGGCGACGTCGTCGTCACCCGCCTCCGGAAGGCGATCACGGCACTCGAACGGGACGACCCGGCGCTGGCCGCCCGCGCGGTCGACCGCGACGGCGAGGTCAACGCCCTTTATGCGGACCTCGAGGCCGACTGCATCGAACTCTTCGCGCTCGACCAGCCGGTCGCCGGCGACCTCCGTTTCATCGCGGCCTCGTTCAAGATCATCACCGACCTCGAACGCGTGGCCGACCTCACCACCAACCTCGGGGGATACTGGCGCGGGGCGACCGACGACCTGCTGCCGCGGAGCGACCTGGCGGCCGTCGGCCGGGTCGGGGCCGGGATGGTCGAGGACGCGATGGCGGCCTTCGCTGCCCGGGACGCGACCGCCTGCACCGCCGTGGCCGAGCGGGACGACGACCTCGACGTGATGTGCGAGCAGGCGGGCCGACGTGTCATCCGCGACCTCGCCGGGCGTGCCCCCGGCGAGACGATCGACCAGCTGCTCGCCGCGGTCGACCGCACGCTGCTGGCGATCCGCGACCTCGAACGGATCGGCGACCACGCGGTCAACATCGCCGCCCGGACCCGCTATATGATCGACGGCGACGCCTCCCTGATCTACTGATGTCCCGGATACCGATACCGATACCCGGCCGACCACGAGCACAGCAACGAACAACAGCACAGACGCGGGCACAGCATCGGGCGAGAGCACGGGCGCGGACACGGGCACAGACTCGGGCACCAGCACAGACACGACCACAACAGACTCGGGCACCAGCACAGACACGACCACAACAGCAGGCACAGACACGGACGTGGCCACTCCGCGAGCGACCGCGGGACAGCGACGGTCCCTATAGTTCTCCTGTGTGCTGTATTGACAAACCAAAAGCCGTATTACCGTCACAAGCGACCTGCAAGCTATGCCCCGGGAGAGCTACCAGAAGCAACTGGACGACCTGCGGGAGAACGTCCTCTACATGAGCGAGGTGGTTCTCGAGCGCCTCAGGTGGGGGCTGGACGCCCTCGAACGGAAGGACGAGGACCTCGCCTGGGACGTCATCGAGGGCGACGACGAGATCAACGAGATGTACCTCGAACTCGAACAGGACTGTATCGACCTGCTGGCGCTCCAGCAGCCGGTGGCCGGCGACCTCCGTTTCATCGCGGCCTCGTTCAAGATCATCACCGACCTCGAACGGGTCGCGGACCTGGCGACCAACCTGGGGGAGTACACCCACGACGCCGAGCGGGACCTCTATCCCGGCGTCGACGTGCAGGGGATCGGCGACGCGACCGCCGAGATGGTCGAGGACGCCATGGACGCCTACGCGGCCGAGGACGCGGACGCCTGCGTCGAGATCGCGGAGCGCGACGACGAGATCGACCGGGGCTGCGAGCGGGCGTCGACCATCGTCATGCGGGACCTCATCGAGTCGGAGTTCGAGACCGACGGCGACGAACGCGAGATCGAACTGCTCATGCAGGACGTCTCCCGGCTGTTGCTGACGATCCGCGACCTCGAACGGGTCGGCGACCACGCGGTCAACATCGCCGCCCGGACCCGCTACATGGTCGAAAACGACGACTCGCTGATCTACTGACCGCCCCGTCCCTTCCGCCGGGCCATCGCTTTCCTGTTTCGGCTTCCCCTCCTCCAGTCGCAGTCGCATTTCCCCTTCCCTTCGATCGGCCGTTCACCTTACAGTCGGCCGTTCACCTTACAGTCGGCCGTTCACCTTACAGTCGGCCGTTCGTCGGTCGTCGGCGCTAGCTCGTCGTTTCCCTGAAGCGGTTGATCCCCTCGTCGGTGCCGGCCACGATGAGTTCGTCGCCCTCGGCGACGCGGAACTCGGGGCCGACGTCGGTGATGACCTCGCCGTCGCGCTCGACGCCGACGACGGTACAGCCGGTCCGCGAGCGGACCCGCGCCTCGCCGAGGGTCCGGCCTTCGAGCGCGGGCGCGCGGGTCCGGACGACCTGGACCTGTTTGTCGACGGCGATGACCTCCTCGTCTTCGATGATGGTCGAGGCGAGCATCCGGCCGCTGACGGACGCCAGCGACAGCACGTAGTCGGCCCCGGCGCGATAGATCTTCTTGACGTTCTCGGTTTCTTCCGCCCGGGCAACGATCTCGATGCCGGCGTTGCAGTCCCGGGCGACGAGCGTGGCGAACTCGGTGGCGGTGTCGTCGGGCAACGCGAGGATGATCGTCCGGGCCGACTCGACGCCCGCCGACGCGAGGGCGTCGGGATCGGTGGCCTCCCCGATCACGTCGACGCCTTCCCGGTTTTCCTTGTCGAGGACCGTGTAGGGGACGCCCTCGGCGTCCAGGCGTGCGGTGACGGTCTTCCCGACATCGCCGTGGCCGACGACGACGGTCTCGCCGCGACCGAACGGTCGGACGCTCGACAGCGTCATGTCCTTGAGACGCTCGACCTGGGACTCCCGGCCGGTGACCAGCAGGATCGTCCCGCCGTCGAGCGTGGCGTCGGGCGCGGGCGGGGACTCGAACCTGCCCTCGAACCAGCCCCCGATGACGTTCACGCCCGCCCGCTCGCGGATGCCGCTGTCGGCGATGGTCCGGCCGACCAGTTCGCTCCCCCGGTGGACCGGCAACTCCGCGAGTTCGAAGTCCTCGCCGACGTCGATGGCGTCGCCGAGGTCGGTCGAGACGCCCGTCGTCACCTTCGAGGCGAGGCTCTCCCCGAGAAGTTTCCGCGGCGAGACGACCGCGTCGGCCCCGGCCAGGCGGTGGTACTGTTCCCGGTCCGGTTGCTGGACGACGCTGATCGTCCGGACGGACTCGGCGACCTCACGGGCAGTCAGGACGATACTCGTGTTCACCTGGTCGGTGGCGTCGGCGACGACCGCGCGGGCCGCCGGGAGGTTAGCGCGTTCGAGTCCCCGGACGGTCTCTGGGTCCTCGTGGATGACCGCGTAACCGTCCTCGTACAGCGACTCGGCGCGGTCGCCGTCGGGTTCGACGATCACGTAGTCGAAATCCCAGGAGTCGAGTTCGGCCACCAGCGTCTCCCCCCGCGGCGAGAACGTACAGATCACGACGTGGTCGGCCAGGTCGCCGTCGACGGCCGTCGGGACCGTCGTCGAGATGGCCTCCTCGAACAGCGGGAACACGAGCACGGGCAGCGCCATGAAGATCAACACGACGCCCGTCAGGTCCATCACGATCACGAACAGATTCATCTCCGGGGTCGTCCAGGGGGCGTCCGAGCCGAACCCGGTGGTGGTGAACGTCTCGACGACGACCTGGAGCGCGTGGAGGAAGGTGATCGGCTCGCCCTCGAACAGCGACATCCCCGCGTCGTAGACGACCGCATATCCGAGCATGACCGCACCGAGGATCAGCAGGTAGTACGCCGTCCGGCGCTGCCACTCGCCCATGCCCCCTGTCTGCCGGCCGACAACCTAAAACCCGCCGACACGCCCGGAACGTGGCGGCGACCTCCACCGGCGACCCGCGTCAGGGCGACACTCGGGCGGGAGCCGGCGGCGCGTTCAGAACTGTTCGCCTTCGACGGCGGACAGCCCCTCGTCGCCGATCCGGAAGCGGACGGCCTCGCCCGCGGCCCGGGAGTGGTGTTTCTCCAGGGTCGCCCGGCGGTTGCCGCCGCGGAACCGCTCTAGCCTGAGGACGACCCCCGACCAGTGGGTGAGCGTGTGGCCGCCCAGCGGGCGCGCCCGGTCGCTGTCCGGGTCGGTGAACACCTGGTTCGTCAGCGCCACCGCGAGGTCGTGTTTCCGCGCCAGCGACAGGAGGTGGGTGACCTGCCGGGCGACCTTCCGGAGGGCCTCGCCCTCGGCTTCCTCGGTGCGGGTGAGCCGGTAGAAGCCGGTCGCGCTGTCGAGGACGATCAACTCGACCCGCTCGGCGAACTCGGCGGCGTCCCGGACGGCTTCCTCCTGTTCGGCGAAGTCGTGGGCGTCGGAGACGATGATCCGGCTCGCCAGGTCCTCGACGTCGTCGGTGCGGGCGCGCGCGAGCTGTTCGAGCCGGTCGACCGACAGCCCCTCGGTGTCGATGTACAGCGACGACCCGTCGGCCGCGGCCGTCTCGACGGCGGCCCCGAGCGCGAGGTTGGTCTTCCCGGCCGCGGGCGGGCCGTAGATCTGCGTGACCGCTCCGCGCTCGAATCCCCCGCCCAGCAGGTCGTCTACCGGACCGCACCCGGTCGAGATCGGCTCTGTCACGTCCGGGGGTAGCGGCGTCCGGGTAAAAACGCTCCCGGTACACCTTGAAATGTGACCGGCGCGTACGGTCGGCCGTGATCGTCGTCTTGACGGCCGACTTCGAGGTCTACCACGGGGTGGTGAACGAACTCCGCGAGCGCGGGGTGGACTTTACGACCGTCGAACCCGGCGACCCCCTCCCCGAGGGGACGCGGGCCGTCGTCGTCGCCGCCGACGAGACGCCACCCGACGAGACGCTACCGGAGGACGTGCCGGTGGTCCGGGCCGATCCCGGGGACCCCCGGGGCGCGGTCGAGGAGGCGCTGGCGCTGCTCCGGGGCGGCGACGGCCGGACCGTCGTCGGCGTGGATCCGGGCGAGCGGCCCGGCATCGCGGTGCTGTCGGGCGACCTCGTGGTCGCCGCGTTCTCGGTGCCCGCGGCCGATGTCGCCGACGTGATCCGCCGCGAGACCGCCGAGGCCGTCGATCCGCTCGTCCGGATCGGCGACGGCGCGCGGCTCGTCGGCGCGCGCATCGTCGACGACCTCGAAGCCCTCCCGGTGGAACTCGTCGACGAGACCGGGACGACGCCGTACCTGGGCACCGGCGCGCGCGGCATGGGGGACGTGCTCGCCGCGGTCAACATCGCCCGCCTGGAGGGCGAGCTGATCGAGTCCCGCGACGTCGAACCGACCGCCGGCGAACTCCAGGCCATCAAGAACCGGTCGCGCGAGGCCTCCAGCACCGGCCGGACCATCGACGAGACGCTGGCCCGCCGGGTCGCGCTGGGCGAACTCACGATCACCGAGGCGCTCGACGAACACCGGGCGCGGGACGAAACCGACGGCGCGTAACGATCGCCCGCGGCGTCACTCGACCGGTTCGACCGCGCTCTCGCCGCAGTGCGGACAGTACTCGTGGTCCTCGTCCGCGGGTTCCTCGCAGGCCGTACAGACGTACGCTGCCCCGTCGCCTCCCGCGAGTGCCCGTTTCGTCTTCTCGAACTTCCGGCCGGCGTCGCTGAACAGGCTCATCTGCCACGATTGCAATGCGACGTTTATAAGCGTTGGCCCGGGGGGACGGTCACTCCCGGATCGCGTCCTCGGCCCGCCGCATGACCTCGCGCACCGACAGCCCCGTCTCCTCGGCGACGGCGGCCGCGTCGTCGTACTCGGCGGAGACGTCGTAGACGGTCCCGTCGGCGTCGGTGGCGACCTTGACACCCACCTCGTGGTGCTCGCCGTCTACCTCGACGGTCGCGGTCCGGACCTCGCGGTCCGCGATCCAGCGGTGGCCCGCCCCGTGCTCGCGGACGCCCAGGGTGCCCGTTTCGGCCGCGAGCCGCCGCGCCACCCGCGCGGCGTCCTCGGGTTTGACTACCACCTTCACCAGGTGCCCCGGCCGGGATTTCTTCATCGTCGCGGGCAGGATCGACACGTCGCGCGCGCCCGCCGCCGCGAGCGTCTCCTGGAGGCCGCCCAGCAGTTCCGGCGACGCGTCGTCGACGTTCGTCTCCAGGACGGTGATCTCGTCCCGGCGGAGTTCCTCGCCCCCGTCGCCGACCAGCGCCCGGAGGACGTTCGGGTGCTCGGGGAACTCCCGCCGGCCGGCCCCGTAGCCCGACGCCCGGACCCGGAGCGGCGGCAGCGTCTCGACGCCCTCGGCGACGTGCGCCAGGACGGCCGCCCCCGTCGGCGTCAGCAGTTCCGCCTCGACCGGCCCGCCGCGGAGCGACCAGTCGGCCCGCTCGGCCAGTTCCACGACCGCCGGCGTCGGCACGGGGTAGGTGCCGTGGCTCATCTCGACGCTCCCGCCGCCGGCCGAAAGCGGCGTCGTCACCACGCGCTCGACGCCCAGGTCGGCCAGCAGGAGACACGCCCCCACCACGTCCGCGATGGCGTCGTCGGCCCCCACCTCGTGGAAGTGCGTCCCGTCGAGGTCGGTGCCGTGGACGGCCGCCTCCGCCTCCCCGAGCAACTCGAAGACCGCTTTCGCCTCGGCCTCGACGCCGGCCGGGAGGTCCATGTCCTCGACGATTTCGACCACCTCGTGGTAGGTCCGGAGCGGCCCGGACCCCTCCGCGTAAGGGTGGTCGCTCCCGTTTCCGTGATCGTGGTCGTGGTTCCCGTTTCCGTCATCGTGGTCGTGCCCCGTCTCGTCGCCACGATCGTCGCCGTCGTCGGTCAGGCGCACGTCGACGGCGGTGGCGGCGATACCGTTTCTCTCGACCTGGCGGACCTCGTAGCGGACGTCGAGTGCCTCCTCGACGGGCGCGAGGGCGCCCCGGTCTGCCCCCGCCGCGAGTAGCGCCCCGAGGATCATGTCGCCGGCGGCACCCATCCGGCCGTCGAACGCGAGCGTCTGCATACCGGGGGGGTCGTCGCCGAGATGAAAAAGTCGTCCGGTGGCGGGCCGTCCCGGCCGTCAGGCACCTCCTACCGCCTCGACCGGTCGGGTAGCCGTCGAGTTCTTTTCCCCCGCCAGTCGAACACTGCGGTATGGTATCGCACGGGGACAGTAACAAAAGACATATCGGGGGCGACACCCGACTGATTACTATCTCGGCGTAGCGTGAAATCATGAACGAAGTCCAACTAGAGGTGGCGAAGGCGTACCCGAACGACTCGGGTCGTGGCATCGCTCGTCTCGACCCGGACACGCTGCTTCACCTGAAGCTCTCTCCGGGCGACATCATCGAAATCGAGGGTGCGGACGTGACGGCGGCGAAGGTCTGGCGGGCCGACCGGCAGGACTGGAACACGGACACCGTCCGCATCGACGGGTTCACGCGGCAGAATGCCGACGTGGGCATCGGCGAACGGGTCGAGATCAGAAAGGCGGAAGCACAGAAGGCCGAACGGCTGGTGCTGGCCCCGCCCGAGGAGGCCAGCGTCCAGTTCGGCTCCGACGCCGCGGGGATGGTCAAACGGCAGATCCTGAAGCGGCCGGTCGTCGAGCGCGATATCGTGCCGGTCATGTCGAGCACGAACCACCCATTCATGCGCTCGCCCGGCCAGGCCATCCCGCTGATCGCCGTCGAGACCGACCCCGACGGCGTCGTCCTCATCACCGAGGACACGGAGGTCGAGTTGCGCGAGGAACCCATCAGCGGGTTCGAGAAGACCGGCGGCGGCATCACCTACGAGGACATCGGCGGCCTGCAAAACGAGATCCAGCGGGTCCGGGAGATGGTCGAACTCCCGATGAAACACCCGCAGATCTTCAAGAAACTCGGGATCGAACCGCCACAGGGCGTCCTGCTACACGGACCTCCCGGGACCGGAAAGACCCTGCTGGCGAAGGCCGTCGCCAACGAGACCTCCGCGAGTTTCTTCTCGATCGCGGGCCCGGAGATCATCTCGAAGTACTACGGCGAGTCCGAACAGCAACTACGGGAGATCTTCGAGGACGCCAGCGAGGAGGCCCCCTCGATCATCTTCATCGACGAACTCGACTCCATCGCGCCCAAACGCGAGGACGTGACCGGCGAGGTCGAACGTCGGGTGGTCGCGCAACTGCTGACGATGATGGACGGCCTCGAATCCCGCGGGCAGGTCATCGTCATCGCCGCGACCAACCGCGTCGACAGCGTCGACCCCGCGCTCCGGCGGCCGGGCCGGTTCGACCGCGAGATCGAGATCGGCGTCCCCGACGAAGTGGGCCGCGAGGAGATCCTCCAGATCCACACCCGCGGGATGCCCCTCTCGGACGACGTGAACCTCTCGAAACTGGCCGCCGAGCCCCACGGCTTCGTCGGCGCCGACATCGAGTCGCTGACCAAGGAGGCCGCGATGAAGGCCCTCCGGCGGTACCTCCCCGAGATCGATCTCGACGAGGAGG
>PXRG01000033.1 GCA_003021105.1 Halobacteriales archaeon QS_1_68_17
GTAGACGACACTGGTGAGGCTGTTGAAATTGAGGGTTCGGACGATACCGGGCACGAAACCGTCCTCGGTATCGACCTTGGTGTGAACAGTCTCGCTGTCTCGTCAACGGGCACGTTCTGGAGTGGTGACGAGTACGACCACTGGATTGCCGAGTTCGAGAAACGCCGAGCGGAGATGCGACAGTGCGAGACACGGGCCGCGCACAACGCTCTCCTGCGACTTGGGAAACGAGAGCGAGCATGGCGCAAACAGTACATTCACACAGTTGCTAACGAACTCGTCACAGAAGCAGTTGAACACGACTGCGATGTGATCGTATTCGAGGAGTTAACGGATATTCGAGAGCGACTGCCTCACGCGGACTGGCATCACGTGTGGGCGTTCCGTCGTCTCATTGAATATGTTGAGTACAAGGCTCCAGAACAGGGTATAGCGGTTGAACAGGTCGAGCCAGACCATACGAGCCAACGGTGTTCGCACACGGACTGTGGATTCACCCACGAAGACAACCGTGACGGCGAACACTTCCGATGTCTGAAGTGTGGGTACGAAGTCAATGCAGACTACAACGGCGCGAAAAACGTCGGACTACGGTATATGCGGAAGCGACAACACAGACTGCGTTCCTCGCCCACGTCGGGGAGCGTAGACGCACCAGTAGACGTGCGTGTAAATGGTGGGATGCTGAACGGCGATGGCTATCGGCCAACCGCCGAGAGTTGATCGCCGGGAGTCCACATCAAAACCCCTCCCTCAACGAGCGAACCGCCTATGCGGTGAGCGAGGTAGGGTGGGGTCGTTTACTCCCAGACCTCGGCGACCGACGCGCCACGGTGGACGATGTCGTTGAGCGCGGCGACCGTGCGGGCGGGGTCGTCGGATTTCCAGATCGTCCGGCCGATCATCAGCCCCCGGGCACCGGCGTCCATCGCCCCCTCGACGGACTCGAGCATGCTCCGGGTGGTGCCGGAGGCCGGTCCGCCGAGGATCATCACCGGTACCGGCGCGTTCGAGACGATCTCCTCGAACGAGTCGACGCTCCCGGTGTAGGGCGATTTCAGCACGTCCGCCCCGAACTCCCAGCCCATCCGGAGCGCGTCGGCCACGTACTCCGGGTCCGTCTCGAGCTGGTCGGGAACCCGTTCGCCCCACATCACAGGCTCGACGATCAGCGGGACTCCCGTGTCCCGGAGTTGCTCCGCGAGCCGGCCGATGTACTCGACGTTCCGCCGGAAGGTCTCGGTGTCGTCGCGGCCGAACACGAGCACGGCCTTGATTCCGACCGGGTCGAGTTCGCGCATGAACTCGGTGTCGAAGGCCGGGGTCCAGAGGTCCGTCCCGTCGTCCCGGCCGGGGCGGGTCGACCAGGTCACGACGTCGGCAGTCAGCGCGACGTCGACGTCGGCCTGCCGCAGGCGGTCGCGGTAGTGGCGCGCGAAGTGGGGACCGACCAGCACGGCGTCCGGTCCGCCGTCGAGGACGCGGTCGAGCGTCTCGACGGGGTCCGCGAACCCGTCGGGGGCACCGAGTGAGAGACCGTGGTCGAGCGCTACGACTACCGAGTTACCCGAAGGGGTGTCTAGGAGCTGGTGTGCTGTCATCAGGCGTCACTTCGGGTGCAGGCCGGCTGCACATAAAACTTTGTCCATCAGTGGGGAGGCGCGGGTCGGAGGAGAACTCGCGTGTCGTCCGGCGGGCGGACGTTCGGTCGGATGCCACCCCCCAAAGGTGGCAAACGCGCGGCTACGACTTGGTGATGAGTCGCTGCCTGATCCGTTCTTCCATGGTGTAGACGATGATGGCGACGAGCAGGACGACGCCGTTGATGACGTCGACCGCGGTGGCCTCGACGCCCGAGAGGACGAGGGCCGACTCGACCGCCGCCAGCAGTATTACGCCCCCGGCCGCGCCCACGACGTGACCCCGGCCGCCGAAGAGGCTCACGCCGCCGATCACCGCGGCGGCGAAGGCGGGGAACACGTCGTTCTGACCGATTGTCGGCGGCGCGACGCCGAGAAAGCCCGTGTAGAGCAACCCCCCGAGTGCGCTCAGGACGCCCGAGAGCACGTAGACCAGGATGACGACCCGCGTCGTATTGATGCCCGACTCCATGGCCGCGTGTTTGTTCCCCCCGACGGCGTAGATGGCGCGGCCGAACGCGGAGTATTTCAGCCAGACGCCGAAGGCAGCGTACAGCACCGCCATCAGGATGATCGCGAACGGGATCGAGCCGATCTGCCCGCCGCCCGGATAGAGGTAGACCTCCGGCAACCCGGTCAGCGCGGCCGTCGAGAGGAGCTTGATGCTCCCGCTGAGGATCATCAGCATCGCGAGCGTCTGCAGGAACGGGTTGACACCGATGTAGGTGATCGAGACGCCGTTGATCAGCCCGATCAGCGCGCCCACCGAGAGGATCAGGGCGATCCCCGTCGGGCCGGACAGCCCCGGCAGCCACTCGGTGAGGACGAGGGCGGTCAGGATCGCCGTGAAGCCGGCGGTGGCTCCAACCGACAGGTCGAAGTGACCGCTCAGCAAACAGAGCGACTCCCCGAGGACGATCGCCGAGAGCGCTGCCGTCCCGAACAGCATCGCCCGGATGTTCCCGGGCGAACTGAACACCGGAACGACGGTGGCAAAGACGATCGACGCGACGAGCAGGATCGGCCAGATCATGTTGTCGAGCGCGAACAGGATGGCCTCGGTCCTGTCGACGTCGAGGATCCGTCGCAACCCGCCCTGCAACGCGTTGGAGCCAGTCGACATCGGCGTTTACGCGAGGTTACCCCAGATGTAGGGGACGTCGGCGTTCTCCTTGGTCACGACGACCTGGCTCGTCTTGAAGTACGTCTGCATGCCGTCGTCGAACTCCAGTTCCGTGACCTGGGCCGGCGCCCACAGCGGCTCCTTCCAGGGATCGATGCCGTCGTGTTTGTTCCCCGTCGAGATCGTGAGGTCGTCGGCCGTGATCTCCTGTCCCGGGTCCGGGATCGCGCTGTCGTCCTTGTCGGCGTCGAGGTAGTCGACCACGTACTTCATCGTGATCGGCGCGTAGAAGAGGTTGGGCTGGTCGATCGCCGCGTCGAAGTAGTCGTTCCGGATCGCCTCCAGCGTCGACGGCCCGGCGTCCAACCCGACGGTCGTGATGTGGTTTTCGTTGCCGATGGGGTGTTTGACCCCCTCGTTCTCGAAGGCCGTCATCGCCGCCAGCCCCGACAGGAGGTCCGGACAGTACAGCGCGTCGAAGTCCGAGTCCTTCTGGAGCTGCGTCGTGATCTTGTTCGCGGCGTCCTGCTGGGACTGGTCGTACTCGAGCTGGCTGATGACCTCGATGTCCTCGTACTGGGAGATCTGGCTCTCGAACCCCTCGTGTCGCTGGACGAACGTCTCGGAGTCCTGCGGGAGCAACACCTCGACGACCGTCCCCTCGGGGGAGCCGTACCGCTGTTCGAGCCGGCTCGCCAGCGTGTCGGCCGCCGACGAGGCGGCGTCGGCGTTGCCGAACGCCGTGAACAGCGGGACCTCGCTCGTGGCCGCCGTCGAGTTGGCGGTGAACACCGGGACGTTCTCGGCCGCCGCGTCCTCGACCATCGTGACCGCGGCGTCCGACTGGACCGGACTGGTCAGGATCGCGTCGACGTCCTGCTGGAGGAGCGTCTTGACGTCGTTGATCTGCTTGGTCGCGTCGAACTCGCCGTCGGTGACGGTCAGTTCGAGGCCCATGTCCTGGGCGTACCACTCGGCCCCCTTCCTGAAGGCACCCATCCACGGGTCGCCGCCCAGTCCCATGATGGCGAACCCGATGTGGTACGAGTCGTCGCCACCACCGCCGTCGCTGTCGTCCATCGTGGTTCCTTCGTTGCCGCCGTCGCCACCATCGCCACCGCCGTCGCCGCCGTCGCCGCCGTCGCCACCGTCGCCGCCACCCGTACAGCCTGCGAACGCGACGAGACTCGATGCACCAGCGCCTTTCAGAAGGGTACGTCTGTTAACTCTCATGGTCTATTGTGGGGAGTCTTCCCAAACGGACGTACTAAACGGATCGCACTTAAACTTTCCCCGCGAGCCGGCGCACGCGATCCGCGGCCGCGCCGCTCGCGCCCGGCGCAATCCTGCCCGACCGGTCGCCGGTTGCGGTACGTTTATGTGCTGTCATCACGGCGCTCAGTGTATGGGTACCGGCAGCCGTCCGCTGGTCGAGGCACGCGGAATCTCGAAGAACTTCGGCAACATCCGGGCGCTGAACGACGTCGACCTGACGCTCATGGAGGGGGAGATACTGGGGTTGCTAGGGGACAACGGCTCCGGCAAGTCAACCCTGGTCAAAGTGCTCGTCGGCATCCACGAACCGACCGCCGGCCGGGTCCTCATCCGCGGCGAGGAGGTCGACATCGGCGGCCCGAAGGAGGCACGCGACCACGGCATCGCCACCGTCTACCAGGACCTCGCGCTCGTCGACGAACTGTCCGTCGCACAGAACATGTTCCTCGGGCGGATGCCGCGGAAGTCCGTCGGCGGGGTTTTCTCGATCATCGACTACGGACGGATGCAGGAGGAGGCCGAACGGATCCTCCGCGAGCGCCTGAACATCCACCTGGACCCGACGACGAAAGTCGAGTTCCTCTCGGGCGGCGAGCGACAGGCCGTCGCCATCGCCCGGGCGCTGGTCACCGACCCCGAGATCGTGATCATGGACGAGCCGACCTCCGCGCTCTCGGCGGACTCGACGGGGCGGGCATCTCGGTGCTCATCATCAGCCACGACCTCAACGAGATCTTCGATCTGACCGACCGGATCACGGTCCTCGACAACGGCGACCTGGTCGGGACGGTGGCGACCGACGAGGTCGTCGAGGACGACGTCGTCAAGATGATGATGTCCGGGTCGATGCCACAGGAGTCGGCGACGCGGGCCTGACCGTCCTCGGGGACGCCCCCCGCGGCGCCACGCCGCCGGCCGGCGAACGCCTGCCCGACGGGAACTTATTTAACGACGGGTGGCGACACCGGTGGCGTGAATGAGTGACCGAGCGATTCCACCCGAGACGAGGCAGGCGGTCCGGGACTGCCAGCGGAGCCTCCCGGCGGCGTTCGACGAGGGGGACCTCGCGTTCGGCTTCGACGGCATCGTCGACAACGTCCGGGTGATGGTGGACACGCGCCACAGCCCGACGGAGTTCGACCGGCTCGCCACGCTCGCGGACCTGCGCGACCGGCTGGACGCGTCCATCGCGTCGGAGAGTTCGCTCACCGTCGAGTGGGAGATGGAGGGCAAGCGGACCGGCGGGCACGCGTGCCACCTCGCGCGGGCGTTCAACACCCTCGGTGCGGACACGACGATGATCGGCACGTACGGCCGGCCGCCCCGCGAACCGTTCGTCTCGGAGTTCGACGACTCGACGCTGGTTTCCATCGGCGCGCCGGGGTACTGCGACGCCGTCGAGTTCGACGACGGCAAGCTCCTGATCACCGAGACCAGCGAGGCGTTGGAACTCGACTGGGAGATGCTCCGCGACCGACTCGACCCCGGGACCCTGGCCGATCACCTCGACGGGACCGACGTGTTCGGCGTCGGCTACTGGAACATGACCGCGGCGCTCCCGGACCTGCTGGCGACGCTCGTCGCGGAGACGTGGCCCCGCCAGGAGTCGCCCCCCGACCACGTCTTCTTCGACCCCGGCGACATCCGGAGCCTCCCCGGGGAGACGCTCCGCGAGGGAGCCCGGCGGCTCGAAACGGCCAACGAGACGGTCCCGATCACGGTGAGCGCGAACCGCTCCGAGACCGAGGCACTGGCGGCGGCCCTCGCCGGCGGGGACCCGGAGACGCTGGCTGACGCGGCGAGGACCGCCGGGGCGGAACTCGGCGTGGACCGCCTCGTGGGCCACTCGGCATCCCGGGCGGTGGTGGTCTCCGGCGGGGACGCGACCGCGGTCGAGGTCCCGACGACGGACGCGCCGGCGATGACGACCAGCGCCGGCGACCACTTCAACGTCGGCTTCCTGCTCGGCCACCTCGCCGGCCTCTCCGACCCGGCCGCGACCGTCGTCGCAAACGCCGTCGCCGGCTCGTTCGTCCGGACGGGATCGCCCCCGGACTACGACGACATCGCCGCGTTCGTCGACGACTACCTGGCGAAGTTCTGACCCGTCCTCGCTCTTCCCGTGCCGACGGCCTCGGACCGTCACTCGGTGCCCGCCCCCGGCCACTCGGTGCCCTCCGTCAGCCATTCGGTGACGCTCTCCAGCTACTCGGCGACGCCCTCAGGTCGCTCGGTGCCCGCCTCCAGTCACTCGGCGACGCCCTCCAGCCACTCGGTGTCGGCCGCCTCGAAGGCGTCGTGGAACCGGTCGGGGACGCGGCCGTCGGTGATGACCGCGTCGACGTCCTCGAGGGTAGCGAACTGCCGGAACGTCCGCTCGCCGAACTTCGTGAGGTCGGCGACGATCACCGTCTGGGCCGCGCTGGCGATCACCTCCGTCTTGACGGCGGCCTCCTCCTCGATGGGGGAGGTCAGCGCTCCCTTCTCGTCGATGCCGTTCGTCCCCACGAACGCGAGGTCGAAGTTCGACGTCCGCACGTAGCTCTGGGCCGGCCGGCCGACCAGTCCCATCGACTCCTCGCGGAAGGACCCGCCGGTCATCTTCACGATGCCGTCGTCCTTCCCGAGTTCCATCGCCAGGAGCGGCGAGTTCGTGACGCTGACGAACGACCCGTCCGTCGGCGCTTCCCGCGCAATCTGGAACGTGGTCGTGCCCGAGTCGAAGAAGACGACCTGCCCCTGCTGGATCTCCCGGGCGGCCCGCCGGCCGATGGCCCGTTTCCGCTCTAGCCCCTCGACGACCTTCTGGTCGAACGGCCGTTCCGACCTGGCGTGAGTCGCGGGCATCGCACCCCCGTGTGTCCGCTCGATGAGGTTCCTGTCCGCCAGCGCGCGCAGGTCGCGCCTGATCGTCGATCCCGACACGTCGAATTCGTCGATGAGTTCGTCGACCGACAGACCGTTCCGGTCGGTGACCAGTTCGACGATGCGCCGGCGGCGCGTCTCGGGTGTCGTCACGGCTGTCCCGCCGGACCGACCGCGATCGTTTCCGCGCATGTGTGTCCATCCCGGCGGCTGGTTTATACCTTTTCGTGTCAGCGGCGATTATTTGTGATTTTTTGTATCTATTGTAATTATTTATACCGAGAAAAATATTTGCGAACCGCCCGTCGGGCACACAGAAACGCGGGCGTTAGCGGGCCTCGCGCGCACTCGATCAAAAATGTGGCCAGGGATGCGCTCTGTTTATCCAGGACCGTATGGACTTTACGTAATATATATCTCCAATGAATATACTTTCCGGCGTTCGTATCCCGCCACGGCCGACCGGTGCGGCGGACCGGTTACCACCATCCCCTGGCATGACAGCACTATGTTTGTAACGAGACGTCGCACGGGCAGGCGACGAGCGATGAACGGTGCGACCTGAATATAATACTTGTAGTGATGTTATGCGACACAACCAGAGCCGCTCCTCCACGCCCGGCCCCGGTTCGTGGGCGCGTGTTCGACCCCATCGAACGGCTGTTTCCGGCGGAAGCGGCAGCGACAGCCACGGGATCGCCGTCACCGGTGACATATCCGCCGGCAGGAAGCCGGATACGCTGCCGGTCAGCGGTCCCACGAGCGTCCCTTGTCGTTCGATTCGGTCGAATGTTATAAGTGATGTTCGTCTCAAGGGGAACCATGGTAGCGGACGAGAGCGGACGGAACGTCATCAAATCGGACGTGAAGCTACTGGCGATCCTCGAACGGGTCAGAGAGAACCAGGAGGTCGGCGTCACCGAAATCGCGGCGGACCTGGACATGGCAAAGAGCACCGTCCACGCACATCTGAACACGCTCGAACGCGAGGGGTACGTCGTCAAGGAGGGGTCGCTGTACCGGCTGGGATTGCGGTTCCTCTCGCTTGGCATCTCGGTCCGGGAGGAGTGGCCGGGATTCGAGATGATCCGGGAGAAAGTGGACGAGCTAGCAGCCGACACGGGCGAGCGCGTCCAGTTTATCGTCGAAGAGCACGGCTACGGCGTCTATGTCTACCGGGCGGTCGGGGAGAGCGCCGTCGAGACCGATTCGCGGGTCGGCAAGCGCGTCCCGCTGAACGCGATCTCGGCCGGCAAGGCGATCCTCGCGTTCGTGGACGAGGAGCGGATCGCGGAGATCGTCGACGACATCGGCCTCCCCGGACTGACCGAGAACACGATCACCGACCCGGACGTACTGCGATCGGAACTGGAGGGGATCAGGAAGCACGGGTTCGCGCGCAACGTCGAGGAAAGTACCGAGGGCCTCCGGGCCGTCGGGGTCCCGATACTGAACCCGGACGGCACCGTCATCGGCGCGATCAGCGTGAGCGGCCCCTCCCACCGCCTGACCGACGAGACCTTCGAACAGGAGATCCCGAACCTGATCCTCGGGGCCGTCAACGAGATCGAACTGAAGCTCCGGTTTTCCTGACCCGGTTACCCGTCCTGCCAGTCGAAGGCCGTCTCGAAGTCGTGGCCGACGTGGCCGTCCCCCTCTCCGGCGCGTTGCAGGTACGATTCGAGGGCGGGTCCGAACGCGGGATCGGCACACTGCTCGACGACGGCCGCCGCCCGCTCCCGGGGAGAGCGCCCGCGGAGGTCCGCGATTCCGTGTTCCGTGATCAGGATGTCCACGTCGTGTTCGGTGTGATCGACGTGCCGGGCGAACGGGACGATCCGGGAGACGTCGCCGCCCGAAGTCACCGACGGCAGCGCCACGACCGAGATCATGGCGTTGCGGGCGAAGTCCCCGCTCCCGCCGATGCCGTTGACCAAACGCGTCCCGCCGATGTGCGTCGAGTTGACGTGGCCGTAGACGTCCACGTCGACGGCGCTGTTGACGCCGACGACCCCGAACCGGGAGACGAGGTCGGGGTTGTTCGAGACGTCGACGGGACGGAGGACCGTCCGGTCGGCGTAGGATTCGACGTTGTCGAACAGCCTGTCCTGGCCCGCGTCCGACAGGGCCAGCGACGTGGCGCTGGCGACGTCGACGACGCCCTCGGCCAGCAGGTCGAGCAGGCCGTCCTGGATGACCTCCCCGAAGTAGACCACGTCCCGCTCCGGGAACGCGGTCTCCCGGAGTGCCCTGATGACGGCGTTGCCGAGGCTGCCGACGCCGAACTGGAGACAGAGCCGGTCCCGGAGGAACCGGTTTCGCTCCACCTCGTCGGCGAGAAACGCCGCGAGGTTGGCCGCGATGGCCTCGTCTTTCCCGGTCGGTTCGCGGAACTCGTAGGGGCTGTCGCGGCTGTCGGACTCGACGACCGCGGCCAGCGCGCCGGGGTCGAACTCGATCCGCTCGGTGCCGATGCGCTCGCCGGGGTAAGAGAGCGGGATCGAGCCACGGCGGGGCGGCGGCGACCGGCGGTAGACGTCGTGCATCTGCCCGAGAGCGAGCGGCT
Organism: Halobacteriales archaeon QS_1_68_17; assembly: GCA_003021105.1. Lineage (GTDB taxonomy): Archaea > Halobacteriota > Halobacteria > Halobacteriales > Haloarculaceae > QS-1-68-17. The sequence continues at coordinate 9,470 of PXRG01000033.1, forward strand.
GTGCGCGGTTGACCTCGACGATCAGTTCGTCGGCCGCGGCGACGTAGGCCGGCGTCGGCCCGATCGAGGTCGAGGGGATCAGCCAGTCCCGGCCGACTGCGACCGCCTCGACGACGGCGACGTCGATCGAGAAGAGCTGTTCGAGCACGGTCTCGTCGCCCATCCGGGAGACGTGGACGTCGTGGAAGGCGACCCGCCCGCTGTTGACGGCCTCGCGCATCGTGCGGTCCGCCTGGAACGGGTACCGGCGCTCGACGGCACCGGCCTCGACCAGCCGGGTGTCGATCTCCTCGCCGACGCCGCCGCCGCTGACGACCGACAGCGAGAGGTCGCGGTCGCCGGCCGCCAGCGCCCGCGGCACCGCCTTCGGGTAGCCGACGCCCCCGAACCCGCTGACGGCGACCGTCGCGTCCGGCGGGATCAGTGCCGCCGCCTCGCGGGCGGACCGGCGCGGTACCTGCCCGTTGACGCGGTCGACCTGCCGGGTCATGCTACCCCGCATGGAGGGCCGATGTCCCGGCCAGCCGCCCGGTTTTCCCGCCCAGTTCCCCGTAGAGGCGTCCCCCGCGGGACGATCCCCGACGGGCGGACCGAGAGACGTCCGACTCGCTATCCGACAACATACGGCAGTGCGTTCGTGGAGTCACCGTTTAATTATTTCGCCGGACCCCGCGGCGAGAGACGCCGGAGAGCGGTCGGCGACGGCCCTCGAAGGCGTAGCGCGTGCAGAGCAGTCCGTGGCAGAGCATTCGCCGCTAGTCTCCGTAACGCCCAAGTTCGACGCCGTGGCACTGCCACACATGATAGACGACGGGAAGTACGAACTGTTCGTCGGGGGGGAGTTCGTGCCAGCCGAGGGTAGCGAGACGATCACGACGACGAATCCGGCGACCGAGGAGCGACTCGCCGAGGTGCCGGCGGGCACGGCGGGGGACGTCGACCGCGCCGTCGCCACGGCGACCGACGCGCTCGACGACTGGCGGCTGCTGGACCCGGCCGAGCGGGGGCGGCTCCTCCACGCGCTGGCGGACGCCATCCGGGACGAGCGCGACCGCCTCGCGCGGATCGAGACGCTCGACAACGGCAAGCCCCTCTCGCAGGCCCGCCGGGACGTCGACGGCGCGGCGCGGTACTTCGAGTACTACGCCGGGGTCGCGGACAAGGTCCAGGGCGAGTCCATCCCGCTCTCCGCGGAGTACGTCGACTACACGCTCCGGGAGCCGCTGGGCGTGACCGGCCAGATCATCCCGTGGAATCTCCCGATCAACATCCTCGGCCGGTCGGTCGCGCCCGCGCTGGCCAGCGGCAACGTCTCGGTGGTCAAGCCGGCCGAGCAGACCCCGCTGACCGCCCTGGAGGTCGCCCGCCTCGCCGACGACGTCGGCTTCCCGCCGGGCGTGCTGAACGTCGTGACGGGGTACGGACCCGAGGCCGGGGCCGCCCTCGCGGGCCACCCCGACCTGGACGGCATCAGCTTCACCGGGTCGGTCCCGACGGGCCGCGAGGTCGGCACGGCGGCCGTCGAGAACATCACCCACGTCCACCTCGAACTCGGCGGGAAGAGCCCGAACGTCGTCTTCCCCGACGCCGACCTGGAGGCGGCGCTGGACGGCACCGTCACGGGCATCTTCGCCACTAACGCCGGCCAGGTCTGCTCGGCGGGATCGCGGCTGCTCGTCCACGAGGACGTCCACGCGGAGTTCGTCGACCGCCTGGCCGGCCGCGCGGCCGACCTCACCGTCGGTCCCGGGATCGAGGACCCCGACGTCGGGCCGCTGGTCTCCGCCGAGCAGTTCGAGAAGGTCACCCGCTACCTGGACGTCGGCCGCGAGGAAGCGGGCGAACCGGTCGTCGGCGGGGAGGCGCTCGACCGGCCGGGCTACTTCGTCGAACCGACCGTCTTCGACGACGTGGCCAACGAGGCGCGGATCGCACAGGAGGAGATTTTCGGCCCCGTTCTGTCCGTGATCCCGTTCGCCGACGAAACGGAGGCGTTCGAACTGGCAAACGCCGTCGACTACGGCCTCGTGGCCGGCATCTTCACGAGCGACGTCGGCCGGGCCCACCGGTTCGCCCGCGAGGTCGAGGCCGGCCAGGTCTACGTCAACGAGTGGTTCGCCGGCGGCGTCGAGACGCCGTTCGGCGGCCGCAAGCGGAGCGGCTTCGGCCGCGAGAAGGGACTGGAAGCCATCGACAGCTACACCACGACCAAGAACGTCTGTCTCCGGATCGACCGCTGACGCCCGCGTTCGCCCGTCGACGCGCGACGGACCGGTTGCCGCGACGCGTCCGCCGGGAAAACGGTCCTAGAGATCCTCCGGTTGGGTGCCGATCCCCTCCGGCCACCCGGGTGGCTGTGCGGCGGAGGGCTGGGCGTGCTCGCGTTTCAGGACCATGCCGCTCCGTTCCAGCGACAGCACCAGTTCGTCGTCCTGGTTGTAGGTCCGGAGTTCGGTCGTGAGAATGCCCACGTGGTCGCGGGAGTCGCTCTCGCGTTTCGTCGTCACCTCGCTCTCGGCGAAGAGGGTGTCGCCGTGGAAGACGGGGGCGTGGTGGCGGACGTCGTCGTACCCGAGGTTGGCGGTGGCGTTCATCGAGACGTCGATGACGCTCATCCCCACGGCCATGGCGATGACCACGAGGCCGTTGACGAGTCGTTCGCCGAACTCGGTCCCGGCGGCGTAGGCCTCGTTGAAGTGCATGGGATTGAGGTTCATGGTGACGTTGGTGAGCCAGACGTCGTCGGTCTCCGTGACGGTGCGACCGTAGGGGTGTTTGTAGACGTCGCCGACCGCGAAGTCCTCGAAGTAGCGACCCTGCCAGCCGGCGACGAGTCGTCGGTCCGGTCCTGAATGCTCGTTGTCGTTCATTGTCGGTCCGTCGCTGGTCGACAGACCCCAGCGACGGTGTGAACGACCGGGGCCACCGACCTAAGCGTTGCGTTCACCTCGACCGTGCGGCCCTCCACGGGTAGGTGTCGATATTAATAAGTAGAATGTGCCACATACTGCGAGTGGGCATCACCGGAGACGGCAGCCGTTGACGACGGGACGACATTGCGGCCAGGGACAGTCGGGGCGAATCCGACACGCACCCCGGGTATCCTCGACTTCCGTCGGGGACCGTCGGGGAACCGCCGAGATCTGCCGGACGGCCGCCGATCCGCTGGTGTGCCCGCACGCTGGCGAGAGAGCGACCACGGCAAACGGGGGGAGTCCGAGGTGGCACCCGCCGGGACCGGGATCGGCCTCGACCTGGATGCCCTCCAGTCCGGGCGAGAGTGCCCGGAGGGCCATCGGAAACGCGGTCCCGGACTCGTTCGAAATCCATCAATTATAAGAATCGGTTTTCCCAATTATGATCCATGTCTCCTCGGTACAGCCGGCGCCACTACCTGGGAGCGCTCGCCGGGGCCGTCGGCGCGGGCGCAGTCGGACAGTTCGGAACCGGACGGGCGACCGCACAGCGGACAGCGACTATCTATCTCGGCGGGGCCGACAACCCGAAACTGACGCTCCGGGAGGGCGAGACCTACGTCCTCGCCTGGGAGAACGTCGACGGGGCACAGCACAACGTCGTCATCGAGGACGAGGAGGGGAACAACCTCGTGCGGAGCGAGATCATGGCCGACAAAGGGACGCTACAGCTCGTGGAGTTCACCGCCGAGAGCGCGATGGCGAGCTACTACTGCATCGTCCATCCGACGTCGATGCGGGGGCCCGTCGAGGTCGTGCCGGCGGACTCCGACGAGGGCATCCCGCCGGACAACGAGGTCTCGCTGCCGGCCGAGTCGACGCCGACGGACACACCAACCCCGACGCCCACGCCAACGCCGACACCGACGCCCACGCCAGCGTCCACGGAGACGCCCGCGGCGGACGACGGGGCGGCGACCGAGACTGAGGCGTCGGACGGCTCCGGTCCCGGCTTCGGCGTGGCCGCCGCGGTGGGTGGACTCCTCGGGGCCACGGCCGGGCTGGTCCGTCGTCGTTCCGACTGAGACTCGCTCCGGGCCTCGCCGCTCGAAACGGCCATTCTGCGACGCGGTGGTGAAAACAGGGACAGTCGTCCGGACGGGACGGCGTCCCGCTCGCGTCCTCCCCGACCGGTATCCACGATCCCGGCGGGACGACCGCCGCCGGTCCGCGGGCCGGCGGCCGGACGCACGGCTGGACGCCGCTGGTGCGCGAAAAAGTCGAACGGTCGTCGACTACTCCTCGTCGTCGTCGGTCCCGCTCCCGAGCGCGTAGCCGGCGGCGGCGCTCCCGATGCCGGCGAGGGCCGAGACGACGCCCAGCCCGGGACCGGAGCCGCTCGACGTCGGGGTCGAGTCGGACCCGCCCCCGTCCGTCGAATCGCCCGAACCGTCGGAATCATCGGGACTGCCCGAGTCGCCGGAGCCACTCGATCCGTCGGAGCCGCCGGTAGTCGTGGTCTGCGAGCCTCCTTCGTCGGCCATGTCCATGCTGGCCTCGACGGAGAAGACGGCGAAGACGTCGCCCTGCTCGCCGAAGCCGCCGAGCGGCCCTTCGCCGCCGCCCTGGATGGCGACGTACTGTTTGCCCTCTGCGGGGTCGTACCAGCTGGCGGGCGCGCCGCCCACCCCGACCGAGAGGTCGTGGCTCCAGAGCTCTTCGCCGGTCTCGGTGTCGAGCGCGAGGAAATTGCCGTTGCTGGCGCCGGCGAAGGTGATGCCGGTGTCGGTCGTCATGGCGCTGCCCCAGGGCGTGATCTCGCGCCAGTTCTGCCACTTGACCTCGCCGGTGACGGGATCGATCCCGGCGATGACGCCGGGCTTCCCGTTCCAGCCGTCGATCTCGGCGTCCTCGGGCGGCGGGAGTTCGAGACCGTCCAGCGCCCAGTACTGTTTGCCGGCCTCGAACTCCGCGTCGGTCCAGGACAGTTTCCAGGGCCGGTTGTCGCCTTTCACGATGGCGGTGTTGGTCGTCGGGTCGTAGGCCGGCGGCTGCGGGTCGGTCCCGCCCAGCAGGTTCGGCGCGCTCCAGGCCATCGCGTCCACGTCCTCGTGACCGGGCAGCTCCCACATGTTGACGTGGTCGACGTAGCCCTCGCTGCGGGTGATCATCTCGCCGGTTTCGAGATCGAACGTGAACAGCCAGCCGGTCTTGCCGGGCCAGGAGGCCATCTTGCGGGTCTCGCCGCGGGCCTCCGCCTCGAAGATGAACGCCGGCGACGGGGAGTCGTAGTCCCACCAGTCGTGGGGCGACTCCTGGTAGTGCCACTTGTACTCGCCCGACGCGGCGTCCAGCGCCAGCTTCCCGGTCGAGTAGGGATTCCAGCCCGGCCGGACGGTCGCGTCGAAGTCCGGTCCGGGGTTGCCCATTGGGTAGACCGCCGTCCCCGTGTCGGGGTCGATGGCCGGCGGCTGCCAGACGGTCGAGGAGCCGTGCTTCCAGGCGTCTCCGACCCACTGGTCTTTGGGCACGGTGTTGACCCGCCACTCGTGTTCGCCGTCCAGGCTGACGGAGTCGATCCAGCCCTTGACGCCGTACTCGCCGCCGAAACTCCCCTTCAGGAGGCTCCCGTCGTAGGGCTTGGGCGGGATGCCCGAACAGAAGCCGATGTTCCGGGCCCACGACGTGTCCTCGACCAGCTCCGTGTTGGGGTTGTCGACCTTCTTCTCGCGGTACTCCTTGGCCTGGTTGAAGAACCACTGCTCCTCGCCGGTGTACCTGTCGAGGGCGATGATCCCCAGGTCGAGGGTCGTGAAGTAGACCGTCCCGTCGAGCACCGTGACCCCGCGGTTGGCGGGCGGATCGCCGACCTCGACCTTCGGATCGTAGTTGTAGTACCAGAGGACGTCCCCCGTCCGGGCGTTCATCGCCCGGAGGTGGTCGGGGCCGTTCGTCTGGTACATGATCGGCGGGTCCCCGGGGACGACGACGGGCGCTCCCTGGTACTCGCCGGGCGTGACCCCGACGTTCATCTTCCACTCCAGCGAGAGGTCACCGACGTTGTCCTTCGTGATGGCGCTGTTTTGCATGTGACGCTGGTTGCGCATGCCGCCCAGGTACATCAGCCAGCCCTCGGGGTTCTCGTGGGCGTTGAGCAGCATGTCCATCGTCACGTCGACCTCGGGGATCGCGTCCGTGTCGTTCCGCGTGATAGTCGCTTCGCCGGGTTTGTCGAGTGAACCGGATGGCATATCTCAGGCACCTCCTCTCGGCGCGCGCATCTCGTCTGTGATACGGATCAGGTCGGCGGCCAGGTGTTCCTGGCCGATGATCGCGACCGCGGAACCGGCCGTGATCATCGCGCTGAGCTGTTCGTCGGAAATCGAGCCGCCCGCCATCTCCCTGGCGGCCTGCGCGACGAGGTAGTACCCGCCGAGCAACGCCTTGATGTCCCAGATGCCGTTTGCGAGCATCTCCTCGGTCACGAGGATGCGGTTCTGCCAGAGCCAGTGGTCGAGCCCGTCGATCCACAGCAGGGCACCCTCCGTGGCCCGCTGGTGGAGGGGCGCGATGTCGGACGGGTCGAAGTCGTCGACGCCGCGCTCCTCGTAGGCCGAGACCGGCTTCCACTTCGCCAGGTGTGCGTCGTTGTTGACCACCGTCGCCGCCAGCGCGGTCAGCTCCTCCGTGTCGAACCCGGTCTCCGAGAGCACGCCGGAGAGCGCCCCGGCACCGACGAGTTCGCGCGCCGTCGCCGAAATGTGGTCCGGGACGAACGGCGGCAGGTGCCGTTCCGCGCTCCCGAAAAAGCCGATCTCGACGAGGTGTTCGTGCATCGGCCACACCTCGTCGGTCAGCGACTGGTAGACCGTTCCCTGCTCGGACGGCACGCCGGCCGACTCGAGCGCCGGAAGCTCCTGGATGGCGTCGACGACACCACCGAGTCCCCCCGCGACCAGCGACGCGTCGACCTGCCCGGACAGGTCGTTCCGGATGGCCTCCCCCATCGTCGCCAGCCCGCCTTCCTCGACGGTCGAAACCTCGCTTCGGATCTCTCCGAGTGTGAATTCACCCGCGACCCCCGCCGTACCTGCAACACCGAGGATTTTCAGCAACGCCCGACGATCCTCGTCAGTGATGTCCCTGCGTTCATGCCTGTGGGCCATGATACGACCTGCTTATGGGACGACCAGTGTATTAAAACTTGTCCAGCACTAACTCGAATGATTTGACATTATTATGTAAGCTATTTGAACGAATGCGTCGCGGATCGCGCCGCGTGCCGGGGTCGCGGGGTAATCCGACGCGGTGTCTCCACCCGGGCGCGTCCCGGGCCGGGGAGACCACGGAACCTCGGGTTTTATCAGTGCACGCTATTCGTTAACACGTATGTTCGAGGCCGACGAGGTCTGGGAGTACAGCATGGCCGACCGTCTCAAGTTCGGCCCGGGAGCAGTGCGGGAACTCCCACACGAGGTCGCCGAGCGCGGCGGCGAGACGGTCCTGATCGTCACCGACGACGGCGTGCGCGACGCGGGCATCGTCGACGAGGTGGTCGGGCAGTTCCCCGGCCACGTCGACTGCGAGGTGTTCGACGAGGTCGAGTCCGACCCGCCCGCGGCGCTGTTCGAGCGCGCCGGCCGCTACGCCGGGGAGGTCGACCCGGACGTGATCGTCGGTCTCGGGGGCGGCAGTGCCATCGACGTCGGGAAGGCCGCCAGCCTGCTGTCGACCCACGGCGGGGACGTCCTCGACTACGTCGCACCGCCGACCGGCGCCGGCCGCTCGATCCCGGGGCCGACCACTCCCTACGTCGCGGTACCGACGACCGCCGGGACGGGGTCGGAGTCGACGTCGGTCGCCGTCGTCTCGCTCCCCGAGCGGAAGCTGAAGGTCGGCATCTCGGACAGACACCTGTTCCCGGACCTTGCCATCGTCGATCCGGCACTGACAGTGTCGCTGCCGCCCCGCCCGACCGCCACGTCGGGCATCGATGCCCTCTCGCACGCCATCGAAGGGTACACGACCCGCCGGTTCGACGCGAAGGCGCGTCCGGATTCGCCGGGCGACCGACCCGACTACGGCGGCCGCAATGCCCTGAGCGACACGCTCTGTCGCAAGGCGGTGGAACTCGTTGCCGGGAGCCTCCGCCGAGCCGTCAACAACGGCCAGGACCTCGACGCCCGCCGGAACATGTCGCTGGGGAGTACGATGGCCGCCCTCGGCTTCTCGAACGCCGGCCTCGGGGCCACCCACGCGCTGGCGTACCCCGTCGCCGCGGAGCACCACACGCCACACGGGCTGACGATCGCGCTCCTCCTGCCGGCGGTGATGCGGTTCAACGCCACCGGCGTCCCGGAGCGGTACGCCGAGATCGCGCGGCTCATGGGAAAGTCCGTCGACGGCCTCGACCGGCGCGACGCGGCCGGGACGGCCGCCGAGGCCGTCGAGGAACTCGCAGGGGACGTGGGGATGCCCGACGGACTCGCGGCGGTCGGCGTCACCGAGGAGGAACTTCCCCGGTTCGCCGAGGACGCCGCGGAACTCCGGCGACTGCTGGCCGGGAACCCGCGCCGGATGACCGCCGAGGACGCCGAGGAGATATTCAGACGGTCGCTGTGACCCGGGTGGCGGCGACGGCGTGCCGGGGCGGCGCGGCTGCCGGGATACCGGGATTGCTGTTCGAAGTAATTGGATTCATCGGCAGACGGAGATGGTCGTCTTGCGGACGGATCCGTCCGGCAGTCCGCGACGTGCGCCGCCGCCGACGGAATCGTCAGCGGGGAGTACGACGGTGCCGAATACCTCCGTTCCACGCGGGACGACAGAACCACGGATATCGAATCCACGGCCGGCCGACGTCGAGCGACAGTTCCGGAGGATGGCGGTCAATCACCCGCTCCCGTTGCCGTCGTGGCGTGGGCCGTTCGGGGCGCGCCGGAGTTGCGTTCCCGCCGCGGGAGTTGCACGTCCGAGCCTGGCGGCGTGACTTACAATCACTACTGTATACACCTCGACGACCATCCCGTTCCCGGTACGCGCTGCCGGTCGCCGTGGCGGCCGGTCAGTCGGCGGCGGCGGGCGTTGCGTCCGGCCCGGCGTCGCCGGAGGGCGTCACGAGTTGCGAGGGAAGTCGCACCGTGACGCGGGTACCGGTGTCGTCGACGTCCAGTTGCACGTCGCCACCGAGCCGGCCGACGCCCCACTTCACCAGCCACAGCCCGAGCCCGCTGCCGTGCTGGAGCTGGGTCTCCTCCCCCGTCTCGAACACGCGGAGTTCGTTTTCCGGGATGCCCGGGCCGCGGTCGGCGACGGTGATCCCGGTTCCGTCGTCGGTCGTCCCGACCGCGACCCCGCTCCCGTCGGTGTGTTCGACGGCGTTGCCGACGAGTTCGGTCAGGACCGACTGGAGGACGAACGGGTTCGCGTAGGTCGCCACCGTTTCGGGGACGCGGACGTCGACGTCGGCCCCGTCGTCCCCGAGTTCCGCCAGCGACATCTCGACGACCTCGCGCAGCGGCGTGGCGGCGTCGGTCGCCGCCGCCTGGAGGATGTCCTCGATCTTCCCCGCCTTCGCCCCCATCAGCACGATCTCGTCGAGCTTTTCCTGTGCCGTGGGGGCGACGGGACCTTCCCCGGCGTCGAGCAGTTCGATGCGCCCGAGCGCGACGGTGATAGTGATTACTGTGAGTCTTTACCGCCGTGACGATCCGTGTCGATGATGAGAGCCACTGAACCGGCATCTTTCGACACCGCCGATGAAACTATTCACAGTAATCACTATGAGTGGAGACGCCGGCGAATTGTCGCGGTCCAGTGTGCCGCTGGCCCCGCGGAACCGTGACCGTTTGGGCTCTCGATCCCCGACGACTGCTACGACGAGACACCTCGTCTACGGGATGAACGGCGGCGTCGAGAAGAGGGCCTGTGTGACCACGACCGGGCTTTGGCGTTCGCGGGTGCGGGCGCTCGGACGGACCTGACCTCGACCGATCCCGGCCCGATCCGGAACGTGACCCGGATCGTCGTCGGTGTGTTTGCGGGATGTTCGAACGCATACACGCTGCCAGCGCGGGGTTCGTTCCCTCCGGAGAAACTCGGCGAACTATTTAATGTGGAGTCCCGTGACACTCGGACGACAGAATGGCCATCGAGACGGCGTACACTCCGCGGTCGATATGGGTGAGCGACCTGGTGGACGCGATCGGCGAGCGGGTCCCGCTCCCGACGCCCCTCGCGGCGCTCGCTACCACGGGTCTCGTCCCGTACGCCCTCACGGCGGCCTTCCTGTGGCTGATCGGCGGGTTCGGACAGCCGCGGCTGGTGGCGGTCCAGGTCATGGCGATGTCAGTCGCCGCGGTCGGGCCGGTGCTGGTCTGGCACTACGACCAGACGGTGTTCCCGTCGTTCATCGAGGAGGTGACAGACGTCATCACCGACCCGGCGGCACTCCGGGAGACGGTCGAGCGATACGAGCGGTTCTTCTGTGATCGCTACTGGATCGTCGTCCTCCCCTGGACCGTGATCGTGCTGGCGGGGATCGTCGCCAACATCCGGTATTTCACCTCCATCGGCGTCGCGGGGTACACCGACCCGGCGTTTCTGCTCTACCTCGTGCTGACGCTCTGGTTGGGAGTGCTCACCGGCATCGGTCTGCACGCGGCGGTGACGACGGTGCTGTGTATCCGCGCGGTCGGCCGGCTCGAACTGGAGATCGACCCACTCCACCACGACGGCCTGGGCGGGCTCAGCACGATCGGCTACTTCTCGATCCGGACGACGGTGATGAACTCCGTGGGCTCGTTCGCCCTGCCGCTCGCGTTCGCCATCGCGGCGAAGGGCGGCTACCGGCCCATCATCTATTTCGGCGTCGGTATCTACATCCTCTCGCTGGCCGCGTCGTTTCTCTACCCCACGGTCTACGTCAACCGGCGCGCCCGGGAGATCCGGAACGGCGTCCTCGAGGAGAAACGCCGGCGGATCCGGGAGCTACAGGCCCGGCTGGCCGACGGGTCCGCTGACGCCGAACTGACCGACGTGGAGACCCGGCTCCGGATCCAGACGCTCCGGAACGACTACAAGGACTTCGAGCGCGTGAACCTCTACCCGCTGTCGATTTCGATCATCACTCGCCTGGTGTCGTCCGTGCTGCTCCCCATCGCCTTCACGCTGCTGGAAACCTACGTCTTCACGGGCTGAAACGGGGAATACCCCCGGTCCGACACCCGCAGACGACGACGAATGTCGACATGGGAATTGCATCGGCCAGCCGGCTTATAAACGCGGTTCGGCTGTGCGACTCGGCTTCGGGCCCGTCCGGAGACGTCCCGGGGTCCCCGACGAACTGCTCGAAGAGGGCCGTCGGCTTTCACACCTACGGGGAGCAGGCCTCCCAGCGAGCGCGATCCGATCGGATCGACTCGTTCGATCGTCGATAGCAAACTGGTCGTTGCGATCCGTCGCCGCCTCCCGCAATGCGTCCATATCCGGCTGTTCGTCGGGACTCCGGCCGACCAGACGAACTGGACGACGCGCTCGGTGCCGACGAACGTCACGCGGCCCGGTACCTCGCAGTGGTCCCGGAGTTCCTCCACTAACACGCCGTACGCCCGGCTCACCTGCCCGTCGGTATCCGACAACAGCGGGAACGGAATGTCGTGTTCGTCGGCGTACTCGCGGTGGGCGTAGGCGCCGTCCGAGCCCACACCGAGAACGACGACGTCCTCCAGGAGCGCGAGCCAGTCGGCATCCCGCAACGAGCACCACTGGTCGGTACGCGCCGGGTGAAAGTCGAATAGGTAGATACGAGAACGACAGACCGGCCCCGATCCGTATACCCCGACAGGCTGTGCGTTTCGGTCGTCCCGGCGGCGGCTCCGGGTCGGTGACGGGCGACGCTACCGATTCGTCCCGAGATGGTCCAGCAACACGTCGGCGACGCGGTCGGGATACTCGTGGGGAACCCAGTGGGTGGCATCGGGGAACCGTTCGAGACGGCCGTCCTCGCAGTAGTCGACGCTCTCGGGGGCCATCTCGGGAACGAGCGCCTGGTCGTGCTCGCCCCAGACGACCAGCGTCGGGGGGTCGACCCGCTCGCGCGGCGGGTCCTCGGCGTGTCGGAAGAGCGCCCGGTACCAGTTGAGCATCGCCCCGAGCGCGCCGTCCCTGTCCCATGCGCGGCGGTACCGCGCGAAATCCGTCTCGTCGAACGCTCCCGGCCGGGCCTCGTCTCGCATCGCGGCCACCACGAACGCGTAGTCGTCGCGGCGCAGGTACCACTCCGGGAGGCGGGGCAACTGGAAAAAGAACATGTACCAGCTCTTGCGGAGCTGTGTCGGGTTCGACCGGAGGGTTCGCTCGAACACCGTCGGGTGGGGAACGTTGACGATACCGAGTCGGTCGACGGTCCCGGGGTCCCGGAGCGCCAGGTCCCACGCGACGGCGGCACCCCAGTCGTGGCCGACGACGTGTGCGGCCTCGCGGTCCTCGGTGGCGACGAGCGCGCGGACGTCCCGGGAGAGTTCGCTGATCCGGTACGGGCGCACGCCGGCGGGCTTGTCGCTGCGGTTGTACCCTCGCTGGTCGGGGACGAGCACGCGGTAGCCGGCCGCGACGAACGGCTCGACGTACTGGTGCCACTCGTACCAGAACTCCGGGAACCCGTGTAGCAGGACGACGACCGGATCGTCCGGATCGCCGGCGGCGACGACGTGGAGCGTGACGCCGTTTGCCTCCCGGAACGTGCTCTCGGCCGACGGGACGTCCGGCAGTGATGCACTCGCGGCCCTCTGCAAAGCCATGGTAACCGTGGTGTCTGTTAGCGATCGACATAACCGTTCGGCATTCCGGGACCTCCCTTCCAGGTGTCGCGCTCCTGGCGAATGCCGCTACGGAACGGTTGGGATTCACCATCACCGCTTTCTCCTGTATCGACCTGACCGAGGTATCAAACCCACCGTGACACGTAGGAAAAACGACGAGGCGGCGGCCTGTTGCCGCGAACACCTAGTTGCGGACGAGGTTCGACGCGCGCGGGCCCTTGGGGGCCTGTTCGATGTCGAATTCGACGTTCTGTCCTTCTTCGAGATCGTGGCCGCCAACGTCCTCCATGTGGAAAAAAACGTCGTCGTCCGCGTCCTCAGTCGAAATGAATCCGTATCCGCCAGTATTGTTGAAGAAATCAACCTTTCCGTTTGCCGTTGCAAATAACCGTACACACACCGCGGGTATAACCCTTCCGAGACTCGCGGTACGACGCCCCCCTATCGCTGTCTGGCGGACGTCATCCCGTCGACCGACCGGGAAGACCCACCGGCGAGGTAGATTCAATCAGTCAGGTAGAAGTATCTCACCGTCCAACCCCCGATAATGTCTTGGCCGCCAGTCACGGGACATCGAGACCCCGAAAGCGTCCGTCGCCCGTGGGTCGATGCGGCCACTGTCGTCGCATCCGCTCTACTCGACCGAAACAGCGCGAAACTTCGGTCGATCGGCGCTCGTCGTCGCGGCCGATTGGTGCGAAGGTCGCCCAGCAGATACCGTTCGGACGCTACATACCCATGACGGACAGAACCAGACAGTACGCGGGACTGGGTGTCGGAGCCGTTTTGATCGTCGCTGGCACGCTCGCGACCGGGCTGTTGCCGCCGACGCCGCTCTACCAGGTCCTCGCCGGGGCGATCATCGTCGGCGGGTTCGCGGTCGCGTTCGCCAGTTTCGGCGCGTTCGACCTCTCGGAGTGACGATCGGATCCCGTTGCTCCCCGTAGCTGTGTGCGGACGACCCGCTACTCGTCGAGCAGGTCGCGGAACGAGTTCGCCGCGAGGAGCCCGCCGCTGGTCACGACCGCACCCATGGCGAACACCGGGTTCAACAGCCCCGCGACCGCGAGGGGGATCGTGACGCCGTTGTACAGGAGCGCCAGCGCGTTGTTCTGTCTGACCCGCCGGCGGGCCGCCTCCGCGAGGTCGAAGGTCGTCCCGACCGCCCCGAGGTCGTCGTCGACGATCGAGATGTCCGCGGCATCGGACGCGAGCGCCGTCCCGCTCCCGAGCGAGATACCCAGATCCGCCGTTGCGATGGCCGGCGCGTCGTTCGTCCCGTCGCCGACCATCGTCACCTGCCCCCGGGACTGTAACCGGCGGATCGTCGCGGTCTTTCCCGCGGGCGGAACCCCGGCGAACACGTGGTCGACCGCGGGATGTGCGTCGAGGAACTCGGTGGCGGCCTCGTCGTCGCCGGTCAGGACGACGACCTCGATGCCGCGCTCCCGCAACGCCGCGAGCGTGTCGGCCCAGCCAGCCCGCGGTTCGTCGCCCACGACGACGACCCCCTCCGCCCGCCCGTCGCGGCCGACGACGACCGGGAGCCGCCCGGCGTCGCGGGCCTCGATTGCCCGGGCCTCGACGTCGTCGCCGACGGCCCACTCCAGCTGTGCGAAGAGGTCGAGAGTCCCCGCGAGCACCCGCGTCCCCCCGACGACCCCTTCGACGCCGGTCGCGTGGCTCGTGAACGCGGTGACGCGGTCCGCCTGCTCGTCGGTGGGCCGGTCGACGCCGCCGTCCGCCGAGGGGGCGGCGTCGTCCTGCCGGGCGAACGCGGAGACGATGGCCGCCGCCGCCGGGTGCGAGGCCCGCCGTTCGAGGGCCGCGACGGTCCCGAGCAGGTCCGCCGGCACGTCCGCCTCGACGACCTCCATCCGGCCGGTCGTGAGGGTGCCCGTCTTGTCGAAGACGACGACGTCGACGTTCCGGAGGCGCTCGAAGACCGTCTCGTCGAACACGACGACGCCGCGACCCACCGCGTCTTCGATACTCGTTGCCACGGAGAGCGGCGTCGCCAGCCCGAGTGCCCAGGGACAGCCGACCAGGACCACTGCCAGGGTCGTCAAAGCGGCGAGCGGGACGCCGGCCCCCGTCAGGAGCGACCAGCCGCCGGCGAGTACCGCCGCGCCCGCGACGGCCGGAATGACCCGCGCGGCGACCCGATCGGCCTGTCGCTGGACGCCGTGGTCCCCGCTCTGGCTGTTCCAGACCGATGTGATGAGGCGGTCGATGCTGCTGGACGGGTCGTCGCTCACCGCGAGGACGGCGGCCCCGCTCGTGACGACCGCGCCGCCGACGACCTCGTCGCCCGCCCGCTTCGACACCGGGAGCGATTCCCCGGTCACGACCGCTTCGTCAACCGTACACCCGTCCTCCGCGAGGACCCCGTCGACCGGGATGCGTTCGCCCTCGCGGACGAGGACCCTGTCGCCGGGCTCTAGTTCCTCCACGGCGACCGTCGTCGTGGTCCCGTCGGCGTCGTACCGCCTCGTCTCGGCGACCCGCGAGATCGTCAGGTCCGTCAGGCGATCCATCGCTCGCTGTTTGCTCAGCGATTCGTAGAAGATCGCGGCCACGACGCCCGCGGCGACCACGATCGTCAGGTCGTAGTAGACGTCGATCCGGCCGAGGAGAAGCGCGACCGTGCTGTACACGAAGGCGCTCACGACGGTGAGCGCGACCAGCAGATCCGTGTTCGGCTGTCGCATCTTCAGGCTGACGTACGCCCCTCGCAACAGCGGGAGGCCGGTGAACACGAGCACGACGCCCGTCAGGACGAGAAAGAGCGGGAGCATCAACAACCCCGATCCGCCGCCGATCCCGGACGCACCCGCGACCCGGCCGAGCGCCCCGTCGCCGAACAGCCCCGAGAGCTGCGCCGGATAGAACAACACCACGTACGGGAGGAGCATGAAGGTCCCGAAAATGACGCCGACGACGTAGCGAAAGCCGAGCAACTCGTCGATCCCCCGTCCGCCCGTCTCCCGGGTCCGCGAGTAGCCGACCGCGGTGGCCGCGTCGTCGTCCGCGTCGCGCCGCCGTGCCGTATAGCCGAGCGTGCTCAGCGCGTCGGCGATGGCGTCCGCGGAGAGACGCGCGGGATCGTACTCGACGTGAACCGTCTCGGTCACGTAGCTCGCGGTGGCGTCGACGACCCCCGCGCGGTCTCTCGCGACCGATTCCAGAAAGGCTTCACACGTCGCGCAGTGCATCCCGTCCACCTGCAGATACACGTCCTCGGACTCCGACCGCGACCGCCGACTCTCGCCGTCGCTGTGGGACGTTCCGGTACCGGCTCGTTGTCCTTGCCCCGGTCCGGGGTCCTCCCGGTCTCCCGCGTCATCCGGCCCGAGCGTGCGCTGGACGTCCCGACAGCCAGCGCAACAGAACACCGCCCCATCGTCACCGTCGACGGGGTCGCCCGAAATGTCCTGCCCGCACAGCGAGCACGCGGGCGCTCGTGACTGCGGGGCTGTCAGAGCGACTCACCACTGTTGACCGGCGTCGGGACTGCCCGGTCGGTCGGGGCCGCGTCGCGTTCCGCGGGTACCATCACCACCGGGTTAGGATCGTCGCTACTAAACGCTGTCCGGTCGCCGACGCCCGCCGCTGGCTGCCGCGTAGCTGCCGGGCTGGGACGGCGTCCGTCGGCGGGCGGATCGCGACCCGGTCCCGGCGTTCAACTCACGAACAGCCGCCGCTCGGCCCGCTCGTGTTCGGCCGCCAGCACGTCGACGAGCGGCGCGAACGGCGACAGCGCGTCCAGCGACCGTCCGGCGCTGTCCTCGACGGCCTCGACCATCACCGGACGCAGGTCGTCGAGGACCCGCTGGGCCTCCGTGTGGCCCAGCGAGAGCAACCGCTGGGCGGCCCCGAGCAGCCCGGTCACGAACCCGTGACAGCACAGCAGACAGGCCGTCCGCTCCTCGACGCCAGCCAGTCCCGCCGCGACCCCCAGTACGGCGGGGAAGTTCCCGGGGGCCGCCCCCGTCTCGACGCCCGCCGCGTAGGCGTCGAGCAGTTCGTCGTCGCGTAACTCCCGCTGGAGCGAGAGCAACCGGTCGCCCGACTGCTCGGCGCTCTCGCGGAACTCCGCGGCCATCGTCGCGGCCGTGAGCCGCCGATCCGCCTCTATGATGGCGTCCGCGTCCCCCGCCCGCGCGGCCGCGTGGGCTGCACGGACCACGACGAGGTCGGCCGGCCCGAGTTGCCGGCGGAGATACGTCGCCAGCAACGCCTCGAGGTCCCCGGCGTCCTCGACGCGGCCGTCCTGCACGAACTGTTCCAGGCCGTAGGAGACGGTGTAGGTCCCGACCGGCAGGAACGAATCCGCCAGCCGGAACGCCTCCAGCGTGCCGTCGTCGCTCACGGCTCGTCCTCCGTCGCGTCGTCCGCCCGACCGCCGCCGGACTCGATTGGCCCGCCGCCGTGGTCGTGATCACGAACGTGCGAATGTGCGTGCCCGTCGCTCCCGTGAGCGCGCGTCTGTTCGTCGCTCCCGTGAGCGTGCGTCTGTTCGTCGTGACCACGAGCCTGCCCGTAACCGTCGTGAGAGTGGTCGGCCCCTCCGTCGTCGAACGTCGTCGGCGGTACCCGCTCGAAGCGGGTGCACACCCCGTCGGGGAGCAGGTCGGCGACGGTCGCCTCCATCCGCTCGCGTGAGTCGGGCACCGGGCAGAGCGCTTCCGTCCCGCGGACGGCGAGATCCCAGTGGCGGTTCCCGAGCGCGTGGCCGAGCGCCAGCGCGTCGGTCGCGGTCACGTCCGCGTCGCCGAAGCCGAGCACCAGCGCCTTGACCGCCGCCAGTTCGACGACGACGAGCGTCCCGTCCGCCGTTTCGAGGACGTCGCCGTCCTCCAGATCGCGGGCGACGACGACGCCGAGGTCCTGCCCGCCGACGGTCTCGGTCCGCACCCGCGACCGTCGCCTGTCGGTGTCCGAGAGGGTCACCCGGAGCGGATCGGCGTCGGCCAGCCGGTCCGCCACGTCCGGGTCGTCGCGGTGCCCGAGGTAGGTGTCGGCGACCAGCATCAGTACTTCCTCCCCGACGGCGCGGGCGCGTCGAGCAACGCCTGCCGCGCGTGGTTCCAGGCGTCGTGGAACGTCGCCCGGACCGTCTCGGCCCGGTCGCCCAGCGCACGGACGGCGACGCCAGCGCCGTTGGGCAATTCGGTCGCCCCGGCGCGGGCGTCGCCCGGCGCGACGACGCCGTGCAGGGCGTCGCTCATCGCGGCCGTGTCCCGGTCGGGCGCGACGACGAACGTCGTCCCGAACACCGCGAACTCGCCGAGCACGCCCGGCGCTGTCGGGTCGCCGTCCGCGGGCGCGAGATGGGCGGTGTCCTCGAGCAGGCGGCCGTCGGCGCTCTCGGCGGTGACCCGCGAGAAGTACCGCTCGAAGTCGAACCGCTCGCCGCGGGCGAGTCGGCCGGGCACGACGACCTCGCTCAGGACCGCCGTCGCGCCGGGCGCGAGGTGGAGCGACGTCTCCCGGCAGTAGCGGGCGTCCGCGTGGAGGATCGTCGGTTCTGGCACGTAGTCGAGGTGGCCGCCGGCCCCGACCGACAGCGTCGTCTCGGCGCGGGCGTAGTTGCGGTCCATCGACTGGACCTTCGTCGAACTCCCCGTCGAGACGTGGGCGACGGCCTCCGGGCCGACCGCGACGGTCACGTCGTGGCGGTCGCCCTGTGCGACACCCCCGGTCGGCGACTGGACGAACACCGTCTCGGCGTCCGGGTGTGGATCGTGGCCGAGCGTCCCCGAGACGTGGAACGGGACCGTCGCGTAGTCGGACACCAGGGCGGTCCCGTCAGCGGCGGCCGAAAACCGCAACTCGAGGACGCCGTCCTTGCCGGGCGCACCGACCGGTGCCTGCGGGACCGGTTCGTCCGCGTAGGCCGCGAACGCCGGATGCGGAACGCCCGGAGCGCCCTCGGCAGTCGCGGAATCGACGGCTCGGTCGCGGGACGCCGGCGCGTCCGGGCTGTCGGTGGCCATCAGGCGAACAGCACCCCCTCCCGGACGTGTGCGAGGACGTCCTCGATGCCCTCGCCCGCCCTGCAGTCGGTGAAGACGACCGGACCGTCCCGGACCGCGCGGGCGTCGCGCTCCATCAGGTCGAGGTCCGCGCCGACGTGGGGGGCGAGGTCGGTCTTGTTCACGACCAGCAGGTCGCAGTCGACGACGCCGGGGCCGCGCTTGCGAGGGATGTCGTCGCCCTCGGCGACGCTGATGACGTACAGCGAATAGTCCGCCAGTTCCGGGTTGAACGTCGCCGCGAGGTTGTCCCCGCCGCTCTCGACGAGCACGACGTCCAGTTCGGGATGGTCCGCGAGGAACGCGTCGATCTGCTGGAGGTTCATCGACGGGTCCTCGCGGATGCCCGTGTGCGGGCACGCGCCCGTCTCGACGCCGGCCACGAGGTCCCCGGGGACGACGCCGGCGAACCGCTCGCGCAACCGCTCGGCGTCCGCCTGTGTCAGGATGTCGTTGGCGATGACGCCCACGTCCAGCCCCTCGTCTCGCAGGCGCGGGACGACCGCGGACAGCAACGACGTCTTGCCGGACCCGACCGGGCCGCCGACGCCGACCGTGGCAACGTCGCGGTGTGTGCGACTCATGACTCGTCGCTCTCCGCGCCGCCGACGCTGTCCGACCGGATGGGGTCGTGGACGGTCACGAGTTTCGTGCCGTCAGGGAAGACCGGTTCGACCTGGATCATCTCGACCATCTCCGGCACGCCGTCCATGACGTCCTCGCGGCCGAGCAGCCGGGAGGCACCGGCGCGGATCTCCGCGACGGACTGGCCCTCGCGGGCCCGTTCGATACACCAGTCGCTGATGTACGCGACCGCCTCGGGGTGGTTCAGCAGGACGCCGCGCTCCTTGCGGCGTCTTGCGACCTCCGCGGCTGTGAAGACCGTCAGTCGCTCCCGTTCCTTCGCTGTGAGTTTCATGCTTAGAGCAGGTACCGCTGTGCGAGTGGCAGTTCGCTGGCCGGTTCGCAGGTGACGTGCTCGCCGTCGACCTGCACCGAGAACGTCTCCGGATCGATCTCGATGTCGTCCGGGCAGTAGTCGTTGTACACCATATCCGCCTTCACGGGGGTCCGCGTCCCCGAGACGGGCACGACGGGTGTGTCGAGGCCGTCTGCCACGTGCGGGGGACGAGTTCGGCCATCCGTCCCATCGCCTGCGAGTCGGTGGTCATCATCGAGATCGCCCCCACGTCGTGGAGGAGGAGTGGACGGGGAACCCGCCCTTGAACGTCATCGCGGGCTTGACGCCGAAGAACGCGGGGTCCCACAGCACCACGTCGGCGAGCTTGCCGGGTTCGAGCGTCCCGATGTACGCGTCGATGCCCGCCGAGATGGCGGGGTTGATGGTGTACTTCGCCACGTAGCGTTTCACGCGGAAGTTGTCCGCGCCGGTGCCCTCGTCCTCGGGGAGCGGGCCGCGCTGGGATTTCATCTTCGAGGCCGTCTGCCACGTGCGGGGGACGAGTTCGGCCATCCGTCCCATCGCCTGCGAGTCGGTGGTCATCATCGAGATCGCCCCCACGTCGTGGAGGACCGCGAACGCCACGTCCTCGGGAACGTCCGGGTTGAGGTGGTGACACACCATCACCATGTCCAGGTGCTCGTCGAACGTGTTGTCGGTGTAGGGCATCGAGGGGTTCGTCGAAGACGGCAGCATGTTCGGCTCGCCCACCATCTCCATGATGTCCGGCGCGTGGCCGCCCCCCGCACCCTCGATGTGGAACAGGTGCATCGTCCGCCCGTCGACGGCGGCGAAGGTGTTCTCGACGAAGCCCGCCTCGTTGAGCGTGTCCGTGTGCATACACACCTGCACGTCCTCGTCCTCGGCGACGTCGAGCGCGGTGTCGATGGCCGCCGGCATCGAGCCCCAGTCCTCGTGGAGTTTGAGCGCGCAGGCGCCGGCCGCGATCTGTTCGCGGAGCGGTTCGGGGTCCGAGGCGTTGCCCTTCCCGTAGAAGCCGACGTTGACCGGCCACGCTTCCGCGGCCTGCAGGTGTCGCTTGACGTTCTCCGGGCCCGTCGTGCAGGTGGTCGCGCCGCCGCCGTAGCCGCCGCCGAGCATCGTCGTGACGCCGCCGGAGAGTGCGTGCTCGTGCAACTGCGCGGAGTTCCAGTGGACGTGGATGTCCAGTGCGCCCGGGGTGGCGATCTTCCCCTCGGCGGGGTAGACGTCGGTCGACGGGCCGACCACCATGTCGACGCCGTCCATCGTGTCGGGGTTGCCGGCCTTCCCGACGCCGACGATCTCGCCGTTGCGGATGCCGATGTCGCCGGCCACGATCCCGAGCGCGGGGTCGACGACCGTCGCGTTCGTGATGACCCAGTCGAGCGCACCCTCGGCCTGTGTCACGCCCGGCGCCATCCCGAGGCCGTCGCGGAGGGTCTTGCCGCCCCCGAAGACCGCTTCGTCGCCGTGGATCCGGTAGTCCGTCTCGACCTCGACGACCAGTTCCGTGTCGCCGAGCCGGACCTTGTCCCCCTCGGTGGGACCGTACAGCTCCGCGTAGGCCTCGCGGTCGATCTCCCGCGTCACGCCGACTCCTCCCCGTCGGTCGTCCCCTCGCCGCCGGTCGCGGTCGCGCCGGTATCGCCGAACCCGGCGGCCCGGAGGCGCTCGACGGCCGCTTCCCGCTGGCTGTCGACGCTCCCGTTTACCATCCCGTTCATGCCGTGGGCCCGTCGCTTCCCGCCGATGGCGACGAGGTCGACCGTCTGCTCGTCGCCGGGCTCGAACCGCACCGCCGTCCCCGCGGGGATGTCGAGCCGCATGCCGAGTGCCGCCTCGCGGTCGAATTCGAGCGCGGCGTTCGCCTCGAAGAAGTGGTAGTGCGATCCGACCTGCACCGGGCGGTCACCGGTGTTGCCGACGGTCACCGCGGTCGTCTCCCGGCCCTCGTTCAGCGTGACCGTTCCGTCGCCGGCGATCACCTCGCCGGGGACGAGTCCGTCCGTCATCCCGACGAGTCACCCCCGACACCGCCGTCTCTGACCTGTTTACTTACAAATTCACTCATCGTGCCGTATTTTCGGTGGGTTTGTCTTAAATTTGGCTACCATGGACAATAATTGCTCACTAGGAAACCTACTTTGTACGTGTTCGTATATTCCCGAGTGATGAGCGATTCCGTTCGAGACGCGCCGGCCGGGTGCGAACTCCACGACGGCCACCGCACTGGGGGGCAGTATCGATGCAACGGCAGCCACCGGGCCGGGAGGCAGTATCGATGAGTTCGACCGTTCTGGCGGCGCTGGCGACCGCCGGCGTACTGGGTGTCACACACGCCGTCGAACCCGACCACGTCGCGGGCATCTCCTCGCTCACCAGCGAGTACGGCGACTCGCGGCTCTCGGCGCTGGCCGGCGCCTGCTTCAGCCTCGGCCACGTCGCGCTGGTGATCGCCTGGCTCGTCGTCGCCTCGTTCCTGCTCGACCGGACGGCGTTCTCACCGGTTTTCGACGCCGTCGGCACTGCCGGTGCGGGCGTGATACTGGGTCTGCTCGGTGCGACGATGGCGGTCGGCGGCCTGCGGCGGGTCGTCCGGACCGACGAGCACGAGCACGGCGATCTCACCCACAGCCACCCGCACGTCCACCTGCCGCTCCCCGGCTTCGACGGCCACGACCACGACCACGACACCGTCTCGTATCTCGAAACCGGCCTCGTGGGGGCGCTGTTTACGCTCTCGCCGCCGGTGTCGATGATCGCCTTCTCGTCGACGCTGCTCCCCGACTACGGCACCGGCGTCGTCTCGCTCGCGGTCCTGACCTACGGGGTCGCCATCACCGCAACGATGAGCCTCCTCGGTGCCGGAGCGGGGGCGCTGTTCGGCCTCACCCGGAACCGTAGCAAAACGTTCCACGGCGCCGCCCAGGCGGTCGCTGGGCTGGCCGTCGCCGGCCTGGCGGCAACGCTGGTCGTCGACGCGCTCCCGTCGCTGATCTGATACTGGTGGCTGTAAGTACGTGAAAACTCGAATTGAGAATCCAGGCGGAAAGGGTCTGTATCCGCAGATAGCAGAGACTGGTGAGTAAAAGAATTCTTTCTGTCGGCGCGCTTTGGGCCGGTCGCGGCGCTTTTGCCTTCCACCGTACCGGACGTTCGACCGGGTCCCGCCTTTAGAGGAAGAAATTGAAATATCCAATATTGTTGGACTGTTTTTGCATAGTTGGATAGATTGCGCTAAGTTCCTAGATTTACCTTATACAATATACTACTTCTCAAGGGATATGTAACTCCCGGTTGGCAAGAGTTAAATAATAGCTGTCGAACGTTGGGAATGTGAGTCAAACCATGGACAAACGTCCCAAAGAATATAAAAAATTAGGTGGAGCGGACAGCAACAAGCGGAGATTAAAAAAACACCTCACTTCGGTCAGGGGGGCGGACGGATGAGCGGTCGGCCGTACGGTCGCCGCGAGTTCCTGGCGTCGTCGGCGCTGGTCGCCGGGACGGCACTTGCCGGCTGCGGGGCCCAGGGGAGTGCCGGCGGGGACGAGACGCTGAAGATCGGTATTCTCGAGGACCGGTCCGGCAACTTCGCGCTCGTCGGGACGCCGAAGCACAAGGCGTCGATGCTGGCCGTCGAGGAGATCAACGAGGAGGGGGGTATCGACGGCAGGAAGATCGAGACGTTCGCGCCGGACCCGCAGTCGGACAACCAGCGCTACCAAGAGCTGACCCGGCGGGCCATCCAGCAGGAGAACGTCGACGCGCTGTGGGCGGGCTACTCCTCGGCGACCAGGGAGGCGATCCGGCCCATCGTCGACCGCGAGGACCAGCTGTACTTCTACACGACCCAGTACGAGGGCGGAGTCTGTGACAGCAACGTCTTCGCGGTCGGCCCGACGGCCCGCCAGCAACTCGGGATGGTGCTCCCGTACCTCGTCGACGAGTTCGGGCCGCGGATCTACACCATCGCGGCCGACTACAACTTCGGGCAGTTGAGCGCCGACTGGGTGAAGGTGCTGGCGAAAGAGAACGGGGCCGAGGTCATCGGCGAGGAGTTCATCCCGCTGTCGAACTCCCAGTTCGGGTCGACGATCAACCGCATCCAAGAGGCCGATCCCGACTTCGTGATGTCGATGCTCGTCGGCGCGAACCACACGTCCTTCTACGAACAGAAGGCGTCCGCCGGCCTCCAGGTTCCCATCGGAACCTCGACGGCGATGGCACAGGGGTACGAACACCTGCGTCTGGACCCCCCCGCAATGGCCAACATCTACGCGGGCGTCAATTACATGGAAGAGATCCCGACCGAGCGCAACACCGAGGACGGCGGGTTCGTCGACCGCTACTACGAGAAGTACCCCGACGCGCCGTACCTCAACGAGGAGGCCGAGACCAACTACTTCTCGATCTACATGTACAAGCGTGCGGTCGAGCAGGCGGGCACGACCGACCAGGAAGAGGTCAAGGCGGCGCTCGAATCGGGGATTACCTACCCCGCGCCGGAGGCCCCGTCGGACACCGAAATCGCGCTGGACCCGGAAACCCACCACGTCCACCACCACATGTGGGCGATGCGGGCCGACGAGGAGCACAACGTCGAGGCCGTCGACGACCGCGTCATCGAGGAACAGTTCCTCTCGAACACGGTCGGCTGTGACCTGACCGCCGAAGACGAGGAGACCCAGTACACCCCACAGGACTACTTCGAGGAGGCAGGGTAGGATGCCGAACGGGCTGAACCTGCTGTTCCAGTTTCTCGATAGCTTTGCCTTCATCGTGCTGGCGGCAGCCGGGTTGGCCATCATCTTCGGAATCATGGGCGTGATCAACCTCGCTCACGGCGAGTTCATCATGGTCGGCGCGTACGCGACGACCCTGGCGAATCTGGAGGCCGGTCTCCCCTTGCCGCTCGCGATGCTGGTCGGCGTCCTCGTCACGGCGATGTTCGGCCTCGTCGTCGAACGCGTCGTCATCTCGGGAACGGTGCCCAACGCGATCGGCCGGCGCGTCCTCGGCCGCGACGTCGTCGAACCGCTGTACGACAGACTCGCCGACTCGATGGTCGCCACCTGGGGGTTGAGTCTCGTCATGGTCCAGGGCGTGCGCCTGACCCTCGGTAACTCGCTGGACCAGATCGGGACGCCACTCGGGAAGATAGCCTACGGCGGCTTCTCGTACTCGTCGTACCGGGTGCTACTGGCCGGCGTCGCGCTCGGCCTGCTGGCGGCGACGTACCTCGCGTTCACCCGGACCGACTACGGGATGCGCGCGCGGGCGACGGTCCAGGACGACGACACGGCTCGCGCACTCGGCGTCGACACCGAGCGGACGTACATGACGACGTTCGCCCTCGGGTCGGCACTCGCCGGGTTCACCGGCGCGCTGTACGCGCCGACGATCACGATGGTGCCCGGGCTCGGCGGGTCGTTCCTCGTCGAGGCGTTCGTCGCCGTCGTCGTCGGCGGTCCCGGGGTCGTGCTGGGAACCACGCTGGCCGGCGGGCTGTTGGGTGCCATCAACGCCCTGTTCTCGAATCTCGTCGGGACGTTTTTCGGGCGGATCGCGCTGCTGGTGACCGCCATCGTGATGCTCCGGTTCCTGCCCGACGGCATCACCGGGTTCCTCGACCGCCTGCGCCAGCGCAGACAGGAGGGCGCGTAGATGGCGACCGAAACCGAAACCACGAGCGGGCCGGGGCCCGTCGACGGGGGTCCCGACGGCCCCGTCGCCAGTCTCCGCACCTACGTCGAGGGGCCGAACACGGTCGGCCAATCCCGGCCCTTCTGGGCCGGGTTCGTCGTCGCCGTGCTGGCGCTGGCTGCCTACCCGGCAATCGTCGGCGGCTACCAGGCGTCGCGGTTCTCGCTTTTCATGGTGTACGCGTTCCTCGGGCTCTCGCTGTCGCTGGTCTGGGGCTACGCGGGCATCCTGAGTTTCGGGCAGGTCGTGTTCTTCGGCGTCGCCGGCTACACGTTCGGCGTCGTCGCCGTCAACTTCGCGACGCCCGCGGGCATCACGGCCGCTTTCTTCGCTGGCATCGTCGGGGGTGCGCTGATGGCGGCCGTCCTCGGGTACTTCATGTTCTACGGCGGGGTCCGGGACGTCTACGTCACCATCATCACGCTGGTGTCGACGCTCGTGCTCCACACGTTCATGGCCCAGACGGCCGGTGACGAGTGGACGGTCGGGAAGGCCGCCCTCGGCGGGTTCAACGGCATGCCGACCATCCCGAACCTCGCGTTCGGCGTGGAGGGTGCCGCCGTCAGATTCGGCAGCGTGTCCTTCTACTACCTCGTGCTCGTCTTGCTCGTCGGGACCTACCTCGGGTTGCGCGCGCTGGTCAACTCCGATTACGGGCGCGTGATGGTCGCGGTCCGCGAGGACGAGGACCGCACCCGGATGTTCGGCTACGACGTCGAGCGCGTGAAACTCGTCGTGTTCACCGTCGGCGGCGCGCTCGCGGGTCTCTCGGGCGTGCTGTACGCCGCCTGGGGGAACTACGTGAGTCCCCAGGTGTTCGAACTGGCCTTCGCCTCGCTGCCGGTCATCTGGGCGAGCGTCGGCGGCCGCAAGACGCTGCTCGGTGCCGCGGCCGCGACGATCGGCATCGAGTTCTTCCGGAACTCCCTGGGTGGCGAGTGGGCGCTGGTCGCGGTCGGCGTCCTGCTTTTGGTTTTCGTCCTCGGACTCCCCGGCGGGATCGTCCCGTGGGTCCACGACAGATACCTCGGTTTCCGCACGGACGCCGGCGGGCCGGCCCCGCCGGAATCCGCCGAGAACCCGGAGGTGACCGACTCGTGAGTCCCGACACCGCGACGGGGGATCCGAGCGTCCGCCACACCCCCGCGGTCGAGGCGACGGGCGAGATCACCGACACGCTGCTCGAAACGCGGGGACTCCGCAAGGAGTTCGGCGGGTTCACCGCCGTCGACGACGTGAACTTCAGCATCGAGGCCGGCGAGCTGCGCTGTCTGATCGGCCCGAACGGTGCCGGGAAGTCGACGCTGCTCAAGCTCATCACCGGTACCTACCGCCCCACGTCGGGGAAGATCTACTACGACGGCCGCGACATCACCGCGGTGGACCCACACGAGCGGGTACAACGCGGCATCAGCATGAAGTTCCAGGTCCCGTCGGTGTACGGTGACCTCACGGTGCGGGAGAACGTGCGGCTGCCCGTCCAGCGGTTCGCAGGCGGCGACGAACGCCGCCGCCGCGTCGACGACGCGATCGCCGCGGCCGGCCTCTCGGGATACGAGGCGGTCGAGGCGAGTGCGCTCTCGCACGGGCAACAACAGCAACTCGAGATCGGCATGGCCGCGTCGCTGGAGCCGGACCTGCTCTTGCTCGACGAACCGGTCGCCGGGCTCGACGTGGCCGAACGCGAGGCCATCGCCGAGCGCGTCACCCGTCTCAACGGGACCGAGGACATCGCGTTCGTCGTCATCGAGCACGACACGGAGTTCGTCGCGGAGATCGCCGACGAAGTGACCGTGCTGCACAACGGGGAAGTCTTCCGCGAAGGATCGATCGAGGAGATCGAATCGGACGCAGACGTCCAGCGCATCTACCTGGGAGGTGACACGTGATGCTCGAACTCGACGGCGTCACCGCCGCCTACGACTCGACGCCGATCCTCCGCGACGTCGACCTCGCGGTCGCGGAGGGGGAGATCGTCGGCGTGATGGGCAAGAACGGCGTCGGGAAGTCGACCCTGCTGAAGACGGTCATCGGACTCCTCGAACCGACCGCCGGCACGATCACCTACGCGGGCACCGACGTCACGACGGCGACGGCCGACGAGCGTGCCCGGGCCGGGATGGGTTACATCCCCCAGGGCCGTGACGTCTTCCCGACCCTCACCGTCGAGCAGAACGTCAGAATGGGCGAGACCGTCAACGCCGACAGCGACGAACTGCTGTACGACGTGCTGTACGACTACTTCCCGGTTCTCGAAGAGCGCGCCTCCCAGCAGGCAGGCGGGATGAGCGGCGGCGAACAGCAGATGCTCGCTATCGCCCGCGCGCTGGTCTCGAATCCCGACCTCCTCCTGCTCGACGAACCCAGCGAGGGCATCCAGCCCTCCATCGTCGCCCAGATCAGCGAGGACATGCAGGCGATCAACGAGGACCTCGGGACGACGATCCTGTTCGTCGAGCAGAACCTCGGGGTCATCCGCGAGATGGCCGACCGCTGTTACGCGATGGAACGCGGGGAGATCGTCGCCGAACTCGGCCCCGCGGCGCTGACCGACGAGGACGCGATCGCCGAGTTCCTCGCGGTGTGACCCCCGCTCGCCTGCTCGTCATTCTGGCTTCACTCGGGTCGAATCTGGGTGACATCCGGGAAATTGTTTATTAATAGACATGATTCACAATCCGACGGGGTGTTGCACGCCTCGCCGGACGCGCCGGGTATCCAGTTTCCTTCGCGGTTATTCTCGTCGCTCTCAGTATGATCTCTATCGCTATAGGATATTTCAAATTACAGTACATCATGCGGAGGAGTATCCTGGTTTCACGCGACCCGCCCGGTACTCCTCATACTGGTGGCTGTAAGTACGTGAAAATTCGAATTGAGAATCCAGGCGGAAAGGGTCTGTATCCGCAGATAGCAGAGACTGTCGAGTAAAAGAATTACAGCCACCAGTATCAGTTTCGGAAGCCGCCGGATACGCCGCGATCGTCTCTCACGCGAGTCCGCGAGCGGGAGAAAGCCGACGAATAATTCGGATTATAATACGAGATTTTAAGTACGAAACGGACGCCAGAGGGAGCCATGAACCGATCCGAGGGCCGTGGCGGGGACGGGGTCCCGCACGTGCCGCCGCCGGTGCCGCCCGACGATCCCGACGCGTGGTACGCCCCGGACGTGCGCGCCCAGCGGGAGCTCCACCCCCGCGTCGTCGCGACGGTCACGGAGACGGCCACGGGGTTCGCCTACCGGATGCGCGAGCCGAGCCTGAACGCCGCCGGCGAGCGGGCGCTCGACCGAATCCACGAGCACTTCGCGGACGCCAACCTCGAACGGCCCCGCACCCGCGAGGGGACCGCCGAGCGGATGGCCGCGGGGTTCGACGAGAAACACCGGCGGGTGATCGACCGCCTAGTCGACTGCTCGGCCGCGACCCGCCGACGCGTCGACTACCACGCGCTCGCGCACCTGGGATGTCTCGGCACCGTGACGCCGTACGCCCTCGACGACCACATCGACGTCGTCGACGCGGGCGACGACCGTCTGGTCGTGCACACGGACCGGTACGCGCCCGCGACGACGACGGTCCCCGCCGACCACGAGTACCTGACCCGGTTCGCCAGCGAGCGTCTCCACCGGTACACGGTTCCCTTCCTGGATTTCGAGGTCCCCGTGGTCGTCTACCGCGAGTACACGCTGGGAACAGACGCCTTCGCCACGAAGTACGCCGTCCGGGAACCGGACCTGCTCCCGGGCGACGCGGCGCTGGTCGCCGGCTGCAAGGAGCGCATCTGGGAGGCCCGCGTCGACGGCGTCGTCGACGACCGGGCGGCGTTCGTCCGCGAGCGCGCCCGGACGGTGCTCTCGCGGGAACTGACCGCCCGGAACACCCGCGCCTGGCTGGACGCGCTCGCCTACCGGGTGCGGGACGCGCTCGCCGAACTCGGGATCGGCGTTCCGCCGGTCGACGATCGGTTCGCAACCGATCGGCTCGACGACCTCGTCTACTACGTGCTCCGCGATTACGTCGGGCACGGGCAGTTGACGATCCCGATCCGTGATCCACACCTGGAGGACATCGAGGCCAACCGCGTCGGCGAACGGGTCAAGGTCGTCCCGCGGGCGTCGATCGATCACGACGGTCGCATCCCCACCAACATCACCTTCGAGGAGGAAGTCCCCTTCGTCAACCTCGTCACGCAACTGGCGGCCGCCGACGGGACCGAACTGAACGCCTCGAACCCCAGCGCGAAGGTGAATCTCCGACCCGAGGGCGTCGACGAGACGATCCGGTGTGCGGTCGCGCTCCCGACGATCAGCGAGGACGGCCCGCACATCTCGATCCGGAAGCAGGCACCGGACGCGATGACGCCCCTCGACCTGATCGAGTGCGGGAGCGTCTCGACGGAACTGGTGGCGCTGCTGTGGCTCTGTTACGAACACCACGGCGTGGTGCTGTTCTCCGGCCCGACCGGCGTCGGCAAGACGACGCTGATGAACGCCCACATGCCCTTCGTCCCCTACGACGACCGGCCGATCAGTATCGACGAGGGATCGAGGGAGGTGCGGATGCCCCACGAGACCGGCGTCTCCCTGACCACCCGCGACCACGAGAACGAGTACAAGCGCGTCTCGATGGCCGACCTGATGACCGAGTGTAACTACCTGAATCCGGACGTAGAGGTCATCGCCGAGATCAACACCCCGGCGAGTTTCCGGACGTTTGCTGAGAGTTTGAATACTGGCCACGGGATCGTGGGAACGACCCACGCCGAGGACGTACACACGCTCGTCAATCGGGTGATCGAACAGGGGGTACCCACGTACCTCCTGTCGGAACTGAACCTGGTCGTGTTTCCGCGCCACGTCGACGGAGAGCGGTACGTCAGCGAGGTCGTCGAGTTCGTCGACGAGACGACCTATCGTGGCTTCGATCATGAGGATCGGTGCGGAACGATCCGGAAAGACGGCACGACGATCTACTGGAACGCGGTCGCCTGGCGCGACGACGACGGCGAGTTCGTCCTCCGGTACGACCACCCGGAACTGGGCGACGACGAGCGCGACGTCAGGATAGCGACGTTCAGCGGACTCGCGGAGCGACTCGATCGCCCGGTCGATGACGTCGAGCGCGAGTTCCTCCGGAAACACGGCTACGTGACGTACCTCGAACGCGAGGGGTACACCGACTTCGGGACGCTCTTCGAGTTCCTCGCGGACCTGCGAACCAACGAGGCAGCGACGGTCGAACGGGCGAGCCGACTGGCGGGGGCGCGCGACGCCGACGGGAACGCGGCCGACCGGCAGTTCGAAATCGAACGCGACACGAGCGCGACAGGGAACTGTACCGGGCCGCGAACCTCCCGGTGAGCTTCGAGGTGTTTCTCGCCAGGGTGTACGGGCTCTCGTGGGTCGTGCTTGCCTGCGTCCTCGTCTGGACGGGCGTCCTCGGGTTTGCGCTCCCGGAGGGGACCTTCGAGGCCGTCTGGTCGTTTCTCGGGGCCGGCCTCCCCGGAGCGGATCGGATTCCGCTCCCGGCGATTCCCCGGAGCTACTCGGTCGTCGTCGTCGCGGTCGTCGCGGCGCTGGCCGCGAAACGGCTGACGGTCGCACTCGGGGGCCAGTACCTGCGCTGGGTAGCCGCGGCCCGGCGTGCCGACATCGAGTCGACGCTCCCGGGGGCGGTGCGATACCTGCGCGTGCTTGCGACCGGTGGCGACGATCGCGAGGCGATGCTCAGGCGGGTCGCGGCCCAGGACGCCTACGGGGAGACGGCCGTCGCCTTCCGCCGGGCGCTCAACGGGGCGGCGCTCACCGGTAGCCTCGACGCCGGGCTCGAACGGGTCGCCAGGGACACGCCCTCGAGCGACCTGCTCACGCCGTTCCTGCTGAAGTTCCGGGAACACGCAAACCAGGGCACGGACGCACTCGAAGGGTACCTGCAACTGGAGGGTCGGATGCTCTCGCACCGCCAGGACCGTCTCCGCGAGCGGACGAGCGGCTACCTGGAACTGCTGGCCGAACTGTTCGTCGTGCTCCTGGTGTTGCCAGCGTTGCTGGTGTTGATTCTGACGGTCATGAGCGTGCTCGCCCCGGAGCTGTCGACCCCGGTCGAGACGCCGTTGGGAACGATCCCGGTACGGGTCGTGATCGTCTACGCGAGCGCGGCGTTCGCCCTCGCGGTCGGCGGGCTGGCGGCGTCGCTGGTTTCGGCGCTCAAGCCGGGCGACTACGTCCTCTCGACGTACACCCGGCCGGGAGGAATCATCGGCGTGTTCTCGTCCGCGCCCTCGAACCCGGCCAGCGCCGCGGTCGTGATGCCGGTCGTGGCGCTCCCGGTCGCGATCTGGCTGTGGCAGGCAGGATACACGCCGGAGAACGTCGTGTTGCTGGCCTACGTGGCGTACGGACTCCCGGTAGGCGTCGTCTCTCTGCGCCGTGCCCAGCTCGACGAGGCAAAGGACCGCGAAATAAAGGACTTCGTCCACGCGGTGTCGGGACACGTCAGCCTCGGCCGGCCGCTCCCCGACGCCGTCGAGTCGGTCGCGCGCGAGGTGGAGCTGGGTGCCCTGCAGGCCGACGTCGACGCGCTCGCCTTCGAACTCGGGCTGACGACCGGCGACGCCGGCGGCGACGGGAGCCGGGACGTGCAGGCCGCGGCCCTCGACCAGTTCGTCGGTCGGGTCGGGACGCCCCTGGCCGAGCAGACTATCGGGCTGGTCACGGGAGCGCTCGACGCCGGGAGCGATCCCGAGAACGTCTTCGAGACGCTCCAGGCGGAGGTCGGCCGGCTCTACGACAAGCGGAAGTCGCTCCGATCGTCGCTGCTGATCTACGTCGCCATCGGGTGGACGACGGCGTTGATCGTCGTGGGCATCGTCGTCGCGGTGAACGTCTACGTCCTCGACGGGTTCGCACAGCTGTCGGCCGTCTCCGGAACGGGAATCGCGATCCAGCCGGACGCGGTACAGCCGGCCCGCGACGGCCGGCGGTTCTACGTCGTGACGCAGGCGACCATGCTCGCCTGTGGCTGGTTCGCGGGCACGGCCAGCCGGGGGCGCTACGAGGCGCTCTTGCACTCCGCGGCGCTCGTCGGGATCGCGTACGTCGTCTTCGCCGGGATGGGGGTAGTATGACTGCCGTTCCGGCCGACGGGACCGACCGGGGAGCGAACCGCCGGGCACAATCGAACGTGGTCGGCGTCGCGCTCCTGCTCGGGATCACGGTCCTCTCGCTCGCCGGCCTCACCGCGGCCGTCGGGACCGTCGTCGAGCACCACGCGGCGGAAGCCGACGCGACCCGGGTCGCCGCACAGTTGGACGACGGTCTCGATCCCGTCGAGACGACCGGTCCACG
Organism: Halobacteriales archaeon QS_1_68_17; assembly: GCA_003021105.1. Lineage (GTDB taxonomy): Archaea > Halobacteriota > Halobacteria > Halobacteriales > Haloarculaceae > QS-1-68-17. The sequence continues at coordinate 42,243 of PXRG01000033.1, forward strand.
CCGGATTCGGGTCGCCTTCGGATCGGGACGGCTGGAGACGGTCCGGCGCGACATCCGGGTGGTAGATTCGACCGGCGTCCGGCGGAGAATCCGGGCGGGTGGCCTCGTCTACCGGAACGGCGACCACAGGGTCGCGTTCGTCGCCGGGGCGGTCGTCCGCGGACGCGGCGCCGAGAGCAGCCTCGTCGATCCGCTCTCGATCACGGCGACCAGAGACGCCGGGGGCGTGTTGGTCGTCGGTGCACCGCGGCTGAACGCGACGGGACAGGCGATCGCCGGGACCAGGGGCGTCACCGCGACGCTCCGGACCACCGTCAGCCACGAGCGAACCGCGCTCGGCGACGACACCTACCGCGTGGCCGTCGAAACCGAGGCCCCGAACGCGATCGAACGGTCGTTCCTGCGACTGAACGCGTCAGTCACGCGCCGGGACTTCGACGGCGACGGCGTCGAGAGCGTGGTCGGACAGTTCTCGGGACGCCGGACCGCGTATCTCGTCGTCCACGACCTCGATCTGGAGGTGACCGATGGATAACCGTGCGGTCGCTCCGGTCGTCGGGAAGGTACTCGCCGTCGGCCTCGTCGTCCTCTACACCGGGGTCGTTGCGACGGCGATCTACGGGGGCATCGTCCCGGAGTACCGGGCCGAGTCCGGAGAGGAACTCGGCGAGCGAGTTCTCTCGACGGCCGCGCTCCGGATCCAGCAGGCAGTACCGCCGAACGCGACGGCGGTCGACGCGAGATACCGGGTGTCGCTGCCGGCCACGATCCGCGGCCACGCATACCGCCTGCGCGTCGACGGCCGGACGCTCGTTCTGGCCCATCGGTCGGAGCGGATCGCCGCGCAAACCCGGCTGGCACTGCCGCCACACGTCGTCCGCGTCGACGGGACGTGGAGTAGCGGCAGCCGGGCGGTCGTCGTCGTAAAGGACGTACGGGGCGGGCTGGCAGTCCGCCTCGAAAGTGGAGGTGACGGCGGGTGACGCGGGCGCAGGCCGACCTGGTCGCAACAGCGACCGCACTGCTCGTCCTGACGACCGTGACGGGGCTCGGTCTCGCGATCGCGGACGACGCCCTCGCCAGCGCCGAGCGCGACGCCCCGGAGCGCCGCATCGCCCACGCGCTCGCCGAACGGATAGTCGCCGAACGGTCACCGCTCACCGACCGGCCGAACGTACTCAACGCCTCCGCGATCCGGAAGCTGAACGGGAGCTACCTCCGCCGGACCTTCCCGGTGGCGAACGGGACCGCGGTCCGGGTGACCGTCGGCGGCAGGACGGTCGCGGAGACTGGCAGCGTCGACAGCGGAACCAGCGTGCGCCGCGTCGTCCTCGTCGGACGCCGACAGCAAGCGAGAGTACAGCCCGACGATCCGGGCACGGGAACGATACACCTCCCGCGGCGAACCGACCGGATCCGACTCCTCGTGGCGCCACCGCCGTCGACGTCCGTCGGGACAGTCCGGGCGAACGGCCGGGTGGTACTCTACAACGCGTCGGGGCTAGACGGGGTGTATACGGTCGACGTGTCGCGGTTCGAAACGGCCGGGATCAACGTCAGTGCCGACCGGCCACTCCCGAACGGAAGCGTCGCCGTGACGTACTATCCGCTGGAGACCCGGAAGAACACGATCGAGGTGACCGTCGATGACTGATACTGCTGGAAAGAAGGTCGTTACGCGCGATATCCCGCGGCGGGGATCGCGGACATCCGGTCGACGGCACGACCGGGGACAGCTATCCCTGTCGGTGATCGAGGCCGGGATCGGCGTCCTTCTGGTGCTGACGATCCTGCTCGCATTCGCGCTCGGGTTGCCCGCGGCGGAGACGCGGGAGTCACAGTTGACGGCCTACGCCGCCGACGCGACGGGCGTCCTCGTGGGCGAACCGCCCCGACACGGGGGTGGGAACCGGCTCTCCGAGGTGGCCCGCTCCGAGTCGACGTTCCTGCGGGAGCGGGCGGCACTCGAACGACGGGTCGGGGAGATCCTCCCGGAGAATCTCTTTTTCCAGATCGAGACGCCACACGGGACGGTCGGGTACCGGAAGCCGTCGGGCGTAGCCGTCGGGGAGTCGACCGTGACGACGATCAACGGCGACGTGACCGTGCGGGTGTGGTTCGGATGAGCGGGCGATCCCTCTCGCGGCGCGGACAGGTGGTCCTCGCGGCGGCCGCGGCGATCGCGGTCGCGCTCTCGCCCCTGGTGCTCGCATACCTCCAGCTCGGGTACCACGACGACATCGACGCCGCCGGGGAGTTCGACGCGCCGGCTGCAAACGCCGAGCGGTTCCTCTCGCGGGCCGTCCACGCGGCGGCCACCGACGTCCCGGAAACCCACACCTGGCGGAACCGGAGCGACGCCGTCGCCGCGGTCCGGTCCCGCCTCGCCCCCCGGCTCGATACCCTCGCGGCCGCGCGCGTCGAGGCGGGCATCGCCTACAACATCACCTACAACCGGACGGCCGCGACGCGGCGAGCCGCCGAGCAGTGCCCGCGCGGTCCCGCCCGCCAGTTCGGCCGGTGCGAGGCCGCACGGGGCGTCGTCGTCCAGAACCGCGCGAACCGCACGCACGTCCTCGCGGTCGCGCTCGACGTGACCGTCACCACCGAGCGCGGCCGGACCGGGATGACCGTCGTCGTCGAACCGACCGGCGACACCGGGTGAGATGCGCGGGGCCACGACGGCAGTCGACACCCGCAAGGCGGCAGGCCACGGCCGTCCGGCTCGCAGACGAGGCACGGCTGGCCCACACCGAAACCGGCGGCCCGTCGAGGAGAAGCCAGGTTCGTCCCCGATGTCGAGTACGGCGGAGACCGGTGGAGTGCCGGGCCGCTGTTCAACGGCCAGATCGTCCCCGGCATCGAGCTGTACGGCGGAGACCGGTGGAGTGCCGGGCCACGTCGAAGCACGGAGCCCATCGTCGCGGCGCGGTTCGATCGAACCGTCCGACAGCGACGACTGGCTACGTACCGGTACGTACGGGTCTGGTCGCTATTGATCGCTCGTTGCCGATCCCCGGTGGAGTATATATAAAATATAATAGAGTAATACGGGGCGGTTGCATGTCCAATCGTATGCAGGAGAACTCCGCGGCGGAACGGTGGACACAGCCGTCCAGGCGGTCCGTGCTGAAGATGTCGGGGGTCGGTCTGGCGGCGGGGACGTCCGGAATCGCCGGCTGCGTGGGGACGCTCGGCGGGAATTCGGTGGACCCGGTAAACGAGGACAGCCTGACGCTGTGGCACGCGATGGGTGGTGGTCTCGGCGAGACGCTGAACAAGATCGGCGACGAGTTCGAGTCCGAGACCGGGATCAGCATCGAAATGGAGTTTCAGGACTCCTACGAGAACGTCCTGACGAACTTCCTGGGAGCGCTCGACTCGGGGAAGGTGCCGGATTTCGCCCAGATAGACAGCCTGTTCGCACAGCAGGTACTCGACACCGGCAGCGTCGAACCCGTCGAGAACTTCCTGGGGTCGGAGTTCCCGATCGACGATTACCTGCCGAACGTGACCGAGTTTTTCGCCGTCGACGGGACACTCCAGTCGCTGCCGTTCAACAACTCCAACGCGATCATGTACTACAACCAGTCGGCCTTCGAGGCGGCAGGGCTGGATCCCGACGACCCGCCGGCGACCGTCGAAGAGGTCTACAACGCCTCCCAGGCGCTCGTCGACGCCGGGGTCGTCGACGCCGGCATCACCTGGCCCAACCACGTCTGGTTCGTCGAGCACTGGTACTCGACGGCCGGCCAGCTCATGTTCGACGCGAAGAACGGCCACGACGGCGAGCCGACGACGCTTTTGACCGACAACGCGACCGCCGAGGGCCTCTACGAGTGGTGGCGGCGGATGGCCGACGAGGACCTGTTCATCAACCCGGGCATCGAGGCGTGGGGCGAGGCGACCTCGGCGTTTCTCAACGAGAACGCGGCGATGTTGCTGACCTCGACGGCGTTCGTCGCCGGTGCCCGCAGCGGTGCCGAGGACAACGGCTTCGCCGTCGACAACGCCTTCTACCCGACGGTCGGCGAGGACCGGGTCGGACCGGTCATCGGCGGGGCTTCCTTTTTCGTCCCCGCCGACCTGCCCGATGACCGCCGGGAGGATGTCGGCGCGTTCCTCGAGTACATGTCCTCGCCCGCGGTCCAGAAGCAGTGGCACAAGGGCACCGGGTACTACCCGATCCGGCAGGCCGCCGTCGACGAACTCGAGTCCGAGGGCTGGTTCGAGGAGAACCCCATGTTCCGGACGGCGATGGACCAGCTCACGACGGCCGAATCGAGCCCCGCGACCAAGCGGATGCTCGTCGGCCCGGCCCGGCAGTGCCAGCAGATCGTCCAGAATACCTCCGTCGACATCTTCAACGGCACCGTCGGGGTCGAGGAGGGACTCGGGGAGATGAAAGCCGACGTCGAGTCGCAGTTCGAGTGAGCGATGGCGACGCGCGAGGTCTTCGAGAGCCGGTGGGAGGCGGTCGGGCTGTTGGTGCCGACCGTCATCGTCTCGGTCGTCTTCCTGTATCTCCCCGCCGTCCGCGCGGTCGAACTCAGTTTCTTCGAGGTCGGGTTCGGCGGGACCAGCACCCTCGTCGGGATCGAGAACTACCGACAACTGCTGGCGTCCGGGGAGTACCACGCGAGCGTCGCGGTGAGCGTCCTCTTTGCCCTCGTGGTCGTCGTGGGCGTGATGGCCGTCTCGCTGTTTCTCACCTTTCTCATCCACGAGGTCGGCGTCGGACAGAGTCTCTATCTGGTCGCCTCCATCTGGCCGTACGCGCTGCCGCCGGCGGTCGCCGGACTCGTGTTTCTCTTTCTGGCCCACCCGACGCTCGGCGTGTTCACACAGCCAATCGAGGCCCTCGGAGTCGAGGTCGACTGGTTCAGCGACGGCGGGCAGGCACTCGCGGTCGTGACGATTGCCGCGATCTGGAAACAGGTCGGTTACAACGTCATCTTCATGATCGCCGCGATGAACAACGTGCCGAAGTCGCTCACCGAGACGGCCCGCCTCGACGGCGTCGGGCGGCTGAAACGACTCGTCCGGGTCTACGTCCCAATCATGTCGCCGACGCTGTTCTTCCTCGTCATCATGAACACCATCTACGCGTTCTTCGGGACGTTCGCGTTCGTCCAGGTGATGACGAAGGGCGGTCCGTCGGGAGCGACGAACATCCTCATCTTCGATCTCTACCGGACGGCCTTCCAGTTCTACGAGTTCGGCGTGGCCTCGGCGAAGTCGGTCGTACTCTTCGCCGTCGTCGGCGTCCTGATGTACGTCCAGTTCCGGGTGACCGAGGAGTACGCCCACTACGGAGGATGACATGACCCTACTGGAGACCCTGACTGACGCGCCGGATCGCACTGCCGAGTACCTGCGCGACCGGCCGGGGGTCGCGGACCTCCGCGACCGCCTCCGCGAGGACGGCCTCGCGCTCCACGCCCTGCTGGCGCTTTCGATCCTCGTCCTCGTGGCGCCGGTGCTCGTCGCCACCGTCGTGAGCACGAAGGAACTCGGCATCGTCACGAGCCTCGCCGACCTCGCGCCCGGCAGCCACGCGGTCGCAAACTACCGGCGTGCGCTGGTCGACCTGGAGTTCGGACAGTTCATGCTCAACTCGTTCGTGATGTCGCTGGCGATCGTCGTCGGCAAGCTGACCGTCTCGGTGCTGGCGGCGCTGGCCATCGTCTACTACCGGATCCCGTACAAGAACGCCGCGTTTCTGTTCGTCCTGTTCACGCTGCTGTTGCCCGTCCCGGTCAGGTTCGTCCCGCTGTTCAGGCTGGTGACCGATCTCGGCTGGGACAACACGATGCTGGCGATCACGGTTCCCTACATCGCCAGCGCCACCACCGTCTTCATCCTCAGACAGCACTTCCTGTCGATCCCGGCCTCGCTCGTCGAGAATGCCAAACTCGACGGCGTCGGGCCGTTCGAGTTCCTGTGGCACGTACTTGTCCCGATGTCGAAGGGCGTCCTCGTGGGCGTCTCGGTGATCATGTTCGTCTACGCCTGGAACCAGTACCTCTGGCCGCTCGTCATCATCAACGACCAGAGCCAGCAGGTCGTCCAGGTCGGCCTCGGCCTCCTCAGGGGACAGGCGCAGGCCGGCGACGTCGCGTGGGCGCTCGTGATGACTGGGTCGATGCTCACGCTGCTCCCGCCGCTGGTGCTTCTGGCACTGTTTCGCAAACCGCTCCTGCAGACGTTCACGATCCAGCAGAAATAATGGCTTCAATCACGCTCGACGGCGTACGGAAGCGGTTCGACGACGTGACCGCGGTCGCGGACGTCGACCTCCGGATCGACGACGGCGATTTCGTCGTCGTGGTCGGTCCCAGCGGCTGTGGCAAGAGCACGACGCTCCGGTTGATCGCCGGCCTCGAGTCGGTGACCGACGGCGAGATACGGAAGGACGGCGAGAGCATCGTCGGCGTCGAACCGAAGGACCGCGACGTCGCGATGGTGTTCCAGAACTACGCGCTGTACCCACACATGACGGCAAAGCGAAACATGACGTTCGGGCTCCAGTCGGCCACCGACTTCGACGACGGGACCGTCGAAGCTCGCGTCCGGGAGGCCGCGGACCTGCTGGACATCGACGGGTTGACGCCAAACTCCGTATCCGGATGCGGGCCGAACTGGCCAAGCTCCACGACCAGCTCGGGACGACGACCGTCTACGTCACCCACGACCAGACCGAGGCGATGACGCTCGGCGACGAGGTCGTCGTCATGAACGACGGCGAGATACAGCAGGTCGACCCGCCACAGCGCCTCTACGACTTCCCGGCGAACCGGTTCGTCGCCGAGTTCGTCGGCGACCCGGCGATGAACACCGTCCCGGTGACTGTCGACCGGGACGGCGACGGGTACGAGGCATCCCACCCGGGGTTCAGTCTGCCGCTGCCGACCGCCGACGGGCTGGACGCCTTCGCCGGGTCGACGGCCGTCCTCGGAATCCGGCCGGAAGACCTCTCGCTGACCGACGCGACCGAGGGCTTCGAGGCGACGGTGACCGTGACGGAACCGCTCGGCGACAGTCTGCTCCTCGAATGTCGGGTCGGGGACGACCGGCTCAGGGTCCAGGCCTCGCCCCGGAGCGACGCAAAACCGGGCGACAGGGTCGCGCTGACCCACGATGCCGACCGGCTCCACCTCTTCGACCGCGAGACCGGCGCGGCCGTCTACCACTCCGCGCGGCTCCCGGCGGCCGACGACCGGCAACCCGTGTCCACGTCGGTAAATGACGATCCCGAGTGATACTGGTGGCTGTAAGTACGTGAAAACTCGAATTGAGAATCCAGGCGGAAAGGGTCTGTATCCGCAGATAGCAGAGACTGGTGAGTAAAAGAATTACAGCCACCAGTATGAGAGCCGTCCCGGAAAGCGATCCGGAGCGGAAAGGGATTGGACGAGCGGGGTATCTGACCGAAACCGGGACCAGACCGTAACCGTTCGCCCCTCCGACCGAAGAACGGGCCCGCGCCCGACGCCGGAAGAAACGACCACGATGCCGGAAGATCCTCGCGTCACGACGATAGCATCATTATAAAAAATTGCTCACTTTCGGTACTGATTGGGGAATCAGTACTGCTCGCCGGATGGAATGCCGGCGAATGCGACGGGAACGTCCGGGCCCAAATCGCATGGATGCGGCATCCCGCGTTTGCCGACGTCCCCGAGGACGACGCTCCTGTCGGTGGTCGGCCGTGGCTGGATTTCCTCCCCAAATCAACGCGGATTTGCGCCCTCCGGCCTGCACCCGACCGCGCCGGGAGTCTCTCTGTCGGCACCCTTTCTCGCACGTCGCGGGAACCGACCGGATCCCGCCGTGGAAACCACGTCCGACGACCCTCCGGATTCCGCCACAGTTAGCGAGTAAATAATTTTGAGCACAGTCGTAGTCGATGCGGCAGAGCGCGAACGGACACGGGGCAGCTACGGCGAGTGTTGGGTCGAGTGTTGCTGATACTGGTGGCTGTAATTCTTTTACTCACCAGTCTCTGCTATCTGCGGAGACAGACTCTTTCCGCCTGGATTCTCAATTCGAGTTTTCACGTACTATTTAACTGTTCCACGATAGTGGGAATTTATATAAGCGTCACGCGATGAACCGATCATGCAGACCGATCGTGGCCCGCAACAGCTCCAAACCACGGCCCGCTCGCTCGAGATCGTAGAGATCATCAAGCGGTCGGGTGGCGCGACAGTCGGGGAGCTAGTCGAGGAACTCGGGCTGTCGAAGAGCACGATTCACAACCACCTCGCGACCCTGCGAGCGAAGGAGTACGTAGTCAGGGAAGCGAACACCTACCACCTCGGGTTGCGGTTTTTCCACCTCGGCGAGGAGGCGATCGCGCGAAACCCGTCCTACGAGATCATCTCGGGAACGGTCATGGAACTGGCCGAGGAGACGTCCATGGAGGTGGACTTCTCCGTCGAGGAGTACGGCCGGGTGATCGTCATCTTCGACGAGATGGGAAGTAGCACGCGCAGGGGATTCCAGATCGGTCAGTACTACCCGATCCATGCCTGTGCTTCCGGCAAGGCGATCCTGGCGGAACTGCCGGACGAAGAGATCGACGACATCACCGACGCGCACGGACTCATGCAGTTGACGGCCAATACCATCACTGAACGGGACGAACTGTTCGAGACACTCCGGGCGATCCGAGACCGGGGGTACGCGATCAACGACGAGGAGAGCAACAGCGGAATCAAAGCGGTCGCGAGAACCGTCCACGGACCGATGGGCGATATTATCGGCGGGCTCTCGATCACCGACCCCGCGTACAGGTTTCCGCCCCATTACGAGGTCGGCGACGTCCTGAAAGAGGCGTGCGAGAACCTCGAGAAAACGATCGAGGACCAGTGGCACAACAGGATGCTCTCCGAAGAGGCGTAGCCCCGCGCACCCGGGAAGACTCGCGCTCACGAGGACGGGCAGGTTGCGAACCGGCGTTTCGTCGATCTCTTACTACACTATGGCTGTAATGATATATAAATATCCAGCATGACTGGAGATACAAATATGACGGCTGGGCGGAGCCGCGGAGGAAATCGCTGTCCTCGATCGAAGGTGCGTCACAGTCCAACCACTCCCCGTCTCCGAAGGTCGGACTGGCCGTGACGGCGAGGTCGATCAGGGCCTCCCGACAGTGTCTCGGCTACGAACCGCCAGGACGTGCCAGTGGGGAAAAGCCTTATATCGCTACTCAGGTCAGAGAGGAGTATGGGCTTGGAATTTATTCCGGGAGCAGACCCGGCAGTAGCGGAAGCGCTGACGGGAGAGCTGGCACACCAGCGGGGCTCGCTGTACCTCGTCGCCAGCGGGAACTATCTCAGCCCGGCAGTCCTCGAGGCCCAGGGAGCAGTAGTGGCGAACGAGCGGGCGGAAGGATACCCGGGTGCCCGATACTTCGCCGGGTGCGATCACGTCGACGAAATCGAGGAACTCGCCATCGAACGGGCGCGGGAACTGTTCGGCGCGGATCACGTGAACGTCCAGCCCCACAGCGGGACGCAGTCGAACATGGGTGTCTACGTCGCGGTGCTCGACCCGGGGGACACGATTCTCTCGCTCGAACTCTCGCACGGCGGGCACCTGAGCCACGGACACCCGGCGAACTTCGCCGGACAGTACTACGACATCGTCCAGTACGGAATCGACCTCGAGACGGGGCGAATCGATTACGACGAACTGGCCGCGACGGCACGGGAACACGACCCGGCGATGATCGTCACGGGGTTCTCCGCGTATCCGCGCGAGATCGACTGGGAGCGCGTCCAGTCGGTTGCCGACGAGGTCGGTGCGTACCACATGGCCGATATCGCGCACATAACGGGGCTCGTGGCCGCGGACGAGCACCCCTCGCCGGTCGGCGTCGTCGACTTCGTCACCGGGTCCACGCACAAGAGTCTGCGCGCCGGCCGTGGCGGGTTCATCATGTGCGATGCCGACTATGCGTCGGATATCGACGCGGGCGTGTTCCCCGGATCACAGGGCGACCCGCTGATGCACAATGTCGCCGGGAAAGCGGTCGGGTTCAGGGAGGCACTCGAACACGAGTTCGAGGAATACGCCGCACAGGTCGTCGCCAACGCCGACGCGCTGGCCGCGACGCTGACGGAACACGGCCTGGAGTTGCTCTCCGGCGGGACGGACACGCATTTGCTGTTGATCGACCTCCGGGAGTCCCACCCCGACATGACCGGCAAAGACGCCGAGTCGATCCTGGAGACCGTCGGCGTCGTGCTGAACGCGAATCCCGTGCCGGGCGACACCCGTCCGCCGACGGTCACCAGCGGCATCAGGATCGGGACGCCGGCGGTGACGACCCGGGGGTTAGACGAGAGCGACATGGAAACGCTGGGCGAACTCGTCGTCCGTGCCCTCGATAACCCGGACGACGACGAGACCATCGCCGCGATCGGGGACCGCGTCGACGACCTCTGTGACGCACACCCCCTCTACGAACAGTACGACTGATCGTTCGGGGACGGGACGGTGCCCCGGACCGAAAAGCCCGCCGACCCGCCCGACCGACAAGCGGGGCCGCTACCCGCTACTGTGCTGGCGTGATTCCGTGTCCGGGCCCCCGGGGACGAATGTCCGGACCGAACTCCGTGTCCACGACATCCTCTGCGAGGAGGAGATTCCCGTCCAGGTCGACGTACTCGAAGGTCCCCATCCCTGCGACCAGGTGGGCGCTCGCGTGGATGCCGATCGCGCTCTCGAGCATGCAGCCGACCATCAACTCGAGGTTGGCGGCCTCCGCGACGGCCGCGATCTGGGCGGCCCCCAGCAGTCCCGACTTCCCCAGTTTGACGTTGAGTACGTCGGCGGCGTGTTGCCGGACGATCCCGATCGCGTCCCCGGGAGTGAACACCGCTTCGTCGGCGGCGACCGGCACGTCGACGTGATCCCGAACCCGCGCGAGTCCAGCGACGTCGTCGCTGCGGACGGGTTGTTCGAGGACGGCCAGTTCGACGCCGTGGTTCCGGAGTTCGGTGACGAACCGCCGCGTCTCCTTCGGGGTCCATCCCTGGTTTGCGTCGACTTTCAACGCGGCGTCGGGCGCGGCCTCGTGGACTGCCAGTACCCGCTCGACGTCGTCTTCGAGGTTCGATCCGGCCTTGACCTTGAGGTCGTCGAATCCCGCGGTCGCGGCCCGTTCCGCCCGCCTGGCAGCGCTGGCCGGCGATACGATGGGGATTGTCAGGTCGGTGCTGACGGTGGTCGGTCGGCCGCCGAACAGCGCCGCGAGCGGCAGGTCCCGTTCCCGGCAGTAGGCATCGAGAACCGCGGTCTCGATTGCGAACGTCGTCGAGACGGCCCCCGGAAACGCGCTCCGGACGTCGCGGACCAGCGCACGGTAGTCGCCGAGGTTTCGGCCCTCGGCCAGCGTCCCCGCGGCGCTCGCGGTCGCAACTGCCCCCTCCTGCGTTTCACCGGTGACCGGCGGGAGCGGCGATCCCTCGCCGTATCCGACGGTGCCGGCGTCGGTTTCGACGGTCACGAGCACGTTCCGTGCGGATTCCCTGGTCCCGAGGGCGATTTCGAAGGGGTCGTCGAGCGGGCGCGACACCGGTTCCACGGTGACCTGCGTGATCGTGGTCATAGGCTGTCGCGGACTGCTTCGAGGAGTGCCTCCGGACCGCCGTCGTCGAACACGTCGGCCGCCGGAAGATCGTACTTCGACCCTTCGGTCCCGGGGTCACCCCACGTCGAGAGAGCAGCGACCGTGGCACCCGAAACCGCGTCGATTGCGCGTCGTTCCGCCTCGACCCCCGCGACCGCGAACCGCTCGAAATGGGTCCGGGCGTCCCTGCCCGGGTCGTCGGCGAGCACGACCGCGTCCGGGTTCGCCCCGTGGAGGATTCCGATCGTGACGCCGGAGTAGGCGCGGTGGGTCAGTGCGGCCTGCCCCTCGACGAACACGACGTCGTGGTCGGCGGCGACGTCACAGACGAGGTCCTCGACGACGCCCGCGATGAAATCCGCCGGAACGCGGTCGACGACGACGCCGCGGTGAGCACCGACCATGATGCCGGTTTGCCCGGTCGCAACCCAGCCCGCGTCGAGGCCCGCGGCCCGCGCTGCCTTGTAAAGTTCGAACGTCGTCGTGCGTTTCCCGACCGCACAGTCGGTCCCCATCGTGACGACGACGTCGGCGTCAACGTCGTCTACCCGCCCGTCGGCCACGCGCAGGTCGGCGTCCGCCGGTGGCTTCCGGACGTCGACCAGTTCGACGTCGCACTCGGCCGCGAGGCGCGTCCACTCCTCGTGTTCGCTCAGAAAGAGGTGGAGACCCGAGACGACGTCACAGCCTGCACGCATGGCCGACCGGATGTCGTCGATCCACGGTTCGGGGAGTTCGCCGCCGGCGGGCGCGACACCGACCACGAGAATCCCGGCCTCCGGGGCCGCTTCCAGCGCGGCCTCGACGCTGTCGACGACCGGCACGGCAGGCACGTGCTCCCGATCCAGCACCTCGTCGGCCGTCCGGCCGGCCGACGTCGAATCGACGACCGCGCGCACGTCGAACAGTTCGCCGTGCATCACGACGCCGTTGGCCGTCTTTCCCGACGGTGTCCCGAAAGCACCCTCGGCGAGGACGATAGCCGGTGATCCCTGTTCGAACCGCGAGTACAGATCCATGCCCCTAGATTCGCGATACCGAATAAAAATGTACTCCTCGGGGGCGGCGGGTACCGACCGGTCGAATCCCGCCGCTCGAATCCGGGCGCGGCCATCCCGCGTGGACGTGACACGATCTGAAATTCCACGACTGATAGTGATTGTTGCGATTATTTTCGCGACCACGTCACGTGAACGGTTGGTTCGCGGGCTGAAGCCCACGAATTTGACTTCTCGGCGGTAAAGAGTCCCAACAATCACTATGACGTGCCAACAATGTTCCAAGAACCAAAATAATTATATAAGAGATACAAGAAGGGGGTAGTGTGGTAACGAATGTCATCAGCAACTGACAAGAATACAGACCCACCTGACGACGACGCGGACACGGACCGGTGGGAGCCGATCAGAACCGCCGGACGGTGGAGGTTTCACCTGAAAACCCACGTCACGGTGCTCTTGATCGTGATCGTCGCGGAATTCATCGGGACGAAAACGTATCCCGTCGGCCCGGGACAAGTTGTAATCCTCCCGATGCTATACGCCGTGGTAATCGGCATCCTCCTCGGGTATCGCGTCCTGGGGGCCTACATCGACCAGCTCCGGCAGGCGATCCCGAAGGAGGTCAGCCAGATCAGCGCCCCGCTGATCGTGGTGACGCTGATGCCGCTGGGCGTGAAGTACGGGACCCTGGTCGCGCCGAACTTCTACGACATCGTCGGAGCCGGTCCCGCGTTCGTCCTGCAGGAACTGGGCAACCTGGGAACGATCTTCCTGGCGCTCCCGATCGCGTTGCTCCTGGGTCTGAAACGCGAGTCGATCGGGGCCGCGGTGAGTATCGCGCGGGAACCGACGCTCGGGATCATCACCGACCTCTACGGGCCGGACTCGCCGGAGGGCATCGGCGTCCTCGGGACGTATCTGACGGGGACGTTCCTCGGGACGTTGTTCTTCGGGCTGCTGGGCGGACTCGCCCCGATCACCGGCCTGCACCCTAGGGCGCTGGCGATGGCCTGCGGGATCGGGAGTGGAAGCATGATGACCGCGTGTTCGGCATCGCTGGCAGAAGTCGTCACCGCGGTCCCCGAGGACGAAGTCCTCGCGTTCGCGGCGACGAGTAATCTGCTCACCGGGCTGACCGGCGTCTACGTGGTCCTCTTCGTCGCCGTCCCGCTGATCAACAAGCTCTACGAAATCATGGAACCGGTATTCGGTGGTGGTGCCTGATGGAGCGCAGCGAGTTCGTCCTCAACACGTTGCAGATGCTCGTCGTCGTCGGTATCATCACCATCGTCGGCAACGCGATCGGCTACGACGCGGGGATCGTCGAGTCGATCCCCGGCATGCTGATCATCATCTCCATCGGCCTGGTGTCGTTGCTGCTGGCCCGCGAAATCCCGCTGGCGCTCCCCTCGTTCGCCTACGCGATCTTCATCGCGATGGTGCTGGCGCTGCCGTTCTCGCCCACCCAGGAACTGTTCCTGCGCTACACCGACAGGATCTCGTTTCTCGCCACGGCGACCCCGATCCTCGCGTACGCCGGCCTGTCCGTGTCCCTGCAGATGGACCGCCTGAAGCTGATCGGCTGGAAACTCGTCGTGGTTGCCGTTTTCGTCTTCTTCGGGACCTTCTTCGGATCCGCAATGGTCGCACAGGTGATACTGGAGCTACAGGGCATCATCTGACCGAACCCCGAACCGCCGCGTTCCCTCCGGGGCCGACCCGACGGTACTCCGCCGGGTATTCCGCCCGCCCCGAACTCGTTGTGAACTCGTCCGGCGAACGTCGCATTGACCTCCTCTTCCGCGTGAACACGGAGGAATCCCACCATGGGATTTCAGGCCGAGCGAAGCGGCCTGCTGGTTTCAAGACGCATACGTTCCAAGCGTCCTCTGCTGGGTTTCAGCATCGGCATGGCTGTCTTGTGGCCCGGTCAAAGAGGCCCCATCCGTAGCCGAGTCATCGTCACCAGCCTTCTGCCGGGAAGCCCGCGCGTTTTGGCGGTGACTCTCTCCACTACGGTAGCGGTCTGCAATGTTTATCGCCCCGTTCACGTCGGCTTGGTACTCACCAACCCAACAGCCGTCGTTCGAGCATCGGAACGTCGCCTGTCGTGGCCGGTAGCCGTGTTCACCGCAGGCGTGGCACGCTTTCGACGTATTCCGGGGATTCACCGTCTCGACGGGAATCCCCTTTTCGGCGGCTTTGTAGCGAATCTGTGCGTGGAGCTTTGCAAAGCCCCAGCCGTGCAACCGCCGGTTCATGTACGCGCCGTAGTCCATGTTCTCGCGAATGTACGTCAAGTCTTCAAGTACCAGCACCGGGTTCTCGACAGACTCGGCGTACTCCACGACCTCGCGGGTTACACGGTGGAACACATCGTCAATTCGGTCCCACAGTGCGTCACGTAGGACTCTGCGATTCGCTCACTGCCGCGCTTCTGAAGCCGTCTCTTGGCGGTGAAGTAGGTTTTGCGGAGCCGACGAACGGCTTTGCCGTCGTCGGCCCACAGTCGGGGGCGAACCGGAGAACCAGAGCCGTCACGGTGACATCTCGAAAACGCTTT
>PXRG01000034.1 GCA_003021105.1 Halobacteriales archaeon QS_1_68_17
CAGCCTGCCGGTGGTGATGGCGGACCTGTCGATCGGCGAGAGCGCGGCGGCGACGATCATCACGATCCCGCAGATCGCGGCGACGGTCGTCGGCATCCCGCTCGGCGTGGTCCTCGACAGGGCCGACAGCCGCCGGACGGTCCCGGCAGCGGCCGGGGTCCTGTTCGCGGCCGGCCTCTGGAGCTGGCAGGCGGGGCTCTCGGGATCGTACCTCGGGCTCGTCCTCTCGCGGTTTCTCGGCGGCATGCCGATGATCGCGCTCTGGATCGCCGGGACCAACGCGATCAGCAGCGCGTTCGGACCCGAGTGGCGAGCGACCGCCACGTCGCTTTTCATCACCGGCTACCCCGTCGGCTACGCGCTCGGCCAGGTGACGGGACCGGTCATCGGGGACGCGTTCGGCTGGCCGGCGACGTTCCCGGCGTACACGTTTGTCCTGCTGTGTCTGGGCGTCGTCTTCGCGTTCGTCCGGCGGCGCGTCGCGTTCGTCGACGTCGCGTCGCAGCCACCCCGACTGGCGGATTTCCGGGCGCTCCTGGGCAACCGCGGCGTCTGGGCCATCTGCGCCGCCTCCTTCCTCGGGTACTCCCTCTACATGATCTTCAACAGCTGGCTACCGAGCTACCTCGCGGGCGAGATCGGCATCTCGCTGGCCGAGAGCGGCCTGGTCGCCGCACTCTTCCCCGCGGTCGGGATCGTCTCGCGGCCGGCCGGCGGCTGGCTCTCGGACGCCGTGTTCGGCCGCCGCCGCAGGCCGGTGCTCTACCTCTCGTTTGCGGGCGCGCTCGTGCTCGGGGTCGCCATGGGGAGCCTCCGGACGGTCGCGCTCGTGGTCGTCGGCCTGGCCCTGGCCGGCTTTTTCATCCAGCTCCCGCTCGGGCTGCTCTACCAGTTCGTCCAGGAGTTCGTCGACCAGAACGTCGCGGGGACCGCCATCGGACTCGTCAGCGTCGCCGGCTGGCTCGGTTCGTTCGTCGCGCCCGTGGTCGCCGGGCGATTGATCGCCGTCTCGGGCGCGTACGCGACGACGTTCGCGTTCGCCGTCGCCCTGGCGGGCGCGGGACTCCTGGCGGCCTGGGCGAGCGACGAACCGATCGGGCATCCCTGATACGGCCGGAGTTCGGAGACGGTCACCGGGGAGCCGAAACCCGGTGTGAGTGTCTCGGCGAACGTCGAGCCACCGCGGCCGCTGGCTGGTCACCCCGGTGGGGGCAAACCAGCAGAAATATTAAGTGTGAATGTGAGTATCACTCACCCATGGCGGCAGACGATACCCTCTTTGTCAGAGAAGCGACCGGTCTGGTCCGTGAATGGTCGTCGTACGACGCGTGGATATACGCGTTCCTGTCGGTCAACATCGTCACGCTGGGGTTCTACATCTGGACGTTCAACGCGTTCATCCCGCAGGGGAGCCCCATCCTGGCGACGATCATCGCCGTCGTGGCGATCACGTTCCAGAACCTGATATACGCCACCCTGGTCTCCTCGATGCCGCGGGTCGGGGGCGACTACGTCTGGCAGAGCCGGCTGTTGGGTGGGTTCTGGGGCTTTTTTCTCTCCTGGCCCGGCTGGGTGTTCATCCTCTGGCTGTGGGTGCCCATCTACGGCCAGATGCTCTCGTGGCTCCTGCTCGCGCCGCTGTCGGCGCTGACGGGCAATCCGGGGCTGGCCCAGTTCTGGAGTTCCAGCACCGGGCTGTTCGTCTCCTCGATGATCGTGATCGCGTTCGTGTTCATCTACGTCAGCCTCGGGATGCGGTGGTACGCCCGCATCCAACAGGCACTGTTCTACGTGGGCGTCCTCGGGCTGGCGATCTTCGCCTACGGCCTGCTGACGACCAACCCCGGCTCGTTCCAGTCGGCCTTCGACGCCCAGGTCGGGACGTGGCTCGGTAGCGACGCCCCGACCTACTCGGGTGTCGTCGAGGCGGCAGGCGTCGACTTCGCGGGGTTGTGGAACCTCAACTGGGGCGCGTCGTACATGCTGTTCCCCATGCTGCTGTTCTGGATCATGTGGACGGTGTGGGGATCGACGCTGTTCGGCGAGGTCAGGGAAGCCGGCGAGTTCAAGAAGATGTTCAACGTCTTCGAGGCGGCGCTGCTGGCGGCCGGCGGCCTGGCGATCGTGCTCTGGCTGCTGTTCGACGCGGCCATCGGCTACGAGTTCTACCAGGCGCTCAACTACTCGTACTTCGTCGGCTCCGGCCAACTGCAGTGGCTCTCGTCGCCGACGTTGCTGGCCGCGGTTGCGATGGGCGGGGGCCCGCTCGGCACGCTCGAAGTCGTCCTGATGGGTGGATGGTTCTTCGCGTGGTCCGGCACCGTCTTCCTCTCGTCGACCCGGGTGATCTTCGCCACCTCGTTCGACCGGACGATCCCCGAGGTCTTCTCCGAGGTGAAAACGCGGTTCAACACCCCGATCTACGCGATCCTGCTGATGGCGGTCCCCTCGACGGTCGTGACCGTGATCTACTTCTACGTGCCGGGCTTCCAGACCCTGACGCTGGCCGCGACCTTCGCCATCGCCATCACCTTCTTCGGCTCTACTATCGCCTGCATGCTGTTCCCGGTCCGGCGGCCGGAACTGTTCTCGAAGAACCCCGTCTCGAAGTACGAGATCGCCGGCGTCCCCCTGATCTCGATCGTCTCGGGGATCTTCGCGCTCATCCTGCTGTCGGTGTTCTACCTCTGGGCGACCGAGTCCGTCTACGGGCTCAACAACGTCCGCTCGATGGGCTTCATGGCGGTGCTCTACATCCTCTCCGGCGGAATCTACTTCGGCATGAAATACTACCGCCAACAGGAAGGCGTCGACCTGGACAAGATTCACTCGGAGATCCCGAAAGACTGACCCGGTCCCGCCGTCCGTCGTCCCGGCTTCGGCCCTCCACGCTCGCTCTTCTCACCCGGCTCCCGTTTTCCGTATGCCCTACTGGTAGGGCCGTCCTCGGTTCCCTGGCTCCATCCGTATCCCGGTTTCTGTGCCGATAGGGGTGGCGACGCTCGGAGAATCGACATCCCGGTCCGGCTCCACCGGTGGCGGAAGAACCGCCCGGGTATCGTTCGCGGCGAGTCCCGCCCCGCGAAAGCGAACCGGAGACGTCAGGTCAGGTCAGGTCAGGTCAGGTCAGGTCAGGTCAGGTCAGGTCAGGTCGCCGGTACCATTGCTTGCGTTCGCCGATCAGCGACCGGAGTTTCCACCTGAGGCTCTTCGGCTCTCCCTCGATGGCCGCCCGGAGTTCGTCCACCCGACGCTGGAGGCGCTCCTCGTCGATCGGCAGGTCGTTGTTTGCGACGTAGGAGTCGACCCGATCCAGGCTCATCGTGACCGTCTTGTAGAGGCCCCAGTCGTCGGCACAGAGGCCGGCGACGTAGTCCGGGTCGATGATGTCGGTGTCGTCGCCCCGCTCGACCGGGTGGTCGTTGAGCATCGCCACGATGTCTCTCACGTCCCGGTCGCTACTCTCGACGATCTGGAGCTTCGACAGCAGGAGGTCCTCGATCGGGACCGTCGGGCAGTCCTCCTCGACGCGGCTCCTGAGGTCCCAGCGGTGACAGAACTCGAAGCGGTCGATGATGAAGTCGGCCTTCCGGTCGTTGTGCTCGTCGTAGAACTCGAGCCGGAACCGGCGCATCGTGTTGAACCGTTTGTTCGCCTCGTAGCCGAGGTCGGTCATGAGGTCGACGATGTCGTCGCGGTCCTCCCTGATCCCGACGAAGTCGACGTCCCGGTAGCCGCGTTCGAACGGCTCCTGGCCGGCCGTCTCGGCGTGGTGTCGGATCGCCGTCCCGCCGATCAGTCGCACGGTCAGACCACGCTCGTCGGCCGTCTCGATGACCCGCTGGCCCTCCTTGATCGGGTCCGCCACCTATCGGAGCAGGCCCGGTCGTATAATCGTTGCCCCCGTCGACGGACGTGGATCGGCCCGGCATAGCTACCCCCGAACCAGGCCGACGACCTCGACCGCCGGTTTCAGGTCGACGATCGCCCCCTGGAGCGACCCCTCCGAGTAGACGCTCCCGGGGTTGACCGCGACGGTCTCGCCGATCTTCGATTTCCCGCGGGACTCGTGGATGTGGCCGTGCAGCGACAGCGGGGGCTGGTACTTCTCGATGAGCCGCCTGACGGCCTTGCTACCGACCGGTTCGGTCGACTGGGCGCCGAACTTGGGGCGGCGGTCCTCGTCGAGTTCGGGTGCCTGGTCGAGTTGCGAGTCGTAGGGCGGGTCGTGGAAATTGAAGATCGAACGGTCGACGTCGTCGAGTTTCCCGATCACCCGTTCGAGGCGCGCTTCGAGGTCGTCCTCGTCCTCCTCGCGGTCGGTGTCCCACGGCGAGCGGTTCGTCCAGCCGGAGCTGGCCATCCGGTAGGTGTCGTCGATGTCGACGACCTTCCCCTCAACCAGTTCTACCGCGTCGGACTCCTGCCACACCTCGTCGACGACGAAGGGGTCGTCGTTGCCCGGACAGACGTATACCGGGTGGCCGTCCAGGCGCTCCTCGGCGAAGGCGGTCCACTCGCGGATGCGCTCTTTCATGAGGTCGAGGAAAATCTCGCCCTGGCGCTCGTCGGCGTCGTCGGCGTTCTGGAGGCCGTCGTACTCCGCCTCGTCCATGATGTAGGGGTAGTACCCCGTGTTCTCCAGGGACTCGGTCAACGTCTCCAGTTCCTCCTCGTCGGTGACCTCGCGTTGCTCGCCGGACCTGGTGTAGGTGTACCGGTCGCCCTCGTCGACGACCGGGAAGATAGCCTTCCCGGTGGTGTCGCCCCCGAGAACGAGCACGTCCGCGTCGTAGAACTCCGCGGAGTTGACGAACTTCCGCCAGCAGACGGTCGACCCGTGGATGTCGGTGGCGAAAAAGAGCCGCGTCACCCCAGCCTCCTTCTCCATGCCCCCCGTCTCGGCCCGCTGTTTCTCCTGGTTGAGTCGGTCCTTGAGGCTGGATAGCAATCCCATGATCGTGTCTCCGGCGTTCGATAGCCCGATAGAAAAGCATTACGACGCCGTGAGAAACTGAATCCGTCCGGTCCGTTCCGCTCACCGGGCGACCGCGAAAGTGAGGCCTAAACACCGGCCGTGGCCCGAATGCCGACATCCGGTCTCGCACCGGCCGCTCAGAGCGACGGGTCGTCCAGGTTGACGTAGACGGTCTTCGTCTGACGGTAGTGGTCCAGGGCTTCCTGTCCGAGGTCCCGGCCGATGCCGGAGTCCTTGTAGCCCCCGTACGGCGCTTCGGGCAGGATCGGCCCGTACTCGTTGACGTAGACCAGTCCCGCCTCCAGGTCCGCGGCGGCGTTGTGGACCAGCGAGGTCCGCTCCGTGCCGATGCCGGCGGCCAGCCCGTAGTCGGTGTCGTTGGCGATTTCGATCGCCTCCTCGTAGCTCCCGAATGGGATGATCGTCTGTACCGGCCCGAAAATCTCCTCGCGAGCGATCCGCATGTCGTTGTCGACGTCGCCGAACACGGTCGGTTCGAAGTACCAGCCGTCGGCCAGCGCCGGGTCGTCGGGCGGGCCGCCGCCGGTCAGCAGTGTCGCCCCCTCCCGGCGGCCGGCGTCGACGTAGTCGGACACCTTCCCGAACTGGTCGCGGGTCGTGAGCGGACCCATCGTGGTGTCCTCGGCCAGCGGGTCGCCGAGGACGTACGACTCGGCGCGCTCGACGAACCGGTCGGTGAACTCCGCGAGGACGTCCTCGTGGACCAGCGCGCGCGAGAACGCGTCACAGATCTCCCCCGTACTGTAGAAGATGCCGGCCGCGACCGCGTCGACTGCCGTCTCGAGGTCCGCGTCCGGGAACACGATGAAGGGCGATTTGCCGCCGAGTTCGAGCGTGACCGGGGCGACGCGCTCGGCCGCCGCCTTCATGACGCCGCGGCCGACGGCCGTGCTGCCGGTGAACGACACCTTCGCCACGTCCGGGTGTTCGGTCAGGGGCTGGCCGACGTCCCGACCGGCCCCCGGGACGACGTTCACCACGCCGTCGGGGAGGATTCCCTCGGTCAGTTCCGCCATCCGGATCGTCGAGAGCGGGCTGCTCGCGGACGGCTTCAGGACGCTCGCGTTCCCCGCCGCCAGCGCGGGGCCGAGTTTCCAGGCGGCCGCCCAGGCGGGGAAGTTCCACGGGGTAATCTGCCCGACGACGCCGAACGGTTCCTGTCGAGTGAACAGGTGGACGTCCTCCCGGGCCGGGATCTGGTCGCCCGACTGGCTCCTGCAGACAGAAGCGTAATATTCCAAGGTGTCGGTAGCACCCTCGATCTCCCCCCTGGCGTCCGCGCGGGGCTTGCCAGTGTCCAGACACTCCAGGAAGGCGAGTTCCTCGACGTGATCCGCGAGCACGTCGGTCCACTCGAAGAGGCGACGGGACCGCTCGGCCGGCGTCACCTCGCTCCACTCGTCCGCGAAGCCGGCCGCCGCCGCCTCGACTGCCCGGTCGACGTCCTCGGGACCGCAGGCCGGCACGGACGCGATCGGTTCGTCGACGACCGGATCGCGGGTCTCGGCCGTCGCGCCGTCGCTGGCTTCGACGCGCTCGCCGTCGATCCAGGCCCGGAACGGTCCCATCGACCGGGCGCGCTCGCGTGCCTCCCGGTGTCGCTCCCGGATCTCGTCGGCCGGTTCGCTCCCGACCATCCTCAAAACTCCGTGACGACCGGGATGCCGACCGTCCCGTAGTCCGTCATGGCCGCCAGTTTGTCGTTGACCTCCGGCAGCGTGATCTCCTCGGAGATGACCGAAGCGGGATCGAGTTTCCCCGTGCTGACGAGGTTGAAGATCTCGCCGTAGCGGGACGGCTGGAGGCCGCTCGACCCCCGGATCTCGATTTCGTTCATCACGATGGCGTCCGTCGGGAGCGAGTTGTACCCGGCCTGCTCTTTCGTCGTGAGGCCGATCTGGACGTGCCGGCCGCGGGTGCCCAGCGACTCGATGGCGTTGCGGCAGGTCTCCTCGATGCCCAGCGCGTCCAGCGAGACGTCGGCCCCGCCGTCGGTGATGTCGTGGACCTCCGACACCGGGTCCTCGACGGCCTCCGCGTCGACCGTCGCGTGGGCACCCAGATCCTCGGCCATCTCCAGTTTCTCCTGCTTGATGTCGACGCCGATGACGTTCGCGCCCAGGGCGTCGGCGATGTGGACGGCCGACAGTCCGATTCCCCCGAGGCCGTAGATGACGACGTACACCCCCCGGCCGACGTCGCCCTGGTGTGCCATGCCGCGGTAGGCTGTCATGAACCGGCACCCGAGCCCGGCGACGTCGTGGGAGTCGACACCGTCGGGGAGTTTGACGGCGTTGATGTCGGCGTTCGGGATCGGGACCCGTTCGGCGAACGCGCCGGGTGCCCCCTCCTGGAACCCCAGGCCGAGGTGGTTCTCGCAGAGGTTCTCGTAGCCGTTCCGGCACTCGTGGCAGCGACCGCACGCGAAGTTGAACGGGATGGCGATCTCGTCGCCCTCGCGGATCGTTTCGACCTCCGGACCGACCTCGACGACCGTCCCCGACGGCTCGTGCCCGAGGATGTGACCGAGCGGCGGCTTGTAGTCGAACCAGTCCCAGTTGCCGGCCCAGCCGTGCCAGTCGCTCCGGCAGACCCCGCAGGCGTCTACCTCCGCGACGACGCCGTGCGGTTCGGGGGACGGTGGATCGACGTCTCTGATCGCTAGCGGTTCCTCGTACGCTTCGAGTATGGCTGCTCGCATTCGTCAGGATCTTTGGGAGAGGGTCACAAATATCTTGTCGTCGCCGCGTCGACCGCTTGCCGGCCGATCAGTACGCGCCCCGTTCGGCGATCTCGGATTCCAGTTCTTCCACGGCGCGATCGAGCGCGGCCGGAATCTCCCGTTCGAGAACGGCACCGTCGATCCGGTATGTCGGTCCCGAGACGCTCAACGCGCCCAGCACCGACCCGTCCGGCGCACGGACCGCCTTTCCGACGCTCCTGAGCCCGTCGGTGTACTCCTCGTCGTCGACCGCGTACCCGTCGGCCCGGATCGCCGACAGTTCCTCGAACAGCGCCTCGCGGTCGGTGATCGTCCGGTCGGTCTTGGCGGGCAGCCCCCACCGGTCCACGGTCTCCTCGACCCGCCCGGTCGGGTAGGCCGCCAGGATCGCCTTCCCGGTCGCGGTGGCGTGCATGTAGTAGTAGGTGCCGATCCGTGCGCGGTACTGGCTCTCGTCGCGACCGCCCGTGTACTTGACCCACTTGTGGTAGGACTCGACGATGGTGAGAATCCGGCCGTGGTCCTCCGCGACGAAGTCGACCTCCTCCTCTGTCTCCTCGGTCAGCGACGACACCGCGTTCTGGATGCACTCGAACCCCGGCCAGCGCCGCCGGGCGTACTCCCCGAAGTGGAGGAACCGCAACCCGATGTGGTAGCGGTTCCCCTCTTTCCGCAGGTACCCGCACTCCTCCAGGGTCCGGAGGTGCTTGTGGGCGGTGCTCTTTGCGACGTCCAGCCTGTCGGCGACGGTCGTCACGCGCGCGCCGTCGAGTTCACAGAGCGTCTCCAGCACTTCGAGCGAGGTCTGTGTCGTGCTGACCGCCGACCCTGGATCCGAGGCCTGCATACTGCTAGCGTCTCCCGTGGTCTACTTAAAAGTTTGGCTATATCGAACGGGAATCCCGGCTGTCCCGCGCTGTCTGGGGGAACCTCGCTCCTGCTCTCGGCGTCGGCCCGGCTTTCTCCCGCCGCGAATATCGCCCGGGCGACAGGACGCAACCGCGGACCAGACAGCCGGTTTGCGGGGACTCGTTCCGCTAGTCTTCGCGGCAGTTTCCCGTCCGCAGCCAGACCGGAGCCGGGGCCCAGCACACGTCGTCGAACCGATACGAATTCCCGGCATGCGGAAGGGCACCGCGTCCGGCAGATGCCGATTTTTCTCGCCCGGGGCGGGACGATCCGCCGGCGTCCCTCTACCGTTCACACATGCGAAATTCACCGATATCCGAGTAAACGGGCACGTCGCCATTCACGGTCGAGCGGTCCGGAAACGGCCATATACCCGCCAGGCCGCCGTCGACGCGACTGCCGTTCGAACTCGTGAAACGACGGCGTTCACGTTACAGGCATAGGAATGTAATTTCCGGGGCTGTCGTCAGATCTCGGTGACGCGGTGGTAGGACTCGTCGAGGGCAGCCGCGTCCTCGGGGAGCAGCGCGACGACGAGATAGTCGACGTACTCCTCGAAGTAGTCGACCAGCGCGGCGATCCGGTCGGAGTCGATCGCCTCCAGGGAGTCGAGCAGCATGACGGGGACCGTCTCGTGGACGTCGTGGACGAGGTAGCCGGCCAGGGCGAACACGAGCCCCGTGATCTCGCGTTCGCTCTCGCTCAAGTGTTCGATGGTGTCCTCGTAAGTCGTCCCGTCGTCGGTGCTCCGGACGATGTGGAGTTCGAACGTGCTCTTTGTCACCTTCTTCCGGCCCTCGCGGACCTCCCGTTGGCGGCGTTCGATCCAGATGCGGTCGAGGTTGTCGTAGTCGAGGATGTCGAGGATGCGGTCCATGTGGTCGTTGAACTGGGTGACCGCCTCCTGTTCGATCTGGTCGATCTTGGTCCGCAGGTCCTCGAGTTCGGCTTCGATTTCCTCGCGGCGGTCTTCGAGGTCGTCCCGCCTGTCGAGTTCCGCCTCCAGGTCGTTGATCTTCGTCTCGACCTCGTCGCGCTCGCTTTCGAGCCGGCCGAGTTCGAACTCCAGCTGGTTCGCCTCGCGGTGGAGTCCGAGCACGTCGCTGTACTCCTCGCTTTCGAGCTGGCGGACCTCTGCTTCGAGGGCGTCGATCTCCTCGCTCCGGCGCTCGCGTTCGGCCTTGAGTTCCTCGATGGTCCCCTCGCGGCTGTCGATCTCCTCGTCGATCCGTTCGAGCCGGCGTTCGAGCTGTTCGCGCTCGCGTTGCTTCTCGCGGAGTTCGCGGCGGTCCTGCTTTAAGTCGTCGAGGTCCGACTCCAGGGAACGCCGTTCGTCGAGTTTGTCGCGGCGGAGCTGTTTGAGACTGTCGAGCGTCGACTCGATGGCGTTTCGCTCGACCTCGGTCCCGCAGGTCCAGCAGACCACCGCGCCGTCCTCCGAGAGGAGCTTGTCGGTCACCGCGCCGTCGCCCCGCCGCTCGGGGGCCAGGGCCTCGACGATCTCGTCGCCGTCGCCGTCGAGCATCTCCTCGTTGAACTGGATGACGTTCTGGAGTTCGTTGATGTCCGAGTCTAGCGTCTGTTTGCGCTCGCGGACGCGGTCGATCTCGGCCTCGATTTCGGCCATCTCCCCCGCGGGTGCCTCCGGCAGCGACTCCTCGTCGCGTTCCAGTTCGTTCCGCTCGTCGCGGAGCGATGCCAGGCTCTCCTGTTGGGTTTCGAGCTTGAACCGGGTCTGTTCCAGCGCGTTCCGCTCGTCCCGGAGTTCCTCCAGTTTCTCCTCCAGGGCAGCTTTCTCCTCGCGGGTCTCCTCGACGTCGGCGTCCATCTCGTCGATCTCGGTCTCCTTCTCGTCGAGTTCGACCCGCTTCCGTTCGATCTTCTCCTCGAGTTCCGTCCGGCGCTCCTCCAGTTCGGGGAGCCGGCCCTTCAGCGAGTCGAGTTCCTCGATCTCGCTGTCGACGCGCTGTTTCTCCCGCTGGAGGCGCTCGATGTCGGCCTGGATCTGGTCGGTGTCTACCGGCCGCATGATGAGGTCGCGGAGGTCGTCCCCGCGCGCGACTGCCCGCCTGGCCTCGTTCGATTCGAGCAGAAACGCGAACAGGTCCGACATATCGGCGTCCTCCAGGAACGGCTCCCCGCGCGTCACGACTGACCCGTTCCGCTTGATCAGTTCGCGCGTGTACGTCTCGCCACCCATCGCGAGTTCGACTGTCCCCTGGTCCGCGTCGCCCTTGACGGTCGCCTGCTCGCTGCCGAGTCCGGCCATTATCGCCTGCAGGAACGAGGTCCGGTTCGTCGCGTTCCGCCCCACGAGGATGCTTACCCCCGGCGTGAGCGCCACCTCCGTCTCGTCGATGCCGCCGACGTTCTCGGCACGCACCGTCAGTTGGGCTGCCTCTGATTGGGATGAACTCATTGTTCGGGCTACATGCGCGGCTTGTATTAAATCTTCGCGTTACGATCCGGCTCCTGGGCCGGCGCTCCGCCGCCGTGCGCGGGGGTTCGGAACCATTACATTCATAGCACTGTAAGGACGCCGAAGACGTCTACAGTACCGTCCCGAACTTGCGCCCGTCAGTAGTGACACAGACCGGGTGATCCTCCGACCGGTTAGGGTGAAATGTAGCCACGGACGCGTCCGTTGGCGTTCGAATCGAACGGAAATAATTAAATCTATCGCGACCCCTTGTCGGGTGAGGTGAATATTGTGCGGCCCCGATGTGAATATATATTTATTTTTTGACGGAGTGAGGGATTAAAAACCAATATATACCGCCATTCACGCAAAATAATGTTCCCCCAGCCGTATCCCCGAATATTCCGGGCTGATCCTTCGAGAGATGAGTACAAGAAATTCTGTTCAGACCTCCCCGAGAGTCGGTGGTCGTTGCGGGTGCCGACTTGGGACGGTCCGGACGGAAGCAGTTTTGTCCGCCAGTTGCGAACGACCGACAGCCGATGATCCCGCCGGGTGCCGACACCGTCATCGTCCGCTACGGGGAACTGTACACGAAGGGTGGCGCGGTCCGCGAGCGGATGGAAGAGCGTCTCCTCGCCCACGTCGAGGCGCTCCTGTCGACCCGCGGCGTCGAGTACGAGGTCGAGCGGCGGTGGACGAGACCGCTCGTCAGGACGACACCCGGGGCGGTCGCGGACGCGGCGGAAACGGCCAGCGAGGCCTTCGGCGTCGTCTCGACGAGCGCGGCCGCGAGCGTCCCGTCGCAAATGGACGCGATTCTCGATTCCCTCGCGCGGACGGCGCGCGCGGTCTACGACAGCGGCACGTTCGCCGTCGAGGCCAGGCGCTCGTGCGAGGATCTGCCGTTCACCAGCGAGGACGTCCAGGAGGAAGGCGGGGCAGCCGTCTGGGACGCCGTCGCCGACGCATTCGAGCCCGCGGTCGACCTGGAGGACCCGGACGTGACCTTCTTCGTCGAGTGCCGGGCCGACGAGACGTTCGTGTTCCTAGAGAAGTGCGACGGTCCCGGCGGCCTCCCGTTCGGGTCACAGGACCGCCTGGTCTCGCTTTTCAGCGGCGGCATCGACTCGCCGGTGGCGACCTACGAGGCGATGCGCCGCGGGAGTCCGGTCGTCCCCGTCTACGTGGACCTCGGCGACTACGGCGGGCCGGACCACCGCGCGCGCGCCGTCGAGGCCGCGCGGCGCATCGCCGGGGTCGTCCCCCACGACGACGGCTCGCTGTACCGCGTGCCGGCAGGAAAGTCGGTCGCGGCCATCGCCGACGAACTAGACCGGGGGCGGATGCTCGCCCTCCGCCGGTACATGTTCGCGGCGGCCGAACGGATCGCCCGTCGCGTCGACGCCAGCGGCATCGTCACCGGCGAGTCCGTCGGCCAGAAGTCAAGCCAGACGGCCCGGAACCTGCGGCTGACGAGCGCGGCCACCGACCTGCCGGTCCACCGCCCGCTTTTGACGGTCGACAAGGACGAGATCACCCGCAGGGCCAGGCGGATCGGGACCTTCGAAGAGGCGGCCATCCCCGCGGGCTGTAACCGGATCGTGCCGCCCCGCCCCGAGACCAACGGCCGGCTCGAACGCCTCCGCGAGGTCGAACCCGACGACCTTCTCGAACGCGCCCGGGCCGACGCGGCCGACGCCGAGGTGATCGAACTGTAGCTCCGCGCCGGCGGTCCCGTCGGGAGGAGTGCCGGTCAGTCCCCGGCCCACCGGGCGTCGGCGAGAGTCCGCTGGACTGCCTCCTGGCCGACGGCTTCGGCGAGCGTCTCGAAGCCGGCGCGTTCCTCGCGGTCGGTCGCGTTCGCGACGAGCCGGGAGACGATGAACTCGGGCGTCGACCGCCCGACGGTGTCGAAGCGGGGCTGGTAGTCGACGATCAGTTCGAGGTCCGGGTCCAGTCCCTCGGCGAAGATGCCGTCCGTGCGCGCCGTCTCCGGCAGCGGCTCCAGGTCGTCAGCCAGGTGCGTGACGAACACCCCGAGCGCGCCGCGGTCGACGGTGAGCGTGACCAGGCCGTGGAGCAGGTCGGCCGCGCTCCCCGGTTCCGTGATCGCCTCGAACTCGTCGACGAGCATCAGCGTCCGGCCGGCGTCACAGACGGGCGGGACGACCGACCGGAGCGTCGATTCGAGCACGCCCGCGTTGAAACTGGCGTGCCGGCGGTGGAACACCACGGCGTCCACGAGGCTCAGCTCCGCCCGGTCGGCGGGGACCGGCAGCCCCATCTGGGCCAGTAGCGACACCTCGCACAGCGTCTCCAGCAGCGTCGTCTTGCCACCGCTGTTGGCCCCAGTCAGCACCGCTACCCGGTCGCCGCTCGGCGGTTGGGGGACCGCGGGCAGACCGTGGTCGCCGACGGCGTAGGTCACCGGCTGGACCGCCTCGCCGGCGGCCGAAAGCGAGAGGTTCCGGGCGTTCTCGACGGCGAGCACCTCGCGGTCGTCCACGAACGAGGGACGAACCAGGTCGAAATTGGCCGCGAACCGCGCGAGCGACAGCCCGAAGGCGATGTCGTCGACCGCCGCGACCGCCGCGTCGATGGTCTCCCGGCTCTCCTCGACGGTCGCTTCCAGGTCCGCCCGGACCTCGGCCGCCCGCGTTTCGACCGCGGAGCGCCGGTCGTCGGCCAGCGCCCGGAGCGTCTCGGTCACGAAGTCCGTCGCGTCGGCGGCGTCGGGGGCCATCGCGTTCCGGACCGCCGCGAGGTCGACCCCGGTGCGGTCGACAACCTCCCGGGCAAACGCCTCCCGGAATCCGTCGGCACCCCTGACCTCGGCCTGGACCGACTCGACGATGTCGGCGGCGTTGCCCGCCGCGTCCTCCAGCGCGCCGAGCTGGTCCCGGAGGTCGTCCAGCCTGTCGTCCGCCCCCGCGGCGACCCCGCCGTCTTCGAGCGCCGCCAGAGCGTCGGCGGCGTCCGCGAGCGTCCGGTCGTCCAGGTCCGCCAGCGGCGCGAAGACGCCGGCGGTGGCACCGGCCGACGAGATGGCCGCCGCCGCCCTGACCGACGCGAGGTCGCCGCCGTCGACGCTGTCGTACTCCTCGAACGCCGCCAGGACCGCCTCGCGCGTGACCTCGTCCAGGCGGTCCCGGGACTCGCGCGCCTCGCGGACCCGGTCGAGTCGCGCCTCCATCTCCGCCCGATCGGAAAGCGGGGTCAGCAGGCTGATCCGGTCGGCCGCCTCCCGCGTGAGCGCGTAGTCGCTGGCGACGTCGAGCAGACGCTTGTAGACGTTCCTGGCGTCACGAGTCGCCAGGATCGCCAGGCCGTCCTCGCCGCGGGCGTGCCGGAGAATCCGGGTCGCGCGTCCGCGGCTCAGCCCCGCGTCGACGAGCGTCCGCAGGTCGGCGGACTCGATGGCCCGGACGGCCGCCTCGACGCCGAGTTGCTCGGTCAGCAGCGCCCGCGTCTTCGGCCCGACGCCCCAGTACTCCTCCAGTCGCATACTCCAAGAGCGGACGGGGCAACCTTAGGCGTGACCCGACGGACCGACCGCGGCCCCAGACCCGGTCCGGGTCGGGGTCACTCGCGGTTGGAATCTCTCGGCGGTCCGGATCAGTCGGCGGTCGAGGTGACGTAGATGCCGGCGAGCACGACTGCGCCGCCCAACACCGTCACCGCGCTCGGGACCTCGGCCAGCAGAACCAGCGCGAGCAGCGTGCTGCCGACGGGTTCGCCGAGCAGCGAGACGCTGACGACGCTCGACTCGACGTGTTCGAGCGCCCAGTTGATAACGGTGTGGCCGAACACCCCCGGCCCGACTGCCATCCCGAGAAAGAGCAGCCACTCCCCGGCGGGGTAGGCGACCAATTCGACTCCCCGCAGGACGGCGAAGGCCAGCAGGACGACCGCGCACACCGAGTAGACGATGGTGACGTACGGCAACAGCGCCATGCGCTGGCGGAGCGACCGCCCGACGAGCACGTACCCGGCGATCATCACGGCCCCGAGGACGGCCAGCGAGTTCCCGAACAGCGGTCGCCGCCCGGCGAGGGCCGTCCCGGTGAGCAGGTCGCCCAGCGACATCACGACCATCCCGGCCAGCGCGACTGCGATCCCCAGCGCCTTCCGGCGTCCGAGCCGTTCGTTCAGAAAGAGCGCCGCGCCGACGGCGACGAACAGCGGCTGTGACTGGACCAGCGTCACGGAGGCAGCGACGCTCGTCCAGTCGAGACTCTCGAACCAGGCGGTGAAGTGGACTGCCAGCGCGACGCCGGCCGCCCCCGCGACTGCCACGTCCCGGCCTGAGAGCGACCCGAGCGTACCGCGGTGGCGCTGCCACGCGAGCGGCGCGAGCAACAGCGTCGTGAACACGACCCGGTAGAACGCCTTGATCACCGCGGGCGCGTCGCTCCAGCGGACCAGAATGGCGCTCGTGCTGACGGCGACGATGGCCACCGCCAGCGCGAGCATCGGCGGGGTCGCCCGTTCGAGCCTGTCGACGTAACTCGTCGCCACGTCCCACCCGTGCGCACTCGCGGGCTTAGTTCGACCGGTTCCGCGTCCGGCTACTCCGCGTCGGCCGGCGTGTCGAAGTCGTGGAAGTGCTCGCCTTTCTCTTTGCTGAGGATGTCCAGCGCGGCCGCGGCTCCGTCGCCCGCGGAGATGATCGCCTGCCACTTCTGGTCGCGCGCGGTCGCCCCAGTCGCGTAGGCGTCGGCCACGCTCGTCTCCATGTCGATGTCCACCGTCACGGTTTCGTCGTCGCCGATCTCGCAGCCCAGATCCGCGGCGAGGTCGCGGTCCGTGCCCGTTGCGAATACCACGTACGCCGCGTAGTACTCGTCGTCCTCGGTAGCGACGGTGAACCCGTCGTCGGACCGCTCGACGGCCGTCACTGATTCCCCCTGGCGGCGGTCGACTCCGAACTCGTCGACCTGTTCGCGGGCGTCGGCGACGAACGCGGAGCCGTCCTTGCTGTCGATCCCGAGGTAGTTGAACAGGTGAGCGTTGTGCAACTAGGTGTCGTCGGTGTCGAAGACCACGGTTTCGAGGCCGTTTTTCGCCGTGAACAGGGCGGCGCTCAGGCCGGCGGCACCGCCGCCGACGATGGCAACGTCTGGCATACGCCGGACGTTCGACCCACACACTGAAAAGCCCATCTCGGCCTTGTGCCGACAGTCTCATACTGGTGGCTGTAAGTACGTGAAAACTCGAATTGAGAATCCAGGCGGAAAGGGTCTGTATCCGCAGATAGCAGAGACTGTTGAGTAAAAGAACTACAGCCACCAGTATCAGCCGGGCGCGTCCTCCAGTAGTTCTCGCGTCTTCCGGTGGCGGTAGCGGAACATCGGCTCGAAACCCACGACGGCCAGCGGTCCCAGCAGGTCCCCGAGACCGTCCAGCGGGAGCGCATACTCGACGCGGTCCCTGACGAGCGTCGTGCCTTCGTCGGCGAAAAACGAGTGGGTGTGTGTCCACTCCCGGAACGGCCCGTCGGTCATGACGTCCCGGAACATCGCCGCCCCGGCGTCCCGT
The DNA here is from genome assembly GCA_003021105.1 of Halobacteriales archaeon QS_1_68_17. GTDB lineage: Archaea > Halobacteriota > Halobacteria > Halobacteriales > Haloarculaceae > QS-1-68-17. The sequence continues at coordinate 16,591 of PXRG01000034.1, forward strand.
TCGCGGGCGACGATCTCCGAGGTCCAGCGCTGCCGTGGCCCGACGCCGAACGGCCGCACTGACGAGTCGATGCGCGATCCCGTCTCCAGCACGTCGGGTTCTGGCTCGCCGTCCGGGCCGACAACGTCCTCGATCCGCAGGTTCATCCAGCCGGGGGTAAGTGCCTCCAGGCCGCTCGCGCGGGAGTGGAACTCCCAGACCTCCTCGACGGGCGCGGCGACGCGGACCTCCCGCTCGTAGACCGGCATATCCGGCGTTCGGACCGCGCCCTCAAAATCGCGTTGATGATCGACAGGTGCGTGCGCACGCAGGCCCGGATGACTGCCGGTGTTCCTGGCGGGACAACCCGGCCGCTCACCGGCGAATCCCCGGGGTCGACAGAAGGGGAACGCGGGCCGAAAACACCGCGCTGGAGACTACTCGCCGTCCCAGTCCATCCGGCAGCCATCGTCACAGAAGTGAACGGTCCGGACCTGTCCCTCATCGATCCAGGTGATCACGCGGTGGGTCGGCTCCTCGACGATACTCGAACCGCAGGTCGCACAGGTCGGGGCGTCCGCCTCGGAGACGCCTTCCCCCACATCGGACGTCGGATCAACCATCTTAGGTAGCTTCTGCATGCCGCCCTACTTAACCCCACATATCGAGCGCGACTATCCTGATCGATAATCGGAGACGCTCCGAGCTGTGGGAGCATGGATCGCCCGGCGCTCTCAGCGGTCACGGGTGACGGACTCGCCCGGTTTCGTCGTCGCGCCCGGGGAGAGCGTGACGCCGGCGTCGAGACTCGTGTTGATTCCCGTTTTCGCCCCGTCACCGGCGACGACGCCGAACTTCCGGCGGCCGGTCGAGACGCGTTCGCCCTTGACCGTCAGCCTGACCGGGCGGTCGTCGTGCCGGAGGTTCGCCACTTTCGTCCCCGCGCCGAAGTTGACGTCCCGGCCGAGTACGCTGTCGCCCACGTAGGAGTGGTGCGGGACGTGGGTGCCCGCCATGACGACGCTGTTTTTGACCTCCACCGCCCCCCCGACGTGGACGTCCTCGCAGAGGAGGGTCGCGCCACGCACGTAGGCGCTCGGCCCGACCGTCGCGCCCGACCGGATCAACGCCGGCCCCTCGACGACCACACCCGGCTCCACGGTCGCACCCTCCTCGACGACCACCGGACCGCGAAGGTCGGCGTCGTCGCTGACCTCGCCCGCGAGGTCGCGTTCGAGTTCGCCCAGTTTCCACTCGTTTGCTTCCAGCAGTTCCCAGGGCCGGCCGGCGCCGAGCCAGCGGTCGATGCGCTCGATCCGGACCTCGTACTGGTCTATCACCCGCGCGAGCACGTCCGTGATCTCGCGTTCGCCCCGTTCGCTCGTCGGGACGTCCAGCCAGTCGCGCGCCGCGGCCGGGAACACGTACGCGCCGACGTTGATCAGATCCGATGGCGGGTCGTCGGGTTTCTCGACGATGCCGGTCACGGACTCCCCGGCGGTCCGGAAGACGCCGTACGTGGCCGGGTCGTCGACGCGGTAGGCGCCCACGGCCGGCCCGCCCGCGAGCAACGATTCGAGGCTCGCCGGGTCGTACAGGTCGTCGCCGTTCAGTACGGCGAACTCGCCGTCGAGGTGGTCGCGCGCGCACTCGACGGCGTGGGCCGTCCCGAGTTGCTCGTCCTGCCGGGCGTACGAGACGGTCACGCCCCCGTAGCTGTCGCCGAAGTACTCCCGGACGGTTTCGGCCTCGTAGCCGACGACGAAGACGAGTTCGTCCACGCCGGCCGCGACCGCCGCGTCGGCCGTGTGCGCACAGAGCGGCCGGTCGGCTACCGGCAACATCGGCTTCGGGAACGACTCCGTGAGCGGACGCATCCGCGTCCCCTCGCCGGCCGCGAGGATCACAGCCTGCATGCTAGACCGGTCAGGGGACGCGACCAAATGCCTGTCGGCTCGATGAGAGTAGCGGGGGAGCCACGGGCGGTCAGCCGTCGCCCTCCGGGTCGAACCGTTCCGCGATCGCTCTCGCACGACGCCGGACCCGTTCCGCGTCCATCGTGACTACCTCGCCGCCCTCCTGGAGGACCGTCCCGTCGACCATCGTGAAGGTCACGTCGTCGCCGTGGGCGGCAAACACGAGGTGCGACAGCGGGTCGTGGACGGGAGTCGCCCGCGCCGCGTCGGTCGACAGTCCGATCACGTCCGCCCGCCACCCTTCCCGGAGCGCGCCGACCCGGTCGAATCCCGCCGCGCGCGCCCCGCCCAGCGTCGCCATCTCGAAGACGGTCGCCGCGGGCAGGGTCGTCGCGTCCAGCGCGTCGACCTTCCCCAGGAGCGACCCCTGGCGCATCTCCGTGAACGGGTCGAGGGTGTTGTTGCAGGGCGGCCCGTCGTTGCCGAGCGCGACGGTGATTCCGCGATCGAGGTAGTCCGCCACCGGCGCGACGCCGCTGGCCAGTTTCATGTTCGACGAGGGGCAGTACGTGACGTTCGTGCCCGTTTCGGCCAGCAGTTCCCGCTCGCGCTCGTCGGTCCACACGCAGTGGGCCAGCACCACGTCCTCGCCGGTGAGGCCGACCTCGTGGAGCCACTCGACGTTGCGCATCCCCGTCCGATCCTCGACGGCCGCGATTTCGCGGCGGTTCTCGCTGGCGTGGGTGTGGATCCGGACGCCGTCGTGGTCGTCCGCGAGTTCGCGTGCGCCCCGCAGGCAGGCCTCCGTACACGACAGCGCAAAGCGCGGCGTCACGGCGTAGCTGATACGGCCGTCGAACGAGCCGTGGTACCGGTCGATCAGGCGCCGGGACTCCCGGAGCGCGGCGTCGGTGTCCTCCTCCAGGGCGTCCGGCGAATCGGTGTCCATCAGGACCTTCCCGAGTACGCCGCGGATACCGGCCTCGCCGGCCGCCTCGAAGGCCGCAGTCGCGTGGTGGACCGAGAGGTGGTCGATCACCGCCGTGGTCCCGCTCTCGATGCACTCCAGGTAGCCCAGTTGTGCGGCGACGCGCATCTCCTCGGCCGACAGGGACGCCTCCATCGGGAGCACGTGGTCGAACAGCCAGTCCAGCAGGTCGTGGTCGTCAGCGATGCCCCGGCCGAGGCTCTGGACCGAGTGGACGTGGCCGCCGACCAGCCCCGGCGCGACGAGGTCGAACGACCGCCGTTCGTGATCGGGGTAGCGGTCGAGACACTCCGCCCGCGTTCCCACGTGGGCAATCCTTTCCCCCTCGATCACCACGCCGCCGTCCTCGATCACCGTGTCCGGGTCGGCGACGACTGTCCCGGTCAGGAGCATCCTGCGAACGGCCCGGACTTCGCCGCAGGCGCGTATAACGCTTCTGGACCCCCTACCCTCTATCCTCTATCCTCTATCCTCTATCCTCTATCCTCTATCCTCTATCCTCTATCCT
>PXRG01000035.1 GCA_003021105.1 Halobacteriales archaeon QS_1_68_17
TGGTTCGCCGACCCTCTGGCGGCCGTCCCCGTCGCGCCCATCACCAGCAAAACGACCGATACGAGTGTAAATTTTCTCATCTGATAGCGTAATTTTCTCCTAGTATCCGATAAAAAACTTGGGTGCTGGGGCGGCGGGGGACACAAGAGTCTTAACGGAGCGATGTCAGCCAGCACACATGGTCGATCTGAACCCGCAGCAACTCGGGCTGGAAGTCGGGGGCGGAGCCGTCATCGGCGGCATCATCGGCTTCGCCGCCAAGAAGGTAGCGAAACTGATCGCCGTCATCGTCGGCCTCGAACTCGCGCTGTTCAAATTCTTGGAAACGCGCGGCGTCTTGCAGGTCAACTGGGACGCCCTCTCGTCGACGGCCGCCAATTCGACGTCGGAGGCCGCGGGTACAACTCCGCCGTCGTGGATCACGAGCCTGCTGTCGGCGCTGCCGGTCAGCGCCGGCTTCACGGGGGGCTTCTTGCTGGGGTTCAGGAAAGGATAGCTACCGGCGGCTGATGTCGTCCTCGTCTTCGAGGATGCGGGTTTCGGCCTCGCCGCTGGACACCTCGTTGACCAAGTCGTAGAACTCGTTTTGCATTCCCGCGGGGAATTCCAGGACGCCGATCCAGGAGCCGTCGGGCTGCCACTCCTCGCGCTTGAGGTCGCCGAACTCGCGGATGCGGGCCTGTGCGCTGCCGGCGTACTCGGCAGGGACCTGCACGGCGACTGTCACCTCGTCGAACCGGATCGGAATGATCGGCCGGAGCGCGTCGAGTGCGTCGTCGACCTGGGACTCGACCGTCTCCATCGGGTCGACTCGGAAGCCGGCCTCTTCGAGCGCCGACTCGATCCGGTCGGGCGGGTGCGGCGCGTCGTCCATCTGGGGATTCACGGCGTTGCGCGTGATGGTGTTGATCAGTTGCTTGCGCTTCTGTTCCTGCATTTCGCGGCGCTGTTCGGCGGTGATCTGGATCTCCCCGCGCTTTATGACCTCGGGGATGATCTCCAGGGGTTCCGTCGTGCCGAACACCTCCTCCAGGTCGTTTTCGGCCGGCCTGTCGCCCCGCGAGGCGTTCTCGAAGACGTCCTCGGCGGCGATGACGTCCTCGAGGTCGCCCTCGAACTCGTCGCGCTTGATCGCCAGCGCGGCGTCCGGATCGACCAGCACCTCGAACCGGGCACCGTGGGATTCCAGCCGGGCGGTCACCGCCTCGTCGAGCGAAATCATGAACGGTGGTTTTGGCCGACCGCTAAAAGGTGTTTCCGCATGGGGCCCCGAGGACGGCGGCTGGACCGCCCGACCCCGGACGGGGGCGGGGTTACTCCTGCTCGGATTCGTCGGGGAGCAGTTCCAGTTCGGCCAGGTGTGACCGCTTTTCCTCGTCGGAGAGTTCCCTGAACTGGCGGTCCTCGACGTCGATGGTAGCGATGCCGATCCCTTCGGGTTCGAGTTCGTTCTCGTTGGCCGACGCCAGCGCCTCCAGCGCCAGGCCGACGCCGCCGTCGAGGTCGAGGTCCTCGCGGTAGTTCTCTTCGAGGTACTCCCGGATGTCGCCGCGGTCCGCACCGACCGCGAGCGCCTGCCACTCGTAGGGCGTCCCCGAGGGGTCGGTTTCGTAGAGCCGCGGGCGGCCGTCCTTGTCGATCCCGCCGATGATGAGCGCGACGCCGAACGGGCGTGCGCCGCCGACCTGGGTGTACTGCTGGATGTGGTCGGTGACGGACTTCGTGAGCGTCTCCACGTCTATGGGTTCGCCGTACCGGAGCTCATTGACCTGGGCTTCGCGCCGCGCGAAGTCGATCAACTGGCGCGCGTCGGCGACGTGGCCGGCGCTGGCGATGCCGATGTGGTCGTCGGCCATGTGGATCTTCTCGACGCTGGACCGTTCCATCAGAGGAGACCGGATGCGCTTGTCCACCGCGAGGACGACCCCGTCCTGCGTCCGGATGCCGATGCTGGCTGTTCCACGCTTGACTGCCTCGCGGGCGTACTCGACCTGGTAGAGGCGACCGTCCGGGGAGAAGATGGTAATCCCCCGGTCGTAGGCCTGCTGTTGCGATTGTCCCTGCATACTTAGTAATCGAGTTCCGTCGCCCCCGCGAACGCGTCGCCGACCGCGACGTCGATACGGTCGCCCCGCACGACGGCGCGGCGGTCGGCGTCCTCGAACGCGACCTTTCTCTCTCCGGTAGGTTCCGGTTGGCGAGGTATATACTTTTCTTCACAGGCTCGGACCGTCCCGCTGACGCCCCGGACCCTGGTTCCGACCGGGTCACCGCCGACCGAGTCGAGACACGCCACCGCGGCGCGGGCGCGTTCGACCTCGCCCCGTCGTGCCCTGACGACCGCGTGGCCCGTACCCCCGGAGAAGTCGAACCTGACCACCGTCAGGTCCGCGTCCGCACTCCCCGGGTCGCCGAGCAGGTTCTGGGCGGCGTACCACAGGTCCCGCTGGAACGCGCGCCGCCCGACCGACGCGTCGGGCCACGTTTCGATACCCACGGCCAGATAGCGCCACCGCGGGCGCAGGTGCTTGGGCAGGTGTTTCACCGGTCCGTCTCCCGTTCGGCGACGAGCACGCCGACCTGTTCGTGGACCCGTTCGACGGCCGTGATCGCAAAGTCCGTGTCCGTCAGCGCGTCAGCGAGAACGCCCACCGTCGCCGGGTCGTCGACGTCCGGACTGTAGAACGGCTCGTCGGGGTCGGGCGTCCCGAAGAACATCACGTCGCCGAGCACGACCCGCCGCGGTTCCAGGTCAGCGATCGCGTCGACCGCGTCCCGCTTCGTCGCGTCGTCGAGGTGGTGCATCGCGAAGTTCGAGGTCACCACGTCCACATCGGTCCCCTCGGGGACGTTCGGCGCACGGAACCGGCCCGACCCGAACGAGACGTTCTCGACATCGCGTGCGGCGACTTTCTCGCGGGCCTGCGACAACATGCCATCGCTGATGTCCCGCCCGAGCACGCGCCGGGCGTCGGGCGCGAGCGCCAGCGCTATCGCACCCGTGCCGGTCCCCAGGTCGAGCACGACGTCCTCTCGGCCGGGATCGGCGTGGTCGACGACCAGCCCCGCACAGGTCTCGTACTCGGGGCTTTTCGTCCCGTCGTAACTGGCGGCCTTTTCGTCGAAGCGGGCCGCGTGCTCCGGGAGCGATCGCTTCATCGCTCCCGGGTTCGGTCCCGATCTTGAAGGGTGTGGCGGATCGACGGAACGGCCGGGGTCCCTGGGAGTGCTGGTCCAGGCCCACCTCTCCCCGGGTCCGGGCGATTAAGGTTGTCCGACGGCACAGCTTCAAAAAGAAACCAAGGCGGATTCCCCGCCCCACCGTGGGCGGGGTTGAAGCTGACACTCGCTGCCACAAACCACGGGCTATTAACTACCTCAACTATCTATTGAAAACTGTGGCAGACGACTACCTGAGACGCACCGCAATCACCCGACCCATCCTCACCGACGAGCAACAGGACTTGCTGGATGCCACTATTCAGGAGTGGAAAACTGCTTGT
>PXRG01000036.1 GCA_003021105.1 Halobacteriales archaeon QS_1_68_17
GCGCCAGCGCCAGAAGATGCAGCGGCTCAGGACCTGGAACGAGCGGTTCCGGACCCGCGACTCGAAGGAGCGCAACCTCAAGCAGGCACTCGGCGAGATCGACCGCATGGCCTCCGCGCTCGGGTTGCCCGAGAACGTCCGGGAGACCGCCTCGGTCATCTACCGCCGCGCGCTCGACGAGAACCTCCTGCCCGGCCGCTCGATCGAGGGCGTCGCCACCGCCGCCCTCTACGCCGCCGCCCGCCAGGCCGGCACCCCCCGCAGCCTCGACGAGATCAACAGCGTCTCCCGCGTCGAGAAAGACGAGATCGCCCGCACCTACCGCTACGTGGTCCGGGAACTCGGCCTGGAGATCCAGCCCGCCGATCCCGCGAGCTACGTTCCCCGGTTCGCCTCCGACCTCGACCTCTCCGAGGAGGTCGAGCGCCAGGCCCGCGAACTCCTCCGAACCGCCAAGGAACAGGGCGTCCACTCCGGGAAGAGTCCGGTCGGCCTGGCCGCCGCCGCGGTCTACGCCGCCGCCCTCCTCGCCAACGAGAAGGTCACCCAGAGCGAGGTCAGCGAAATCGCCAGCATCTCCGAGGTCACCATCCGCAACCGCTACCACGAACTCCTCGAAGCCGAGGGCGGCGTCCCGTAGCGTAACGGCAAAGCACCCCCGCTCCGACCGGCGGGTATGGAGACGACACGTCACTTCGTCGCCACGGTCTACGTCGTCCACGACGGGGCGACTGTGCTCCACGAACACGACAAACTCGCCATGTGGCTCCCGCCGGGCGGCCACATCGACAGGGACGAGGTCCCACATCGCGCTGCGCTCCGGGAAGTCCGGGAGGAACTCGGCCTGGACGTCCGGCTGGTGGCCCCGACCGACGATGTCGAGTCACCGACCGTCACGAGCATCCCGCAGCCACAACATTTCCTCCTGGAAGACATCAACGTCTGCGACGGCGCCGTCGGCCACCAGCACGTCGATTTCGTCTTCTACGGCGAGGCCCCCCACCGCCGGATCGACCCCGCGGACGGCGAAGCCCCCGCGGACGCCTGGGAGTGGTTCACGCCGGCCGACCTCGCGGCCGAGACGGACCGGTTCGAACCCGACGTGGTCGAAATCGGCCGGCAGGCCGTCGAGGCCGTCGAGGCGACGGCCTGACGAAGCCGCGAGGGAGTAGAAGAGAGCGACTGACAAGCGAGAGATGCCGAAACCGAAAAAGTCCGGCGTGACCCGGGAGACGAGAGCCGCGGCCTCGACTCATAGTGATTGTTGCGATTATTTTCGTGACCACGTCACGTGAACGGTTGGTTCGCGGGCTGAAGCCCACGAATTGTGACTTCTCGGTGGTAAAGAGTCCCAACAATCACTGTCAGAGCAGGGATTCGACGTACTTCGTCACGTGGTCGCCCATCCGTCGTTTAAAGCCGGCCTGCCTGGCGAGGCGGTCGAGTTCCCGGGCCACGAGGCTGCCGTACTGGAGCGCCTTCTTCTCCCTGCCGGCCACCGCGTCGGGGAGCCACGCCGCGACGGCCCGCCGGAGCGCGTGTTTCCGCTCGCCGTCGGGAGTGACGAGCAGTTCGCCGGGCAGTTCGAGCGCCGTCCGGACCACGCGGTCGTGGAGGTACGGGACGACCGGTTCCACGCCCGCGCGACGGAGCGCGAGGACGTCCCGCTCTAGCTGGTCGGGGAGCGTGGCGATCACCTCCCGCGTGGCCCCGCGGACGGTGGTCGCGTCCACGCGCTGGTCCGTCGGCGCGCCGGCGACCTTCGCGTAGCCGCCGAACAGTTCGTCCGCGCCCTGGCCCAGCAATAGCCGGTCGAAGCCGTCCGCCGTCGCCCGGCTGGCGGTGAGATACAGCGGCAGCGCGATCTGAACGTCCATTGCGTTCGTGCGACCGGTCGCGGCCGCCACGGCCGGCACGGCCGATTCGAGGTCCCCGTGGGAGAGTTCGACCGTCCGCAGCGAGCGGCCGAGGCGGTCGGCGGCCGTCCGGGCTGCGTCGAGGTCGTGGCTCCCCGGGAACCCCGCGGCGTAAAGCGGTGCGTCGACCAGTGCCGCCAGCGCCGCCGAGTCGACGCCCCCCGAGAACGCCACCGCGAGGCCGTCGGCGTCGATGCCCTCGACGGTATTTCTCACGGCAGTCCGCACGGCCGTCACCGCGTCCTCGACCGGTGCGACCGGCTCCGGGTCGGGCAGATTCCACGCCTGCCAGTCACCGCTACCGCAACCGTCACCCTCACCGTCACCGGCACCGTCCCCGTACTCGTGTCCGTCGTCCTCGGCGTCCCCGTTCTTCCCGTCCGGATCGATCGGCCGGAAGTGGCCCGCAGGGAGGCGGTGGGGGTCGTCGAGGTCGGCGGGATCGAAGCTCCACCTCGCGGGGTCGTCGGTCGCCGAGAAGAGGGGCTGCCGGCCGAGCACGTCCCGGACGAGTCGCCCGTCGAGTTCGCCCGCGAAGCCCGGCGTTCCAGGGAGCGGATCACCGGCGTCGAGCGCCGCCCGGACCGTCGCGGCGTCGGCCCCCCGGAGCGTCATCGAAACAGCTGGACGAGCCGGTTTTTCATCCGGCGTCGAGCGCCGCCGGCGGCCTGCCGGAAGCTGATCCGCCAGGGCGTGCGCCGCCCCTCGACGGTCGTCTTCCCCGTCCGGATGGCGTCGAGGATCGCCGGGACGGTACACTCGTCCGTGCCGACCCGCGTGATCGCCCGCCCGACCATCTCGCAGATGTGGGCGTCGCTCCCGGCGGTCATGGGCAGGCCGCGACTCCGGGCGAACCGCTCTGCCTGCCGGTTCGCCCGGCCGGTCAGCAGCCGGGAGTTGTACACCTCGATGGCGTCGGCGGTCGCCAGTTCCTCGCGGGTGATGTTCGCAATCACGCCGCTCCGGGATTCCTGGAACGGGTGGGGGATCACCGCGATTCCCCCCTGCGCGCGGATGCGGTCGAGCGTTTCGCCGAACGGCAGGCCGGCGGGGACCGCCTCCCGGACGCCCAGCGCGAGCACGTGCCCCGCCTCGCTGGTGACCTCCATCCCTGGAATCCCGGTGAGGCCGTACTCCGGCGCGAGGTCGACGGCCGCGAGGCTGGCGGATATCTCGTCGTGGTCGGTCACGGCCAGCGCGTCCAGCCCGACCGTCGCCGCCCGCTCTAACAGGCGCTCGACCGGGTCGCGGCCGTCGTAGGACAGCGACGAGTGGGTGTGTAACTCGACCGATAGCACACCCGGGGGTTGCGAGGGTAACGGCAAAAACGCCCCGGTACGGCCGCGCCCCCGAGGCCGTTCAGCAGCAGTAGATGAACGGGTAGAGCGGGCCGACGCGATCGCCTGCCCCGAGTTCCGTGTCCAGACCGTCGAGATTCTCGTTGAAGACGCCGTTGATCGTGACCCTGGCGTAGGCCCGCGTCTGCTCGCCCTCGGGGTTTTTGTCCCAGGTCCGAGGAGGCCACGGCGACGGTCGTCTGGCGGCTCCGCGAGTGATCGACGGCTCCCCGGAGACAATTGCCGTGAGAAGGACGATCGACGGCACCGCGGCCATACTCCGCGGGGAGCCACGCCAGGAGGTCAGCCGTCGTCGAGCCGGTCGAGCACGGCGTCGAGGATACCGACGGTCGCGGGCGCGTGGAGCGGTTCGTTCCGGTTGCCACACTGGTGGTCCATCAGGCAACTCGGACAGCCCTGGACACCGCAGTCGCAGGCCGCCACGCGCTCGCGGGTCCGGCGTGCGACCGCGCTCGCGTGCCCGAAGATCGACCGCGCGAAGCCGACGCCGCCGTCGACGGCGTCGTGGACGAACCACGTCGGCCCGCCGGTCGCCGGGTGCGAGAGCGTACTCAGCCCGCCGAGGTCGGACTTCGAGAGGTGCAACTCCAGGGGCGCGAGTTTGATCATCGCGTGTTCGGCCCCGTGGAGGCCGCCGAGGAAGGTGTACTCCCGCTCGCCGAGCGGCGCGTCCGCCGCGAGCAGGTCCTCGCCCGGGATACCGTCGAGGACTCGCTCGCCGAGTTCCGGGGGCGTCCGGACCCAGGTGACGCCCGTCCGCAGGTCGACCGGCGGCACCTCCAGGGGCCGGGGACCGCCGACCAGGTCGCCGCTCCCGATTTCGTGGCGGGTGTAGGCGTCGTAGTGGACGTTGACCGTCCCCATCCCCCACCCGAGCCGGTAGCCGCCGCCCAGATCGACCACCTCCCGCCGGTCGAGGTCGGTCACCTCCTTCGTGTGCTGGGTGCGGGTGTACTCGTTCGTCGAGACCCGCTGGAGTTCGACGTAGGGGTTCGGGGTGTCCTCCCGGAGCGCGACCGCCTCGTACTGGACGCCGTCGTGGAGGACGAGCGCGCCCGGGTGGAAGTCGCGGTAGGCCCGCCCGCGGGCGAGGTCGGCGATGTCGATCTCGCCGTCGCCCCGGAGGCGGACCTCGAACCGCTCGCCGGTCGTGGCGTACATGTCCACGTCGGCCTCCGGGCGCGGCGGGCCCGCATATTGGACGCCGCGGTCGAGGTCGCCGACGAGTTTGCCGGCGTCCTTCCACATCCCCACGGCGGCGTCCAGCCGCCCTTCGTCGGGTGGGTTCCCGCGGCCGTCACTGGGCAGACGCCCCTGGGCGGGTCGGTCCTGTACGCTCTGCGGGTCGCCGCTCCGGTCGCTACTCCACTCCTCGTTACCGTCGTCGGCCGGCCGGTGCGCGCCGTTCACGTCGAACCACTCGCGGTCGTCGTCGGTCAGGGGCATCTCGTTTGCCCCACACAGCACGTGCTGTGCGTAGACGACGTTGTTCGAGAGGTCCAGCACCGCGTCCTCGACGTCGTCTTCGAGCAGGTAGCCGGGATCGTCGAGGACGTACTGGTCGATGGCGTCGCTCCGGGCGACCAGGACGCCCAGCGCGTCGTCGGTGCCCCGGCCGGCGCGGCCGAGTTGCTGCCAGAACGACTGCCGGGAGCCCGGGTAGCCCGCGAGGACGGCCGCGTCGACCGATCCCACGTCGATGCCCAACTCGAGCGCGTTGGTCGTGACCACGCCGTCAAGGGTGCCGCTCTTCAGGCCGTGTTCGGTACCGCGGCGGGTCTCTTTGCCGTGGCCGGCGTGGTACGGCCGGACGGACAGGTAGCCGTCCGTCGGGTGCCGGCCGGCCGCTCTCTCGGCCTGCTTGGCGGTCACCTCCGCGCCCTGGCGGCTCCGGACGAAAGTGAGCGTCCGGACGCCGGACAGCCCCAGGTGTGCCAGCAGGTCCGCGGCCTCGGCGTTGGCGCTCCGTCCGGCCTCGGCGGCCGCGAGCGGGTCGTCACCGCCGGAACCCCCGTCGCCGGCCGGCGGGTCCCAGAAGACGATCTCGCGTGCCCCGCGTGGACTGGTGTCCTCGTCGACGAGCGCGAACGGCCGGCCGGTCAGCCGTTCGGCGTGTTCGACGGGGTTGCCGACGGTGGCCGACGAGCACACCAGCTGGGGATCGCTCCCGTACCGGTCGAGCACCCGCAACAGCCGGCGGAGGATCCAGGCAACGTGCATCCCCTGGACGCCGGTGTAGGCGTGGGCCTCGTCGACGACCACGAGTTCGCAGTCGGCGAACGTCGATCGCCAACGGTGGTGGTGTGGCAGGTAGACGTTCAGGCCGGCGAAGTTCGTGACGACGACGTCCGCCCGGTCACGGATCGCCCGCTTGCGGTCGGCCGGCGTGTCGCCGTCGTACTTCTCGACGAGGACGTCGAGACCGAGGTCGTCGTAGAGGTCGTTGAGTTCGGTCACCTGGTCGCCGCTCAGCGCCTTCGTCGGGTAGGTAAACAGCGCGGTTGCGCCGGGCCGGCGGCGCTGCAGCCAGGCGAAGTAGAGCCCGTAGATGTAGGTCTTCCCCGAGGCGGTCGCCGTCGAGACGGCCACGTTCGCCCCGTCCTGGAGCGCGGCGATCGCCTCGGCCTGGTGTTCGTAGAGCCCGTCGAACGGGACGTCGAGGTCCGGGAGCACCGTGGCGGGATCGACCGTCAGCCCCGGTTTTGCGGGCTGTTCGATCCTGTCGACGACCTGCCCCTCGTACCCCGGGAGCGTCCGTTCGAGTTCGTCGGCGGTCAGCGGGCGGGAGCCCACGTCCGTCCCGGTGGGCGCGTCCCCGGTCATGAGAAGTCGGTGAGCCGTCCCTGCATCGACCCGGCGTCGGACCCGCCGCCCGTCCCGCGGTCGTGGGCCGTCGGGTCCGCCCGCGCCAGCGCGTCGTAGACGCGGGCCAGCGCACGCGCGTCGTCCTCGCAGTACTCGACGTGTCTGTCCCAGTCGAGTTCGGCCTCGGCCGTCCGCTCCCGGCACCACCGCCGGTACCTGCGCGCGACGGCCGCCCCGGTCAGGCCGGTGTCGTCGCCGTCCCACCCGAGCGCGGCCGCCACGTCCGAGAGGCCGTTGGTCCGTCCCGGAAGGGCGGCGTGGCCGTCCCTGGCCCAGGCCAGCGGGTCGAACGTCGGCGCGGTCGTCCAGTGGTCCAGCAGTTCGGGGCAGTGTTCGGCGGCGTGGCGTTCGATCACCGGGAAGTCGAACTCCCGGCCGTTGTACGCCACCACCGGCCGCCCGGCGGCGTGTTCCGCGTACCACGAGAGAAACGACTCGACCGCGAACCCGTCGGCGTCGGGGTCGCGCTGGAGAAACGGCCGGAACCGCCCGTCGCCGGCCGTGGCCTGCCCGTCCCGGCGCGACCGGTCGAGGACGCCCACGAGCCACACCGCGGTCGGCGTCAGCCCGTCGGTCTCGACGTCGAGAAAGATCGGTTCGGCGTCCGGGTCCGGGAACCCCTCGTGGTCGGAGACGACGACCCGGCCCTCCGCGATGGCGGTCGCGTGGTCGGCGATTTCCTCGGCCCGCCCGCGGCCGACGCCGTCGACCGCCCGGAGGTCAGGGACACCCATCGCCGCCACGTCATCCGGTTCGCTTGCGCCACGCTCCCGGAGGCGGGCGGCCGTCGTCGCGCCGACGCCGGCGATCGCGCGCAGGCCGAGCCTGGTCTCGCGGATCGACCGGGTACAGACCGTGCCGTCCGGGGACAAAGACAGCGTCGCCACCTCGCTTTCCGGCGTGCCGCCGCCGACGACGCGCATCCCGTCCCACCGTCGCCGGTAACTCGGCGGGGCCGTGACCGCGACGTGGGTGTACGATCCGTCCAGCGCTCCGGGGTCGAGGGCGTCCAGGTACGCCTCGCGCCCGTCGAGCCGGGCCGCCAGTTCCGTCGGCTCGACGGCGACCTCCAGCAGGTCCGAGACCACGTACGTCTCCGTCGCCGGGTCGACGGTCCCCTCGTGTTCGAGGACGGCCACGCCGGCGAGCTGGTCGTGCGAGGCCGGGACGACGACGTCGACCCCGCCGGCGTCTATCACCCGCGGCAGGCCCCGGTTCGCGAGGTACGGCGGCGGATTGGGCGCGAGCACCTCGACGTCGGCGAGCGGTCCGGCCTGGGTCGCCCGCGTGGCCTCGCCCGCGGCGGCGTCTGTCAGCACGACCGCGTCCGGATCGAAGTACGCGAGACAGTCGGCCACCTGACGGGGGGCCAGCCGATCGAGGTGGGCCGCGGAGAGAGCGGTCAGACGGGCGGACACGACCAGGACTACGCGAGCGGCGAGTAAAAGCTTCCGTCCCGGTACTCGCGTCGTGTTGGGGGTTGTCCTCGGCGTCGACACATGAGTAGGGATCGCGGCCGACGTGCTTGTAACAATTAACGAACACTCATGTAGAGGCCGGTCCTTGAGGGACCACGAACCTCTGAGCAGGACACGCCGGACCTGGACCCCCGGTCGATCGCGCGGATTCTCGATTCGCTCGGGGAACTGTTCTACGTCTTCGACGCGGCCGGCGAGTTCGTTTACTGGAACCGACAGGTGTCCGCGGTGATGGGCGACGATGACGATATCGGGTCGATGGCTCCGACGGACTTTTTCGCCCCGGGGGACCGCGAGCGGGTCGCGGACGCGATCTCGTCGGTTGCCGGGACCGGCGAACGGACGACGGTGGAGGCCGAGTTACAAACGAAAGACGGCGACGCGATCCCCTACGAGTTCTCGGGCGTTCTGCTCGCCAGCGAGGACAAACGGGAATGGATCGCGGGAGTCGGCCGCGACATCTCGGAACGGCGGGCCCGCGAGCGGGACCTCGAACTAAGCGGGGGAAACGGTTTCCCCGCCCGCCGACGAGTGTCCGATCATGACGCTCTCACCTGGCGACAGCGTCCCGGCGGTCACCGCGACGAACCAGCACGGCGAGACGGTCGAACTGTCGTTTGCGGACCCGACGGTGCTGTTTTTCTACCCGAAGGACGACACCCCCGGCTGCACCACCGAGGCCTGCCAGTTCGACACGGAACTGTCGACGTTCCGCGAGGCGGGCGTCGCCGTATACGGTGTCTCCACCGACGACGTGGAGTCCCACGAGGCGTTCGCGGCCAAACACGGCCTGGGGTACGACCTCCTGGCCGACCCGGACGGCGAACTCGTCGCCGCCTTCGACGTGGACGCGTCGGGCGGCCGGGCCGACCGGACGACATATGTGCTCGCGGACGGGGAGGTAAAGCGCGTCTACACCGGCGTCCGTCCCGACGGCCACGCCCGCGAGGTCGGCTTGGACCTGTTCGACGACGGCCTGGCGAAGTTTCCCGACTAGCTCGCGCCCGGGCGAGCGTCCGCGAGGCGGCGTGCGCCACGACTAAGAGGGGTGGGGTTCCCATACGGGTGATGCCATCGATCCCGGAAGAGTACCACGACCTGTTCGAGCGATCCACAATCGCGCACTTCGCCTCGGTGTTGCCCGACGGCACACCCCACGTGACGCCGGTCTGGATCGGCTACGACGCGGGGGCCGATCGGCTCCTGATCAACACCGAGGACGGCCGCCGGAAGACACGGAACGTCCGCGCGAACCCCTCGGTCGGGATCAGCATGACCGACCCCGACGACCCGTACCGGCGGCTCTCGGTCCTGGGCACCGTCGAGGAGTTCCGCGAGGAGGGCGCGCGCGAGCACATCGACGAACTGGCACGCCGGTACATCGGCGAGGACTACCCTAACGAAGTCGAAACCGAGCGGGTGATCCTGGTCGTCAGACCGGATCGGGTCTTCTAAATCTCGTCTAGGTGTTCGATTCCCTGCTTTTCGACGTTACCCTTCGTGATCACTGCCGGCATCCACTCGGGGCTGTCGTCGGGCGCTTCTTCCTCCCAGGCCCAGCCCTCGTAGATGTGGACCTTCTTGGTGCCCTTTTCCCGGAGGCGGAGCGTCTGCCGCTCCGCTTTTGCCTCGGACGCGCCCGGTTCGAGACGCCTGGCGGCCTTCAGTGCCGCCTGCCGTGGGGTCTGTCCCGAGAAGACACTCGACTCGTTGCCGTCCTCCCCGCGGAGGGCGAAGTTTCGTTTGCCGTCGTCACTTGCCATGATTGTGCCGCTCCACTACGACCAATTACACGGATCATATAAATATATTCCTCAGACCGCGGCGGGGAAAGGGCCGCCTACACCAGGCTCCTATCACTGAGGAGTCACTTTTGACCCCGCCTATCCGGGGTCGGATCGAGAATCGTAATCCGGTTAGCCCGGATGTCCTCGACGAGCGCACCCTGGCCCCCGACGCTGTAGGTCTCCTCGTCGGTTTCGAGGACGAGCGTGGCCTGTCCCGCGAGATCCAGCAGCGAGGGCGGCCCCTCGCCGTTCGTCTCGGCGGAGTACTCGATGTCGACGATCCGTCCCGAGAGCGTCCGCTCGCGGCCGGTGTCGGTCTCGACGCCCTCGACGCGAGCCTGTACCGCCGAGCCGTCGCGCACGAGCGGTTCGATGTCGCGGACGCACTTGCGGATTTCGGCGTAGTGTGCCGGCGGCGTGTCGTCGCTGTCCTGGTAGATGGGGTCCCAGACCTCCCACAGCGACGTGAGGAAGTGCCAGTGAAACACGTACGCGAGCATCCGGTCGTCGACGAGAATGCCGTACTCCTCGGTGGCGGTCTCGTGGGTCGCAAAGCAGACCTGCTTGCGGTCGACCAGGACCACGAAGGGGGCGGGCAGGTTCCTGTGGCGCACCTCGGTCGCGGCCCCCTCGAACTCCCCGGGATCGATCTCCTGTGGCTCGTCCCGGCGGGTGTGGAGCGAAATCTCGATCTGGACGCCCCGGTCGTGGGCAGCCGAGAGCAGCGGTTTCAGGGTGCGGAACTCGGCGGGCGACACCGACAACTGGAGGTGGTACTCCGCCGATTCGATGGCCGCTTCGGCCCGCTTGTGGACGGTCTCGGAGCGGCTGACGATGCTGACCTCGTGGCTCTCGACGTTCGGCTGGGTCCAGCGGTGTTCGATCTCCTCGGCGGCGGCCTCCAGCCGGCCGATCCGGGACTCCAGGTCCCCGAGGACGTCGTCGAGGTCGTGCGCGCGCGCCCGGAGAGTGTCCTGTTCGTATGTCTCGATGTACCCGCGCCGTTCGAGCGACTCGAGGACGTCGTAGATCCGCGGTTTCGGGATCTGACTGGCGTCGGCGAGTTCGCTCGCTGACGCCGACCCCATCTCCAGCAGCCCGACGTAGGCCTCCGCCTGGTACGGCGAGAGCCCGGCTTCCTGCAGGCTCTCGACGAGCGTGTCCGAATCCATCGTTCGTGGTCGTTTGCAGGGATGGTAGATAAGCCCCGGCGAAATCCGGCGCTCGCGGCACCCGGCCCCGCCGGAACCGTCAAGCCGCTCGCGGCCGTGGCCCCCGGCCATGGTCGAGTCGCCCGACCCGACCGTGGTGCGGTCGGTCGCGGTCCACGCCGACGACGTGGTCGCGGCCGTCGAAGCCAGGCGGCGGAGCGACCGGCGGACGGTGCTCAGGCTGACCCCGCCGTTCAGCGCCCGGATGCGGGCCCGCATCCACGTCGCCGAGGACGGCGAGTACCGCGGCGTCGACCCGGAACCCGTCCACCTCGACCCGGAGTCGTTCCTGGCGGCCGACGCGCCGGCCTACCCCGAACCGGCGGAGACCGGCGACCGCCTCCGGGCCGCGGACGAACCGTACACCGTCGAGCGCCACCGCGAGCGCCACGAGGCGGCAGTCGAGGCGTGGCGCGACCGGGTTCGCGGGGCTATCGCCGACGCGGTCGAATTCGACACTCCCGAGGGGCCCCACCGCGTCGGGGTGACCGTGCTCGGGTGATCCCGGCACGCTTTTTCGCCGCCGCCGGCTACCCCCGCGCATGGATTCGCTCGACTCGATTCTCAGCCACGGCGAACAGGCCGTCGCGGCGGGGTTGCGGGACGGACGCTCCGTCGAGGCCATCGCCCGCGAGCGCGACGTCGACCCGGAGACCGTCGAGAAGGCGGTCGACCGCATCCACCAGAAAACCGACCGCGCCGTGGCGACGCTCCTCCAGAGCCCGTTCGTGGAGGACGCCGTCGACGACCTCAATCCGGACGAGCGGGCGCGGCTCCGCGCCGCCGTCGCGGACGACGAGTGACCGCCGGCGAGCGCGGGAGAGTAAGATCAACTTACCACCCGGAGCGACGGTCGGAGAGGCGCCGGTAAAAGGTCTCGGCCGCTCTCGTGGTGTCGTGAAAAGTATTCAGAGACTCTCTACGCGCGTGAAACGTGATGAAATCCGGGAAAGGCTCGTGCGATTATAAGTTAGTTTCCGTGGATGTAAAGGTACGGAGGTGTCCGCCATGTCGACCCCGTCAGAGAACCCGCCCAACTCAGCCCTCCCCGACCTCGGTCGCACCGTCCCGGCCCTGGCGCGGTACGTCCCGGCCGCCAGGCGAATCGTCCAGCGCGTCGCCTTCTGGACCGCAATCGTCCTCCCGTTTCTCTACCTGCCGCTGCTCGCGGGGGGGCTCAGTTCGGCGTCGGTAACCCTGGCTTTCCTGGGGTTGCTCGCGCTGAACGCCCTGGCGATCGTCGTCGGCCACCCGCACACGCGCGAGCGGGACTAGCGAACCGCCGCGAGCCGCGGCAGTTCCTCGGCCAGTTCCCGCCGTTTGAGCAGCGCGAACCCCGCGACGATCACGAGAAAGCCGGTCACGGTCACGGCGTCGATCACCTCGCCGAGGAAGAGAAAGCCAGACAGCGCCGCGAACACCGGCGCGACGTACGAGACGAGGTTGATCTCGACCGGCCCGAGCCTGTCGTGCAGGTCGAAGTAGATCAGGAAGCCGAGCGAACTCGCGGCCAGCGAGAGGTAAAGCAGCGCCGCGACGCCGGTTCCCGTCCACCGGACCGCACTGATCGACTCTCCCAGTCCGACGCTGACGACGTGCATCAGCGCCGCCCCGAGGAGCATCGACCACGACTGCATCGTCTCGATGTCGAGAGGTGCGTCGATCCACCGCGTGAGAACGCTCCCGAACGCGAAAGACACCGCCGCCGCGAGCACGAGCAGTTTCGAGCGCACGGCGGCGGTCAGCAGGTTCGAGGGGTCGGGCTGTACGAGGATGCCGACGCCCACGAGGCCGAGCAGGAGGCCGGCGACGCCCGCGACCGTGAGGCGCTGACCCACCAACAGTCCGCGGGCGAACCCGGTCGTCAGAATCGGCGAGGTGGCGACGATGACGGCGGCCGCGGCGCTCGTGGTTCCCTGCTCGCCGACGAACAGGAACGCGTGGTAGCCGGCGATCATCAGCGCGCCGCCGGCGAGCGCCATCGCCCACTGCGGGCCGGTGCGGGGCCGCCAGTCGTCGGCCGCGTAGGCGGCGTACCCGATCATCAACACGCCCGCGACGTCGTATCGAAAGGCCGCGAACAGCACCGGGGGAAAGAAGGCGAGTCCGGCCTTGATCGCCATGAACGCCGATCCCCAGGTCGCCGCCAGGAGAACGAACAGGAGGAGGTTCCTGTAGCGGGTCACAACTCGGTTCGGCGGCCCCCGGGCCTGAACCTTTCGTTACGCGGTCGCCTCGCGTTCGTCCCTGAGTGCACGTAGTAGGTCCTGCCGGGCGATGATCCCGACGACCCGGCCGTCCTTGACGACCGGCAACCGGTTTATGTCCCTCGTCCCGTCGGCCAGCAGGGCGAGCACCCGGTCGATGTCGTCGTCCGGGGCGACGGTCACCACGTCGGTCGTCATCACCCGTTCGATCGGTTTGCCCGCGTTTTTCACGAGGTCGATCCCCACGTCGAGTTCGTCCCACGAGAGGTCGACCGCGTAGGTCAGACTCTCCAGGAACGGCGGGAACCCCACCGGAATCCAGAGGGTGCGGTCGCTCGGCTGGAACAGGTCTATCAGGTCGCCCTGGGTGACGATCCCGACCAGCCGGCCGTCGTCGACGACCGGGAAACCGTTGAAGTCGGCCCGCGCCAGGCGCGTGAGCACGTCGGCGACGTCGTCGTCGGGCGCGACCGCCTGGACGTCTGTCGTCATGATGTCGCGGGCTCGGCGCATACCTCGGTGCTCTATCCGCGACGGGGTAGGCTTTCCGGAGTGCTCCGCGAAGAACATCCCCGGGGACACCGCGGGCCGCGACGCCAAAACGCCCCGTCACCGCTCCCCTCTTCCCCCGAGCAACGCCCGAATCACGTTCCTGTATCCGGCGCGGGACCGACCCGGCCGTCGTCGGTAGACTACATAAAATAAATGATAAAAATAGTATATTCGCGCCGATTTCGTGGCGGATTAAAAGAGTATTGCGTCTTATTCCTTCGAAGGAATTAAATCGGAGTGGGATTCACGCGCGTCCAGAACGATCGTACCATCGAACGCCTTCGGGCTATTGAACAAATTCCTTTGTGTAAATCAAACTTTTATCACATCCGTTACCGGGAAAATTACACCACCAGTAATATCAGCGGGCTCGGCGAGGTGGAAATTGCAGGTATAATGAGTGTTCTTGTGACAGGGGCGGCAGGCCAGATCGGTTCGGAGCTGACAGCCGCACTGGCCGGGCGACACGGTACAGACGACGTCATCGCAAGCGATGTCGCGGGGGCGACGGAGGCGCTGCCGGAGCCGGCCGAGGTGGTCGACGTCACGGACCGCCAGCAGTTCGAATCGGTCCTAGATGACTACGACGTGGACACGGTGTACCACCTGGCCGCGATCCTCTCGGCCGCGGGCGAGCAGGACCCGCAGGCGGCCTACCACGTGAACGGTTTTCGGATCGAGTACACCCGATCGTCCGGTCGAGGAGACGGTTCTCGAACCGGACACGATGTACGGTATCTCGAAGGTCGTGGGCGAACTGTTCGGCGATTATTACTTCGACAGGTACGGGCTCGACGTGCGGGGCCTGCGGTTTCCGGGTATCCTCAGCTACAAGACCAAACCGGGGGGTGGCACAACCGACTACGCCGTCGAGGCGTTCTACCGGGCCATCCAGGACGGCGAGTACACGTATTTCGTCCGGGAGGACACGCGGCTCCCGATGATGTACATGCCGGACGCGGTCAAGGCGATGCTCGATCTGGCGGCCGCCGACGGGTCGCGGCTGCGCTACCGGAGCAAGTACAACGTCGGCGCGTTGAGCTTCACACCCGCGGAGTTGACCGCGGAGATACGGGAGCACGTACCCGACTTCGAGGCGAGCTACGAACCGGACCACCGCCAGGCAATCGCGGACTCGTGGCCGAACGACGTCGACGACTCCGCCGCCCGCCAGGACTGGGACTGGGAGCCCGAGTACACGTTCGAGAAGATGGTCGCGGACATGATGGCGAACCTCCGACGGCAACTGAGTCCGAAGACGAGCGCCTAGGATCGCTGGCCCCGGGCGGCTGCGGGACGCCTGCCCCCGGGATCAGCAGTTTCGAGGCGGAGCCCCCGGCCTCAAGGAGCTCGCAAGACGGGCCAAAGGGCGGGGTAGTTTACATGAGGTCTAGTTCCCGGCCGAGTTTTTCGTACACCCGCAGGGCCTCGTCGAGGTCCTCGTCGGACAGCCCGGCGTTGATCTGGTTGCGGATGCGGGCCTTGCCTCGTTCGACCATCGGGTAGACGATCGCCAGCGCGAAGACGCCCTCCTCGAAGAGGCGGTCGGCGAGTTTCTGGGCCTTCCTGCTGTCGCCGATCATCGCGGGCACGATGGGCGTCTCGCTTTTCCCGGTGTCGTAGCCGATGTCCTCGAGTTCGCTCTTGAAGTAGTCGCGCTTGTCCCAGAGGTCGCGGACGCGCCCGGGTTCGCTGTCGATGATCTCCAGCGACCGGCGGTTGGCGGCCGCGACGGCGGGGGGATAGCCCGCCGACAGCAGCCACGTGCGCGAGGTGTTGTAGGCGAAGTCGATCACCTCCTGGTTGCCGGCGAGCATGCCGCCGAAGACGCCGCAGGCCTTCGAGAACGAACCCATCTGGAAGTCCACGTCGTCTTCGAGCCCGAACTCGGCGGTGATGCCGTGGCCCTCGCCGAGCACGCCCTCGCCGTGGCAGTCGTCGACGTACGTCATGGCCCCGTACTCGTCGGCCAGCCGCTGGATCTCGTCGAGTTTCGCCACGTCGCCGTCCATCGAGAAGACGCCGTCCGTGACGATTATCATTCGGTTGTACTCGTCGTGGACGGCTTCGAGGGTGTCCTCCAGGTCAGCCATGTCGGAGTGATCGTAGACGACGCTGTCGGCCGGCGACAGGCGGATGCCGTCGATGATCGAACCGTGATTGAGTTCGTCCGAAACGTAGACGTCGCCCTCGTCTAGCAACTGCGGGAGCAGTCCCGCGTTGACGGCGAACCCCGTCTGGTAGGACAGCCCCGCCTCGGTCCCCTTGAATTCGGCGATGGCGTCGTGGAGTTCGTCCTGGAGTTCGTTGTACCCGGCGATCGACCAGTCCGATCCGGCCCCGACCCCGAACCGCTCAATCGCGTCCATGGCAGCCTCCCGGATGCGCGAATCGTTCGCCAGGTCGAGGTAGTTGTTCGACGCGAGCATGATCACCTCCTGTCCCTCGACCGTCGGGTTCGCCTGCGTGGCGGTTTCGAGCTGGCGCAACACCCAGGTCTCCCCCCGTTGTTCCATCTGTTCGACTTTGTCGCGTAGATACGCAGTCCTGCGCTCGGTCATCGCCAGTTAAGCCGGCGCTCCGAACTCACTTCAATCGGGCGATACTGGTGGTTCCTTCCGCGTCGACTCGGCGTGGACAAACGGGACTGCGGGCGGCCGGGAACCGAACGAGTGGGCGGCCCGGGGACCACGGGGCGGATTCCCGCAGGAATCCGGTCGTGGACGCGATCCGACGCTGCGGTCTGATAGTGAATATTGCGATTATTTTCACGACCACGTCACGTGAACAGTTGGTTCGCGGGCTGAAGCCCACGAATTGTGATACTGGTGGCTGTAATTCTTTTACTCAACAGTCTCTGCTATCTGCGGATACAGACCCTTTCCACCTGGATTCTCAATTCGAGTTTTCACGTACTTACAGCCACCAGTATGACTCCTCGGCGGTAAAGAGTCCCAACAATCAGTATGAGACGAGTCGAGGATCGTGCGTGAGTTCGTCCGGGGACTGGAGGGGGTAGAGACCATATTTTTAAATCGCGCCGGTGCGTAGCGCGGGTATGGCCGCTTACGGCCGGCCGTCCCTCCGGGACCTGTTCGACGAGTCGCCGACGCCACACATTGCTCACCCGCCCCGCACCCACCACCGGGACTTCTACGTCGCCACCGACGGTTCGTACAGAGCCTCGGGTGGCGGCCTCGGCGTGGTCATCGAGACGCGGGACGGGAAGCGCGTCGCACGCCTCGCGGTGCCCGACGCCGCGCCGGACAACAACGTCGCCGAGTACCGGGCGCTCCACCTGGGACTGGACGTGCTCGCGGCGCGTGCGCCGGCGGCGGCGAGCGTGGGCGTCCTGATCGACCACGACGACCTGGCCGGGAACGTCAACGCGGCGGTCCTGGCCGCCAGCGGCGCGGGCTGGCAGGGACAGCACGACAAGTCCGTCCCAGGGGGAACGGGCTACCACTGGCGGGGCATCCGTGCGCGGATCCACGGTTTCGACGAACTGCGGGCGGCGCGCATCCACAGCGACGAGAACCCCGCCCATCCCCTGGCGAACGCCCCCGACGAGTACGACCACGTGAACCACGAGGCCGACCGGTGCGTCCTCCCGGAATCGCCCGCCTCGACGACCGACACGGACGGCCGGGTGCCGCCGCCGTCCCGGGCCGACCGGCACGCGTCGGACTGAACGGCAGAGCCGCTCGGCTACCCCGTTTTTCCGTTCCCGGGTTCGCTCCCGGTCGTCGAGCCGGTGGTAGGACCGGGCTACTGGACGGTCACGCCGTTGCGCGCGAGGAATTCGCTCGCGGCTTTGATCTCGACGGGCGATCCGATGATCCGGCACCATCGCTGCTCCGTGAAAAATGTGAGCGTGAACCGCTCCTCCAAGTCGTCGCGGACGTCTTCCAGCGCCGACGCCGGAAGGAGGATTTCGGTACTGTCGCGGAGCATCGCCGCGTCAGGCATCGTGTTTACTTCTGCCACGCGTGCTGTATTAGTGTGTCGAAATACCACGCGGTTTTCCCCGCGGGGAATAGAGCGCACCGCGGGGGGCGACGGGGACGCGTCGCTGACAACGAAAGCCCTTTTGAGAGTTCGTCGCCGACTACCCGGCGATGGGGCTGGAAGAGGAGATCGAGGAGATACGCGAGGAGATCGCCAGCACGCCCTACAACAAGTCGACCGAGCAGCACATCGGCCGGCTGAAAGCGAAACTCGCAGAGAAGAAAGAAAAGCTCGAACAGCAGTCCTCGGCCGGCGGCGGGCACGGGTACGCGGTCGAGAAGACTGGTGACGCCACGGTCGCGCTCGTGGGCTTCCCCAGCGTCGGGAAGTCAACGCTGTTGAACGCCCTGACCAACGCCGACAGCGAGGTCGGGGCCTACGAGTTCACCACCCTCGACGTCAACCCCGGGATGCTCCAGTACCGCGGCGCGAACATCCAGATGCTCGACGTGCCCGGCCTGATCGAGGGGGCGGCCGGCGGGCGCGGCGACGGCCAGGCGGTGCTGTCGGTCGTCCGGACGGCCGACCTGGTGGTCTTTCTGCTCTCGGTGTTCGAGATCGACCAGTACGAACGCCTCCGCCGGGAACTCTACGAGAACAAGATCCGCCTCGACCAGGACCCGCCGCGGATCAGCGTCCGCAAGAAGGCCAAGGACGGCATCTCGGTCAACGTCTCCGTCGACCTCGATCTCTCCGAGGAGGTCGTCAAGGACGTCCTCCGGGAGCACGGCTACGTCAACGCCGACGTCACGATCGGCGAACAGGTCGACATCGACCGCCTGATCGACGGCGTCATGGACAACCGCGAGTACCTCCCCTCCATCGTCGCGGTCAACAAGGCGGATCTGATCGACGCCGACTACCTGGAGACGGTCCACGACAGGTTGCGCGAACACGACATCGAACCCGAGGAGGCGATTTTCATCAGCGCCGAACAAGAGCAGGGCCTCGACGCGCTCCGGGAGCGCATCTGGGAGGAACTGGGCCTGATCCGGATCTACATGGACAAGCCCGGACGCGGCGTCGACTACGAGGAGCCGCTGATCCTCCGCGAGGGCGACACCGTCCGGGACGCCTGCGAGAAACTCGGCGGCGAGTTCGCCGAGCGGTTCAGATTTGCGCGCGTGTCGGGACCCAGCGCCAAGCACGACGAACAGCAGGTCGGCATGGACCACGAACTCGCCGACGAGGACGTCCTCCGGATCGTGGTCCGGAAGTGATGGACAGCGATGCCCCGAGACGGCTGGCGGCCGTCCTCGCTATCGTCGCGGTCCCGTGGGTGGTCGTGGTGTCGCGCGGCGAGATCACCGTCATCTTCGCGTTCGGCCTCGTCGACCCGGCCCCGTTCCACCTGACGACCGTCACCGACTACCTGTTCCGGCACACGCGCGGACTCCCGCGGTTCCTCCTCGCTTGGCCCGTCGCGTCGCTGCAGTACGGCATCGCGGTCGTGGCGGCAGCGGCGGCCACGCGGGGCCGCGAGGACGTCCGCGTGACTGCCGGTCTGCTGACCTTCGCGGGCGCGAGTCTGCTCTGGACGGCCGTCGGGTTCGCGCGTCGCCCGGGGTACGCCGCGTTCCCGGCCGGGACCGCCGCCCTGTGGGCGGTGGTCTGGTGGTACTACTGGCCGACCCTCCGGCAGGTGTTCGCCGGGACGACACGCGGGTAGCCCGCGCCTGCCACGTCGTCGACCTCCCCGCCCTCGGTCCGGTGGCTCCGTTATGCTTTTCGCGCTCGCGCCGGTTCACGGGGACATGGACGCGACCCTCGACCACACGATGATGCGGGTGTACGACCTCGAAGAATCGCTGGACTGGTACCGGACCCACCTGGACTACGAGGAGAAGGGTCGCTGGGAGGCCGACACCTTCACGAACGTCTTCCTCGGGCCCGCGGACGCACACGACGAGAGAGCACTGCTGGAACTCACGTACAACCACGACGGCCGGACCTACACGATGGGCGACGCCTGGGGCCACATCGCCGTCCGGGTCACCGACGTCCACGACGCTTACGAGGAACTCATGGACGAGGGCGTCGAGGACTACCGCGATCCGGACCCGTGTGGCGGGAGCTACGCGTTCGTGAAAGATCCGGACGGCCACGAGATCGAACTGGTCGAGCGCGACCACGGGGCGCGGTGGAGCCTCGACCACACGATGATCCGGGTCGAGGACGCGGACGCGGCCATCGGGTGGTACGTCAGGAAACTGGACTACGACCTCGTCAGGCGCGCGGAGTTCGACGACTTCGCGCTCTACTTCGTCGAGCCGGGGGACGCAGCCGAGGAGGCGATGTCGGTCGAACTCACCTACAATTACGACGGGCGGAGCTACACGATGGGCGACGCCTGGGGACACCTGGCCGTCAGAGCCGCGAGTCTCGACGAAACCTGGGATCGGCTCATCGAACGGGACGCGGCGGACTACCGCGACCCGGAGAGTTGCGGCGGCCGCTACGCGTTCACGAAGGACGCCGACGGCCACGAAATCGAGATCGTCACGCGGTGAGCGATCCGGCCGCTCGCGCGAGCGGTCGTCGTCCACGTTGCCGATTGTCCGACGAGTGACCATCCGACCGCCGGGCCGCGGTCTGATAGTGATTGTTGCGATTGTTTTCGTGACCACGTCACGTGAACGGTTGGTTCGCGGGCTGAAGCCCACGAATTGTGACTTCTCGGCGGTAAAGAGTCCCAACAATCACTATGAGGCGATCGGCAACCGCCAGACCGTCGACGCACTGCCGATCGTCCCGCGAGCACCGTCGGACCGTCGGCACCCAGAAGTGATAACTGGCTATCATTACGTCCCGTAACTGCCGGAAGGAGGCGATCTGGTCTGCCTCGCGGTCGCGGCGGTACTGACACAAGACATATACCGGTTTGGGGGAAAGCATCGGGAACGCCAATGAGCCCGTCCGGAACACGAACAGTTCTCGTCGTCCTCCTGGTTTCTCTGTCAGCCGTCGCCGTGGCGACGCCGACCGCAGCGGCGACGGACCACGCGGAGATCGTCCCCAGCGTGATCCGGGAGAACCAGGACGACGTCGTCGAGATTCCGATGGTCGTTCCCGAGGGGAGCGAGGGGACGCTCACCCTGGCCCGGGGGAGCTACGAGCAGTCCGTCGGGTTCAGGGACGTCAACGGCGACGGCCGGGTGACCGTAACCGTCAACACCTTCGTGGCGAACCAGGTGCTGAGTTCCGGAAGCGGCTACCGCGCCGCCGACCCCGACGCGGTGACGGAGGTACGCGCCCAGTCGACCGAGCCCATGGCGACCGGCAACTACGAAATCCGGCTCTCGCTGTCGGGGACGGAACAGGACGTCGCGCTGGTGCGGCTCATGCCCTCTCGGTTCAACGACGTGCGGACGCGGGCAGCCCCCAATGGCATAACCGTCGACTCCGTCAAGGAGGTCGAATTCTCGGCTTCGGTCCCGGGTCGGGTCGCGCGCGACGACACCGTCATCCTGGAGTTCCACGCGGAGGGCATCGCGGGCGTGGGCGGCTTCGACGACCCGCCCGGGCGGGAGCTGATCTACGCCAACACGAGCATGCCGAGCGCCAGTGCTACCCACACGATCCAGCTCCCGGGACCCGAGGCAGACGGGGACGGGGACGAGCGGGGGAACGCGTCGTTCTCCTCGGTCAGGATCGACTACGACAACGGTGACGGCGGGGTGCCGAACAAGTTGACGAACGTGAAGCTCCGAGGGCTGGGTGTCGACGCGGACGGCGACGGCCGGATCGACCGGCCGGTGCGCGTCGAACGGCGTTCGGTGACGCGGAGCGGCCGGCTCGCCCTGGAACTGACCGACGAACAAAGCCTCGCCGAATCCGAGACGTTGCTGATCCGGTACAGCGGGGTCAAAAACCCCGGGACGACCGGTACGGACGCGGTGTCGGTCAGTGCGGGAGACCACCGGGTCGAGGGGACGGTGACCTACGGGCGTGCCGGACTCGGCCAGTTCGGGAACGCGCTATCGGTCGACGTGACCTGCGCGGACAGCCAGGACCCGACCGCTCCGATGCCGTTCGAACATGTCGTCTCGCCAGGGGACGACCGGCTCTACCTGGTCTTCTCGACGTCGGTGTGTGCCGAGGAGGCCGCCGAGGACGCGCGACTCGACGTGACGCTCCGGAAAGACCGGCTCCGGAACGGCGTCCCGACTGGGCAGACGAAGCGGCTGTCCACCTCGGTACGGCTCGTCGAGTCGAACGCGACGCTGGAGCTATCCGAGGGGCGAACGACCCTGGAGGCGAGGACGCAGACACTCGAAGGCCAGACGACGCTCGCACCCGGGAGCCGGATGACGATCAGAGTCCGGTCGGCCGACGAACCGTCGCCACAGCTCGTGGAATACTCGGGCGTCGTCAACGAGAACGGTGCGTTCCGCACCAGGGTCGACTTCTCGGCGTTCCGGTCGGGATCGACGGTCGAGGTGGTGCCGGTCGCAAACGGACGACAGATCGGCGACGTCCACCGGGTCAGAATCGGTGACGGGTGACGGGTGACGGGTGACGCGGACCCGTCGACCGGCGGGCAGTCAGACGGTCCATCGGGATCGGTCCGTGACGGGTCAGCGCCGGCGGTAGATTACAACGCCGATCGCAACTAGTACGATCGCAACCGCGGCACCGATCAACGGGAGCCCGAAGCCGCCGTCCGACTCTCGTTCGGTCACCGTGATCCCGGCCTTGTAAGTGTCCGAGACTTTGGTGTCGCCGTCGGGTTCCTCGTACTGGAGATCCATCGAGAGCGGGTAGGTCTTCGGGGTCGCGCCCGACCCGGCCGAGATGCCGATCCGGACGGTCTCCGTCTCGCCGGGTTCGAGCGACTCGATGAATCCGGTGTCGTCGTCGCTGCTGAGCGGATCGTTCGGGAACGTCTTCAGTTCGACGTTGGTCAGCCGCTCGTCGCCCTCGTTGGTGACCCGAATTTCGACGGTGCTTTGCTGTCCGACCTGGACCGTGGCGTTCCCGGAGCGGACCTCGAACTGGTCGCGTTCCGGTTGCACCCGCACTTCGGTGTCCAGCGTGTCGCTCTCGCGGGTGTCGCCGTCGGCGTCCTTGTACCTGACCGTCACGCTGAACAGTTGCCGGTTCGCGCCTCCCGCGTCAGTCACGTCGACGTCGTACGCGAACGACTCGCTCTCGCCGGGTTCGATCGTCGACAGGGAGTACTCGTTCTCGCTGACCTCCAAGTTCGGGTTCTCGGGGTCGAAGACGACCACCGCCGACCGTGCCGTCTCCGGTCCCTCGTTGACGATTTCGCCTGTGAACGATCCCTCCTCGCCCACTCTGAGCGACGCGTTGGCGTTCCGCACGGAAAACGACTGCTCGCCGCTCGGTCTGATCCCGAACGTCCGGTTTTCGGACCGTCCTGTTATGCCGTCGGGGTCGTCGTACTCCACCACGACCTTCGCGGTGTAGTTGCGCGGATCGGCGCTGTCGGCGAACTGGGCGGTATATGATACGGTCTTCACCTCGCCGGGGGCCCACTGCCCCGCGAACGCGGTCGAGAACGACGACCCGGAGCCGAAGGTAAGTTCGTTGCTCGTCGAGGAAATCCTGACGTTGGCGTCGGTCGCCGGTTCGGTGCCGGTGTTCTCGATCTGGACCTTGACGTCCCCGTCACTCCCGACGAGGGCGTCCGACGAGTGCCCGACGATGCGGAAGCGGGACTCCTCCTCGACCCGGACGGTCAGGGTGGTCTTTCTGGTCGTGGTGAGTTCGACAGTCCGGATGATGTTCGGCCCGCCCGAGGTGGGCTCGTACCTGATCAGTCGCGTGTACCCGTAGCGTAGCTCCACGGGTATTTCGTACGTCCCGGGGTCAGCGTCCTCCGGAACCGTGACCTGGAAGGCCGCCGTCCCGGTCTGGCCTCGCGGAACCGGGTCGATCGGTACCTGTCTGGTTTTCACGTCGAGCGGGGAGTCACCGGCACGCAGCTGTACCGTCATGCTCCGCGCCGTCGTCACCCGGTCGGTGAGGTCCGGCGGTCCACCCGTGAACACCGTCCCAGAGTTCGTCAGCGACACTTCGAGCGTCGCTTCCTCGCCCGGACTGACCTCGTTGTTGGGCAGGTACACGTCGAACTCCGGTTCCCCCAGCACGACTTCGGCCGTCTCCTGTCCCGCCACCGGCACCACCGTCGTGGAGACGAGAACGGCCAGAACGACGAGAGCGGGAACCAATTTCGCTCCTCGAATCATTGAGAGGACAGCCGCCGTTTTGCTGCTGATACGTATATTCTTTCGGCTTTTGGCCGAAGACGAGAAGAGCACCGGGCCGCTCGTGGTCCCGGGGACGCGGTCGCTAGAGCAGCCAGGTCTGTTCGAGCGCGTTCCGGCTGTCGGATGACCGCTCGTTCCAGATGGTCAGCGAGGGGGCCATGGCGACGAGGTAGCTGCCCGCCTGGATGAGGTAGGCGTAGACGACGTCACCCTTGATGTCCCGGGTGAACTCGTATGATTCCGGGTCGCCGATGACCGAATCGTCGCTCCGGACCGGCTCCCCTTGGTCGTTGTAAACGATGCTGTCGCTGTCGCTCTCGTAAATGAGGTACCCGCTGTGGGGGTCCAGCGTGTTCAGTTCGCTGAAGTAGAACACACGCTGCCAGGTGTGGGACCCGAGTTCCTCCTCGTCGTCCGTGTCGACGGGGCCCTCGATGATCGTCTCCAGCGCGTTCGCTGCTCCGGGCGGGTCCTCGAACTCCTGAATCGAGATGAGCCGCGCGGGCGCGTCGTTGTTCGTATGTGCCGCGACGAACGCCCGGTCTTGCCTGCCGGAGCTCGTCGAAACGCCGCTGAAGATCGTCTGCATGTCCTGGTAGTAGGCCTTCCGTTCGTACTCGGACCCGAACGGGAGCGGATCCGGGTTCCAGTTGTTGTTCCGGGTCTGGACGTATCGGATGTAGTATTCGTTGGGGTCGGTCTGGTTCTTGTTGTTCCGGTAGAGGACGATCGCCGCGAATTCGCCCGGCGAGTTGTCGGTGCCGGTGATATAGCGGAGCAACGGGTCGTGAATCGGCGAGTCCGAAAAGAGAGTGTTGACCGTATCCGGGTTCTCCAGGCCGTTGAGGTACGTCCGGAGGCTGGCCAGTTCCTCGTCGACCCGCGAGACGTCGCCGGTGTTGGCGAACTGCTCTATCGTCGAGAGCCGCGAGTTCAACTCGCGGACGATGATGTCCGGTCCCTGGGTGGCGTACTCGCCGGAAAACTCCTTGAAGTGGGGGTCGAGCCGCTCGTCGATGTAGGTCGTCAGTTCCCCGATCACCGACGAGAGTCGCTCTACCTGGGCCTCGCTGATGCCCGTCTGGCGGCTCAGGTGCTCCGCCGTGTCGAGTGCCTTCCGGATGTGTGCGCGATACTGCACTATCGTGTTCGAGTACGACGTCGCAAACCACCTGATCTCCGAGAGGACATCGCCGGTGGCGGCCGCGAGTTCGGGGTTCGGACCCCCCGGTGTCGCCGTTTCACTGGGTGTTCCCGTCTCCGGGATCGGCGTGGCCGTGTCCGTCGACTGTTGTCCCTGGGTAGTGGGTGCCGGAGTCGAGTCCCCCCCGTCGTCCGATCCGAGTAATCCGGCGCAGCCGGTGAGCCCCGCGAGCGAAGCCGTCGCCCCGATGCGGAGCACCCGGCGTCGTGAGGGTGCCATTGGTTCGAAAAGCCGTAGGAACCTATTAAATATTTCTGCTCTCCGGAAATAAACCTCCGCGGCCGAGCGCCTGCTCGCCTACCCGGCCGTCGAATAGTTAGGATAGGATTATGCCACGTAAAAATTGTACTTCGTGTCGAGGTGTCGACAAACTCAGCGCCTGTCGAGGAGAGCGAGCAGAACGGTTCCGATGACGGACGTCAAAGACAACGAGAAGCAAATCCGAAGTCCGGGAATCGGTCGCCGTCGAGAGTTTGAGTCCGGGTAGCGATATCGTCGACAGCACGCAGGTGCACTCCAGCGACGATCCCACCCCCGAGGTAGAGATCAACGGGACGCTGACGGTCGAGAGCGACACACCCACGACACGCGTGCGTGCGGTCAAGGTCGGAGCCGACGAAGTCGTCGAATCGTACGACCTCGCCCGAGGTGCGAGCGCCAAGGACTCGGAAGCCGCCGACCGCGAGACGGCGTCGGAGACCGCGACCCCCACGCCAGCGGGAGACAAGAGACAGAGACGAACTCGGCGGGAGCGGCGTCGCAGGTCGACGCTGGCGACGGCGACGACGGTAGTGGACAGGACAGTGGCGGAGCGGATAGTTCGGACGGTTCGGGTACCGGCTTCGGGATCGTAGCGGTCCCGGCCGCGCTCGCTCTGGTGGCATTCGGTCGAATGTTCACTGGGCGACAGTAAAAGACCCTTACCCGACGTTTCGCCGACCGTTCGCCTGGGCCCGTTCCCCGTAACGTGACACTAATTCACGCACCGGTCGCCGCCGCCGGAAGATCCGCTCTCCCGGCCTCTCGCGGCCGTTCGTCAGACGTGTGCACGACGCGGACCGTGGCGAACACACAAAACTTATTACAGGAGGGAAACCAGTCGGAGATGCAACCCCTACCCATGGTGACAGCCGCGAGTACTCGGCGCGCCGGTTCGGCCGGTCGACGGGGGTCGCCCCCGTCCCGAGGGAAGTCGCTGTGACCAATGCGACAATCAGACAAACTATGACAGACACAAGCGACAAACTCCGCGCGCTGTTCCTCTCGGCGCTGATGGTCCTGTCAGTGGTAGCACTGACCGTCAGCTTCGCGGGGACGGCCGCGGCACAAGACCGCACGTTCGGTGCAGGGAACACTGCGCCAGTGACGGTCTTCGACGGTGAATCGGTCGACATCAGCAACGTAGAGCAAACAGGTGGCGGTACCATCGGCTCCGGTACTGTCGGTCTCGAAGGCATCTCCGGTGATGCCGACGGGACGTTCGAGCAGGATGAGGGTAGCGACTTCGACTTCAGCGGAGTCGCCTCGGGCGGCTACGACTCTGACGGCGACGACAGCGCCGATATTTTCGTCGAAGACCCCGAGATCAGCTCGGTCACCCTGTACCGTGGCGTCGGGACGGGCGGTGCCGACATCACTGACGGCAGTATCCCGGCATCGACGACCGATATCACGGTCGAGACTGAATACAACTTCGATCAGGCGAACGATCCCGTCGAGATCACGGTCACAGACGAGAATGGGGTCGGCGTCACGAATGAGCTCAATCCGAACGTGACTCAGATCACGAACGACGGCGGCCTCATTCAGCTGCAGAACGTCGACGCTCAGGACGCTGGCACCTACAACGTGACGATGGAGGGGTCGGACGAACTCGACTCCGCCAGCGACACCGTCTCGTTCACCATCCGTGACGAGGAGACGACCATCTCCCTCCAGAACACGGAGGTCACCAAGGGCGAAACCGTGACCGGTACGGTCGAGGGTACGCCCGGCGATACGGTCCACGTCCGCGTCGACCAGGACAACACAGAGTCCGGCACCGCGGCTTCGCAGGTGTTCCGTAACACCAGCGACGTCACCTTCCCGAACATCTTCGACGACGGTAGCACGAGCCAGCACGTCGCCGTGTACGACCTCGGCGACAGCGGCTCGGCGCAGTTCCAGATCGACACGAGTCAGTTCGAGGGAGACAACACGGCAACTGCCGAAGTCGCCGTGGGCACCAACCCGAACGACGACGCTGACGCGGAGGTCGACCTCCGGGTCAACGAGCGGGGCATCTCGATCGCCGATTCGCCCAGCGTGGTCCAGATCGGCGAGACGTTCACCATCAACGGGACGGCCCCCGAGAGCAACAACGTGAAGGCGTGGGTCAAGATCGGCAGCCGGTACGAGCCGCTGTACGAGGACTCGCCCCAGAACGCGGGCAACCTCGCCGAGGACAGCGTCGACACCAACGACGAGTTCGAGATCGAAGTCGACTCGTCGGAAGTGATCAGCCTGGCCGACTCCTACCGGCTGGCCGTTACGGCCGACGCGGGCCAGGGTAGCACTGGCGCGATCACCACCACGCAGTACAACAACGTCGACGTCAAGACGTCGTTCTCGGTCCGGACCGTGGAAGGCGACCTCACGGCACAGCTCTCCTCGTCCCGGATCGCGTCCGACGTTGGCGACGAAGTCACGCTGTCGGGCACCGCGCTCGGCCAGGGTGACGACGTCCGCCTCTACGTCGTCGGCCCGCGCGGCAACGTCCAGGACGCCAGCGGGGCCGGTATCGGCTCGGTCGGTGCCGCAGACACGGTCTCGATCGACGACAACCAGTTCGACGAGGACATCACCGCGTTCAACAACCGCGGAACCTACCAGATCATGATCGTCGGGCAGGGCCGTGACGGCGGCTACGCTGCCGACGGCAGCCGCTCGCTGACCAGCACGACCCAGCAGCAGGCACTGGAGATCCTCCGCGACGAGTACGACGCGGCGGGCTCCGACGACCAGATGGTCGAGCTGTCGATCCAGGCCGAGAACGCGCAGCTCTCGATCGACGAACTCGGCACCAGCAACCAGGTGCCCCAGGACACCGTGACCGTCAGCGGCACCTCGAACCGCGAGGACGGTACGATCGTCTTCCTCGAGGTGCTCAACGAGAACGACGAGGTCATCGCGAGCAACGAGGCCGAGGTCAACGGTTCGACCAACACCTGGGAGACCGAGTTCGACATGTCGGAGGTCGAAACCGGCACGTACACGATGCGTGCTGACGACGACGAGGCCGCCGACAACGTCGAGTTCGAAGTCGTCGAGGAAGTCTCCACGCCGACGGAGACGCCCGAACCCGACACGGAGACGCCCGAACCCGACACGGAGACGCCCGAACCCGACACGGAGACGCCCGAACCCGACACGGCGACACGGAGACGCCCGAACCCGACACGGAGACGGCAACTCCGACCGAGGGTAGCGGGCCCGGCTTCGGCGTCGTCGCCGCCGCACTCGCGCTGGTCGCTGCCGCGCTGCTCGCGCTCCGCCGCAGGGACTAAGCACTGAACCACCGGATCGCTCCGGTTAGCGGTTCCATTTTTTCGGGACGCAACGTCCGCCAGCGGCGGCGCTCTCGCGTCCGTGCGCGGCCGCCGGGGAAGACGACAAAGCCTATACCGGGAGTCCCCGAACGTGATACCGATGCTAGACGCCGTCCTGGGGGCGCTCGCGTGGGTCCACCAGTGGTCTGACCCGCTGGCGTGGGTGACGCTTGCTGCGTTCGTCGCCGGCGCGGCGGTCGACCGCTTCGACCGCGAGCGGGCGCGGTATCTGACGGTCGGGGCGTGGGTGGCCTTCGGCGTCTTCTGGTTGTCACAGATCTACCACTTCGTGTTCGTCCAGAAGAGCATCGTCGAGGGGATCGGGACGCTCCTGGCGGTGCCGCTGTCGCTGTCGGTCGGTCTCCTGCTGGCGCGGGGCCGGGACTCGCTTTTCGTCCTCTCGCGTGCCGTGGCGATCATGGGGCTGGTGTTTCTCCCCTTCGAGGCGCTCGCGGTCTTCAGGCGGCCGCTGGTCGAGGCCGTCACCGACCAGACGGCGTTTTTGATCTCGCTTCTGGGAATCGAGCCGACGGTCGTCGAGGGGATGACCTACACCACGCCGGACGGCCACGCCGTTCCGATCAACGACAAGACCTACCCCTACGAGAGCACGTTCGCGTTCACGCCCGACGGGCATCCGGTGTTGTACACCATCAAGATCGCGTGCACGGGCGTGGGCAGCATGGCGATTTTCGCCGGCCTGATCGGTGCCGTCCGGGCACCGCTGTCCGGGAAACTCCGTGCGCTGGCAGTCTCCCTGCCGGTGATATACGCGCTGAACCTGGTCAGGAACGTCTTCATCTCGGTCAGCTTCGGGAAGCAGTACCTCCACGTGTTCCCGGAGACCGTGATGGGGCTGTTCGCCACCGACGACCCGTACATGGTGTCGTACTTCGTCGCGGACCGCATCCTGGCCCAGAGCCTCTCTGTGGTGGCACTGATCGGGATCACCTGGCTCGTCGTGCGGGAACTGCCGGCAGTGCTCCTGATCGTCGAGGACGTGCTCTACGTCGTCACCCGGACCGAGTACGATCTCGTGGATTCGCTCGGTCTCGACGCGGGCCGTCCGGTGCGAGCCGACGGCGAGGGGCCGGATGCCTGAAGCTCGGTTCTCAGTGCTCAGTGCTCAGTTCTCGGTTCTCAGTTCTCGATTCTCGATTCTCGATTCTCAGTTCTCGACCGTTGTGCGGGGCGCGCCCCCGAGTTCCACGAGCGCGTCGGCCTCCAGCGGATGCGGGGCCGCCGGCAGGACGAGCAGGTGGAGCGGGGGCCCGAACTCGCGGTCGGCCAGCGCGGAGAGCCGGTCGGCCGCGACCGTCGGGTCCTCGCTCCCGGCCTGCCCGACGACGACGCCCAGCGGGTCGTCGCACGGCTCCGCGAGTAGTCCGGCCGCGACGTCGCCGGTCATGTAGCGCTCCTCGTCCTCGTCGACCGTGATGTCGAGGTAGACGAGCGTGTGGAGCCCGCGCTCGCGGTTTTCGGCGACCGTCTCGACTACGCTGGCGGGGACACCACCGTGTGTCTCCTCGAACGGGAGCGTCGTGGCCTTCCCGAAGCGGTAGTTCTGGAGCCCGGTCAGCGAACTGGCAGCCGTCTGGGCGGTTGTCCCGTGGACCACGCGGGTGTCGATGTCCCGCTCGATCGCCCTGAGTCGCAGGTCGACGTGGGTCGTCGAGATCATCGCGTCGCCGGCCGTGAGGAAGGCGACGTTGTCCTCCCGCGCGGCGTCGAGTATCTCCCCCGGTCTTTGCTCGACGCCCCCGCGGTCTCGAACCTCCACGGTCACGTCGTGGTACTCCTCGATCCGCTCGACGGTCGTCCCCGCGAGCCTGCTGGTGTAGAACTCGGCGAACACGCGGTCGGCCGAGCGGACGGCATCGCGGCCCGCGACCGTGATCGACCGCTCGTCGTACAGCCCGAGTCCGACGAAGGTGAGCATACCACCTCTCCGGCGGGCCCCGAATTAAAAGGCGCGAAGCGCCAGGCTTACCGCCCTTCGCGGCCGAGGGCTCCCCGTGACGGTCCCCTGCGTACGGGTCGAGCGCGAGGTCGGCGAGCGGACCCGCCGCACGCTCGCGGAGCTGGACCTCATCGACGACGGCCACGAGATCACCGTCGCGGACGGCTGGCTCTACATCCCGGTGACGGACCCCGGCGCCGTGCCGGCCGATTACGACGTGGTCTCACGGGACGTCCCCGCACGCGAGACGCAGACGATGCCGGGCGACCTGTTCGGGGAGCAGCCGAGCTACGAACGCCTCGGCGACATCGTCATCGTAGACGAGGACGACCCCGGGCGCGCGCGGGCACTGGCGGACGCGATTTTGGAGTCGGACCTGCCGGTCAAGACCGTCGTCAACCGGGCCTCGAAGGTGACCGGCACCGAACGCGTCCGCGAGTGGGAGGTGCTGGCCGGGAACGGCACGGAGACAGTCCACCGCGAGTACGGCTGCGAGTACGCCGTGGACATCGCGTCGGTTTACTTCTCGCCGCGGCTCGCCACCGAACGCCACCGCGTCGCCGAGCAGGTTCGCGCCGGCGAGCGGGCCTTCGACATGTTCGCCGGCGTGGGGCCGTTCGTGATCCCGTTTGCGAAACGCGGCACCGAGGTGGTCGGCGTCGACATCAACGAGACCGCGGTCGACTACCTCCGCGAGAACGCCCGCAGGAACGGCGTCGCCGACCGGGTCAGAGCCGTCGCCGGGGACGTCCGCGAGGTCGCCGCCGACTACCCCGACTGGGCCGACCGGATCGTGATGAACCTCCCGCACACGGCCGACGAGTTCCTCGACACCGCGGTCTCGCTGGCCGGCGACGACTGCACGTTCCACTACTACGACATCCAGCACGAGGACGACCCGTTCGGCCCCGGCGAGACCGCGATCCGGGACGCCGCCGACTCCGCCTACGAGGTAGCCGTCGAGACCCGACGCACCGTCCGCTCCTACGCACCGCACGAACTGAACGTCTGTCTCGACGTCCGGCTGACGCGGTGAGATTCGCAACCCTTATTGCGGTTATCGGATGTATATTTAGGTGCGCCGGTGTAGCTCAGACTGGCTAGAGCGAATCCTTCGTAAGGATTAGGTCGAGGATTCAAATTCCTCCACCGGCTTGTTACTCGTTCTCTTCGGGGATTTCGGCCGCCTCGTCGCGGAATTCGGTCGCGGCGTCGGCGAGTTCGGAAACCGGCGTCTGGAACGGATCAGTCTCGTAGCCGGAGAAGTCGGAACCCAGCGATTCGAGTTTCGAGACGACGTCGTCGAACGACGCCTCCGCCGTGGCGGCGGCCTCGGCCACGTCTCTGTTGCTCGCGTCGTCGTCGTCAGCAGTTTGGCGGGCATCCTGGAGGTCCGTCAGCGCCGACTGGAACGATTCGAGGGGCCCTTTGAGGGAGGCCATCACGCCGAGTTCGGCCTCGAACTGCGCGACCTTTTCCTCGTAGGTAGTCTCGTCGAGCGAGTCGAGCACCGCCGGATCGGTCGGTTTCGCGGCGTCCCGGAGGTCGTCGAGGTCGAGCAGCGCCTGTTTCCGCCTCGCGTCCATCGTCCTGATCGCGGTCGAGGCGGCGCTCCCGCCGGCGAGCGTTCGCCGCGCGCTGTCGAAGTTGTTGTACGCGACCTGGGTTTGCCGCTGGGTCCTGCTGGCGCGGGACAGGAACCGCCAGCAGCCGAACATCCGGTCGACGGTGCGTTGCTGGTCGTTGGTCACGACCCGGTCGCGCGCTTCGAGAGTGCGGGTTCGCGCCGGCGAGAGGGCGCTATCGACGCCCGCGGCGTCGTATTTCGAGGCCGCGGTCACGCCGGTCAGCGTCGACGCGCCGGCGTCGGCGAGGTACGTCTCGACGACCGTCTCCAAGGCGGTCCTCGCCGTCTCGATCCGGTCGGCCGCCGCTCTCACGGCTCGGCTCGGCGTTTCCGTGTCGGTTTCCGTCGCCGTGTCCGTCTCTGTCGGGGTGGGGGAATCAGTCGGCGTGGCCGACGTAGTCGGAGTGGCAGTCCCTGTCTCTGTCGCTGACGTCGGGGTCGGTGTCGATGTGGGGGATGGCGTCTCCTCGCCGTCCAGACCGGTGTTGCAACCGGCGAGAACACCGAGTAGGGAGACCATCAGGGCGCGACGCTCCATAATCGCATATCTGACCTTCTCGGGGAAGAAATCACCGGTCTGATAGCTGCGACGACCCGCTGGCCTACGCCCACAGCCAGGTGCGCGGGAGCGGTCGCTCGGACCCGTCGGGGAGACCGGCGGTCGACTCCCGCGACCGGGCCGACAGTAGCGGCCACTACCTCTCTGGTTTGGGTTCACGCTTAGGCCGCAGGCCCGCCAACTGGCGGACGGAATGTCCGAGACACCCACCTACGACAACTGCGCGGTCTGCGGTGCCGACCTGGCGGACGAGGCGACGACCGTCGGGGAGATCGAGGTCTGCGGGCCGGAGTGTGCGCGCGCGGCCTGGATCACCAAGGAACTGTACGACCTGGGAGAACGGATCGATCGCCTCGCGGCGACCCTGGAGGACGGCTAGATCACGCCGCTCCAGATCGGCTCGATGATGAAAAACAGGCTGATGTAGGCCGCGTACAGCAACACGAGCACGGACGCCGCGATGGCACTCTTGGGCCGCTCCAGGTCGACGTCCCGGCGGGCCTCGACCTTTCTGGCCTCGAACTCGAAGAAGTCACTCAGGAACATTGCCACCACGAGCACGGAGATGACGACGCCCGAGTGTTGGTGGAGCGTCGTGTAGTAGAACGACGCGAGGATGAGCAACACGTTCGAGGCGACGTGAGCGGGGTGTCGCGTGACGGCGTCGGCACCGTTCTGTGCGGCCTGCCTGACGTGGCTCCGGTGGGCGATTCCGCGGGTGACCAAGTTCGCGACCACCAGCACCAGCAGCACGTACTCCATCAAGTCCCCGAGAACGGCGTCCAGAGGCCCGAGTAGCGTCACGGACGGTAGCATACTCGACGTTCCGCACCTGACCCATTAGTGCTTTTCCACTCGCGGCTGTCCGGACTCGTACCATGCCCTGGAGTCGGACACCGTCGCAAGGGGGAACTCCCCGGCGTGGACCACCTCGACGGGCGTGCCCACGGGGACCTGGCCGACCGTCCGGTCGTCGGCCAGCAAGTGGACCTCCGTCTCGTTGCGCTCGACGGTGACGGCCACGTCGTCGACGGGTGCGATCCACTGGTCCGGGTCGGTCGCGTACGGCGAGACCGGCACGACCGAGACGACCGGCTGGTGTGGCGCGACGAGCGGCCCGCCGGCCGCGCGCGCGTAGCCCGCGCTCCCGG
Source organism: Halobacteriales archaeon QS_1_68_17 (assembly GCA_003021105.1). Classification (GTDB taxonomy): domain Archaea; phylum Halobacteriota; class Halobacteria; order Halobacteriales; family Haloarculaceae; genus QS-1-68-17. The sequence continues at coordinate 33,704 of PXRG01000036.1, forward strand.
TCGGCGTCGCCAGCACGACGCCGTCGGCCCTGAACTTGGCGATCTGCTCGCCGCCGATCCGGACGGCGTACTCGGAGATGCGGGCGGGTTCGGCGCTGACGAGCATCAGGTCCGCCAGCGCCCGGGCGCGGTGCCGGCCGCCGACGACCGCGGCCACCAGGTGCCTGGCGTCGTCGGCCCACTCCCCTGTGACTACCTCGCGCGCGGCCGCCTCGGTCGCGTCGGCCGGGACCGAGGCCACGCCGGGCCCGGCCCCGACGGCGACGACTGGAAACGAAACGGACCGCTCGACCAGGTCCAGCACGGCCCGCTCACCGACCGCGATCACCGCTCCCGGGTCCGCCGCGATGACGTTTCCGGGATCGCCGACCCGCGGCGTCCCGCCGGCCGCCTCGACGGCCGCGGCAACACGTCGGGTGTCGGTCCCGACCACACCCACCACGTCCGGAGCCGCCTCTCCGTCGGTCATCACCCGTACGCTTGCGGGCAGCGCCCAAAAGGATGGGGGTCCCGCGTCGCGTCGGGAGTCCCGGGACCGTCAGTACGGCCAGTCCCCGACCGCACGGAGCGCTTCGGCGAGTCCCTGCCGGTCCAGTTCGTCCGCTATCGACGCCGGCGACCACGGATCGGGCGCGACGCCCTCGCCGGCCAGGTCCGCCACCAGTGCCGTCAGGAGAATGGTGCTCTCCCGGAGCGTCTGCGCCTCCAGTTTGTCGAGCGTGTCGGCCCGCGTGTGTCCCCACCCCCGCCCGGGACCGTCGCTCTCGCTGGCGACGCGCATCCCCGGCACCCCGTGTTTCACGAACGACCAGTGGTCGCTATGGGTGTTCAGGTCCGGCGTGACCGCGATGGGGTGATCGAAGCGGTCCGCGACCCGTCGGACGGCCGCCCCGAGTTCGTCGAACCCGTTGGTCGCAACTTCGAGCGTCCGTCCCCCGGCGACGCCGTCGTTGTTGACGACCGCGGCGACGTTCCCGCGGTCGGTATTCGAAGCGTGGTGGGCCGACCCGACGAGTCCGACCTCCTCGGCCCCGTAGGCGACGAACTCGACCCGGGTCGAGAGCTCCGACGCCCGGGCCGCGAGCGCCTCCGCGATGCCCACCACGGTCGCGGTCCCGGCCGCGTTGTCGAGGGCCCCCTCCGCGATGTCGTGGGCGTCGACGTGGCTCGTGACCAGCACGCGCTCGTCGGTGTCGGGACCCAGTTCGGCGTGGACGTTCCCGCTCGGTGTGGGGCCGATCTCCGCTTCGACCTCGACGGTCGCCTCCCGGCCCTCGTGCCGGCGCGCGAGGCGCGTCCCGACCTCTTTGCTGACCCCCACGGCCGGGATCGGACCGACGGGGTCCCCGCCCAGGCTGACACTCCCAGTGGGCGCGAGACAGCCCTCGACGTGGTTCCTGAAGACGAACCCGACCGCCCCGCCCTCCGCCGCCAGCGCGTACTTCTCGCGGCGGTGCGGGAACCGGTCGTACCAGTCGGGCACGTCGCTGGCTACCATCACCACCGTCCCCGACACGTCGGCGTCCGCGAAGTCCTCGGGGAGGCCGTGCCCGAGGTCGACGAACTCGCCGGTGGCCGTCGCTGCCGGACTGCGCGGCAACCCGATACAGTCGTGTGTCGTTCCGCCGGCCCTGACGGCGCTGTCGCCCCGGGTCCATCCCGTGATCTCGAACTCGTCTATGCGCGCGTTCCGGGCCCCGGCGGCGGCCAGGGCGTCTCGGGTCGCCTCGGCCGCCCGGCGTTCGCCGTCGCTGCCGGCCATCCGGTCGCCGACGTCGACGAGTGTTTCGAGGTGATTCCAGCCGGTGTCGCTCGTGAACGCGTCGCCGATCCAGCCCATGGCTCCGGGTCGTGGGCGGGCGTGAAATGGTTTCGCCCCGGTCGAGGCCGAGCATTTTTAGTAGTACGCAGTGACCCTTCGGCATATGCGGGACGTGCTCGAGGAGTGGCGGCCGGTGATCGACGAGGAGATCGCGCGCATCCTCCCGCAGAAGATCGACGAAGCGTACCTCACCGACTACTTCGGGTCGGCCACCTACAGCTACGACGTGGACGCGATCCGAGTGGCGCTGGCCGATCCGATCTGGGACCTGCTCGACCGCGGGGGGAAACGCTGGCGGGCCATCGTCTTCCTGTTGCTCGTGGACGCGTTCGGCGAGGACCCCGAGGAGTACCTCCCGTACGCCTGCATTCCGGAGATTCTCCACAACGGGACGATCATCGTCGACGACGTTGAGGACGGGGCCGAGAAACGGCGGGGCGAGCGGGCGCTCCATCTCGTCCACGGGACGGACATCGCGCTGAACGCGGGCAACGCGATGTACTTCCTCCCGCTGAAGATCATCACGCGCAATCCGGGGGGGCTCTCGACGCGCCAGCAACTCGACGCCTTCGAGATGCTCACCCACGAACTGAACCGGACCCACCTCGGCCAGGGGATGGACATCCGGTGGCACAACCAGCGGGGGATCGCCATCGACGAGCGGGAGTACTTCGAGATGTGCGCCTGCAAGACGGGCTGTCTGGGCCGGATCGTCGCCCGGCTGGCAGCGATCGTCACCGACCAGCCCGACGCGGTCGAACGCAAGGTCGCCGAGTACGCGGAACTGATGAGCGTCGCCTTCCAGATCGGCGACGACATCCTCGACATCGAACACACGCTAGACCGGGCCGGCGACTTCGGGAAGGCCTTCGGCAACGACATCCGGGAGGGCAAGAAGACGCTGATGATCATCCACGCGGCCGACAGCGCGCCCGACGACGACGTCGCCAGGCTGGAGGCGATCCTCAACGCCGACGAGAACACCGAAGAGGAGATCCTCGAGGCGATCGACATCCTCCAGTCGACCGACAGCATCGAGTACGCGCGCGAGTGGGCGGCCGACCTGGCGGCCGAGGCCCGCGGCTGCCTCGACGGCCTCGACCTGGACCCCGAGCGGGCCGACCAGCTGAAGACGTTCACCCGCTTCGTCGTCGACCGCCAGAGCTAGGCGAACGCTGCGTAGGCGATCAACAACCCGAAATACAGCGCCACGAGCGCCGCGAGCGCCTTCAGCCGGAACCGCCGCAACTGGTCGCGCTCGGACGCCAGCGCGTCCTCGAAGGCCGCACGCTCGTCGTCGCCGAGGCGGTCGCCGTGTTCGAGCCCCCGGTGGAGCGCGAGCAACTGGTCGTCGCCGAACGGCCTCCCGCAGTACCGACACGCGACCGGCGACTCGCCGTCAGGGACCGCGTAACCGTCGGGGGCGTCGTCGGTCATACGTACGGGGGCGGCACCTCCGGTTGCGAGACGATCCAGAGGCTCGCGGTCGTGTACACCACCATCGCCAGGACCACTGGGTACTGGCTCCGGATCGCCTGGAGCCGCCCGGGGAAGGCCTCGAACGCGATCGCGTGGGCGACCCAGACCGCGAGCAGGTGGCCGGCCAGGACCGCGGCCAGTTCGACGCCGCCGAACCACTCAGGCAACGCGAGGACCGGCACCGTCGCCGTGGCCGACAGCGGACTCGCCGTCGCCGCCGCGAGCGCGGGAGCCAGCGAGAGGAAGTACCCGAGGTAATGTGCGAGGTGGTAGCCGGCGGCGATGGCCAGCAGCGGTGGCGCGAACCGGCGTGCCAGGTCGCCGGACGACCGGTACGTGTCCGCCGTCCGCCGGCTGTACCGGACGGCCAGCCGGTAGCTACCCAGAACGGCCAGGAAGCCGGCGACGAGGGCTGCCGGGTAGACCAGGCCGGCCGGGACCCCCGCACCGACCAGCGTCCGCACCGCCCCGCGCCAGGCGGGCGTCGTCACCAGGCCGTCGTAGGTCGTCGCCCAGAGGATCGCCACGACGAAGGCCACCTCGCCGTCGCTCCCGATCGATTCGGTGTCGGTCAGCCCCGTGCCGGGGAGCCTGAGACGGAGCCGGGAGGTCCCGTCAGCGTCCCGGTCGCGCGTGACGGGCGCGACCCGGCCGTAGTACCGGAAGACGCGCGAGACCGGATCGACCGACGCGAACCACCGAACGGGGCCGACGACGACCGCGCCGGCGAGCGTGACGGCCGAGTAGCCGAGGACGACGGCCACGAGCAGCCGCGGTCGGTCGGCCAGCGGGCTGACGACCTCGATCCAGATCAGCGCCAGCAGTCCGGCCACGCTCGGCCAGGCCCCGACCCCGGGGAGGCCGCGGTCGAGCGACGGGAGCGCGCGGGCGACCGTCCGCCAGGGATTGATCGCGGGCCAGGCGTTGCCCACCAGGTAGGTCGCCGCCGCAAACCCGGCCCACCAGCCGACCCAGACGCCGAGCACAGCGAGGTTCGCCAGGGGTTCCCGGGGGCCCGCGAGACCGGTCACGACGAACGCCGCGAGGCCGACCAGGCCGACCAGCCTCCCCGCGCGGGCGAGTAGCCCCCGCGGGAGCGCCACGCCCCGGTGCCAGGAGTGGATCGCGGCGACCAGCGCCCGGTCGGTGACGAACGACGACAGCAGGAAGGAGGCCCCGACTGCGCCCCCGCCGGTCGCCAGGAACAGCCAGGTCGGGACGGCCAGCTGTTCGCGGGCGGCCGCGCCGAGCGACCCGCCATGGGCGGCCGCGACTCCCGGTCCGGCCGCCGTTCCCAGCCCCAGGGCAGCGACACCCGCGGCGATCCGGGTGCGTCGACGCCACCGCCCCGCTGAGGCGAGCGTGTCCATCACTCGACCTACGGTGCGCGAACCGGAGTACCTTCCGGACGCAGTCGGGGGAGGCAAACGGGTTTTGGCTTTCAGGACGTACCCGTCCACATGAGTCTCGCGGACGACGCCGAGGAGAGCGGGGGACACCACCTCCCGGCAGTCGAGGACTGGCCCAGGGGATTCGGCGAAGCGAGCTGGTGGCCGTTCGTCACCGCGTTCGGGGCGGCGGGCATCTACGCGGGGGCCGGGCTGTCCGTGCTCGGCCGCGGCGAGGACGCGGTCGTCGGGACCGCGCTCGGTCCGGCGGTCGTCGCGGCGAGCGTCCTGGTGTTTCTGGGCGGGCTCTACGGGTGGCTCTACCACGGCTTTGTGGCGAGCTTCTGGGAGCACGGCACGGACGAACACGCGAGCCAGTCGCTCCGGCTCGGGATGGTGCTGTTCCTGGCCTCGGAGATCGCCACCTTCGGGGCGGGGTTCGCCTACTACTTTTTCGTCCGGGTGGGGACGTGGCCCCCGTCGGAGCTCCCGCACCTCCTGAGTTCGCTCGTGGCCGCGAACACCCTCGTGCTCGTCGCCAGCAGCGTCACACTCCACCTCGCCCACGTCGGCCTCCGGCGGGGCGACCGTACCCGGTTTCTCCGGCTGCTCGGCCTGACGCTTTTGCTCGGGGTGGTGTTCGTCGCCGGTCAGGCCTACGAGTACTACGACTTCGTCGTCGGGGAGGGGCTGACGCTCTCGGGTGGCGTCTTCGAGAGCGCCTTCTTCGGGCTGACCGGCCTCCACGGCCTGCACGTCTCGCTGGGTGCCGTGTTGCTCGGGATCGTCCTGGTGCGCGGCCTGTACGGCCAGTACAGCGCCGACCGCCACACGTCCGTGAGCACGGCGTCGATGTACTGGCACTTCGTCGACGCGGTCTGGCTGTTCCTCGTGGTCGTTCTCTACGTCGGGTCGACGGTCTGATACTGGTGGCTGTAAGTACGTGAAAACTCGAATTGAGAATCCAGGCGGAAAGGGTCTGTCTCCGCAGATAGCAGAGACTGGTGAGTAAAAGAATT
>PXRG01000037.1 GCA_003021105.1 Halobacteriales archaeon QS_1_68_17
TGGCTCGAACGGGAACTCGCCGCCGAGATCGAGGCAGGCCGGGTCGAACTCGCGGGGTGGGTCGACCACGACGAGGTGCCGGCGGAACTCGACGGCCTCCGGTTGCTCGTCCTGCCGTCGGACCCGACCGAGGGACTGCCGACGACGATCCTCGAGGCGCTGGCCTGCGGGACGCCGGTCTATGCGACGCCAGTCTCCGGCGTTCCGGACGTGGTCCGCGACGGCGAGACGGGGTTCCACATCGAAAGCCGGGACCCCGAGACGCTGGCCGCCGGCATCGAGGCGGTACTCGAACGCGAGGACTTAGACCGGATCAGCGCCGCCGGTCGCCGGCTGATCGAGACCGAGTACAGTTTCGAGGCGGCGACGGAACGCTACCGGGAGATTCTCCGTGCCATCGGATGACCGCGACCGCGCGGCCAACATCGACAGTCGTCACGATTCGAACAGCCGGTCGACTGTCACGAACTCCGGGTCGAGTTCGCGTCGGGCGTACTCGATCACGTCGTAGAACCGCTCCCGGAATCCCTCGTCGCGGAACGAGTGGTAGTGGACCGCGAGACAACACTTGCCGTCCAGCCGGTCCGCGATATCGAGTTGACGCTTGACCGGCTCACCCCTCGTTTGGCGCGACATGCTCACACAGGAGAACTCCGGGACGCCGCCGAGTTCGTAGGTCCAGGGCATGACCGGCATGAAGACGGAGCGGTCCTCGCGCCGCCAGAACCGATCAGCGTCCCGCAGGAACCCCAGCGGACCGGTCTCCTTGTGTCGGTATTTGAATAGGAGGTCGCGGACCGTCAGTCCCACCACTTCGAACGTCTTCGGGCGCCCGACTGGCGTCGGATAGTAGAGGGTCCGCATTCCGGCGTCCTTGACCGCCCGGAGGCCCGCGACCGAGAGCTGGTTGCTCGGAGGGACGAAGGTATCAACTTCCGTATGAAAAGTCGCTTCGAGGTGATCCCGACCGCGGCGCAATCGGTCGTCGAGGTCGTCGCCCGCGACGAACTCCGGACCGTCCTCGTAGTAGACGTGGTTGTAGCCGTGTTGCATGACCGCCGCAGATCCGTCCGCCAGTGCGTCGCGGAGATAGTCGACGACGGCCTCGTTGTCGCCGACCGGGAACTCGGCGTCCCCCGATCGGCGGTTTGACGGGACGGACGGCATCTCCGTACACCCCTGAAACGGAACGACGGCGAACGAGACCGGGACGGCCACGGGCAGCGCGTCGTATGCCTCGCGGAGTTCCGCCGGGTCCGTGAAGTAACAGAGGTCATCGTCCCGGATAGCGAACTCGAACACTGGCGACCGGTTCTCGACCGCGTCGCTTAAACGATTCGACGGACGCACCGAACGACCGAAACACCTTTCTCGCGTTCCGGAGGTAAGCATGCCATGGACGGACCGGTTGCGGACAGTGCCGACGGGATCGTGAGCGACCTCAAGCGAGGATCGGGTCGCATCGCGGTCTGGGGAACCGGATTCATCGGGTTCTCGACGATGGCTAATTTCGCCAACCGGGGAGTGAGGGCCGTCGGGTACGACATCGACGCCGAACTCGTCGACCGGATCAACGACGGCGAGATTCCGATCGACAACCTCGAATACTGGCTCGGGTTCGAAACGGGACCGCTCGTCGAGGACGGGCTCATGCACGCGACGACCGACGTTCGAGAACTTTTCGCCGACGACATCGTCGTCCACTTCCTGGCGATCCCGACCGAGAAAAACGGCGTTCCGTGGGACGGCGCGCTCAGGACCGTGATCGATGACGTGATCGATCACCACGACTTCGAACGCGAGGACCCGGTCTTGCTCATCGTCGAGTCCACGCTGACGCCGGGAATGACCGACGAGGTGGTCGTCCCCACAATCCGAGAGTCGGAGGCCGAACTCGGGCACGACGTGCTGATCGGAGTCGCTCCGCGCCGTGACTGGTTTATCTCGCCCGACAAGAACCTCCGGACGCTGCCGCGCGTGTTCGGCGGGCAAAACGCCGAGACGACCGCCCTGATGGAGCGGGTACTCGGAATCGTCTGTCGGAACCTCGTTCCCGCGAAGGACTACGAACACGCCGAACTGGTCAAGAGCATCGAGAACGCGTACCGCCACGTCGGGATCACCCTCGCCAACCAGCTTTCGCGTGCCTACCCCGAGATCGACATGCGCGAGGTGTTGCGGCTGGTCGGGACCAAGTGGAACATCCCGACGTATTACCCGAGCGTCGGCACGGGCGGGTACTGTATTCCGCTGTCGAGCCAGTACGTCCTCGACGGGACCGACCGGCCGGACGAACTGTCGATACTCACGGAGACCATCGAGACGGACAGCGAGCAGCCGACGGTAGTCGCCGAGGCGATAGTCGAGCGGGGCATCGAATCCGTCGCGATTTGCGGACTCGCGTACAAGGGCGACGTGAAAGTCGACGTACTCAGCCCGACCCGTCACCTCGTCGAGGAGTTACAGAACCGCGGCGTCGCGGTCGGGGTCAACGACCCTTACTTCGACCGCGAGTACGTCGAGGAGACGACCGGGGCACGCGCAATCGAGTTTCCGGAGGGGCTCTTCGGGTACGAGTCGGTCGTGGTGATCGCGGACCACCGCAAGTACGAGTACATGCCCGAGGAGAGGGTGCTGTCGGCGCTCGCGGACTGCGAACTGGTGCTGGACAACCCCGCCATCTGGGAGGACGTGAGCTTCGGCGAGGGGACCGAGTACAGCTACACGGGCGGCCGCGACTGGCTCGGCCGGCGCAGCGAGCCGAGGCAATGACAGACACCACCAGTCTCGACGGCCGGACCGTCGTCGTAACGGGCGGGGCCGGATTCATCGGGTCGCACATCGCGGATCGGCTCGTGGGAAACAACGAGGTCCGCGTGGTGGACGACCTCTCGACGGGGGACCGGGGCAACGTGCCAGCAGGAGCGGAGTTCGTCCGGAAGTCGATCACGGAACTGGAAACCGAGGACTTCGCTGGCGCGGACGTCGTCTTCCACGAGGCGGCCAACGTCGCAGTCCAGCGCTCCGTCGAGGACCCCGAGTTCGACGCCCGTTCGAACGTGCTGGGCCTGATCAGACCGTCGGGGCCGGCGTCGACCGGGTCGTGACAGCCTCCTCGTCGGCCGTCTACGGAACGCCCGAGTCGCTACCCGTCGAGGAAACCCAGCCCACGAACCCGGAGTCGCCCTACGCGGCCAGCAAGCTCGCCGGCGAAGGGTACTGCCGGACCTACCGGAACCTCCACGACCTCGAAACCGTCTGTCTCCGGTACTTCAACGTGTACGGTCCGCGCCAGCGCGGGGACAGCCCGTACTCCGGGGTGATCGCTATCTTCGCGCGCCGGGCAGTCGAGGGACAACCACTCGTCATCCACGGCGACGGCGAACAGACTCGGGACTTCGTCCACGTCTCGGACGTGGTGGCGGCAAACGTCGCGGCCGCCACCATCGACGATCCGGCGCACCTCGTGTACAACGTCGGGACCGGCGAATCGACCTCCGTGGCGGACGTCGTCTTCCACGAGGCGGCCAACGTCGCAGTCCAGCGCTCCGTCGAGGACCCCGAGTTCGACGCCCGTTCGAACGTGCTGGGCCTGATCAGAGGCGTCGCCGATGTCGTCGAGCACAAACGCTAACCGAGGCCGAGAGTGTCGACGACGCCATCGACGAACCGGTCCCAGTCGTACATTTCCGCCGTGGCGCGCGCTTCCCTTCCCATCCGTTCGATGTCCCCGGGGTTGTCCCGGAAGTGGTCGAGGGCATCCGCGACGGCCGAGGCGTCGTAGGGAGGGACGACGAATCCTTCCCGACCGTCCGTGATGGCGTCCGCCCCGCCCGAGTTCTCCGAGACGATCACTGGCGTACCGGTACTCATCGCCTCCAGGATAACCTTCGCGAACCCCTCGGTGAGCGACGGGAAGACGAAGACGTCCGCTTCGTGGTAGTACGGTAGCGGGTCGACCCAGCCAGGGAGGCGAAGATCTTTGACAGGGGTTTCGTCGAGGAGCCACTCGACGTCGGCCTTGACGCTCCCACAGAGTACCAGTTCGGCCTCAGGGTCCCCGATCAGTCCGGCTTCCTCCCAGCCCTCCAGCAGGTACGGGATGCCCTTCAGCAGATTGATCGACCCGACAAACAGTCCGGTGAACCCCTCGCCACCATACGAGTCCTTCGGGGGGAATGCGTCCGGGTCGACCCCTTGCGAGATCACGTCGGTCTTGTGGGCCGCGACGCCTTCGAGCGACTCCTTGGCGAAGTGCGAGAGCGCGATCACGGAATCGGCCGCCTCGTACGTCCGTTTCCGGCGCTCGGCGAGGTCCCGCTCGGTCTCGGGGACGCCGAGGTCGATCCCCCAGCGCTCGTACTCGCGGACGCGCCGCCGGATCGAGGCGGTAGCCAGTTCCGTGCCAGCGACGACGACGGACTCGTGGCCCTGTTCGAGGGAGGCGCGGAGACTGCGTTCGAGGCCGGGGATTTCGTAGTAGTGGACATCGGCCTCGTCGGAGCCGACCTTGCGGGACGAGAAGTAATCGAGTACCAACGTCGAGTAGGTCCGGTGGTCGAACCCGTAAACGTATTCGTTGATGGCCCAGAGCGCCGACAGCGGGTATCGACCGAAGGGAACCGGCGGATCGACGACCGAGGAAGGGACATCCGTCTCGACGACACCCCTGGGATAAACCCGACCTAGGACGCCGCGGTCGTGGAACCCTTCGGCGGTGTAGGTCAACGTCTGTCCGACGTTGGTCCCCAGGTCGCGGAAACTGAAGATAGACGCGGTTTTCATTGTGGGAACGAGCGAACAGCCCCGCAAAATGCCTTTCGTCCCGTGAGCAAGGAGCGGCGGGTGATCTGGCTCGCATGGATGGTCGACTGGAAACAGCCGGAACTGTTCATCGAACTGGCCGACCGCGTCGACCTTCCGGACTGGACCTTCCACCTCATCGGCTTCGCGGACGACGACGACTATTTCGAGGAAGTGAACTACCCCTGCCTACTCGCCGACTTCGGCGACTCCTTGAGGAAGGGGGCTTACCGCCTGTAATTAGCTAAACAGGAGACCGGATGAAATCATGTTGGTCCAGAAATTAGTATCCCCTCGGGACGAATATCGTGTACCGACTCTCCCTATCGTCGAACAGCATGATATAAAACCCAACCTTTCGTACGGTGGGGAAATGTGCGGGATCGGCGGAAAGGTGTCTTTTTTGGGGAAACTCGCTCGTCTTGGCGACCGGGAGCCGTTCGACGATGCCGGAATAGAACGGAAACGCCGACAGCACCTCGCGGGCACTGCCGACTACGGCCACCAACTCTGGGATCTCGTCGTCCTAGAGCAGTGGTACGAACAATTCATAGACTGATATGCATGCACGTAGGGATTCTCGTCAAGGAGTTCCCCCCGAACGTGATCGGCGGGACCGAGACACAGACGCGCAGGATGGCCAGCGAGTTGCAACAACGCGGCCACGAGATAACCGTCTACACGAAGTCATACGGCGACAGCGAACCGCATTCGGACGCCCCCTTCGATCTCGTTCGCATCCCGAACTGGCGGTACTCGGATTTCACGAGCACGATGACGTTTGTCCTGGCTGTGACCATCTACCTACTGCGGGACTCCCGGCAACTAGACGTTCTCCAGTGTATGATGATCTACCCGAACGGGTTCGTCGGCTACATCGTCAGTCTCGCGACCGGCCTCCCGTACTTCGCCTGGATTCGGGGTGGCGACTTCTATTTCATGAAAGAAAACCCGGCCAAGCGCTGGACGATGAAACGAGTGGCGGAAGATACGCTGGTGTTGGTCCAGGCGGAGAATATCCGGGCTGACGTCCGGGGGGAGTTCCCCGACGCGAGACTGGCGGTGCTCGGCAACGGCGTCGACATCCCGGCGGAGATGGCGGACGGCGACGCCGTGATTTATGTCGGGAGGTTGAAAGAGCAGAAGGGGGTCGAGCATCTCCTGCACGCGATGGAGGGGTTCGACGACCGGCTCCTCGTCGTCGGCGACGGACCGCGCCGGTCCGAACTCGAATCGCTCGCCGTTTCGCTCGGCGTGAACGCCGAGTTTGTCGGCGAGGTCGAACCGGAAGCCGTCTCTTCGTATCTACTGGAGAGCCGGGTGTTCGTGCTCCCGTCAGTGGCCGGCGAGGGTCTTCCCAACGCCATGCTCGAGGCGATGGCACACGGGATACCGGTCGTTGCGACAGACGTGGCCGGGGTCGGAAACGTCGTAGAGAACGGCGAAACCGGGTTCGTCGTCGACCCCGGTGACAGGCCTGCCCTCCGGAACCGGCTCAAGTCCCTGCTCGACGATGAGAAACTCCGGTCGCGGATGGGACGGCAAGCTCGGGAGTACGTCGAAGAACGACACTCCTGGGACAGGATCGAGTCCGCGCTTTCAGCATACTACGAACGATTGACATCCTCCTCCGGGTGAACGCGGAGGAATCCCGAGCGGTGGGAGTTTCAGGTTCGCAGTCCAATCACCTGACTACCACACCTTTCGGGCGCGGGGAGTCCCACAGCGTCGGAGTGGTGGACTGCTGGCAGTGCCAAGCCGCCGTTACCCCTATCCTTGACCGTGTACGGCGTCTCGGTGTTGTTTTTGCCACGGAGACGCCGACAGGC
>PXRG01000038.1:0-5561 GCA_003021105.1 Halobacteriales archaeon QS_1_68_17
TGGAGCCACGAAACAGCGCTCGTCAGATACCTCATCCACCGCCCTGAGCTCTGCGAACAACTGGGTTTCGAGACGGTCCCAGACCAGTCGACACTCTGGCGCAGTTGGCACGAGCGCTTCACAGCGGACCTGCGTGATAGTGATTACTGTGAATAGTTTCATCGGCGGTGTCGAAAGATGCCGATTCAGTGGCTCTCATCATCGACACGGATCGTCACGGCGGTAAAGACTCACAGTAATCACTATGAGACAGTCGAGACTGCCGCTCGAACGATCCTCATCAAAGCCCAGAATTCGGGTTTCGGAGTTCCGCGTGAACCGGAACGGAAACTTCAGTATCAAGACGAGGGTGCCGGTGAGGGAGATCCAGACGATCAGACAGTCTTGAAGCAGGCAGAGGCGATTTCTGACCACATCAGCCGGATCGTTTTTCCGGCGTTCTCGCTGGACCGTGGCGAAGGCTGTGAGATCCACGAGAACGCCTACTGGGGCTTGCAGACGTATCTGGGGTTGAGGGAGAATCTCGCAGTAAACGAGGGTGCTCGGAGCTTCGTGTATGAGTCGACGCGAGAGCGAACGCCGCTGGGCCACGCTCATCGTGAACAGCTTCGAACTGTCCTATCGACGTAAATGGTGAGTCAGCATCCAGAGCCGACGGTGATAAGATCGGTGCGGCTTCCAATTCTAACTCGGTTGATGACTGAGCAGTAATTGACTTGAACAGCAACTCATAGTGATTGTTGCGATTGTTTTCGCGACCACGTCACGTGAACGGTTGGTTCGCGGGCTGAAGCCCACGAATTGTGACTTCTCGGCGGTAAAGAGTCGTGGATGCAGTATCGGAAGCGACCCTCCAGAACTGGGAGTCCCAGAGCAAGAGCAACCGACCGTGCCTTTATCAAATGGGGTGTACAACCGGAAAAACGACAGGTAGACTCAAATACGCCAACTTCGCGGAGACGACGATCAATAGCTGCGTCGACTACAATAGTGACGGAAGCGCAGACGGTGTTTACACCTACTGTGGGTTCGGACAGGGCGACTCCGGAGGCCCCACTTGGCATATGGAGAGTGGAGACGCTCACCTCGTGAGCACTACAGCTCTCTACCACGGTTACTCTGGGAGCATCTGTAATGGGAATGACTTTGGGCCGGACTCATCTGGCATGGGTGACTACGCGGTCGAGACCGAGACCGGCTTCTCGGTCCCCTAATTCCCATTCAGAAATTCTTCTTTGAGAGCGGGTCACTTCACCACTAGCCGAAACTTTTTGATGGGTCGAGAATCCTCGAATAGAAGCTAACTATCTCCCGATTGAGACTTCGTTAGCCGCCCAATTTCCGGTGGACGGTTGACCGTAGGAGAACAGTTCCGAGAACGAATCCTGTTATCCCGAGAGCTCCTCCTGAAAACAGCCGTGAATATTATCGAGCTCGATCCTTCACTTCGGTCAGGCTCGTATCAAAGGATCAATCCTGTACTAATTCTCCAGAACGTTAGGTCAATCTACGGCTCGTGTTTGTCGTTTACGACGATATTCCAGTCCACCTGTTAAACTCGCAAGAGCGACTACACCGACCCAGAATAGAATATACAGAGCGAACGGCGTCGGAACAGCAGACGGTGCACGAACTGGACCCATCAGCCACGAGCCGACTCCGGAGAGAAGCAGGAACACCCCAACGACGATACCTGGCGCTATGAGTTTCTCACCGACATAGAACAGAATTGGGACGAACCCAAGGAGAAACATTCCAAGAATGATATACGCACCATTGAGTGGTTTGGTCATGAGCATTTCCCATAGGTTATCGAACCAAGTATTCCATAAAAAAACAGCCATACCCGTGTGAACAAGTCCACCGACCAAGCCGGCGATAACCGAGGTTTTTGTCAGGATCGACTGTTGTGAGGTCCATGCCATACCTGTCAGTTGGTTACCTGGGGCCTTAATACAATGTTTGGTTCAAAATGAGTTTTGATAGATTGTGATATTGGCAGTTTATCGAGTTCCGATCCACCATCGGAGAGATAGTCCGAGGATAAATAATCCGCCGAGAAGGAATTCAAATCCGGGGAAAGATAGTAGTTCCAGAATGGTCAATTCATTTTCCGCCTCACCGGGCTGCCCAAATGCTTGAAGGACGAACAGGATCGCCGAGACGATGGAAAAACGCCGTCCTCAGAAACGCGGCGCGTTTCTGATGGGCTGTACAAGAGCTTCGCTCTCGTGAACGCTGTATCCCCTCCCTACTACGCTCCTTGTCCGCTGGCGCGGACTGCGGTGCTCCTTGAGGGAAGGGGCCTAGCGCCCGCAATCAGCTAACTGGGTCTCTCACTTGGGCGGTCTGAGCCGGTAGTACCGACGATTGAGGTTGAACATGTATCCTTCCCGCATCGCCTTGAGGACCGCGTAGGTGATGAACCCGCCGACGAACGGCAACAGGAACGTCAGGTCCTGGAGGAGTCCCGTGCTCATCGGCATCAGGTTCTTGACCGAGAGGATGGCGATAGTGATAGCGAACACCACGCCGGACATTCCCACCGCGGCCCAGAACGGCTGCTCGACGGGCCGGCGGGCGCTCCCCTTGTTCAGGAACGGGACGATGGCGACGAAGCCGACGACCACGAGGTTCGCCAGCACCCCGTAGGTCCGGTCGGCCATCAGCTTCTGGCCGCCCAGGAGGCTCAAATCGGGATTGAGAAAGCCCAGTTTCAGCAGGCCGAACGACCAGTAGAGATACCAGTCCGGCAGGATGACCGCGGGCGTCTTCGAGGAGTTCGCCGGTGGTTCGAGGTGCGGCGGGAGCGTCGCCGCCAGGAAGATAATCATCCCGACGAAGAAGCTGACCAGCGCCAGGTTCCGGATCATCTCGTGGGGCCAGGTCGGAAAGCCGAGCACGTCGCGCTCGACGTAGCTCGACTGCTGGCGGAGGTCCTGGTCCTCGCGCCGGGATCGCTCGAAGTACTCGTAGGTCAGCCGGGCGAGCCCCTCGGTACGCTCTTTCCGCTCGCTCCAGGTCGGGGTCTCGTCGTCCGGCGGGACGATGCCGGGTCCCGCGCCGTCGGCGCGGGTGTCAGCGTCGTTCGAATCGGTGTCGGTGTCTTCTGGCATGGTCGATCAGTGGGGTTCGGCGATGCCTTGCATCCAGACGATGCCGATGTGGATGGCGATGATCGTCGTGACGACAAACGGCAGGAAGAACACGTGCAGGATGTACATCCGCTGCAGGGTCGCCTGCGTGAGCGTGAAGCCGCCGAACAGAAGCTGTGCGACCCACTCGCCGACCAGCGGGATCGACAGCGACATGTTCACGCCGATGGTGCCGGCCCAGTAAGCCAGCTGGTCCCAGGGGAGCAGGTAACCGGTGTACCCGAAGACCATCGTCAGCGAGATCAGGACGATCCCGATCAGCCAGTTCAGCTCCCGGGGTTCCTTGTACGCGCCCGTAAAGTAGACCCGGAGCATGTGGAGGAAGACGGCCGCCGTCATCACCTGTGCGGACCACCGGTGGATGCTCCGGAGCATAAACCCGAAGTTCATCTCGGTCATGATGAACGTGATCGAGTTGTAGGCCACCGTCGGATTGCCCGCCGCCCCGGAGGCGGCCGGCGCGTAGTAGAACCCGAGCAGGGCGCCGCTTATCGCCGCGACCACGTACGCTAGCGTCGAGAACGACCCGAGCGCGTACAACGGGTACCAGTACCAGAACTTGTTGTCCAGGTTGTACTGTTCGGTGTGGCTCTTTGGCATCTGGAGGTTGATTTTGTAGTACATGTCCTCCAGGATCTCCAGGTAGTCGACGATCCGGAGCCGCTTGTCGAGCCACATCAGGACGATCAGGTACTGTTTCTCGACCGGCGTCAGGTCTCGCTCCTCCATCCAGGCTTTCTGGTCGTGTTCGTCTTTGCGTTCCAGGCTCATGTCACTCTCCGGGGCGCGGGAGCGCCACGAACGATTTGTTCACCGGGCTGTACGGATTGTATACGGACTGGTGGCACTGGCAGTACACCTCGTCTTCCGCGTTGAACTTCGCGCTGTCGCCGTAGGCTTTGAACGCCGGCACACAGCAAAAGTGTGTACACTTGTTCAGCCACGCGATGAACCCCTGCTGGGTCGCCGCGCTGATGAAGTTCTGGACGGTCCCGGGCAGTTCGCTGTACTGCCCCTCGCCGTTGGCCATCTTCTCGACTTCGGTGCTCCGGAGGACCTGGACCGGGAGCGTCTGCACGTCGTCTCCCTGGGAGCGCCACGTGGCACTCGCCGGCTTCCCCAGTCCGGATCGACCGATGCCGTTCCCCCAGGACTCGTAGTTCGAGAAATCCTCGACGAACAGCTTACTCCCCGGTTCTTTCTCCTCCTGTTGCCAGGAGTAGGGCGGCCCCGAAGCCGACCTGAGGACGTTGTCCTGGTCCGCGTCGGGCACGACGCCCTGGTAGTTCTGGACGCCACAGTACTGGAACCACGTCGAGGAGTACGTGACGCCGCCGAGGTCCATCTCGGCGACCTGGATCTCCTGGCCGCCTTCGGTTTCGGTCCTGACCTCGGGCCAGACGCCCTTCAGCGCGCCCTCCGAGTCGACCTCGACGGGGATGATCGGCATCCCGCGAGGGGCCGGACCGTCCGTGTTCTCGATGCCGATGTACTGGGTGATACCGCCGCCAACCCCGCTCCGCTGGGTCGCGGTGTTGATCGCCGCGGCCCCGCCCGTACCGATGCCGGCAAGCGCTGCGCTCCCGACGACGCCTTTCACGAACCGCCGCCGCCCGGATTCCGTCGGATACTTGTCTTCGTCTACTGGCATGCTATCTCTTGTAATAGGGGTATACCGCGCGCTTGATGCTCTCCCAGGGGTCGCCGCCCAGCGACTCGCCGTCGACGTCCTCCTCGCGGATGTAGAGGTCCTCCCACTTCCGGCGGCGCTTCTTGACGATCATCACGTCCGGGAGGAACTCCTTGCGGTACAGCATGAGGATGAACGCCAGGTCGATGAAGATCGCCGCGAGGAAACCGCCCATGAACATGTTCCCGACGGGGCTGTTCTCGCCGGCCCACCCGCTGATGAGTCCGTAGGTAAACAGCCCGACGAAGACGATCTCCACGAGCGTCAACAGCACGATCGCCAGCGCCGCGGCCGTGCTCTCCCTGGCCGGCTCGTACCGATGGATGTCGCCGTAGGTGCTTCCGGATGATGACATCTACGTGTTCCCTCCTTTCGTGTTCGGGCTCTCGCCGTATTTCAGCTGGAAGAACGTGAACACCAGCGAGACGAGCATCATCAACACCGCGCCGATGCCGACGAAGTGAGGCTGGATCGGGACTCCCATCTCCTCGGGGTCGACGTCGCCGCCACCTTCGCCGCCGCCACCACCACCGCCACCACCGCCGGTGGCGGGGTAGTCGGTGCCGACGACGACGGCACCCTTCATGCCAAGCGAGAGGTGTGGTTCACAGACGTACTTGTAGATACCGTCCTCCTCGAAGGTGTACTCGTAGTTGACGCCAGAGGAGGCGACGGGTTCGCCCGAGTCGAGGTCGTTGTCCTCGCCGATGACGTTG
>PXRG01000038.1:5617-15532 GCA_003021105.1 Halobacteriales archaeon QS_1_68_17
CGGTGACCGTCACCTCGCTGTTGCCGGTCTCGTCGACGGTCGTCCCGTCGAAGTTGCCGACGTCGCTGAACCAGTCGCCGTAGTCGGGCTCGCCGCCACTACCGCCGCCGGAACCGCCACCACCGTCGCCGGATTCGCCGCCACCGCCGCCGCCGACGACGACGGCACCTTTCATGCCCAGCGAGAGGTGGGGTTCACAGACGTACTTGTAGATACCGTCCTCCTCGAAGGTGTACTCGTAGTTGACGCCGGACTCGGCGACAGGGTCGCCCGAATCGAGGTCGTTGTCCTCGCCGATGACGTTGTGGCCGCCGCCCTCGCCCGTCCACTCGAATTTCACCGTGGTACCGGGATCGACCCTGACCGCGGCTGGCGCGAACGCGAACGCGCCGCCGTTGCCCTCCGCGCCGACGGTCACCGTCACCTCCGACTGCCCCGTCCGGTCGACGACGCCGTCGAAGTTTCCGACGTCGTCGAACCAGCCGCCGAAGTCCGGGCCCGAGCCACCCTCCTGTGCGACGGCGCTTCCGGGGACCGCGGCGGCCGCGGCGGTGCCGCCGGCTGCCCCGCCGGCTGTCCGGAGAAAGTCCCGCCTCTTCATGTACGTTCCCACCTCAGAACCGGTTTTGTATAAACCCACCGAATACGTCGGCAGGCGGTCGGTCTGGGCGTTACTCTCGCGGCTCCGACTCGCCCGATTCGGCACCGTCCGTCCCCTCGTCGAACGACGGGATCTCCGGGCGTTCCTCGTCGCCCTCGACCGCGCGGAGCCGGTTGCGGTACTCCTCCGCACGGAACCGGTCAGAGAGCCGCGCGTTCGCTACCACCAGAAACAGGAAGAGACCGATCACGATAAAGCCCAGTCCGGCGAACAGCGCCACCAGCCCCGCGTCGGCGAGCAGCCACCCGCCGATCAGCCCGATCCCGGCGAGCAACTGGAAGGCGGCGACGACCTGGAGCATGCGGTTGCCCAGTTCGCCGCTCTGTTCGGGCACCTCCGTCGGTTCGGGCAGCACGCTCCCCTCGGGCATCGCCGGTGGCTCGTAGTCGTCCATCGAGCACAGCGCGACCGACGGTTTCACGTCCCGGAGGACCGTCCCGTGCCCCTCCACGGTCCCGTCCGGGTAGACGGCCGCGTACCCCTCGTCGGAGTATGCGACCAGCTGGTCGGGCTGGGGGCGCTCGACCTTGGCGAAGACGTCCCGGTCGAGGACCCGCTGTTTCAGGTCCGCCTCGACGCGGTCGAGCAGCTCCTCGCCGGTGATCCAGCTGTCGGGGTCGAAGGCCGCCTCCCACTCCTCGGCGGTCATCTCCGCCATCTCCTCCGGGCCGAAGTTGTCGAAGTCGTACTTCTGTTCGACCCGTTCCCGGAGGGCGTCGACGTCGTCCGGTTCCCCGGCGTCGTCGTGGTCGTCGGCGCGTTCGTCGACCGCCTTGTCCATCGGCTTCGGGTTGGGTCCGGAGCCGCTTAAGCGCCCCGACGTATCCCGGGCGGTGGCTCTCTGCGGGCGCAGTCCCAACCGATAAGTTCTGGCTGGCGTTGGCTTGGAACGTCGGATGTCCCCGCAACTCTCGGTGGTCGTCGCCGCGGTCGGGTTGCCGTTTCTCGCCGCCGGAGCGACGCCGCTGGCCGCCCGGCGGCTCGGGGACGACACCGGGTACGCGGGCGCGGCCGTCGCCCTGACCTGCTTCGCGCTCGTCGCCACCCAACTGGGACGGGCGGGCACGGCGTCGGCGGCCTGGATCCCCTCGCTGGACGCGGCCGTCCGGGTGACCGTCGACGGCTGGTCGCTGCTGTTCGCGCTGCTCGCCAGCGGTGTCGGCGTCGTCGTCTTCGCGTACTCGGCGAGGTACATGCACGGCGAGGATGGGCTGGCCCGTTACTACGGGACGCTGCTGGCGTTCATGGGGTCGATCCTCGGGGTCGCGTTCGCCGCCGACCTGGTCTTGCTGTTCGTCTTCTGGGAGCTGACGAGCGTCTGCTCGTTCGTCCTCATCGGCCACGAGACCGAGGACGCGGCCGCGGGCTACTCCGCGCGGATGGCGATGCTTGTCACCGTCGGCGGGGGGCTGGCGCTGCTCGTCGGCGTCCTGTTGCTCTCGACCGCCAGCCGGGGGGCGTTCGGGACGGCGACGTTCGACCTCGCGGCGATGCTGGCGGACGGGGGAGCGATGCGCGCGGCGCTCCGCGAGTCGGGGCTTTTCGTCCCCGCGCTGGCGCTGTTCGCGGTCGCGGCCGGTGCCAAGTCGGCCCAGGTGCCCCTCCACTTCTGGCTGCCCAACGCCATGGTCGCGCCGACGCCGGTCTCGGCCTTTCTCCACTCCGCGACGATGGTCAAGGTCGGCGTCTACTTCGTGGGGCGGATCAGGCCCCTGTTTCTCTCTCCCGAGTGGACGCTGCTGTTCGTCACGGTCGGGCTCGCGACCATGACCGTGGGTGCGGTGCTGGCGGTCGCCTCGACCGACATCAAGCAGTTGCTGGCCTACTCGACGGCGAGCCACCTGGGGCTGATGGTCGCGGGCTTCGGGTTCGGCTCCGCGCTCGGCGCCGAGGCCGGCGTCTTCCACCTGCTCAACCACGCCCTGTTCAAGGCCGCGCTGTTCCTGGTGGCCGGCGTCGTGGCCCACCAGGCCGGGACGCGGTACATCCACGACCTCGGTGGACTGTGGCGCGGGATGCCGTTTACGGCCGGCATCGCGGCGGTGACGGGGCTGAGTATGGCCGGCGTCCCGCCGTTCAACGGCTTCTACTCGAAGGAGTTTCTCTTCGAAGCGGCCTACGGGGCCGCGGCCGCGGGCGGCGGCCTCGCGTGGCTCCTCCCCGCGACCGCGGTGCTCGCCAGCGTCTTCACGGTGCTGTATTCGCTCCGGTTCCTCTCGGTGTTTTTCGGCGGGCGTCCGGCCGACCTCGGGCGGATCGAGCGCCCCCACGTGACCCTCGTGGTCTTCCCCGGGGTCCTGGCAGTACTGGCCGGCGTGATCGGCATCGCGCCGGGGCTGGCGGTCGAGGCCATCGTCGGCCGTGCCGTCGACGCGACGGTTCTGGCACCGGTCGAGGTCCACGCCGGGCTTCCCGACCACGTCACGCCGCCGGTCGTCATGTCCGCGGTGGCCATTCTCGCCGGCGTCGGCGCGTACCCGTTCGTCGGGCGGATCGAGGACGCGGTCGAGACGGCGACGAGAACGGCCACGCCGGTGCGGCCAAACTGGTGGTACGACCGCCTGCTCGACGGGACCGAGGCGACGGGTGAACGGCTCGGACCCGTCGTTCACAACGGCCTGCTCAGGACGTACGCCACCTGGGTGGTGGCCGTGGCGGCCGGGTTCGCGCTGCTGGGCTACCTGGCGACGGGAGCCGTGCCGCTCCCGGGAACGGGAGCGGGGCCGTGGGTGGCCGTCGACTGGCCCGGCGTCCCACCGGCCATGGCGCTGGTCCTCGCGGTCGCGGCCGCCGCCGGGGTCGCGGTCACCGCGGCCTCCTCCCACGTCGCGGGCGTGCTCACCCTCTCGATCCTGGGGTTCATGATCGCTATCTTCTACATCCTCGCCAGCGCTCCCGACCTGGCGCTGACCCAGTTGCTCGTCGAGACGCTGGTGTTGCTCGTCTTCCTGCTCGTCCTCGAGGAACTGCCGGAGTTTTACGCCGACCTGGAGGTCGGTCGGACCGTCCGCGATGCCGCGCTCTCGGTGGCCGTCGGCGGCGTGGCGTTTCTCACGGTCTTGCTCGCGGCACCGCAACCGGCGGCCGAGCAGACCCGGATCGCTCGCTACTACGTCGAGCAGGCGGTGCCCGCCGCCGGCGGGACCAACGTCGTCAACGTGATCCTGGTCGACTTCCGGGGGTTCGACACCCTCGGGGAACTGCTCGCCGTCTCGGTCGCTGCCATCTCCGTGCTCGTGTTGATCACGATGCGAAACCGGGGTGAGACCGGATGACCACCACGATGATGAAAACGACCGCCCGGATCGTCGTCCCGATCATCCTCGTGGTCGCGCTCTCTTTGCTGTTGCAGGGCCACAACCTCCCCGGCGGCGGGTTCATCGGCGGCGTCCTCACGACGGTTGCGCTGGCGCTCATCTACGTCGCCCACGGCCTCGACTACCTGGAAAGCGGCGTACTCGACCGCGAGGTCGAGTCCGGGGCGGGCATCTTCCAGCACCGCACGGTCCTGGCGTACCGCAAGACGTTCGTGTTCGGGCTGGCCGTGGTCGCCGGGAGCGGCGTCGCCGGCGTCTCCTTCGAGGAGCCGTTTCTCACCCAGGCGTTCGTGATCGTCGAGGACGTCCCGATCTACCACGAGATCGAGCTGACGAGCGCGCTCGTGTTCGACGTCGGCGTCTACTGCGTCGTCGTCGGCGGTCTGCTCACGATTCTCTCGGTGGTGGGCGGCGAATGACCGATCGACCCGTCGTCCCGGCACCGGCACAGGTCTTTCGCCCGGTGTCGGCACCGGCCGGACTGAGCGGGAGGTGCCGGCGGTGAGCATCGTCCTGGCGGGCGTCGTGGGCGGCCTGTTCGCGCTCGGGACCTTCCTCGTGTTGCGGCGCGACCTGGTCCGGGTCGTCTGGGGCGTGGCCGTCCTCACCCAGGCCGCGAACGTCTACCTGATCTCGATGGGCGGCGTGCGCGAGGGGACACACGACCTCGTTCCCGTGCTCGCCGCCCACGGGGGCGCGGTGCCCCGGACGGCCGACCCGCTCGTCCAGGCGCTCGTCCTGACCGCCATCGTCATCGGCTTCGGTACCACGGCACTCGCACTCGTGTTGACCTACCGCGCGTACGAGGAGAACGATACCATGAACGTCCAGGAGTGGCAGTGACAGTGACAGAACAGTTCGTGGTTGCGCCGCTCGTGGTGGCGCTCCTGGGCGTCGTCCTCACGCTGGTGCTGCGCCGGCGCCCGCTGGTCCAGCGAGCCGCGAGCCTCGGCGGAACGGTAGCCTACGCGGCCGCCGTCGGCCTCCTCGCGTGGCGCGTGGTCCTCGCCCCGGACGCGCCAGGCGCGGCGGCCTATCAACTCGGGGGCTGGCCCGCCCCCTTCGGGATCACGCTCGTGGCCGACGCGCTCTCCGCGTTCATGCTCGTGATCGCCGCGGCGGTCGGACTCGCGGCCGTGGCGGCCTCGATCCGGGTCGTCGACCGCGCCAACCAGCGCGTCTTCTACCACCCGCTCTTCCACGGGCTGCTCGTAGGGGTCACCGGATCGTTTCTCACCGGCGACCTGTTCAACCTCTTCGTCTGGTTCGAGGTGATGTTGCTGGTCAGCTACGTCTTCGTCGCGTTCTACGGCGGTCCCGAGCACACGGCCGCGGCGTTCCGGTACCTCGTGTTGAACGTCTTCGGCAGCGCGGTCTTCCTGCTGGCCGTCGGCGGCCTTTACGCGACCGTCGGCACGCTCAACATGGCCGACATGGTCCGGCGGCTGTCCGATCCGGTCGCCTACGGGATCGACCCCGCGCCGGTGGGGGGGCTGACCGCGTTGCTGATCGGGACGTTCGCCCTGAAGGCCGGTCTCGTCCCCTTCCAGTTCTGGGTGCCCGGTGCCTACCGGGCCGCGCCGTTGCCGGTCGCCGCGATGCTCGCCGGCGTCACCAAGAAAGTCGGCATGTACGCGATCGTTCGCCTGTTTTTCACCGTCTTCGGGAACGCCGAGGCGGGCGTCGACCTCCCGTGGATTCCGGGCGCGTCGCCGCTGGCGTTGCTCGCGCCGCTGTTGCTAGCGATGGGAATCGCCAGCATCCTCGTCGGCGGATTCGGCGCGGTCGGGGGCGACACCGTCGACGAACTCCTGGCGTATTCGAGCATCGGCCAGGTGGGGTTCATCGCCATCCCGGTCGCCGTGGCGGCGGCCACCACGTCCGCGTCGCTCAGGCGGTTCGGGATCCTGGCGGCACTGGTCTACGCGCTCCACCACGCGCTGGCGAAGACGCTGCTGTTCCTGTCGGCAGCCACCATCCAGGGTGCGACCGGGACGAACCGCCTCGCGGACTTGGGCGGCCTGGCCGGCCGTTCGCCCCCGCTGGCCGGCGCGTTCCTCGTGGGGAGCCTCTCGCTGATCGGCGTGCCGCCACTGACCGGCTTCTTCGGCAAGCTGTTCGTCTTCGAGGCGTCGATCCGTCGGGTCGTCACAACGCCCGGGGCCGGCGGAATGGCCGGACTGGCCGTGCTGTTTCTGGGTGCGCTGTTGACCATCGCCTACACGACGCGGGCCTGGCTCGGCGGCTTCTGGGGGCAGGCGCCGCCGGCCGTCGAGCGCGCGAGGATCGACCCCGCGCAGGTGGCCGTCCTGGTGGCGCTATCGGCGGTCGTCGTCGGCGTCGGTCTCGGGTTCGATCCGGTCTACCGGTTCGCGGACGCCGCCGCCACCGCGGCGGTCGACGGGTCGGCGTACGTCGAGACCGTCGATCCGGCGGGGGGTGATCCCGTGTGACCCGGACCTGGCCGGTCGCCGGCGTGGTCTTCGCCGTCCTGTGGCTGTTCGTGCGCGGCGTCGAACTCGCCGTGGACCCGGTCGTGGGACAGTTCCTGCTCGGACTGGCGGTGGGGTTGCCAGTCGCCTACGTCTTCCGGCGGCTCTACGCCGAGGCGGTCGACCTCCGCCGGTCGCTCGGGGCCGTCCCCGCGGCGGCGCTGTACCTGCTGACGTTCGCCCGCGAGATCGTCGTCGCCAACTTCGACGTCGCCTACCGCGTCGTCGCGCCGGACATGCCGATCGAACCGCAGGTCATCCTGGTCCCGCTCCGGGTGGAGACCGACCTCGGCGTGACGACCATCGCCAACAGCATCACCATCACGCCCGGCACGATCACGCTCGACCACGACCCGGACCGGAATGCGCTGTACGTCCACGTGATCGATGGGCGGAACGTCCGGTCCGTCGTCGACCCGATCCGGACCTGGGAGGATTACGCGCTCGATATTTTCGACGAACCTGCCTCGCCCGCCGATCCGGCACCCGAGATCACCGTCCACCCGCCGGACCACGAGAGCCTTCCTCCTGCCGTGCGGGCAACGGTCGGCACCGCCGGGGGACCGCCCGACCGGGACGCGGGCGGGCGACGGCGGGAGGAGAGCAACGACGGGAGCCAGGGCGACGATTCGTCCGGCGGTCCCGACGAAGACGAAACCGCACTCCTCGACGGGGAGGACACCGGACACCAGTCGGAAGGGGACGGCGGGGAGCGCGACCGTCCGGGAGGAGGGAACGACAGTGGCGGGTGAATCGGCGCTCGTCACGACGGCCGCCGACGCCGGTCTCGTGGTCGTGGCCGGACTGTGCCTGCTGTGTGGCTACCGGGTGATCCGCGGGCCGACGATCCCCGACCGCGTGGTCGCACTCGACGCCATTGCGACGAACGTGATTGCCATCGCCGTCCTGTTCGCGCTGAAGACCGGCCGGGGACTGTTCGTGACCGTCAGCCTCGTCCTGGCGATCATCGGCTTCCTCTCGACGGTCGTCGTGGCCAAGTTCGTCACCGAGGGCGACATCATCGTGCGACGCGAATAACCATGCACTGCTACACCCAGAACGCACACGCGGGCATCGACGGGGGTCGACAGTGACGTCGCTCCCCCCGCCCGGGGCGTTGCTGATCGTGGCGCTGATCGCGGTTGGCTGTTTCTTCCTGTCGGTGGGCACGCTCGGCCTGCTGCGGTTGCCGAACGTCTACAACCGGATGCACGCGACCAGCAAGCCGACGACGCTCGGGACCGCATCGATCTTCCTGGCGAGTTTCGTCGCCTTCGGTCCCGGCGGGGCCGGGTTGCCCTCGCTCGTCGGCATCCTCTTTCTGTTCCTCACGGTGCCGACGGGTGCACACATGATCTCCCGGGCCGCCCAGCGCATCGGCGTCCCGTTCATGGGCGGGGTCACCTGGCCGACCCGGGAGGACGACCCCGACGCGGGGACCGGCGGCGACCCCGACGGCGAGGGCGGCCGCGCTACCGGCGGAAAGAACGACGACAGCGGGTAGCGGTCGACCGACGCGAGACCGACCGCAACGAGACCGACCGCTGCCCCGAGGCTACCGGTGACCGGGGGCGTGGACCGCGACTGCGCCGGCACCGCCGAGCCAGTGCCGGCATTCGCCCCCACGCGAACGACCCGTCATCGCAATCCGGCTCCGCGACGGCCGCGGTGACTTCGGCACCCTTTAGCTGACCCGTTCCCAACCGCCGCCATGTCGCTGGCCGGGCTCTCGGAGACGGTCGTCGCCACCGCCGTTTTGCTCTCGGTCACGGCGAGTCTCCCCTGCTTTCTCTACGGGGCCTGGATCGTCATCGACAACGACCCGGTCACCTGGGGCGTGCTCACCAGCCACCTCAAGTTCATCCTGACGGGGCTGGCGCTGACGACGGTCCCGATGGTCGGCTGGATGATGCCCCGGCTGTTCGACCAGCTGGGCGGGTTCGCCGTCCTCCACGCCATCTTAGGCCTCCAGGCCTACGCCATGCTGGCGTTCGGCTTCACCGGCATCGTCCGCATCTTCCGGGCCAAGTGGGAACACGACCTCTACCACGACTACGACGAGGACCTGCTGCTGGACGAGATCGGGTCCGAGAACATGCGGTTCTGGCGTCGCCGCCTCCGGATCGGCGTCTTCGGCTACGTGCTGTTCTGGATTTTCGCGTACCTCGCCGGCGCGACGCGGTACTTCATCAAGTACACCGACCTGCTGTAGCGGACGACGACGCCGGCCCGGCTACCACGCCTCGCCGCTCGCCAGGTCGATGTCGTGGTCGAGCTTCGAGGACGGGCACACGTCCTCGACCACGCAGTCCTCGCAATCGGGGTTCCGCGCCGTGCAGGTCGCCCGCCCGTGGGCGATCAGGAGGTGGGTGAACCGCTGCCAGTCGTCCGCCGGGACGACGTCCATCAGGTCCGTCTCGATCTGTTCCGGCCGCTCCTCGCCGGTTAGTCCGAGCCTGCGGGAGAGTCGCTGGACGTGGGTGTCGACGACGATGCCCTCGACGACGTCGTGGCCGTGCTGGAGGATCACGTTGGCCGTCTTCCGCCCCACGCCCGGCAGGTCGGTCAGGTCCGCCATCGTGTCGGGCACCTCGCCCCCGTGTTCCCCGCGGATCTGCTCGGCCGCGCGCTTGATGTATCCGGCCTTGTTGTTGTAGTAGGTGATCGGGTAGATGTCCTCGGCCAGTTGCTCCTCGTCTGCGTCGGCGTAGTCGTCGACGCTCCGGTAGGTCTCGAAGAGGTCCGCGGTCACCTCGTTGACTCGCTCGTCGGTACACTGGGCCGAGAGGACGACCGCGACGAGCAACTCCAGGCGGTTCGAGAAACGCAGCGAGATAGTGGCGTCGGGATACTCCGCCGAGAGCGTCTCGATGACGGTCTCGGCCTGCTCGGCGCGGGTGTCGCGTGGCGTGCCCATGGTCGGCCTACCCCGCGGCCGGAACTTGTCGCTGTCGCTTCCCGGCCCTCGGTAGATTCATGCCCGGCCGGCCGGTCTGTGTCGCTATGCCCGGGCCAGTTTTTCTGGACGGCGGGACGGTGTCGCTCCACCCCATCGAGGACGAGGACCTCGATTTCTGTCTGCGGGGCGTCAACGAGCCGTCGGTGTGGCGCGCGACCGACCTCGCGGGACCGACGACCGAGCGGGCCGAACGGGAGTGGCTCGACGCCGTTTCGGCCGACGACGACGAACTCGCTCTCCTGATCTGTGCCGACGGGTCGCCGGCGGGGGTGATCGGGCTCTCGGAGATCGACCGGACCCACGGGACCGCCCGCATCGGGTTCTGGATCGCCCCCGACCGCCGGGGCAACGGCTACGCGACGGCCGCCGTGGAACTGCTCGTCGGCTACGCGTTCGACCACCTGCGACTCCACCGCGTCGAGGGCGATGTCTACGCGTTCAACGACGCGTCCCGGCGGGTCCCGGAGATCGCCGGCTTCGGCGAGG
>PXRG01000038.1:15597-38382 GCA_003021105.1 Halobacteriales archaeon QS_1_68_17
TAATTCTTTTACTCACCAGTCTCTGCTATCTGCGGAGACAGACTCTTTCCGCCTGGATTCTCAATTCGAGTTTTCACGTACTTACAGCCACCAGTATGAAAACGGAGTGGTCGGGCCCCGCGGCAGGGTAGGGCGCTGTTCGGACGCGGGATGGATGGTCGAGTCAGACGGGCCAGCGTCGCCTACAGACCCAGTTCGCGCCCGAGGACGAGGTGCTGTATCTCGCTGGTGCCCTCCCCAATCTCCATGAGTTTGGCGTCGCGGTAGAACCGCTGTGGGGCGAAGTCCTCGGTGTAGCCGTAGCCGCCCAGCACCTGCACGGCCTCTTCGGCGACCTCGCGTGCGGTCTCGCTGGCGTCGAGTTTCGCCATCGAGGAGAGCCGCCTCACGTCGGCCCCTCGGTCGTACCGCGTGGCTGCCTTGTGGGTCAGCAGGCGCGCGCGTTCGATTTTCCGGTCCATCTCGACGATCTTGTCCCGGATGGCGTCGAACTTCGAGATCGGCTGGCCGAACTGTTCGCGCTCTTTCGCGTAGGATTTGGCGGCCTCGTAAGCGCCCTGTGCCAACCCCACCGAGAGCGCGGCGATCGAGATCCGGCCGCCGTCGAGGGTCTTCATGGTCTGGGTCCACCCGTCGCCCGTCTCGCCCAGCAGGCGATCCTCGGGGAGCCGACAGTCCGAGAGTCGTATCTCGCAGGTGGGGGAGGCGTTCAGTCCCATCTTGTCCCAGACGGTGGTCACCTCGAACCCCTCGTCCTCCGGGTCGACGATAAACGTCGAGATGCCGTCGTAGCCCGCGTCGGGGTCGGTGACCGCCTTGACGAGCACCGACCCGGCCACGCTGGCGTTGGTGATGAACTGCTTGGTGCCGTTCAGCACCCACTCGTCGCCCTCCTGCCGGGCGCGGGTGTCCATGTCGCTGGCGTCGCTCCCGCTGTCGGGCTCGGTCAGCGCCCACGAACCGATCGCCTCCCCCGAGGCCAGCGGGCGGAGCCACCGCTCTTTCTGGGCCTCGGAGCCGAAGGTTTCGATGGGTTTCGAACCGAGACTCACGTGTGCGGCGTAGGAGAGGCCGACGCTCCCGGAGACCCGCCCCAGTTCCTCACAGACCAGCGCGTACATGAGCTGGTCGCCCCCCAGACCGCCGTACTCCTCGGCGACCGGGACCCCCATCACGTCCAGGTCGGCCAACTGGTCGAATATCTCCGCCGGGAACCGGTGTTCGGCCTCGATGTCCTGGGCGACGGGGGCGATCTCCGCCTCGCAGAAGTCACGGACCGTCTCCCGTATCATCCGGTGTTCGTCTGGGAGCCTGAAGTCCATGCCGGCCACTACGCGTGCGGGTGCTAAAAACGCCCGGCATGGGAAGCGACGGACGGAACCCTTTCCGGCGGGCAAATCAAGCGACGGACGGGCTCCGCACCTCGGCCGGCAACGGGACTGACGGAAGGGATTTACACCTGGCCGTCCTCGCTTCGTTGGATGGCATTCCGCCGGTTGCTGCGGGGGACTATCGCCTGGCCGCGGCTGGAGACAGTCGTCCGCGAGGTGATGGCCCGGTACGACCTTCCGGCGGCACGCGTCTCGTTTCTGGACGCCGACAACTGGCTGTCGATCCCCTTCGTCGTGAACGACGAACTCTTCGTGAAGGTGATCTCCCAGCAACACTCGGTTCTCCACTCGCTTTTGACTACCGGCCGGAACCTGGGTGCGTTCTCCAGCGGGACCGAGGGCTTCTTCGAGCACTTCGGGACGCCGCTGCAGATGGCCGAACACGAACTCGACGCCACCCGCCGGATGTACGAACGCGGCGTCAACGTCCCCGAACCCCTGGAGGCGTTCGAGGTCGACAGCCTGGGGGTGGTCGTCCTGGAGTACCTGCCGGAGTTCCGGGTACTCGACGACCTGCCCTCCGAGGAGGTCCGGCGGTACGCGCCCGACCTGTTCGGGGCGCTCCGGGAAATGCACGCGGCCAACATCGCGCACGGCGACCTCCGGGGGGAGAACGTTCTCGTCTCCCGCGGGGAACTCTACTTCATCGACGCCACGAGCGTGCGCGAGGCAGGATTCGACGACGCGCGCGCCTACGATATCGCCTGCGCGCTCGCCGCGCTGGCACCGCTGATCGGGGCCGCCGCCGCGGTCAGGGCCGCCGCGACGGCCTACTCGGCAGACGAACTCGTCGAGGCGCGGGAGTTCCTCGACTTCGTCAACATACGCCCGGACCACGACTTCGACGCCGCGGCCGTCAAGGGCGAGATCGAGAAGTTGGCGAGCTGACACGCGAATCCCTCATGATTTTGGGAGACTTTTTTAGCCCACAGCGAGGTAGTCTCTGAAGGATAGTCATGAGCGAGCAGATGCAGCAACCCTACCGGCACTACATCGGCGGCGAGTGGGTCGAAGGCGAGGGCGACGAGACGTTCGAGAGCTCCAACCCGGCGACCGGCGAGACGCTCGGCGAGTTCCACCGCGGGACGGAGGCCGACGTGGACGCCGCGGTTGCGGCGGCCGACGAGGCCTTCGACGAGTGGCGGAGCATGTCCTACATCGACCGCGCGGAAGTGTTGTGGGACGTCTTCCACGAACTGCGCGAGCGGACCGACGAACTCGGCGAGGTCGTCACCAAGGAGAACGGCAAGGAGATCAGCGAGGGCCGGGCAGACGTGGTCGAGGCGGCCGACACCGTCGAGTGGGCCGCGGGGAACGCCCGCCACCCTCACGGCGACGTGATACCCTCCGAAATCGCCGAGAAGGACCTCTACATGCGGCGCAAACCCCGCGGGGTCGTGGGCTGTATCACGCCGTGGAACTTCCCGGTCGCCATCCCGTTCTGGCACATGGCCGTCACGCTGGTCGAGGGCAACACCGTCGTCTGGAAGCCGGCCGAGCAGACCCCCTGGTGCGGCCAGATCATCGCGGAGATGTTCGAGGACGCCGGCATCCCCGAGGGCGTGTTCAACATGGTCCAGGGCTTCGGCGACGCGGGCAACGCCATCGTCGAGGACGAGCGCCTCTCGGCGGTGCTTTTCACCGGGTCGGCCGAGGTCGGCCACAAGATCGCCGGCAAGGTCGGCGGCGAACCCGGCAAAATCGCGGCCTGCGAGATGGGCGGCAAGAACGGCATCATCATCACCGAGGAGGCCGACCTCGACATCGCCGTCCACGCGGCGGTGATGTCCTCGTTCAAGACCACCGGCCAGCGGTGTGTCTCCAGCGAGCGCCTGATCGTCCACGAGGACGTCTGCGACGAGTTCAAAGAGCGATTCGTCGAGGTCGCCGAGAAGGTGGCGGTCGGCGACCCGCTCGACGAGGGGACGTTCATGGGGCCGGTCGTCGACGAGAGCCAGATCGAGAAGTTCCAGAAGTACAACGACCTCGCCCGCCAGGAGGGCGCGAACGTGCTGGTCGACCGCGCCGAACTCGACGACGACGAGATTCCCGACGGCCACGAGGACGGCTACTGGGTCGGCCCGTTCGTCTACGAGATCGACTACGATCCGGACCTCCGGTGTCTCAAGGAGGAGGTGTTCGGCCCGCACGTCGCGCTCGTGGAATACTCCGGGGACATCGAGCGTGCCGTCGAGATCCACAACGACACCCCCTACGGCCTCGCCGGCGCGGTCATCTCCGATGACTACCGCCAGATCAACTACTACCGCGACAAGGCCGAGATCGGCCTCGCGTACGCCAACCTCCCCTCGATCGGGGCGGAGATCCAGTTGCCCTTCGGCGGCGTCAAGAAGTCCGGCAACGGCTACCCCAGCGGTCGCGAGGTCATCGAGGCCGTCACCGACCGGACCGCCTGGACGATGAACAACGCCAAGGACATCGAGATGGCACAGGGGCTGTCCGCCGATATCAAGACCTCCGGCGACGATTGACCGGGGAGGGCGTCGGCCCGACCTGCGATGTCGCCGGAGCGAGGCGACGATTGA
Organism: Halobacteriales archaeon QS_1_68_17; assembly: GCA_003021105.1. GTDB lineage: Archaea > Halobacteriota > Halobacteria > Halobacteriales > Haloarculaceae > QS-1-68-17. The sequence continues at coordinate 19,535 of PXRG01000038.1, forward strand.
ACGGTGTTCCCCGAGCGGAGCGACGGGGAGCCAGCCAGACCGGAGGTCTGGCGCTGAGACCCGCCATCGGCGCTGTCGAACCGCGATCTCACCGTAACGGGGGTGAGATCGAGGGGCGGCCTCGATCCGCGGGAGGGACGGTTCAAACTGATCGCTGCAAGCCACTGTCGGATCGACCGCGGGACGGAACGCGGTCGAGGCGATGATTCGTTACAGCAATCAGTATCAGACTTCGTAGCCGGCGTAGTCCATCAGCTGGGCGAAGATGTCGGAGTCCATCGCCTCCTCGTAGACGATGCCGCCGAGCATGCCGCCGGGGTAGGCGTTCCCGTTCATGACGTGGTTGACCTTGTGGCAGTGCAGCAGGAAGATGCCGGGGTCGGCGTCGGCGGTGAACTCGACGGTGTGGCGTTCGGCGGGCGCGAGCGGAGCGTGACGCTGTTGCCCTGTTCGGCGAGGTCGACCACCTGGGGTTTCGCCGCCGCGTCCGGGGCGCTCGGCCCGCGGACGCGGCTCCGATCTCGCGGTTCTCCGCGACCAGCGCGGCACAGCCGGCCAGCCCGAGGAGTCCGGCGCTACCGGTTGCTTTGACGAAGTCACGACGCGTGAACGACGTTCCGGGAGCGGACAGTTGACCCGTCATGGACAGTTGAATCTCGTGACCGCGAACATATGAGGGGTGGAGCGCGTTCCCGGATTCCGAGAACCCGATATGTTCGGTTCGCGGTCCGGCTATCGGCAGGATCGGCCACCGGACACCCCCGCCGCTCCCGGGCGCAGACGGCGCGCGATGACAGAGCGTATATTACGCCACGGTCCCTGGGGCCGCCATGACCTACCGGGGCGCGGTCGTCGACCTGGACGGGACGGTCTACCGCGGCGATAGTCCGATTCCGGGCGCCGTCGAGGGCATCGAGACACTCAGGGCCGCCGGGATCGACCCGGTCTACGTGTCGAACAACCCCGCCGAGTCGCCGGAAGCCTACGCCGCGACGCTCGGCGAGATGGGCGTGCCGGTCGAGGCATCCCGCATCCTGTCGGCCGGGGTGATCACGACAAAATTCCTGGTCGAGAACCACCGCACCGACGACCTGTTCGTGATCGGATCGGGTGGACTCCGGACGCAGTTGCGGCGCGCGGGGCTGGGGGTGACGGCCGACCCGGCGTCGTGTGACGTGCTCGTCGCGTCGTGGGACCCGGAGTTCGGGTACGGGGACATGGTCGACGCGTTGCGTGCCGACGACGGGACCTCCTTCTACGGGACGGACCCCGACCGGACGGTCCCCCGGGAGGACGGCCTCATGCCCGGGTCCGGCGCGATCATCAACGCCGTCGCGGGCGTTCTGGAACGCGAACCGGACCGGATACTCGGCAAGCCCTCGGGGACGGCCGTCGAGGCCGTCCTGGAGGTTCTCGGGGTTGACCCTGGGGAGTGTCTCGTCGTCGGCGACCGCCTCGATACCGACCTGGCGATGGGCGAACGGGCCGGCATGACGACGGTCCTCGTCCTGACGGGCGTCACCGACCGGGCGCGCCTGGAGCGTGCCGATTTCAGCCCGGACTACGTGCTCGACTCGCTGGCCGACATCGGGGACGTACTCGACCGCTGACCCCGACGTAGCTTTATTTCCCGCCAGTACCTATCTCCGGTCGCGTTCGCGCGAACGCGGTGATAAACTATGAGTGGAAAGAAACTGCTCGTCCTCGCCGGCGACTTCGTCGAGGACTACGAGGTGATGGTTCCGTTCCAGGCGCTAAGGATGGTTGGCCACGACATCGACGCGGTCTGTCCGGACAAGGAGGCCGGGGAGATGGTCAAGACGGCCGTTCACGACTTCCGGGGCGACCAGACCTACATGGAAGAGCGCGGTCACAACTTCGAGTTGAACGCCACGATGTCGGAGGTCGATCCGGCGGACTACGACGGCCTCGTGGTCCCGGGCGGACGCGCACCGGAGTATTTGCGGACCTACGAGGAAGTACTCGACTGCGTTCGCCACTTCTTCGAGGCGGAGAAACCGGTCGCCGCGCTCTGTCACGGCACGCAGATCCTCGCGGCCGCAGATGTCATCGACGGGCGGACCTGTACGGCCTACCCGGCGCTGGAAGCGGAGGTCAAGGCCGCGGGCGGCGAGTGGGTCGACGGCGTCGTCCGCGACGGGAACCTCGTCACGGGGCAGGCCTGGCCCGACCACCCCGAGTGGCTCGCCGAGTACCTGGACCTCCTGGGCACCACCGTCGAACACGGCGAGACGGTCGCCGCGGACTGATCGTCCCCCGCGGACGGTACAGTGCCGATCCAGTTCCGGCGGTCCAGGATTCGGAGCTGGCGGGGCCGACTTCCGGCCGGGCGTAAACGGCGGACAACTGGTCGGGGGTGTGTTCTCGCCGGGTTTTTTACCGACGAACGGAGTATGGCCGACCACACATGGTCGACAAGGAGGACCTCCGCGAGCAGTTCGTCGAGGCGTTCGAGGGTGCCGACTACCCCATCTCCAGCCCGATGGACCTGGTGCCGGCGCTGCCGAACGGCCCGTCGACGAAGTTCGAGTCCGGCGACTTCTCGATGACGGCGATGGAACTGAACACGAAACTCGGCGGCGGCGACTTCCCCTACGAGACCGTCGACGACTTCGTCGACGACGTGATGGTACAGCTCGAAGAACAGGGCTTTCTGTAGGGCGTCACCGCAGGGCCACGGCGAGCAACACCGAGACGAACACGCCGAGCGCCAACAGCCCGTAGTTGGCGATCGGATTGTCGGCGGTCGCGACCCCGAACGAGTAATTCCGGGAGGAAAATGGCCAGAACGGGGTCACACCCGCGGGCGTGAGCGCGTCGGCCAGCAGGTGCGAGACGACCGCGAGCGTCCCGACGAGGACTCCGAGGCCGGCCAGCACCGGGCCGCCCGCGCTCCCGAATGCCTCGCCCGACCCGAGTAGCCACCCGACGCCGCCGACTGCAAGGCCGACGATGGCCGCGAAGAGGAGCGTGTGCGTCGGCCCGCGGTGCGAGAGCAGCGGGACGCGCAGGTCGTGATCGGGGAGCCGCGCCAGCGCGAGCACCCCGGCCCCGCCGACGACCGCCAGCCCCGGCCGGCCGGCCACGAGCAGGAGCGCTCCCAAAGGTGCATAACAGAGCAGTGCCGCTCCGTAGTGGCCAGTCCGATACACGACCCGGGATTGCCAGCGAACCCACAAGAACGTATCCCATCCGTTTCCGTGGAAGTTTTTGCCAGGCCGGCCTCACCTCCGGGAGATGGCCGTGCTCTCGGTCGCCGGGGTCCTCGAGACGGTCGGGCCGTTTGCCATCCCGGTCGTCCTCTTTGCCGGCGGCGTGCTCGTCTACGCGCTCCTCTGGTACTACCAGCGACTGCGCGACGGATCGAACGGGTAGTGTCGACCACCGGCCTCGCGACCGGCCGAACGGCTACCGACAAGCGTCCCCGTCGACCGAACGACTAAGGCCGGCCCCGCCGGGTGTTCTCGCATGTCCGAGGACGCAATGACGCGCTTCCCGGTACCGGACGTCGAGGACCTCCCGGAGGACCTCCGGGAACGCATCGCGGAGGAGACCGAGCGGGCCGGATTCACGCCGAACGTCTTCCTCGCGTACGGCTACCGGCCCTCCCACTTCCGGGCCTTCTTCGCCTACTACGACGCGCTGGTCGAGGAGACGGAACTCGAACGCGAGGAAGTCGAGATGATCGTCGTCGCGGTCAGCGGCGCGAACGACTGCCTCTACTGTGTCGTCGCCCACGGTGCGCTCTTGCGCATCTACAGCGAGGACCCCCACCTGGCCGAGCAGGTCGCCACCAACCACCGGACCGCCGACGTCAGCGACCGCCACCGCGCGATGCTCGATTTCGCCGTGAAGCTCACCGAGAACGGGCCCGCGGTCGACGAGTCCGACTTCGAACGGCTCCGCGACCACGGCTTCTCGCGCCGGGCCATCTGGGACATCGGCAGCGTCGCCGCGTTCTTCAACCTCTCGAACCGGATGGCTCACCTGGCGGACATGCGCCCCAACGAGGAATTTTACACCCTCGGGCGCGGCGAGAAGGATTGAGGCCTGCTGTCCCACCGTCGCGGCGAAGGGACGACGGTACGGCTACCGTCCATCCTGGTCCGGCCGTTCCGGATCGGCGGTCGCCCCGTCGACGAACTCCCCGGCGTGCCAGAACAGCGAGAAGTCGGCCGGACTCGGGATGGCACAGGCCAGCCAGCCGACCGCGGCCGCCTGGACGGCCGGACCGCCGGTCCGGAGGGGGTCCGGGACGAGGCCGACCACAACTGGCCAGAACGGGACCGTCAGAACGACGGGCACGATTGCGGCGGTCCTGAGTCGCCAGCGTGGGAGTCCGGCAGGGATCGAGCGCGGCGTGACCGAGGCCAGCGCCCGCGACCCCGCGAACCCGCGGGTCCGTGGAAACCACTCTATCTCGTAGGGCACGCCGAACCCCGCGAGTACGGCCGCGTGTGTACACTCGTGGGCGACAGTGCCGGCACACACCGTGCCGACGAGGGCGCACGCTGCACCGACGAGTTCGATCACTGCGACGTCTGTCACGTCGACCGAAGGGAGGACCGGTCCGACTTCAGTGTGCCGATTTTCGGTACCGACGACTCCCGCCAGCCCGGTTGAGCATGCCCTCGCAGGCAACGAAGTTTCGACCGTCCCGGGGGTAGAATCAGTCGGAGATGAACCAGAGCACGACATCCGACGCGACGCGTCGCTCGCACCGACCGTGGTCCGGCCAGGGGGGTCGCTGACGTGGCGATCCTGGAACTCGCCATCGCGTTTTTCGTGCTGGCGCTGGTCGCTGGACTGCTCGGGGCCGGCGGCGTCGCCGGTCTCTCGATGGACATCGCAAAGTGGCTCGTGATCGCCTTCATCGTGCTGGCGATCGTCTCGCTGGTCTGGCCCGGCTGACACCCCCGGTACCTATTTAATTTAGACCCGTCTAGATCCGGGCATGCTGAGCGCCGAGATGGAGGATTATCTCAAGGCGGTCTACCGGCTCCAGCGCGAGGAGGGGGGAGACGGGGAGGGTGCCCGCGTGGCCACCTCGCGGATCGCGGACACGCTGGACGTGACGCCGCCGACGGCCACCAGCATGATGGAGAAGCTGGAGCGCGACGGGCTGGTCGACCGCGAGAAGTACAAGGGCGTCCGGCTGACCGAGGAGGGCGAGACGGTCGCCCTGGAGGTGATCCGCCATCACCGGCTGCTCGAAACCTACCTCGCGGAAAAACTGGGCTACGACTGGGCCAGCGTCCACGAGGAGGCCGACCGGCTCGAACACCACATCAGCGAGGAGTTCGAGCGCCGCGTCTCGATCCGATCGACGACCCGCCCGCGGACGCGCTCAGCGAGTACGACGTGGGCGACGAGGTGGTTGTCAGGCGCGTCCGTGACCGAGACGCCGAGGAGTTGGCATACCTCGACGAACGGGGCATCACCCCCGATACGACGCTCGAAGTCGTCGAGGTCGCACCTATCGGGATGGTGACCGTCGCGCTGGCCGATGGAACTCGCGTCTCCTTGCCCGAGGAGATCGCGGGATCGATCCGCGTCAGCGACGCGGAACGGCTGGCGGACGAGGCCTCGGGATGAGACCCGCGCGGCATACGGACACCAAAATGTCTTGCGGTGTATCGACGGACAAGCCGTTGTGGGTCCGCGAACATTCCTGCCCATCGTGCGGATTCACCGTCGACCGAGACTGGAACGCGGCGTGGAACATTCTTTCTCGCGGTGCGAAACAGGTAGGAGAGGGACGCCCCGAATCAACGCCTGTGGAGACTGCGCTCCCTACGGAAGCCACTACGGTTCCACGAATTGTGACTTCTCGGCGGTAAAGAGTCGCAACAATCACTATCAATCCCAGAACGACTGGGTGCGAGCGTACTCCCGTTCGCGCGCGAGGATGTCGCGGTAGAAGTCGTCCTCGTCCTCGCGGTGGTTGTTGATGATGCGGGCGGCGTTGTGGGGTCCGACGCCACGGGCCGCCAGCGCGATCACTGCCCGTTTCCCGTGGCTCTGGACCATGTTCGCCGCGCGGTAGGCCCGGCGGGTCTGTTTCTCCTGTTCCTCGTCTTTCTCGTCGGCCCTGACCGCGGCCACCACCTCGTCGGCCCAGGGATTGAGCGCGGCGATCCGGGTCGACCCGCAGCGGGGACACTCCGGCCGGTCGGAGACGCGCTTTACCTTCGTCTTGCGCTCCCAGTCGTGGCAGTGGAGACAGAGGAGGATCACGCGGTCGTTCCGGATCCGTTCGCGGACGGTCTCGATCACGCTCGCGTCGGCGTTCTCCGGGGCGAGCAGTTCCCGACCCGACGACCGGCCGCCGCGGCCGATGGGCGTCCGCTCCCCGACGGTCGCCACCGTCAGGTCGCCGTCCTGAATCCGCCGGAGCACCGCCGCGGCGTCCCCGACGGCGAGGTCCTCGTGGAGCAGTTCCCTGACGGCCTCGTCGTAGACCGGCGTGTCCGCCAGCGCGTCCAGCAGGCGGTCGCGGCCGAAGCGGGACGACCCGCTCCCCCGCCACCGCTTGAGCGCCCCGAACTTCGCCGCCACCTGCGCCAGCTTGAACTTCAAGGCGTCGGCGTTTTTCATGCTCAGTTCGACGATCCCCTCGACGTGGGCGGGGTCGGTCTCCCGGAGGACGGAGACGACCTGGCCGCCGGTCACGCCCCGGGGCATCTCCAGTTCGATCCGGTAGGGATCGACCTCCATCCCGACCGACGATCCGGTCCGCTGGCCGATCAGGGCCGACACCAGCCGGCCGAGCGTCTCGTTTACTTTGTGGCCGAAACAGGCGTTGATCACGACCTCCCGGCCGTGGAACTCCACGAGCAGGCGGTCGGGGCCCGGCACCGGGGCGTCGTGGCCGTCCAGTTGTTCCAGCGCCGCCTCGACTGTCCCCTCGTCCGCGGGGTACCGCCGGCAGAGATAGCGAGCCACCGCGCTCCGGTCCCCGCCGTCACGGAGCTGGTCGCGGGCGACCGTCCGGATCTCGCCGACCTCCCGGGCCACGTCGAACGGCACCGGGATCTCCTGGCCCGTCCACGAGGGGACCTCGCCGCCGGGGTCCTCGATTGGCGTGACCTTCACCTCCGCCTCGTCGTTTTCGATTTCGGTGATCCGCCACATCTCGCCGCGCTGGATGAAGACCTCGCCCGGGGCCCCGAAGTTGACGACGAACCGCTCGTCGAGCGTGCCGACCTGGCGGCCGCTGGCCATGTCGTACACCTCGTAGGTCGCCTCGTCGGGGATCATAGAGAGGTTCTCGTAGAAGTACTGCCAGGTGCCCCCGCGCTTTTCGATCCTGTCGTCGTCCTCGTCGAGCCAGACGACGCGGTTCTCGGCGAGCTGGCGCACGACCGACTTGAACGCCTCCCGGTCTACGTCCCGGAACGGGTAAGCCCGGGTGAGGACCTCGTAGGCCATCATCGCCGAAATCTCCCCGCGTCCCATCACGAGCCCCGCGACCTGATTGGCGACGGTGTCGAGGCTGCCGTGGTGGATGTCGGCCGGCTCGACCTGCCCGGCCGCGGCCTGCCGGGCGATCGCCAGCGCCTCGAACGTGTCGTCCGGGTGCGAGGTGACGATGGTCCCCGACGAGACCTCGTCCCGGCGGTGGCCCGCCCGGCCGACCCGCTGGAGCAGGCGGCTCACCTGCCGCGGACTGGCGTACTGGACCACGTGGTCGATCCGGCCCACGTCGATCCCCAGTTCCATCGAGGAGGTACACAGCAGGGCGTCGAGTTCGCCGGCCTTGAACTCGTCTTCGACCTCGATTCTGGCTTCCTTCGAGAGCGAGCCGTGGTGGACGCCGATGTTCGTCCCGAGTTTCTTGAACCGCGATCCCAGCGCCTCCGCGGTCTGTCTGGTGTTGACGAACACCAGCGTCGACTCGTGTTCGGCGACGATCTCGTCGATGGCCCGGACGTGGCTGGCGACCTCTGGGTCGGTCATCAGTTCGCCCGCGAGGCGTTCGTCCTCCCCGGTCACCTCCGGCCGGCGGACCGTCACGTCCAGCGCGCTCCCCGCGTCGACGGCAACGAGTTCGCACCCCCGGTCGCCGGTGAGGAACTTCCCCACCTCGCCGGGATCGCCCACCGTCGCCGACAGGCCGACCCGCTGGAACGGGCCGGCCAGGTCCCGCAACCGTTCCAGCCCGACGGTCAGTTGCACACCCCGCTTTGCGGCCGCCAGTTCGTGGACCTCGTCGACGACGACGTGCTCGACGTCGCCGAGCGCGCGGCGGAGTTTCCGGCCCGTCAGCATGGCCTGTAGCGTCTCCGGCGTCGTGACCAGCACGTCAGGCGGGTCGTCGGCCTGCTGCTGGCGGCGGTAGTCGGTGGTGTCGCCGTGGCGGACGTCCACCTCGACGTCGAGCGTCTCGCCCCACCACTCCAGGCGCTCGCGCATGTCGCGGTTCAGCGCCCTGAGCGGCGTCACGTACAGCGCCGAGATGCCGAACCGTTCTCCCTCCGTTGCCCGCGACTCGACGATGGCGTCGAAGACGGGGAGCATCGCCGTCTCGGTCTTCCCGGTGCCGGTCGGCGCGATCACGAGCGCGTCCTGCCCGCGGGCCAGCGGGGGAATCGCCCGGCGCTGTGGCTCCGTGGGCGTGTCGAACCCGCGCTCGCCGAGCGCGGCCCGCACCCTCTCGCCCAGGTGCGTGAACGCGGCCATGCCGGCCGTCGCTCCGCCGTCGGTCATCGGTCCGGATTGGGGCCTCGGCCGATTAAACGTCGCGGTTCCACTCCCACACCGTGACGCTTCGCGGCCCCGGATTGCCACATGATTTCGTGAAAAGAAATATTAGTTTTCAAATCTTAAAGTAGAATGAAATAATGTCGCCCCGACAACTAGATCGGCAGGCGAACCGATTCGGACGGTACGTCGCGTTCGCGGCGGCTGTGCTGGCGATATTGCTGGTCGCCGCCCCGGCCGGTGCGGCAGATGTCGATAGCGACGACGTGGGACCGTCGACTTCCTTCGACGATCCGCCGGAACTCCCCCCGCCGCAGGAGGACTGTCCGAACCCGACCTACCAGGGGTACTGTCCGCGACCGTTCGGCGAGTGCCAGACGCAGGTCATCACCGTCCGGGGCTTTCAGATCGAAATTCCTTTCTGTCCCGTCTAGACCTGCTCGTACGGTCCGAGGCGGGTTCCGTCGAGGAGGTATGCCTCGCCGCCGGTCAGGCCCGCGGGCAGGAACGGCGAGAGGAACTCCGCCTCGACGTTGATCCAAGTGCCGCCACAGAGGTCGTTGAACGCCGGGAACACGACCAGTTCGCCGTCGAGTTCGAGGTCCGTCCCGTAGTGTGATTCGAACGGCCCGGGATCTATCCGCCCCCGGAGCCAGGCGCGTTCAGTCCTGGCTCCGCCGACCTCGTCTTCCAGCCTGACGATCGGGTGTTCGTGGCCGACACAGACCACGTCCGCGGCCAGGACGTCGGGACGCGGCCAGGTATGGCCGTGGGCGAACCCGACCGCCCCAGCGCGGTGGCCGTCGCCGGGGGTCACCGCGACGTCGTCGAAACCCGCGTCGGCGACCAGGTCCTCGATCTCCCCGTCGTGGTTGCCCTTGACGAGCGTCACCGGGACGCGGTCCGTCAGGAACCACAGGAAGTCCCGGATCTCGCGTCGCTCGTCGCGGCGCGACGCGCCGATCCCGTTGCCCAGGTCCCCGAGGACGACGACCCTGTCGACGCCGGTCCCGTCCACCAGCGAGCAGACGTGGTCGCGGCGCTTCTCGGCCCGGCTCGCCAGTTCGACCCCCTCGGCGCGGAGACCCACCTCGATCCCGGCGTGGTAGTCCGCGATCACCAGCGCGCGCTCGTCCGCGAGGTCGGCCACCGCTGCCGGTTCGCCGGGCACCGGTTCGACCGCCATCAGATGGGCTTGAGCCTGTCGTCGCCCGGTTCGTAACACCGGCCGTTCATCAGCGCGTCGCCGATGGCGTCCTCTACGTCCCCGCGGTCGGCGCTGTAGTCGTCGACGACCGACCCGATCACGGCCTCGCGGTCGGCCCCGTCGCCGTCGTCGAGATCCCGCATTGCGTCCATCACGGCGTCTTCGAGGTCGACGTCCTCGGCATCCGGGATCTCTCCGTCCTCGTCGGCCTCGTCGGCAGTTTCGCCCGCCGAGTCGGCAGTCGCACCGTCCCCGTCTGCGTCGCCCGCTCCGGGTTCGGCATCGGGTTCCGACCCCGACTCCGGGCTCTCCGTCATCTCCTCGCCGTCCGCCGAACCGGCCGCCTGCTTACCGGCTGGCTCGGGCTCCTCCGTGGTTCCCTCGGGGCCACCGGGGGCTCCGCTCTCGCCGCTCTCGCCGCTCTCGCTGCTCTCGCCGCTCTCGGCCGCCTCGGGTTCGATGTCCGCCGCGCCGGGTTCGTCGACCTCGGTGCCGGTTTCGAACTCGGTGCCGTACTCGTCCTCGATCCGCTCGCGCTCGTCGTCGTCGAGGTCGAACTCGCCCGGATCGAAGTCACCCAGGTCCTCGGACGCCCCGCTCCCGCCCGTTTCGGCGCTTCCAGCGGCCTCCCCGCCGGCGTCCTGACCGGCGGTCGCGTCCACCGGTCCGCTGTCGGCTGCCGTCGATTCGTCGCCTGCTGTCGGCGTTTCGCGGACCGGCGACTCCTGCCCGCTGTCTCCGTCCTGCGTCCCCGTGCTGGCTTCGGTTTCGCTCGCCCCCGATCCGGCCGTGTCTCCGGCTCCAGCGCCGCTCGTCGCGCTCGGCGCGGAGTCGGGTCCGCCGGCGCTCGTCGACCCCGTTGCCGACGCGGTCCCGGTCTCGCGCTCGCCCGCGGCCGTCCCGGCCGCGGATGCGCCCTCAATTCCGGCGTCGACGCCGCCCAGCGAGTCGCGGAGCGCGTCGAGGTCCGGGGGTCCGGCCTCGTCCGGCGCGGCCGCGAGCGGTTCGACCTCCTCGCGGTCGCCCGAGACGACCCGGGCGGCGTCCGTCGCCAGGTCCCGGACGGCCGCCAGGTACGCCGGTGTCGTCCCGTAGTGTTCGGTGGCGAGCGCGATCCCCTCCGCGAGACCGGGGTCGACGCCGCGTTCGACCAGCACGTCCCGGAGATCGTCGCCGCGCCGATCCATCGCCAGCGCGTCCGCGAAGGTAGCGACCCGGTCGAGGGTGCGCTCTGCGGCCCCGACGACCCACCGGTCGCGGGTGGCCGCGTCGACCTCGTTGAGACTCTCCGGCCGGACGGAGGTGAACACCCGGTCGGAGTCGTCGGGCTGGAAGGTGCGAGCCTTCCCGGTGACGGCGACGAACGCGGGCGGGTCCGTCCGGTCGAGGAACGCCAGTTCGTCGGGCTGGTACTGCCCGGCGTAGATGACGAACGGACCGGTGGGGTCGACGACCCGCGCCCGGAGCACGTCGTCGCTGACCTGCTCGACCTCCGTGAGGACGCCGACCGCGAACAGGCGGTTGATCCGTGCGCCCGTGGGCGTCACCACGTAGTTGGGCGCGCGCTCCTCGTCGCTCTCGGAGTACGAGAAGTCCGCGTCGTCGAACTCGGCGGCGAACAGCCGATAGGCGACCTCGCGGCGGCCCGGGCCGTCGTCGGCGCTCATCGGCCCACCTCCGCCAGGAGGGCGTCGGCCCGGGCGGCCGGGTCGTCGTCGCTCTCGGCGAAGGCCGTCGCGTCGAGGTTCGCGCCGTACTCGTCGACCGACAGCGACCCGCGGACGCGGTACTCGCGGCCGACGATCCGTTCGCGGATGGTGTCCGCGACGACCGTCTGGTCCATCTCGTCGCGGGCGTGGTCCTTCGCGTCCTCGATCCCGCCGCCGTACACGTCGGCGGTCAGTTCGTCGTCGAGAACGGCGGTGACGGTGTCGGTCCCGTCGTCGAGGATGGCCTTCACCCGGAGGTCGTCGACGCCGTCGACCTCGCCGTGGGTGCGACACTGGCCCTTCTGGATGACCCGGCCGCACTCCGGACACCGCTCGATCAACCCGGAGCCGTCGCGGACCGCGAGCACGTTCCCGACCAGTTCCACGTCGAAGGCCCCGCCCCGGCCGACGGCCTCCCGGATCGACAGCCGTTCGGGTTCCTCGCGTGCCGCGACCGGGTCGGCCAGCCGTTCGACCGTCGAGAACTCCGACACGTTCACCGACGGGACGCCCCGGAACTCCCGGACGTAGGTGTTCTCCAGGCGGAGCGACGCTCCGGCCTCGATTTCGGGGTGGGGATCCCAGTCGGTGAAGGGAAGCCGCGCCGTCTCGTCGGCCAGCACGCCGCTGAGGATCTCGGTCTCCCCGTCGCGGCCGTCGATGACCTTCCGCTCGCCCTCCAGAACGCGGATCTCCAGGTTCACTCCGCGGTCGCCGGGTTCGATCTCCGACAGCGACGCGTCCCCGCCGATCCGGCGGTCGACGTCGAGCGACGCGTCGATCGGTTCGACGGTCGTGCTCTCGCCGATGTTCAGTTCGGCCTCGCCGTCCCACTCCCGGACGCCGGCGTTCCCGATCCGGACGGTCTCGCCCGGCTGGCGGTCGAACTCGGTCCAGGAGGTGTACGAGACCACGCCGGTCTCGTCGGCGATCTCGCCCTCGTAGATGACCTGGTCCTCGCCCTGGTAGCGGATCGACCGCTTGCCGACCGTCAGGACGGTGCCGGTGACGGTGACGTTCGAATCGTCGGGCGTCAGCTCGGCGAGGTCCTTGGCCGTCGGCGCGCCGTCGTCGTCTGCGTCGGCGACGCCGTACTGGCGGCGGAGGCTCTGTTTGGCCTCCTCCACGGGGACGTTGTACGACACCAGGTTGTCGAGCTTCTCTCTGACCTCCTCTTTGTCGACGCCGAGGTCGGAGGCGAGTTCCTCGGCATGGTCGTCGATAGACATCACCCGCAGTTGGCGGTGGCCGGGTAAAAACCGTTGTTGTGCCCGTCGCGTTCGTAAACGTTTTCGGCGGGACCGGCCGTCGCTTTCGTATGCGAGTCGTCGTCAACGCCGCGACGAGCGCCGACGGGAAGCTCTCGACCCGCGAGCGGAGACAGGTCACGATCAGCGGGCCGGCCGACTTCGACCGGGTCGACGAGCTCCGTGCCGACAGCGACGCGGTCATGGTCGGGGTCGGGACCGTACTGGCGGACGACCCCTCGCTGACGGTCGACAGCGACGAACGGCGCGCAAAGCGCCGCGAGCGGGGACTGCCGGCCAACCCCGCCCGGGTGGTCGCGGACTCCCGTCTCCGGACGCCCCCCGACGCCGCCGTGCTCGACGACGAGGCACCGACCTACCTGCTGGTCAGCGAGGCCGCGCCGGCCGACTGGCAACGCGACATGGCCGAGGCCGGCGCGACCGTCGTCGCGGCCGGACGCGAGCGCGTGGCCCTCGGGGAGGCGTTCGACCGCCTCGAAGACGAGGGGCTCGACCGCCTGATGGTCGAGGGCGGCGGCGAACTCATCTTCTCGCTGTTCGAGGAGGGACTCGTCGACGAACTCTCCGTGTTCGTTGGCCCGATGGTTATCGGGGGCCGGGACGCGCCGACGCTGGCCGACGGCGAGGGGTTCCTCGATGAGTTCCCGCGACTCTCGCTGTCGGACGTCCGCCGGATCGACGACGGCGTCCTCCTCCGGTGGACGGTCCCCTGATCCGCGTCGGGTCTCCGCCGACAGCGGCGAGGGGAAAACGGGAAGACGATTCCGCCCGTACGGTCGGGTCGATCCGGGACCACATGAGCAGCTACGACGCGGTGATTTTCGACAACGACGGCGTACTCACGCAACTGACGGCCGGCGAACTCGTCGAGGAGGCGGTCCGGGAGACGCTGGCCGCGGTCGGCGTCGACTCGCCGCGGGAGCGCGACGTCGAGGCCCTGTACGGCCACGACCCGGCCGCGGTCCGCGAGGTCTGCGAGGCGTACGACCTGGACCCGGAGTCGGTCTGGCGGCTCCGGGAACGGAAAGCATCGCGCGCCCAGCAGGCCGCGATGCGGGCCGGCGACAAGCCGCTATACGAGGACGTCACCGCGGTCCGGTCGCTGGACGCGGGCAAGGGGCTGGTCAGCAACAACCAACACGAGACCGTCGAGTTCGTCCTCTCGCATTTCGGTCTCGCCGACCAGTTCCAGTGTTGCTACGGCCGGGAGCCGACGCTCGACGGCGTCGGCCGGATGAAACCCGAACCGTACTACCTCCAGCGAGCAATCGAGGACCTCGGGTGCGAGCGGGCGCTGTACGTCGGCGACAGCGAGTGCGACGTCCGCGTCGCTCGCCGATCGGGAATCGACTCGGCGTTTCTCCGGCGGTCCCACCGGCGGGACTACGATCTCGCGGTGGATCCGACGTACGAAGTCGAGAGCCTCCACGCGCTCGTCGACAGAGTCAGCGAGTGAAATCGCCCGCGCGGCCGTCAGTGGTCGTGGCCGGTCAGTTCGGCGAACGACTGGCCGAACCGGTCCTCGAACAGCGCCAGCGTGGCCTCCTCGACGGCCTTGATCTCGTCGCTGGGTTCGTCACGGCTGTGGTGGACCGCCCCGTGAATCCGCTGGGCGAACCCGAACATGGCGATGTCGCCGACGACCGTCGGCGCGCTCTCGCCGCCCTCCGCGAGCATCCCGATCAGCGCGGTCGGGAGTTCGAGGTCGTCAGTTTCGCCGTCCGCCTCTAGCGTCACCGTCGTCGTCTCGGCGTCGATGTCCGTCATACCCCCACATTCGGAGGCAGACGTAAACATCTGTGGGGTCGCCGGTCAGTCGTCCGATTCCGCGGTGGCGGTCTCGCCCGCCCCGGCGTCGACGGTCGCGTGTTCTTCGAGGTACTCGTCGGCGTCGATGGCCGCCTCGCAGCCCATCCCGCCCGCGGTGATGGCCTGCTGGTAGTGGAAGTCCACGACGTCGCCCGCGCCGAAGATGCCGTCGACATCAGTCCGCGTCTGGCCGGCACCCTTCCCGCCCTCGGTGACGATGTAGCCCGCCTCGTCCATCTCGACGCCGGTCCCTTCGAGGTACTCCGTGTTGGGGGTGTGACCGATCGCCAGGAAGACCGCGCCCACCTCGAAGTCGAACTGTTCGACCTCGTAATCGGGGTCGTCGAGTTTCTCCTTGGGGTGGCCCTCGGGGTGGCGGACCAGCGTGACGCGGTCGACGCCGTCCTCGGGCGTGCCGTGGATCTCGATTGCCTCGGTGTTACGCATGATCTCGATGTCGCCGGCCTCGACGTGCTCCTGGACGCGGTCGATCCAGTAGTCCTCGGCCCGGAAGTTCTCGCGGCGGTGGGCGATGTAGACGGTGTCCGCGAACTTCGTGAGAAAGCTCGCCTCCTCCATGGCGGCGTCGCCGCCGCCGATCACGAGCATGTTCTCGTCCCGGAAGAAAGCCCCGTCGCAGGTCGCACACGTCGAGACGCCGTAGCCCATCAGGTCGTCCTCGCCGGGGATGCCCAGGGTGCGGGCGCTCGCGCCGCTGGCGGCGATGAAGGCGTCGGCCGTGTAGACGTCGCCGTTCCTGAGTTCGACCCGGAACGGCCGACGGGAGTCGTCCACGTCGACGACGATCCCGTGGTCGATGTCGCCCCCGAACTGGGCCGCCTGGTCTTTCATCCGCTGGACGAGGTCCGGGCCGCTGATCCCGTCCGGGAAGCCCGGGTAGTTCGCCACGTCCGTTGTCAGTGTCAGTTGCCCGCCGGGTTCGTCGCCCTCCAGCACCAGCGGGTCGTTGTTCGATCGGCCGGCGTAGATCGCCGCCGTCAGGCCCGCGATCCCGGTGCCCGCGATGATGAGCCGGCGATGTTCGACGACCTCCTCTGTCATACACCCTGGTTTGATTGGCGGCGGTTTGTACGTTGCGCTGTCGTGACGAGCGCGCACAGCCCCGTCGTCGTTACTCGGGACCGTCACGGCCGCGATCCGGCGACAGATTCAGGCCGACCCCGGGCGAGGAGCCGATATGACCGACCTGGAGGCGAAGACCGACCGCTACGAGGATCTGCTGGCCGAGGCACTGGACGCCGCGGAGGTGGCCGTCCCGCCGGGGACGCCGCTGGCGACCGCCGCCGGCGAGTTCCGCGAGATGGCCGCCTCGTACTTGGAGGACGGCCGCCACTTCCGGGCCGAGGACGACCCCGTCAACGCCCTGGCGGCGTTCTCCTACGGACACGCCTGGCTGGACGCCGGCGCGCGCATTGGCCTGTTCGACGTGCCACACGAGGGACACCTTTTCACCGTGTGAGCCGCGACACGAGCCGGGAGTCGGGACGCCGGCGGGTGAACCGCGGGACACCTTTTCACCGTATGAGCCGCGACCCCCTTCCCGGACGATCCCCGGACGGAGGTCGGAGGACCGCCGCTCTCGCGCTCTGTCGGTGGTCTTACATAGCGGGACCGTGATTGACCCGGTGATGGAGGCCGCTCTCTGGTACGTGCTCACCGGGACGCGCGGGGGGAAAAACCGCGCGCGTATCCTGCGAGCCCTGGACGAGCGGCCCCGGAACGCGAACAAGCTGGCGGAGGCGCTGGATCTGGATTACAAGACCGTCAGGCACCACCTCGACGTGCTCGCGGAACACGACATCGTCACCGACAGCGGCGACGACTACGGTGCCGTCTACCTGCCGTCCGACCGGGTCCAGCAGCGGTGGGAGACGGTCGAGGAGATCATCCAGGAGGTCGAGTGAGAGTGATTATGGGCGAAATTGGGAAAGAGTATATTCGGACGAGATACCAAGGAGGGTACAGATGGGCCTCTGGTTGACGCTCGCGGGCGGGGCTGCCGCTGTCAGCGGCCTGCTGCTGGCCGTACTGGCAGGTATCTGGGCCCGGAACTACCGGACGTTCAGGACGAAACACACCCTCGGCCTCTCGGTGTTCGCCGTCCTACTGCTCGCTGAGAACCTGCTTTCGGTCTACTACTACCTCGTCGATCCCCAGGTGGCGACGCTGCTGAACAGCGCCGCACCGATTGCCGGCCGAGCGATGATGTTCGTGCAACTGCTCGAACTCGGCGGCATCCTCTTTCTGTCCTGGGTCACCTGGGACTGATAGTGATTGTTGGGACTCTTTACCGCCGTGACAATCCGTGTCGATGATGAGAGCAACTGAATCGGCATCTTTCGACACCGCCGATGAAACTATTCACAGTAATCACTATGAGACTGCCGGCGCTCTTCCCGCGCACTTCGAGATTCTCTCCCGGCGAACGTCCGCATGCGACGCGCGTCGAACCACGACTCCCGGGGCTGGACGTGCCACGCGACTACCGCCGACGTTCATACTGGTGGCTGTAATTCTTTTACTCACCAGTCTCTGCTATCTGCGGATACAGACCCTTTCCGCCTGGATTCTCAATTCGAGTTTCCACGTACTTACAGCCACCAGTATCAGTTCGGAGAATAGAATTATACGAGAGCCGCTTCGACTGCCCCTGTGACAGACGAAACCGTCTACGAGCAACGGACGCCGCGCAAGCGTCGACGGATCGCATCGTTCTTCCGGCGGCTCGCCGACCGACTCGGGAGCGGCGAGCGTGTCGCGGTCGACGACGACCAGAGCGTGGCCGTCGACGTGCCGGCCGAACCGGACATGGAGGTCGAAGTCGAACGAGACGAGGGTGACGTTTCCCTCGAGATCGAACTCGAATGGGCCGAAGAGGAGGGCGACGTCGAGACCGGCGTCGTCGCGAGCAAGGCCCGGTTCGAACGCTACGAGGACAGGGCCAGCGACCATCGCTGGCGGCTCGTCCACCGGAACGGCAACGTCATCGCCGACTGTGGCGAAGGGTACGCCTCGAAGCAGAAAGCCCAGCAGGGTCTCGAAAGCACCAGGAGAAACGCGCCCGGTGCCCACGTCGTCGACCGGTCGAAAGACGAGACAGCGCCCGAAGAGGGCGGGAGTAAAGCGACGTTCGAACTCTTCGAGGACGCCGAGGGGAAGTGGCGCTGGCGGCTCCGGCACGACAACGGGAACATCGTCGCCGACAGCGGACAGGGCTACGTTTCCAAACAGGGTGCCAGGAAGGGACTCCGCAGCGTCAAGAGGAACGTGCCCGGCGCGCCGGTCGAGGAACCCGAGTAATCCGGGCTCCGCTGCGGGACGCTGCCGGGCCGGGGCAGACCGCCCCGGCGCGAAGCGAATAGCAGGCCGATGCTCGGAACCGCGAACCACGAATTCCCTCGCCGAACCCGACCGATTTCCCCGATTACCGGCGCTCGCTACTCATCTATGGCCGAAATTGGGTGAGACTGTGGGCGAAATCGGGGAAATATTGATTTTCTGACCATTCTTCTGTCGGGACGCAATGCCACGACGGACGCGACGGGAAGTCATCAAGGGGCTCGGTGGCACGGCGGCAGTGGTAGGGCCGGCGACGGCGGGGGAGACACCCCGACGGAGGAACCGACCGACATGGCGACGTCGTCGCCTCCTTCGACCTCGCCGTCGAGGGCGGGACGGTCTACACCGGGTTCGCGGGTGGGTACCTGATGCCGGGCGACGCCCCCGCGGACGAGAGCTTCGACCTGACAGTCGTCGAGGACGCGAATTCCGGAGGGATGTAACCCTCGAAAACGGCGGACAGCGACGCTTTTCCCGGCTGTTCTCGGGAGTGCAGAACCGCGCAAGGTTTATATACTCCGCTGACTTACCAATAGTTAGGCACCAGCATCCGGCTTTTATGGCTTCCGCCGCCGGAGAGTGGCCTATCCGTCCATCACAATCATGAGCGATACGACAACCCGAACCCACGAGAAGCAGGTAACGGAGCCGAGAGAGACCGGTGAGACGGAGCAGGTCTGTCCGGAGTGTGGCGGGACGCTCGCCACCGACGCGGAGCACGGCGAGACGGTCTGTACGGAGTGTGGACTGGTCGTCTCGGAGGACGGCATC
>PXRG01000038.1:38441-48165 GCA_003021105.1 Halobacteriales archaeon QS_1_68_17
GCGCCAGCGCCAGAAGATGCAGCGGCTCAGGACCTGGAACGAGCGGTTCCGGACCCGCGACTCGAAGGAGCGCAACCTCAAGCAGGCACTCGGCGAGATAGACCGCATGGCCTCCGCGCTCGGATTGCCCGAGAACGTCCGGGAAACCGCCTCGGTCATCTACCGCCGCGCGCTCGACGAAAACCTCCTGCCCGGCCGCTCGATCGAGGGCGTCGCCACCGCCGCCCTCTACGCCGCCGCCCGCCAGGCCGGCACCCCCCGCAGCCTCGACGAAATCAACAGCGTCTCCCGCGTCGAGAAGATGGAACTGACGAGGACCTACCGGTACGTGGTGCGGCAGTTGAACCTCGAGATTCAGCCCGCGGATCCCGAGAGCTACGTCCCGCGGTTCGTCTCGGACCTCGACCTCTCCGACGAGGTGGAGCGGCGGGCCCGGCAACTGCTAGAGGCCGCCCGGGGCCGCGGCATTATCAGCGGCAAGAGTCCGGTCGGCCTGGCGGCCGCGGCGGTCTACGCCGCCGCCCTCCTCACCAACGAGAAGGTCACCCAGAGCGAGGTCAGCGAGGTCGCCGACATCTCCGAGGTCACCATCCGCAACCGTTACAAGGAACTCCTCGAAGCCGAGAACCTCCCGGCCTAGACGGAACGGAGCCGGCCCGGGTCCCCGCGGAGCGCCTGCTTATATCCACACCGGAATTCGCGGCAAGTTTTTTCACCTCGCGTCGTGTGTTAGCGGCACGCATGGTCGAAACCTACGTCAGGTTGCTCTGTCCCGCGTGTGGAAAGCGATGGGAGTCGACGCCGACGGACCTGCCCTCCCACAAGCAATCGTTCGACTGTCCGGGCTGTCAGGACAGTCGCCGGCTCGCGGAATTCATGCGAACCGAGCAGGACTTGGCGACGCTGAAGGAACTCGCCTAGCCGCTCGTCGCCGACCGCGCACCGCAGGCCTCGCACCGCAACAGCGTCGCACCCTGCTCGCGTTCGAGGCGCGTGTCCGGCAGGCCACACTCCGGACAGATGACGAACTCGTCTGCGTACTCCTCGATGGCGTCGCGGATGCGCCGCTCGCTGAACTCGCCGGTCAGCCTCGCCCGGCCGCTCTCGTCGATGTGACCGCTGGTCCCGAGTTCGTCCTGCAGGAACTTCATCACGTGGTCCTCGGCCCGGTCGAACCGGTCGACCGTCCGCTGGAAGTTCTCGTAGACCGTGACGTTGCCTTCCTGCCGGACTTCCGGGTCCGGGACGTCGAACCGCTCGGAACTCCCCTCGATGTCGGGCGTCTCCTCGAGGGCGCGGTCGAGCTGGTCCTCGTAATCCATGTCGGAAGCATGGAGTGACCGCGGCTAAAAGCCTTTCATCGAGGGGTCGGGAGGCGGGGCGCTGGCTCGTTCGCCGGTTCGCGGCCCGTGGATCCACCGGACGTGACGGCTGGGGTCGTGTGTTAACGGACCTCAGAGTAACACTATAACCCTAGAGTTTCTACGAACGGGTGACCATGAAAAAGCAGGAGCTCATTCATCTTCACGGCCTGCTTGCACAGGTAGAGAGCCATTTCGAGGAACGCACGGGTGGGTCGGTCGAGCACGAGGAGTACTCGCGTCTGGGGGTCCGTCCGACATCGATCCACAAGTCGAAGACCGACCACAAGGCGGCGGTCTTCGCGCTCGCCGACGGCATCACCAGCGAGATGACCGACACGGTCGAGCAGGAGAAAGAACAGGAACAGGTCCCCGCGGCCGCCGACTGAACGCGTCCGTTTCTTCCGCCGACAGTTTCCCCCGGTCAGCGCGCGCTCACTCGTCGATGAGTTCCTCGAACTCCGGCAGGACGTCCTCGTCGCCAGTTTCGCTCTCCTCGCGCTGATCGGTCGTCTCAGACGTCTCCGCGTCGTCCGACTCCTCTTCTTCCGTCCCGTTTTCCTCTTCGATCTCCTCGATCGTCAGGACGTCGAGGGGGATGTTCTCGAGGCGCTGACCGATCTCTTTGCGCGCGATCCGTGCCGCGTGTTCCTCCCGTTCGACGTTGAACACGGTCATCTCCAGTTCCAGCGCGACGAGGCTCTCGTCGGCGGCGAGAAAGGCCGGTTCGAGCTGCTCCCCACAGTGCGAGCAGTGGCGCTCGCCCATGTTTATCTCGACGTAGTTGAGGTCCGGGTTCAGCATCTCGCCCGTCTTCGAGATGGCGATCCGGACCGCTTCGTCCGCCGTTTCCACGTCGTATACCGGAACCGCAGCCTCGACGACAACTCGACAATTCATAGCTAGGGATTCACTATCCAGAAATAAGAAGGTTGGCCTCCGACCGCAAGGACGAAACGGGTCGCGTCCCACGGTCAGACCGATGGAACGCGGGGAGATTCCGGTCGCGTCGCTGCCGGGTGGCTTCGACCTCCAGTCGACGGTCGAGAGCGGCCAGTCGTACCTGTGGAACCGCGAGGACGGCCGGATGTACGAGACTGACGCACCGTACGGCGGATCGGCCTGGTACTGGACTGCGGTGCGGACTGGTGACGGGCCGGCCGTGATCCGTACGAGGCAGGTCGAAGGCCGCTTGGAGTGGGAGTCGAACGTCGACGCCACGCCCCACCTCCGGCGGCTTCTCCGGCTCGGCGACGACCTCGCGGCGATCCGGGCGGCCACGCCCGACGACCCGCTACTGGCCCGTGCATACGACGCGTACGAGGGGATGCGGATCGTCCGCGACCCGCCCTTCGGGGCGCTGATCTCGTTTATCTGCTCGGCGCAGATGCGCGTCGCCCGCATCCACGGGATGCAGCGGGAACTGGCGCGGGCGTTCGGCGACCCCGTCGCGTTCGACGGCCGGACCTACCGCGCCTTCCCGACGCCCGAGCGGCTGGCCGAGGCGACCGAGACACAGCTCCGGGACCTCGGTCTGGGATACCGCGCGCCGTACGTCCGCGACACCGCGGCGATGGTCGCGGAGGGCGAGGCCGACCCGGCCGACGCACGCGGGATGGCCTACGAGTCGGCCCGCGAATACCTGACCCGGTTCGTCGGCGTCGGACAGAAGGTCGCCGACTGCGTGCTGTTGTTCTCGCTGGGCTTTCTCCAGGCGGTCCCGCTCGACACCTGGATCCGGAAGACCATCGCGGAGTACTACCCCGACTGCGACCGCGGTTCGTACGCCGAGACGTCCCGTGCCATCCGGGATCAGTTCGGTGGCGAGTACGCGGGGTACGCACAGACGTACGTCTTCCACTACCTCCGCAACGGCGGCGAGTAGTGGGTTTCGTCGCGTTCGGCGGACGTGACAGTATTTTTCACCGCGGCCGGAGAAGGTGGCGATATGACTGATCGCGTGCGCGCACACGTTTTCGTCTCCGGCAAGGTGCAGGGCGTTTACTACCGGGCCACGACGCGCGACACCGCCCGCGAGAAGGGCGTCGACGGCTGGGTCCGGAACGTAGAGGACGGGCGCGTCGAAGCCGTCTTCGAGGGGCCCGAATCGGCCGTCTCGGTGATGGTCGAGTGGTGCCACGAGGGCAGCCCCGCGGCGAACGTCTCGGGCGTCGACGTCGAGTACGAGGAACCACAGGGCGAATCGGGCTTCGAAGTGCGCTGGTAACTCTGCGAAGGGGTCCGCAATCGTCGTTCCCTCTCGCGGCGAAGGAGTCACCGTCCACGGGCGCGTAGACGGGACCAGTCGTTCGATCGCGTCGAGGCGTCGATTACGGAGTCTTTCCCGTTCCACCGATGGTGTCGACGGGTTCGTAACGGTCGGAGGAGAACTCCGGAATCTCCGGACCGCTTTCGCCTTCGAGGATATCTTCCGGGTCGTCGGCGACTCCCGGTGCGAGAGACATCGTCAGCTTGACCGGATTTCTCGGCTCGGAGAATCTCCTGCAGATACCCATCCCCAATTTTGAACCCGTAATCGCCGTCGCCGGACACCACTCTATCGGGGGTGACGCGGTCGCTCACGTTGTAGTGGTCTTCGATCGTTATTTCCACTTGTTCCCTTCCAGGGACGAACACGTCGAACAGCACGTAGTGCTGGAACCCCCAGCAGTCGGTCACCTCCGTCTGGTTTTTGCGCATGATCCACTCGTCTTCCGACCCGGAGATCTCGGTTACCGGTGGCCCGAGCGATTCCAGCAGTTGCAGTCCGGCAAGCGTCCCCCCGGCAGCAGTCAAGGCGACTGCCGCGCCCCCGGAGGAAAACACGAAGCCCGCTCCAGCGAGTCCGACGCTCAACCAATCCGCCAGCGTGTCGCTGTTCGAATGCTCCCTGTCAGTGGCCCGGTCGACGTCGGAGGCGTCGAATTCCTCCTCGGCGACCAACCCGCCGTCCCCCTCCCCCCGGGCACGACCAACTCGGGGTCGAGACGATCGAGAGTGGCGATTGTCGGGTCCTCGAAGTTTACGTAGTCCCGGATGTTGAATGCGGAGGAGTCGCTGCTCTCGGTGGCGATCCGAACGCCGTGTCTCCGGGAGAAAACATTCCCGCCGACCGGCGTCCCGTACTGCTTGCACGAAGAGTCCGCGGCGTATGCGGCGTCTAGTCCCACCGTCGTGAGGACGAACTCGTAGTTGAATACGGGCTCGTCGATACTGCTGGCCCTGGCTTCCTCGTGCCAGTCGACGTCGACGAGTGCGACGGCGCGATTGACGGTGACGCCGTAATTCAACAGGTTGGCGTCCGGATGCCACGGATTGTCCCTGCCACAGTCCCACTCGCGGTGCTCGTTCAGTGTCGCCTTCCTGATCGCCAGCGGCGCGGCGTCCATTTGCTCTCGCTCGACTGTCACTTCGAATTCCTCACGATCCTCGGGTTCCACGACGAACGTCTCGACGACATTGCCGAATATCTCGACCTCGTACCGGCCCGGCCAGACGAATTGCTCGACTTCACCGTCTTCGTCCGGTTCGACCAGGTAGGTTCGCGGGCCGTCCAGGTTGATGAACTCTTTCCTGATCGGGTCGTCGTATACGTCGGCAACCATCGCCGGCAACACTCCGACCCGCAACGTTAACCCTCGGGCCGACCGAACGCCGTCCATGATCACCGCCGAACAGATGGCCGTGGTCGACGAGAACGCCGCGGCACTCGGGGTGCCACAGAAACAGTTGATGGAGTCGAGCGGCAACGCGGTGGCCGGGGTCGTCCGGTCGGTCGCGGCCCCCGGCGACGAGGTCGCGGTCGTCGCCGGGCGGGGGAACAACGGCGGGGACGCCTTCGTGGCCGCCCGGTTTCTCGACGCCTTCGACGTGGCGGTCCACCTGCTCGGCCGCGCGGAGACGATCAGCACGGACCTCGCACGGGAGAACTGGGAAGCGCTC
The DNA here is from genome assembly GCA_003021105.1 of Halobacteriales archaeon QS_1_68_17. Classification (GTDB taxonomy): domain Archaea; phylum Halobacteriota; class Halobacteria; order Halobacteriales; family Haloarculaceae; genus QS-1-68-17. The sequence continues at coordinate 43,745 of PXRG01000038.1, forward strand.
CAGCGGGCCGAATACGACACCCGGGAAGTCCGCGATTCCCAGGACCTCGCCCTCGGGGATCCCGATGTGGTGATCGACGCGATGCTCGGGACCGGCGTCACTGGCGCACTCCGGGAACCCGAGGCGTCCGCCGCCGAACGGATCAACGACACCGGCGCGACGGTCGTCGCCGTCGACGTGCCATCGGGGATCAACGCCGACACTGGCGAGGCGGCCGGCGCGGCCGTCGAGGCCGACCGCGTCGTCACCTTCCACGACGAGAAGCCCGGCCTGGCCGACCTCGACGTCGAGATAACGGTCGCGGATATCGGCATTCCCGCGGCAGCGGAACTGTTCGTCGAACGCGGCGACCTCCGCCGGCTCTCCCGCGACCCGGACAGCCACAAGGGCGACCACGGGGAAGTCCTGGTCGTCGGGGGCGGCCCGTACACGGGCGCGCCGGCCCTGGCAGCACGGGCGGCCCTCCGGGCGGGAGCGGACCTCGTCCGGGTCGCGTGTCCCGCACCCGTCGCGCGCGAGGTGCAGGGGTACAGCGAGAACCTGATCGTCCGTCCGTTCGACGGCGAGTTCCTCGCACCGGCGAACCTCGACCCCGTGCGGTCGCTGGCGGCCGACCACGACGCCGTCGTCTTCGGTCCCGGCCTGGGCGACGCGGACGCCACCCTGGCGGCCGTCCGGGAGTTCCTCGAAGGGTTCGACGGCACCGCCGTGGTCGACGCGGATGCCCTGGCGGTCGTGCCGGACGTCGAGACAGAAGCCACGCTGATCTGTACGCCACACCAGGGCGAACTCCGCGGGATGGGCGGCCGCACGGCCGAGGACTGGCGCGAGCGCGCTGAGTTCGTCGAGTCGTTCGCGGCCGACCTCGGACACGTCCTCCTCGTGAAGGGGGCTTACGACGTGATCTCCGACGGCAAGACGACCCGCGTCAACCGGACGGGCAACCCCGGCATGACGGTCGGCGGAACAGGCGACGTGCTCGCGGGCGCGACCGGCGCGCTCGCCGCGACGCAGGAACCGCTTCACGCAGCAGCCATCAGCGCCCACGTCAACGGCCGCGCTGGTGACCTCGTGGTCGACCGCCAGGGGTACGGGCTGGTGGCGACGGACCTCCTCGACGCGCTCCCGACCGCGACGTGGGGTGAGCGCGATGGGTGAGAACCCCCGCCCCGACGACCCCGCGGACGACAGCGGGTCGGTCGACGACCTGACCCACACCGACGACGAGGGGTCGGTCCAGATGGTCGACGTTGGCGACAAGCCCGACACGGCCAGGCGTGCGGTCGCTCGCGGCGAGATTCGCCTCCAGCCGTCGACTGTCGAGGCGATCCGGGACGACGACGTCGAGAAGGGTGACGTGCTGGCGACGGCCCGGATCGGTGCCGTCCAGGCGGTCAAACACACCTGGGAGACGATCCCGATGTGCCACCAGATCCCGATCACGAACGTCGACACGGAGTTTGCCGTCGACGACGACCGCGTGCGCCTCGAAGTGACCGTCGAGACCACCGGGAAGACCGGCTGCGAGATGGAGGCTCTGGAGGGGGTCACGACTGGGCTGAACGTCGTCTGGGACATGGTGAAAGCCGCCGAGAAGGACGCCGACGGCCAGTACCCGGCCACGGCGATCCGGGACGTGCGCGTGCTGGCAAAGGAGAAACGACGGCTCGACTGACCACTGCCCGCGTCAGGCCGACTCGGCGGGAACGAGGTCACCGGCCTTCGCGCGGGACTGTTCGACGACTGCCGGGCGTGCTTCGAACTCGATGGTCACCTGGTCGCCGTAGTCGACTGCCTCCACGTTGGCGTGGTCGTGGATCCACGACACCAGGCTCATCGTGTCGTCCGTCATCGGGAGGACGAGACGCTCGTGCCGGTAGTCCGGCAGCGCATCGTCGATGCGGCGTTTGAGCGCGTCCACGCTGTCGCCCGTTTTCGCGCTGACCGCGACCGGGTTGGGTGCCAGCGCCGACAGCGCCTCCCGCTTGCGGGCTAGCTCGTCGTCGCCCACGGCGTCGGTCTTGTTGAGCACCGTGACGATGGGTGCCTCGTTGCGTTCACAGAGCGTGTCGTGAGAGGTGACGAGTTTCTCCCGGATTTCCTGTTCCGACTCGCTCACGTCGACCACGAGCAAGACCAGGTCCGCGCGGTAGACCGAGTCCAGCGTCGACTTGAACGACTCGACCAGCCAGTGGGGCAGGTCGCTGATGAACCCGACGGTGTCGGTCAGCAGGACGTCCCGTCGGTCGATGTCCATCCGCCTTGTCGTCGTCCCGAGGGTGGTAAACAGCCTGTCCTCGGACTCGGCGGTGGTGTCGAGGTCCGGGTGGACGTCCTCGTTCTCGTCGACGTCCAGGTCCGCGGCCAGGCGGCGCAACAGCGTCGACTTCCCCGCGTTCGTGTAGCCCGCCAGCGCCACCAGATCGAAGCCGGACTCCCGGCGCTGTTCGCGCCGGTGTTCCTCGGTCTGCTCGATCCGGTCGAGTTCGTCCCGGATGCGGCTGATCTGGGCCTTGATGTCGCGCTCGCGGCTCTCGTCGTACTCGCCCAGCCCCATGAACCCCGGGCGTTCGTCGCGCTTGGCGAGGCTCGTCTTCGCCTCCGCCCGCGGGAGTTCGTAGCGCAGTTCCGCGAGTTCGACCTGAAGCTGGGCCTTCCGGGTCCGGGCGCGCTGGCCGAATATCTCCAGGATCAACCTGAACCGGTCGATCACCTCCACCCCCTCGGGGAGCCGGTTCCCGAGGTTGAACGTCTGGTAGGGACCGAGCTCGTTGTCGAAGACGACCACCGTCGCGCCGGTCCGCCGGACCCGCCTGGCGAGGGTTTCGGCCTTCCCCTCCCCTATGTGGAGGGCCGCGTCCTCGGTCCGTGTCTGGGTGACCTCGCCGACTACCTCGTAGCCGGCGGCGCGTGCCAGTTCGCGGATCTCCGCCGTGTCCGGTTCACCCGAATCGACCCGCTTTGCGACGATTGCCTCGGCTGTCTCTGTGGGTGTCTCCGTCACTCAACCGGATGTAGGATGGCCTGACACATAAACTCCCGGTGCCAGCCGGATGCCGATTTCCTTTGTAGTGTCGCCGTCGATTTAAAAACTCAAGGAGGGGGAACACTACCAGCCTACGACGATGTGAAAACGCGCCGGCCGTCGCCGGAGCAACGACGAGGTCACGGTGGCAGCTGAATTCTTCTCTGATAGTGATTGTTGCGACTCTTTACTGCCGAGAAGTCACGATTCGTGGGCTTCAGCCCGCGAACCAACCGTTCACGTGACGTGGCCGCGAAAACAATCGCAAGAATCACTATGAGACAGACGAAGCGTCCGTCAGTTGGTCCGATCGATAGCAAACGGGGAATCCTGGTTCATCGACGACAGCGCGTTCGACCTGATATCAACCGGTTTCTGTTTTGTTTAGCGGGACTCGAACATCCTGCGTCGAATGGATATACGAGAAGTAGACATCTTTAGAAATCGTACCGTTCATCCGTTTTGCGGCCCATCCTCGTTTGATACTGTAGGTGAGAAGGACGGTCCCATCTTCCGACTCCACATACCCTTCAAGACGTTTGATTTCCCAACCACGTTCTACCACGATAGCGTAGGCTTCGGCTATGGATCCAACTGCTTTTGCTCTCTTGTACGTCGCACCGTGGTCAACGCTATGCTCAACAACTAATATTTTATCCTCGACAGTCTTGTTGAATATAGTTACATTATGATTACCTCTCCATCTTCCAATATTAACAACCTTCTGAAAACCTGATATGTCCGCATCTATCTGTGGTGTAGTTCTTTTGTTCACACTCTGATTACTGTTCTCGGACGAATATACAAATACATATGAATATCCAACTCCCACCGAAACAAGAATTACTAGTGTCGCTATCAAAAGAGCTAGATTGTGTTTCTTTTTCTCTTTATCGGACATATTCAATCACGTTATAATCCATATGTATTCGATCCAGAATTTTCACCGAAGTTTGTGTCGAAATCCGCACCTATATCGCTGTCAGTTGCTGATTCCGATCGATCAGACCCAGTGCTATCGATTTCGGAAACGAGGGTCGGACTGGTGCCTTCGACTTTTGATCCACTATTAGAACTATCTTCTTCTCTATTCTGTCGGATGGGGTTGCTACCCAAAGGTGATCTCCCCTCGTAATTCTCACTGGTTGGTCGGACATCGGGGGCGCTGACTTTCTGTTCGAGATTTCCGCCCGCGCCGGGGGCTGGCACCGTATCGTACTCGTCGGAGGGCTCCGCTGGCTCCAGATCCGGTGGGCCGCGTCGCGGCCGATCAGGCGAGTCGTCCGACCCGGTGGGGGTGCCGAAGTTCGGAATTCGGACCTCGCTGTCGGGCTCACTCGGGTCGGGCGGATCGGGTTGCTCGGGCGGGTCCGGCGGGGCCGGCGTCGCGGCCCCG
>PXRG01000039.1 GCA_003021105.1 Halobacteriales archaeon QS_1_68_17
CGGCGGTTCAGACACTACTACAACCGAAATCGGCCCAATCAAGCGCTAGATGGAAACACGCCAGCTGCGGAGGTGAAAAACTAGACAGTGCCGGAGAACTAATCTGTTACAGAACTCATCATAAGAGCCATTTGTATTCTTGCATCAATTGGTGGCCAGAAAGCATATACCAATCATCCAGCTATCGCGCCACTATGGACCGGGGCTCAACCGGTGCATACCCACCCCGTACATATGATCACACGGGCAGTCACCATCGAAGACATCGATGACCTGTACCTGACGTGGAACGGCCATATCAACGGCTCTGCCCTCTAACGCCGCGCCCTCCGCGAGGAGATGGAGCTTTGCGATCTCTTCGAGCGGGCCCGCGAACAGGGCTACACGAACCACCGTCTATCGCCTCCCGCCGCGGGACGCTCGAAGTGAGCGACCCCGGCGTTTCCGGCAGGACCGACCCTCTGTCGGGTGTTTACGATGCATATATCCGTCCCCGCCGTTCGAGGGCTGTCATGTAGCGTACTGCCGATGGGAACAACGCGCCACCGGGAAAGTTTTTCTCCGGGCGAGGATCAATTTTTCCGCCGGACCCAGCAGATCACGGAATACTACACGGTTGGCCGCCGAATCCGGCGAATAAGCCGCTTATACAACAGGATCATAACGCTTTTTGAGCCCGGTTATCAACTCGGGGTATGGCGTTCACCGACGACATCGGCGACGAGGCGGAATCGTACTGGGAGGCGATTTTCGACCACCCGATGGTCGCCCGCCTCGGCGAGGGGACGCTCGACGAGGCCCCGTTCCGGTACTGGGTCCGGCAGGACTACCTGTACCTGATCGAGTACAGTCGGGTGTTCGCCCTCGGGGCCGCGAAGGCTCCATCGCTCGATTGGATGGGCACGTTCGCGGACCTGCTCGACGCGACCGTCAACGAGGAGATGGACCTTCACCGCTCCTACGCGGCCGAGTTCGGCATCGGCGAGGCCGACCTCGAGGCGACGGAGCCGTCGCCGACGACGCGGGCGTACACCGACTTTCTGGTCCGGACCGCGGCGACCGGGACCTTCGGCGACGTCGTCGCGGCCCTGCTGCCCTGCATGTGGGGGTTCAATGAGACGGGCAAACGACTCGAAGCGCGTGGCAAACCCGACCACGACCAGTACGCCGCCTGGATCGAGATGTACGCCGGCGAGGAGTTCTCGGAACTCACCGAGTGGTGCAAGGTCCTGATGGACGACCTGGCGGCCGACGCGACCGCGGCGGATAGAGACCGGTACCGGGAACTATTCCGGACCTCCGTACGGTACGAGTACCTGTTCTGGGACGCGGCCTGGAACGAGGAGGAGTGGCCGCTATGACGGGAGGGGAATCCACCGGCGCGGTCCCGGAGGCGTACGCGACCTATGCCGCAGGACGGGAGTCGCCCCGCTTTACCGACTGGCTCAGAGTCCGGACCGGCAGCCAATGGTCGGACGCGACAGACCACCGCTTCACCAGGGAACTCGGCGCGGACGAACTCGACGACGCGGTATTCCGCCGCTATCTCGTCCAGGACTACGCGTTCGTGGACACGCTCGTCGGGAGCTTCGGACACGCGGTCGCCGAGGCCCCCACGATGGCCGCCAAGTCGCGGCTCGTCGACTTCCTGGGGACGCTGACCGACGACGAGAACGATTACTTCGAGCGTTGTTTCGAGGCGCTGGGTGTCCCGGAACGTACCGTGGCCGATCCGGAGACCACGCCGACCACGCGCGCCTTCCTCGATCTCCTGGAGCGGGCGGGCCGCCAGGGCGGCTACGCCGAAACGCTCGCGGTCCTCGTGCCGGCCGAGTGGATCTACCTGTCGTGGGCGACCGCGGCGGCCGACCGGACGCCTGAACGGTTCTACCTCGCGGAGTGGATCGACCTCCACGCCAACCCCGAGTTCGAGGCGTTCGTCGGCTGGCTGCGCGGGGAACTCGACCGCGAGGGAACCGCGGCCGCCGAACGCCGCCAGAAACGGATCGAGCGACTGTTCGCCCGCACGGTCGAACTCGAAACCGCCTTCTTCGACGCCGCCTACGGGACGCGGGACGGTGAGGAGACGTGGTGAGCACGACGCTCGCGCTGGGACTGACGGTCCTGACGCTTGTCGTTTTCACGGCCCTCGGCGTCTGGTTCACCCGCGGTCGCGTCGGCTCCGTCGAGGACCTCATTACGGCCCGTAACTCTGCCGGGACACACCGGACGACCGCCACCCTGGTCGCGTCTGTGATGGGCGTGTGGATTCTGTTCTCGGCCCCCGAGGCCGGTGCCGGCTTCGGTATCGCCGCGGTCGTGGGGTACGCCGTCGGCGAGGCTGTCACGATGCTCGCCTACGCGAAACTCGGGCCGCGGATCAGGACGTTGATGCCGGACGGTCACTCGATCACGGAGTACGCACACGCCCGGTACGGCGACGCGATGTACGGGTTCGTGGTCGTTGTCAGCGCGCTCTACATGTTCCTCTTCCTGGCGGCCGAGTTGACGGGCATCGCCGGCGCGCTCTCGCTGGTCGCGGGCGTCCCCCAGTGGCAGACCGCGGTCCTCGTCGGCGGGTTCGTCCTGCTGTATACCGGCTACGGCGGCCTGCGCGCGAGCCTGTTCACGGACGCGATACAGGCCGTCCTGGTCGTTCCGCTCTTGTTTCTCGCGGTCCTGGGCGCGGTCGTGAGTCTCGGCGGGCCGGGCGCCGTCTACGAGGGCGTCGCCGCGGCGAACCCGACCCTGCTCGACCCCGGGTTCGCCGCGGGCCTCCAGTTCGGCCTCGCGCTCGCATTTGCCATCCTCGGGGCCGAGTTGATAAACCAGACCTGGTGGCAGCGCATCTACGCGAGCCGCGACGGCGAGACGACGGCGACCTCGTTCCGGCGGGCCGCCGTCGTCAACGGTTTGATGGTCCTGCTCGCGGCGCTTTTCGGCGTCGTCGCGGTCGGGCACGCCGACGTCGTCACGGACGTCGCTAGCGCGAACTACAACGCGGACGTCGCGTTCTTTTTGCTGCTCGAGGCCGCCTTCCCCGAGTGGCTCGTCGTCGCGGTGGTTCTGCTGGCGCTGTTGCTCGTGATGAGCTCCGTCGATACGCTGTTTAACGCCCTGTCGAGCCTCGTGACTGCCGATCTGGCGCGGTTGCTGTCGGACCCGAGCGACCGGGCGCTGGCCGCCGGCGCGCGCGCACTCACGGTCCTCGTCGGCCTCGCGGCCATCTACGTGAGCCTCCGGGCACAGAGCGTGCTCAGGCTGTTCTTCCTCGCGGACCTGCTGGGGGCGGCCCTGGCCTTCCCGCTCGTGTACGGCCTCTACTCCGAACGGCTCACGGGAGCGGGCGCGCTGGTCAGCAGCCTGGCAGGTCTCGCGGTCGGGCTGGCCTACTTCCCGGACCTCCGCGGGTACATCACAGCGCTGCCAGTGGTGGGTGACGCCCTGCCGGCGGCGGACCCGCTCTACCTGACCTCGTTCGCGGGGGCGTTTCTGCTCTCGACCGGCCTCGCGCTCGTCTCCGCACGGCTCTCGTCGACGGCGTTCGACCTCGACCGCCTCTCCCGGGAGGTGAGCCGGCTCGACGACTCCGCGGCCGATTCATCCCCGGCCGCGTCCGATTGATACTGCGGGATTTCACCCCGAGCATCGGGTCCCGAAGGAACTGACTGAAGTTGGCGGCGCGAAGACGACTGCCAGCCGGCATCCGTTCCGACGCTCCGAAGCCCCGTTTCGCCGGACTGCGAGTCCCGGATCAGGGCGCACCGGCGATGACGAAGGTGCTCTTCGCGTCGCCGTTGTGGATCTGCCGAGTCGCTCCCGCCGGGACACGGAGCGCGTCGCCGGAATCGAGTTCGACCGCTTCGCCGTCGACATGCATTCTCGCTTCGCCCTCTACAAGCACGTAGACCTCCTCCTGTCCGTCCTCCTCGTGGTCGTGTTCCTTGCCGGTCCACCCCGGGTCGCATTCGAGCACGCTCACACCCAGTTTTTCGCACCCGAGCGGTTCCCGGAGGAAGTGAAGCCCTCCCCCGACCGGTTCGACGTCGGCGATATTCGATTTTGTGTACGACATGCGCTATCTTATCGTCGCCGGGCGACAAATACCCCAGTCCCGACCGGGAAGGCTGTCGGCTCCCCCGACCCGTCTGCGGACTGTCAGTCGCTAAGAACTAACAGACTTTCGATTATCTCAAGCTCACCTCCGTGGACTGACCGGAACCCATGCAAAAAACAATCAAACGGTAGCTAACATCAATCGTCGGCGGACCCTGCTCGAAAGCGACGATGCGACCCTGCAACAACTCGATCGCGCGATCAGCCTCGGGGAACAGTCCATCCGCGCGTTCGATCGGGACGTCACGAAGGGGACCGACGGTGACGCGCCAACGGCTCCCGAAACCGATGGATCGGCGTGACCAGTTTTCACGCTCCCGACCGGTCGGGGGTGAGAGAGCGACAGGTCCCGATTGCTCGGAGTCGCACGGTCACAAGATATTATAATTGGTTACTCGTATTTACGGGGGAATGTCTCGCAACCATCTCGCCGACGTGCCCGCCGAACGCCTCCGGGCAGCACTGGGGGAGGTCGAGGGGAAGGTCCCGACCCAGCGACTGATGGTCGCTCTCGCCGCAAAACACGGCGTATCACAGACGGACCTCGCCGAATGGTACGGGATCGAGCGAAAGACGGTGTACAATTGGCTGACGCGTTTCGAATCTGCAAACGACGTCGCCTCGCTCGTTACCGCGGCGAAGGACGATCCGCGGCCGGGCCGTCCCCGGAAACTCTCGGAGGCCGAACTCGGGGAACTCCGGCGGACGCTCGCCCGCCCGCCCGCGGAGGCGGGTTACGATGACCGGGAATGGACGCCCCCATTGCTCCGGACCCACATCGAAGAAGCCTACGACCTGACCTACTCGACGAGCAGCTGTCGGCGGCTGCTCCGGGAACTAGATTCGACGGCCGGTGGACCCTAATGTGTGTAACTATTTCCTCCAATATCGTGACCCGGAATCGGTAACATTCCGGCGAGTGGGGGAACAGAGAGTTGACACAGTCTGGTCCGGGGCGTACTATCCCGAGGAGGTGAAATGGAGGCTACGCTATCTCTCGCTCAGGCGGCGAGTGCGGCCGCGAGGTCCCAGCCGTCCCGGACGCGCGGTGCGAGAGCGTCGACGTTCCCTCTGGCCTTTTCGCGGGCGTGGTCAAGCATGCTCTTCGAGAAGGCCGATCGGCCGCTGTCGCCCACGTCGTCGGGTATCCGGACGCGGACGCCGGCCGCTTCGAGCACGCGCACGGCCGCCTTCCCGACGTCCGAGTGGCTGTAATTCGTGTAGGGGTCCGCCACGAGCAGGGCTTTGCGGTCGGCTTCCCCGCGCCGACCCGCGGACTATCCCGGTCCTCCCACCAGTCACCGAGCGTCGTGCGCTGGAATGACGGGAAGGTACGTTCCCGCGCGATGCCCACCGTCTTTTCCAGCTTTTCTCCCACTGTTCGGTCCGGGAACTTAAGCGCACGAGGCGATTCCCGCTCCCGTGGAACGGTAGCGGGTAGTTATCCGCCGGCCGTCCCTGGTGCGAGGAGTTCGACCGGATGGCACGGTTCCTCGTCCAGCAGGTCGCTGATCTGGTCCGTACAGGAAGTGCCGCTGGCGACCACGTGGTCGGCGTCGGTTGCCCGGAGTTGCTCTTCGAGGTGCTCGCCGACGTCCATCGCCAGTTCGTAGTACTGCTCTTTGTACCCGAAGGAACCGGCCATTCCGCAACACTCGACGTCGCTCGTGGTGACCGCGAACCCGCGGTCCTCCAGCAGTGCGACGGTGTACGCTTCGAGCCCCATGGTCCGCTGCTGGCAGTGGCTGTGGTAGGCGACGGACTTGCCGTCCCCGGCGGCGAGCGCGTCGGCGTCGGCACCGCTGGCAACCAGCCCGTAGACGTACTCGATCAATTCGTAACTGTTCTCGGCGAGGCGCTCGAACGCCGGTTCGGAGAGCAGCCGTTCGTAATCCTCCCGGAACATCGCCAGGTCGCTCGGTTCGACGACGACCACGTCGTACCCGTCGTCGAGGTACGGGTCCAGCGTCGCGGACGCCTGCCGTGCCTTCCGGGTCGCGGTTGCGATCATTCCCTGGGAGAGCGGCGCGCGACCCGCCCCGGGCGCGTCGGGCACCGCCACCTCGACGCCGAGTGCTTCGAGGGTCCGCACCGCCGCTTTCCCGCGCTCGACCAGGACGTGGTTCGTGTACAGGTCCGGGTAGAGGACGACCCGGCGGTCCGGATCCGGCGGGTGTGCCGGCCCGCGCCGCTCGAACCAGTCGACGAGCGTCTCTCGCCGGAAGGTCGGCAACTCGCGGCGCCGGTCGAGCCGCTTTTGTAGGCCGGCCCCGCCGTCGGGCTCGGCGTCCGGTGCGAGGCCGTCGACCAGGAAGTCGAACTGGCCGCGGTCGCCCGACCGGTTCAGCCTGTCGCGGACGACGGTGTTGATCCAGGGGATGTCGATCTTCACCGGACAGGCCTCGACGCACCGCGAACACCCCGTACAGAGGTCGTTGAACTGGGCGGCCGAGTCCATGCCGTGGACGCCCGCCTCCCAGCCGGTGGCGATGCCGCCGGAGTAGGTCTCGCCGCCGAAGGCGTGCCCGCCGACCGACTGGAAGTTCGCGCAGGTGTTCGAGCAGGCCGAACACCGGATGCAGTAGAGCGTCTCCCGCAGGTCCTCGTCTTCGCGCATGGCCATCCTGCCGTTGTCGATCAACACCAGGTGGAACTCCCTGTCGGTCTCGCCGTCCGTGATCGGCGTGTCAGGGTCGGCAAAGTCGACGGTCGGGGAGTCGACCGGCGGCGTCAGAAGCGAGATGTAGCTGGTGATGTCCTGGCCGGTGCCCGAGCGCCCGATGAGTTCGACGAACGGCTGGAGGTCCTCGACGCTCGGGACGACCTTCTCGACGCCGGCCACAGCGACGTGGGTGTCCGGCACGACCGCCGACTTCCTGGCGTTGCCCTCGCTGGTCACCAGCGCGATGGTCCCGGTGTCGGCGGTGATGAAGTTCGCGCCGGTCATGCCCACGTCGGCCTCCTTGATGCGTTCGAGCAACTGCTCGCGGGCGAACATCGTCAGTTCCTCGGCCGTTTCGAGCGGCTCGTCCGGGCCGAACCGTTCGTTGAAAAGCTCCGCGATCCCCTCCCTGGACTTGTGGATCGCGGGGGCGACGATGTGGGAAGGCGCCTCGTCGGCGACCTGGAGGACCCACTCCCCGAGGTCGGTTTCCACGACGTCGACGCCGCGTTCCTGGAGGTGGTCGTTGATCTCGATCTCCTCGCTGGTCATCGACTTGCTCTTGACGAGTCGATCCGCGTCCCTGTCGTCACACACCTCCGCGATGTACCGGTTCGCGTCGGCGGCGTCGTCGGCGACGTAGACCGTCCCGCCGTTCTCCTCGACGGTCTCGCGGAGACGGTCGATCAGCTCCGGGAGTCGCTCGATGGCGTCTTCCTTGATCGCCCTGGCCTCGTCCCGCAGGCCCTGGTAGTCGTCGAGTTTTGCGACCGACTCGTATCGGCCGTGGTTGAATCCCCTCGTGTTCGCGGCGACGGCCTCCCCCTCGGTTTCGAGGAGCCGACGTATCTGGGCTGCCTTGGCGTCGCGCGAATTCCCGCTCATGACAGGACGACGACGTGGACCTCCTTGGGTCCGTGAGCTCCTTTGACGAGTTCCCCCATATCGGCGGTCGCGGACGGGCCGGTGGCGATGACGGCCGAATCTCGCGTCTGGCGGAACGTTTCGCCGAACCACGCGAAGGCCGCCTCCATGTCGGGCACGACGTCGTCCTCGCGCAACACCGCGACGTGGCGGTCCGGAAACAGGCTCACCGGTTCGGTCCCGTCGGGCGTCGCCCTGAGGACGATGCTCCCGTATTCCGCGACTGCCAGCGCCGCCGCAGTCACCCCGGTCGTCGCCCCGTCGAGGTCCGCCGGTGACGGGTCCGTCGTGATCGACTCGGGTAGCGAGACGCCGTCCCAGGGCAGGGGAGCGCCGACCGCCGGTCCTTCGACGGCCGCCTCGATGGCTGCCGCCGCCCCGTCCGGCGAGGTCCGCGTCAACTCGACTCCGTAGTCGGCCGCCCGCGACGCGAATCGGTCGTAGGCGTCGCCGGCCGCGTGGCTCATGTGCGCACCTCCGCCAATTTGTCACAGCTCCGCATAGCATCCGGAGGTTACCGCCGAGCAACTTTTACTTTGCGTCGGCCGACCGCCGGTCCTCGTACCGAAACCACCCCGGAATCAGTCGGGAGCCGGGTTTTCCCGACCACCGCCAATGTAGCGCCGGCGAGCGCGCGGGCCGACCCGGTAGCTGGTGATTTTTGTGGTCGAACGGAACGGCAATAGTAGAGTCCGATCAACTTCCCGAAAAAAACTTACGGAGCGCGTAATTCCTGTTCCCGTTTCGTCCGGTCCGCTCTCCCGCGGACACCCGCGCTGTCCCCCACTTTTTCGCGCCGTGGTATCGGTGGCTTGATAGCTAGGGAAACTTTGATTCGCGTCGGCATAGTTGTCACGGGCGCACGGAAACATGCTACAGGATCGAACCTGCCTCGTCACCGGGGCTTCGCGGGGCATCGGACGAGGCATCGCCGAGGAACTGGGGCGATACGGGGCGAACGTCGTCGTGAATTACCGGTCGTCCGAGGCAGAGGCGTACGACACCGTCGACGCGATCAAGGAGGAGGGCGGCACGGCCATCGCCGTCCAGGGCAACGTCGCGGACTTCGAAGACGTCCAGTCGATGCACGAGACGGTGCGGGACGCGTACGGTCCGGTGGACGTGCTGGTGAACAACGCCGGGATCACCGTCGACAAGAAGTTCGAGAACATGACCCGGGAGGACTGGGACAGGGTCGTGGAAGTCAACCTCGGTGGCGTCTACAACTGCACGAAGGTCTGTTTCGAGGACATCCGGCAGGCCCACGAGGGTCGCCTCATCAACATTTCGAGCGTGGTCGGCCAGCAGGGCAACTACGGCCAGGCCAACTACGCGGCGACCAAGTCGGGCCTGTTCGGCTTCACGCGGACGATTGCCCTCGAACTCGCCAGCGAGGGATCGACGGCGAACTGCGTCGCACCGGGGTTCGTCAAGACCGACATGCTCGACCCCGTTCCCGAGCGTGTCAAGGAGGGCATCCTCGAACGCATCCCGCTCGACAGGTTCGCGGAAGTCGAGGACGTCGTTGGCGTCGTCCGGTTCGTCGCCAGCGAGGAATCCAGTTACATGACAGGCCAGGTACTCGGCGTCAACGGAGGGATGGAATGGTGACGATGAACGTTCGCGTCGCGGGCGTCGGCATGACGCCGTTCGGCAAACACGAGGACCGGATGGGTCGGGACCTGTTTGCGGACGCGGCCACCGAGGCCATCGCGGACGCCGGCGTGGACCACGAGGCAGTCGACGAGGTCTTTTTCGGCAACTTCATGGGCGAGTTCGCCGAGGTGCAGGGTCACTCGGGGCCGCTGGCGGCCGAGTCGGCGGGGGTCCCCGCGCCGAGTACCCGGATCGAGAGCGCCTGTGCCTCCAGCGGTGCGGCGGTCAGGCAGGGCGTCAACCGCCTCCGGGTGGGCGACGCCGACGTCGTGCTCGTCGGCGGGGCGGAACGGATGACCAACCTCTCGACCGCCGAGGCGACCGAGGCGCTGGCCGCGGCCGCCGACGCCGCCTGGGAAATCCGGCCGGGCATCACGTTCCCGGGCGCGTACTCGCTGATGGCGAACGCCTACTTCGACCAGTACGGCGGCACCCGCGAGGATCTCGCCCACGTCGCCGTCAAAAACCACGCCAACGCGGTCGAGAACGACCTCGCGCAGTTCCAGAAGGCGATCGACGTCGACGACGTGCTGGGCGCGCCGACGGTCTCGTCGCCGTTCGGCCTCTACGACTGCTCGCCGATCAGCGACGGCGCGAGCGCGGCCGTGCTGGTCAGCGAATCCTACGCGGAGGAACACGGCCTGGAGACGCCCGTGGCGATCACCGGCACTGGCCAGGGAACGGACAGCCTCGCTTTGATGGCCCGGGAGTCGATGACCCGGACCCCGGCGGCCGAGCAGGCGGCCGAAGCGGCGTACGCCGACGCCGGGATCGAACCCGGCGACGTCGACTTCGCGGAGGTCCACGACTGCTTTACGGTCGCTGAAGTGCTCGCTCTCGAGGCGCTCGGCTTCTACGAGACTGGCGAAGCGATCTCGGCGGCCCGCGAGGGCGAGACCACCGCGGACGGCGACCTCCCTGTGAACCTCTCCGGCGGGCTGAAGGCCAAGGGACACCCGGTCGGGGCGACCGGCGGCGCGCAGATCTCCGAGATGACCAAACTCATGCGCGGCGACCACGTCAACAGCGACGCCGTCTCGGACGCGACAGTCGGCGTCACACACAACGCGGGCGGAACTGTCGCCAGTGCTGTCGTCCACGTCCTGGAGGTGGTCGAATGACCCGCGAGTTCCGGGACACCGGCTACGACGACTTCCTGGAGGCCCTCGAAGCCGGAGAGGGATACTACCTCGCTGGCTCGGACGGGGACGGCTTCCTGCCCCCCCGCAATGTCCACCCCCGGACCGGCGAACCACTCGAAGAGGAACCGATGCCGGAAGCCGGCGAAATCGTGTCGCTGACGCGGACGCAGGTCGCCGCACCGCAACTGGCCGACGACGCGCCATACACGGTCGCCATCGCGGAGTTCGGCCCCGTCCGGCTGACCGGCCAGGTCCGGGCCGAGGACCCCAAGAGCATCGAGATAGGAACGACCGTCGAAGCCGACGTCGGCGAAACAGAGACGACGGGCGATCGGATCGTCGTCTTCCGGCCGCGCTGAGAATCACGCGTCGGTGACCCAACCGCCGGGGTGAAGCTTTTCTGCTCTATCGACTCCGCGTGCGTTTCGTGAGCGGCATCCACGCGGCCATATATAAGAAGTGATATACATTCGATTCGTCCCACCGGGACGTATCAGGCTCATCGCCGGGTGACCAAAGCCCGGCACATACTCCTCGAAATCGGCAGACCAGATCATTGATAGTGATTGTTGCGACTCTTTACCACCGAGAAGTCACAATTCGTGGGGTTCAGCCCGCGAACCAACCGTTCACGTGACGTGGTCGCAAAAATAATCGCAACAATCACTATGAGAGTACGGGGCTGTGAGTCGTCTGTTACAAGTATATGCTTGTAAGACACTACAGCGCGGGGCGCATCCGGACCCGATTGTCCTCGGTGTCACCGACGAGGTAAAATAGGTCGCAAGTCACTGCGAGCCGCTCGCAGGTTTGTGGCTCGTCGACCGGCTGGCAGCCCCTGGTTGGAGCGTCCAACAGTCCTTCGACAGGAAGAACTGCCCGCGATCGTCACAGCGAACCTTTATGTCGACGATACCTTCGAATGAGCCGATCTCGACGGCCTGGCACTTCTGATTTGATCGATGCCATGCCCGGTACTATGGCGGTCCCGGGTCCGGAGCGAGAGTATGCGGTCGTGCCAGTCAGCGGCGAGCGAGTGCATGTCATCGGCCTCCGCGCCGCCGGTCAGTTCGAGCCCCTCGACGAAGTGCCGGCATTGCGTCTGGTACGTGAGCGCGGTTTCAGCGACGTTCATCCCGGTCCTCTATTGGGTACTAGCCGGTTTCACTATATGGAAATATTGATAGTATGATCCTCGATAGTGCTGTGGGCAATGGAAGTATTTACACAATAATAGCGGATAGAAATCACCGATGGTTTTTCTCCTGTAGATTCGGTTCCTGTGTGTGAGGGTGACTCTCGCCGAACCAGCATGGCGAACGCGGTTCCATGGATCCGGAGTCCGGCCAGGTCCGGTCGCTCGAACGGGTAATGCGTTCCCGTATCCCGGAAACCTGGAATCGATACGATTCGAAGTCATCCGGGCTCCCACCACCGGGTCTGATAGTGATTGTTGCGACTCTTTACCGCCGAGAAGTCACAATTCGTGGGGTTCATACTGGTGGCTGTAAGTACGTGAAAACTCGAATTGAGAATCCAGGCGGAAAGGGTCTGTATCCGCAGATAGCAGAGACTGGTGAATAAAAGAATTACAGCCACCAGTATCAGCCCGCGAACCAACCGTTCACGTGACGTGGTCGAAAAAACAATCGCAACAATCACTATGAGACGTACTGCGGCAATCCAGAGGTCCACTTGTGGCCTGCCGAACATCGATAGCCTCTGTGGTTGTACAAAGAGGGGAAAAACGCTCGACTCAAAATCCGGGTAAACTTTTCTTGAGCCAGGTGCCGTTCTGGGCTTGCAGACTGGTTTCAGGGCTTCTACAAGAACGGATCTCGAACGTTCCCACAGAGAATCCAGATAATCGTCCTCGGTGCCCGGTACTCGGCCCCGCGGGGGTTTTCCCCTCCCACAAGTCGGAGCAGGTCTGGACTGACGTGCCCGGGAAGGTCACCGGCTCTCTTTACAACGGTCAGACCCGGGCTGTGACTCGAATGGGCCCGAGAAGTGCACGGGCCTCGGCCGCGAGCCAGCAGCACACTACCGCGCCGGATTCGTTCACTTCGAGGAGACGGTTCCACTGTGAATTGATAATCAGTTCGCACTCGCGTGGCAGGTGCGGAGCCCAAGCGAACGAGAACCCGGTACGGATCCGGGGACCCGTCGGAGGAGCAACTTAGTCCTTGGAGTCCGAACCCATCGAAGATAGATGGACGGTGATCCGGCGGCCGTCGAACACCACCTCCGCGGGCTCCCACCCGAGCGGCTCGCGGCCTTCGTCGAGGACCTGTGGGTCGCCCGCGGCTACGAGACGCGCAGGGAGGATGGCCTGATCGTCGCCACGCGCGAGGACCGGAGTGTGACACTGGCAATTCCG
Organism: Halobacteriales archaeon QS_1_68_17; assembly: GCA_003021105.1. Taxonomy (GTDB): domain Archaea; phylum Halobacteriota; class Halobacteria; order Halobacteriales; family Haloarculaceae; genus QS-1-68-17. The sequence continues at coordinate 12,881 of PXRG01000039.1, forward strand.
GGCCTGGGCTCCGGATTGCACCGGATCGGTGGGGGTATCGATGTGGTGGTCGCTCCGCGAGGTGTTGCGGACGTGGCCGAACTCCCAGCCGACCAGGGCGCCAGGGTGCTCGACGCGGCCGACCTCCACGCTATGCTCCAGTACGCGGTCGACAGGGAGACTGCCTGCGTTCTGGTGGAACGGCACCTCGGTGGCCCTCCGGCTGACCTGCGACCGCCGGGCGGTACGGGTCGAGTGCTCGCGTCGCTGGACGGCATCCCGGGTTCGCTTCGCATCCCGGAACTCTCGCGCGCGGCCCCGCTGGCGTTCATTGTCGCGGTCGCGGTCATCCTCGCGTTCGGCGGATTCGCGCTCGTCGACGGTGCGCCCGGCGGGGGTTCCCCTGGGGGCCCCGTTACACCCGGGCAAACACCGGCGGCCGTACCTACCGAGACGGAGCGCCCTGCCGTTCCCGGTCTGGGGCGCGTCCCGGGACTCCGCGCCAGCGGAATCACCGACCCCGAAGCCCTCGCGCGTGCCCACGATCGAGCCCCAGGTTCGCGCTACGTCGTCTGGATGGACATCTACTGGGGGCTTGCTGGAACGGGCCGGGCTTCCGGGACCCAGCGTGACGTGGACGTCAGGGTTGCCGACGACAGGTATCTGCTGGTCGCGGAAGAAGAGCAAGGCCGGAGCCGCCGGCCGGTCCTTTCTGTTTACCACGACGGGTCGTCGAGACACGTAGCCACCTACGAGAACCGGACGGCGAACTATACCAAGATCGAACCTGGTGCGCATTCGCCAGCATGGGTGCCGGAGCCGGGCGAACTTCGCAGCCGGTTCGTTACCGGGTACCTCTCGACCGGGGAGACGAACGTCACCGGTATCGTCGAAGGGGACGACGGGACCTACTACAAACTCGTCGCGGCGGGGACTCCGCCGGGTCCGGTGCCCGGGCTCGGCCCGGACCCCGTCGGGCCCGAATCCGTCGAGAACTACACTGTCGTCGCGCTCGTCGACTCGCGTGGGTTCGTGGCCGAACTCGACGCCCGGTACCGGGTTCCGGGAACGGACGGCCCGGTGCCCGTCCGGTTCCAGGCGACGTACGACCGCCGCGGTAGCGCGACCGTCCGGGCACCAGACTGGTACAGGCGGGCAGTCGAGAACGGGAGCCGGACGACCGGCGATCAGACCGGTTGACGGAAAACCTGGCGGGGATAAACGATCCCGCTTTCCGACGCGGGGTGCAGGTCGACCCCATCGCTATCGCTCCAACGGCCTTCTAACGTCGCAAACGGGCCGGGTCGCCCGTCCGATCCGTCAGGGCTCTCCCGCGACGGTCGCCCGGACGAGCGTTTCGAGTCCCCGGCGTAGCCGCCCTCCGGCGGCGGTCTGGGAGATGTCCAGGGCGTCGGCCAGATCCGCGAGCGTCGCCTCCCTCGGTTCGGAGAAGTACCCCCGCTCGAGCGCCACGAGGAGGGTTTCGCGTTGCGTGTCGGTCAGTCCGTAGGGACCGTTGCTCGCCCCCGACTCCGGCCGGAGGGTCACCAGCTCCCACGTCATATCCTCGCCCGTCGCGTACTCGCAGATCCTGCTCAGGGCATCCCTGTCTGGAACCTGGAGCGTGAACAGCCACCCGTCCGCCGTCGCGGTGGCCTCGCGCGTCAGCCCCCCGACCGACGTGACAGCAGGCGAGAGCAACAGCGCCGAATCGTCGTAGGTGATCCGGTAGAGTTGCTTCCCCTTGAACCCCGAGGTTCGCTTGGCGTCGGCGACGGTGTGGTCCGCCGCCAGGGCGCGCTCGAATGACTGACGGTCGTTGTCGACCACGAAAAAGTACACGTCGTTTTCTGGATCGGTCCGGGCGTCGGAGGCGACCTCGATTTTGGGATGCTTCAGTCGCCGGACCGTTGGGGTGACCCTGAAATCGGAGTGGGTGACTTGGACGCGGGCAGTGAGCGGCATACCGGACCAGCCACCCTTCGGCCTCCAGGCTGTTTACTGTTTGGCACACTCCCGCGCGGGACCGTCACTCGTCAGAACGGACCGTGAGCTTTCGCCTGGTTGCTTCGAGCGACTCGTCCTCCCCCGATCCTCTCTGGAGACGTTGCATTCCGGACGACCAATGCCGGCTTCGGCCAGGCGGATCGGTTCTCGTGATGTGCCACCTCCGGCTTCGAACCCGACACGTGACCCAACCGGTCGTTCAAGAGCGTGGTCTTCCCGCTCCCGCTCAGCCCTTCGAACCCGACACGTAACCCAACCGGTCGGCAGACAGTTCGGGACGTCTGACCGACCGTGTGTATCTCCGACCCGATTAGCAATCCATCCGATCGGGTGTTTTATTCTCGTTTCCGGTTTAACACCCGGCGTGTCCGAACGATTCCGATTCGACTACCGACCCGGTGCGATCCTGTACGGACGAGGTGTGGTGGGGGAACTCGACGAGGAACTCGGCCGCATGGACCGCACGCGAGCACTTCTGGTCTGCGGATCGACCGTCGGTGCGTCGGATGCCGTAATGGACCCCGTGACCACCGGTCTCGGCGAGACGCTTGCGGGGGTTTTCGACCGGACCACGCCCGCGAAAACGCTCGGGACGGCGGTGGCGGGTGCCGAACGTGCCGCCGACTGTGATGCGGACGTCGTCGTCGGACTCGGTGGCGGAAGCAGTCTCGATACGGCGAAACTGATCGCTGTCCTCGCCGGCCACGACGCGCCAGCCCCAGCGGTCGCCCGCGAGATGGTGGCCGACGGCCGCGTCGGGCTTCCCGAAAGCGACTTGCTGCCGGTAGTGACGATTCCGACGACGCTCGCCGGAGCCGACCTCTCCGCGGTCGCCGGCGTCACCCTTTCACTCGACCATGACGGAGACGCGGAGGCCGAATCCGTCGGCCTCGGGGACCAGCGGCTCATGCCAGTGGCAGCCATCTACGATCCGGAACTCTTCGGGACCACCCCCACCCCCGTGCTCGCCAACTCCGCGATGAACGGATTCGACAAGGGAATCGAGATGCTCTACGGGCGCGAGCATACCGCGATCACGGACGCGACAGCCAGGCGCGGCCTCCGCCTACTCCGGCGGGGGCTGCCGACGCTCGATTCGGCGACACCGTCGATAGAGGACGTCGTCCGGGGGATTTTGCTCGTCCAGTACGGGCTCTCGACCGGCTCGACCTACCGGGCCTCCCTGATCCACGCGTTCGGGCACGGTTTCTCCCGCCGCTACGAAACGCCACAGGGTGTCGTTCACGCCATCCTCGCACCTCACGTCCTCCGGTACCTGTTCGAACGAGTCGACGCCCGGCGAAATCTGATCGCGGAGGTACTCGAAATCGAAGCGGAGGGCCTCTCGCGGACGGCGCTCGGCGAAGCTATCGTCGACGAGGTCGTCGCACTCCGCGATGCCCTCGGACTACCGGCGACCCTCCGATCAATCGAGGGTCTCGAACGGTCTCATCTCCCGACTGTCGTCGGAGACATCCTCGAAGATAGCTTCATGGAGAACGTCCCGCGCGGTCTGGATCCATCCCGGGAGGACGTCCTCGGCGTCCTCGAAGAAGCGTGGTAGGATAGGCCCGAAGACCGATTGTGGGACCAGGCCACCGGCATTCGATCGCTGTGCGGGACAGCAAAGCGGATACGACCCGCATCTCGTCCGTCTGCGACACCTGCCTGAATACCGGGTACTCTTCGGTGCTATCGCTTCAGTGTCACAGACGACGGTGTGCCAGCTATTCCTGAAAAGTTGCCCTGACGGAAATCTACCATTCCCACATACATCTAATACTCTTGAAAATAGGCCCCAGTCAATTGATTTGTCGCCATAATCACGGTACAAATAATGTTCGAGTTTCTCGCTGGAATAAATCGGTTTCGAACCTCGATCTTGACTCGGGGTGGGCAAACCGGTAACTCCCGGACGATCTACGGTCTCATCACGTCAGCAGAGGTAACTTTTCAAGTCGGAGGCGGGAACCGAACACCAGTGATCTCCGCAAAATAGATGTTTACTCCATCAATAATATATTTATATACTAATATTGTCATTCCAAGGATCGCCGTGCAGGCGGTTTCAGACCGTAGTATTATGGAACAGGATCGGGCCGGGATCGACGCCGATGATACCAGCCAGTGACGGCGAGAACCGCGCCGAGCAAGCCCGCTAACACGTCGGCGGGTTCGGACGCACGTCCCGGGATGCGTTGCTGGAGCCATCCGGTTGCCAGGCCGTGACCCGTCGAGAGACAGACTGCCAGCAGGGCTGCACTTTCGTCGGTCCAGGGGCCGTTTTCGAGCCTGCGGACGAGCATCGCGGCGTGGACGGCGTGACCGATCAGGTGGAGGAGTTTGTCCGGCGCAAACCACCCCCACCCCGGGTGGCGTCCGAAGGGGAACGGCAGTAGCGACGCTACTAGCAACACGACCGTCCAGACACTTACGCCGAACCAGTCCCGCGCCAGTCGTCTCCCCTGCATGTTCCCTGCTACGTTCGGGTACCCATTCACTCTGTGGTCTCGGTGGCGGGTCCCGTCCCAGGAGCCGGCTTGATAGGTCGTATTTGCGACTTACTCGCCTCAGCTGATCCGAGCACAGTTGTACCGGACGCTCTGTACGGTTATAGTCCCGCCGTCAATGTCATCGGTATTTGTGCCGTCATGCCCGTCGTCTCGCTGGCGTTTATCCAGCTGGGTATTGATCCGATACGGTTCTTCGAGGAGACGATCGGCGCGGTTGTCGTACTTGTCGTCATTGTCGCGGTTGATCGCGGGTACTTCAACGGCTGACGGAACGGCATATTCAATTCGTTTCGCTCCCGTGCTGGGAGGGGAAATGGGGACCGTCAGTACGAGCCGCCGGCAGTTCCCCGATCCCGAAGGACAGTTCCGGAGGCGAACCGACGGACACGTATTCCGGGCTGCGCAGTTCCGACACGACCCGTTCGGTGTCGTCCACCCCGTCGAATAACACGGAGAGTAACCCTCGCGCCGCCGGTTCATCCGGCCGCACGGAGGGTGCCCCGCATCGCACCCGCTGGCCCAGAATGCGGCCTGGCGGTGTCGGAGGCTCCGCTCTCGTCACGATTTCCACAGGGTTGCCGCCGACCGTCACGACGGCTACGAGCCCCGGCTTTCATTCTCGAATCTCGCAACCGCTTTTCGCCGGGACCTTCGGCTACCCCGTCTTTCTATAACACGAGCGTTCCTTGCCCCGGTATGGAGGCCATCAAGAACCCGCGAACGGGAACCTGGCACCTGCTCGGAAGCCGCGGCTGTGGGTCCGACCCCGACGGGGAACGGGTAAGCGGTTCGTGGGCCGAAATACGCGACCGCGTCGAACGGGACGCCGGCGACCGGTGCCGGAACTGTAACTGGCCGTCCGAGCGGGGCCGGCGCTGAGTGTCGCGTGCGTTCGAGCCGGCAAGGTCGGCGCTACTGACGCCTTCGGGATCGATCGTGCCAACGACGAAAGACCGAGAATTCCCGTCGCCGCCGGTGACGATATCGGGAACGGGTTTTTAACGGGGTTGAAAAGTCAACGAAAAACAATTTACGCCATCGTTTCAATCAAAGCGATGATGGGCGTCTACGCCTTCGCCGGTGGAAAAGGTGGCGTGGGGAAGACGACGACGGCGGTGAACGTGGGTGTTACACTGTCTGCGGACAGCCACGACGTCGTCGTCGTGGACGCGGATCTCGAAATGACGGAGTTTCGGTCGGATGCTGTCTATCGATACGGAACAGGGACTCCACTACGTCCTCGCGGATGACGTGCCGCTTCGCGAGGCGCTCGTCGACGGACCGGGAGGTCTCCGGTTACTGCCCGGGAATTCGGATATTGCCGCGCTATCTCGGGCCGATCCCGCGAAACTCCCCCAAGTATTCGACGTCCTAGCCGACGCCGCGGACTACGTGCTCGTCGATACGAGCGCCGGCCTCATAGTGATTGTTGCGACTCTTTCCCGCCGAGAAGTCACAATTCGTGGGCTTCAGCCCGCGAACCACCCGTTCACGTGACGTGGTCGAGAAAATAATCGCAACGATCACTATCAGCACGCGAGGGCGTACTTTTACGGACTCCGCTCCGGTAAGAGCAGCATGGCCACCCGGGGGGCCGTGGCGATCGGTCTGAGTCTGTGTCTGGTGGCTTGTGTTGGCAGTGCTACCGTTGCCGCCGTCGATCTCGACGGGGACGGTATCCGTACGGTTCGGGAGATCCAACTGGGTTCGGAGACGTTCGATCCCGATTCCGACGGCGACGGTCTCCAGGACGGCCCGGAGGTGAAAACACACGGAAGCGACACGCTGGCCGTCGACACCGATCGAGATGGCCTGACCGACGGGAGAGAGGTCCGGATCGGTACGGACCCGACCTCCGCCCACAGCGACAACGACAGCCTCCCAGACGGCACAGAGGTGCTGAACTTCGGGACTGACCCGACCGCCGTGCCGCCGGACTTAGCGCCGCTACGCGGGTCCCATGGAGCAAGACCGAACGGGACCAAGCCGACCGACGTAGACGGTGACGGACTCAACGACAGCGCCGAGTTAGCGCTCGGCACCGACCCCGAGAGCGTCGATACCGACGGCGACCTATTAGAGGACGGCCTCGAATTCCACTTGCTTGACAGCAGCCCCCTGGCGGCCGACACCGACAACGACGGCCTCTCGGACACTCGCGAATACCGGCTGGACACCGGAATCGACGATCCGGATACGGACGGCGACGGCCTTTCGGACGGCGCGGAAGTTCACGGACAGGGGAGTGGGCCACGGACTCCCGACACGGACGGCGACGGCATCCTAGACGGCCGCGAGGTCCGGATCGGAACAGGAACGACGGAAGCCGACACCGACGAGGATGGTCTCGGCGACAACCGCGAACTCGAAATCGGGACCGATCCGACCGTCGCGGACACCGACGAGGACGGACTCCCGGACGGTGCCGAGGTGAATCGCCAGGACCTACTACCGGGGGCTGATCCGCTCCGAAAAGACGTCTACGTAGAGATCGACTGGATGGAGGGTTCCCGACCGCCCGCGGGACCGCTGGAACGGGTCCGGAAGCACTTCAGGCAGGCACCGGTGTCGAACCCGGACGGGTCCTCGGGGATAACACTGCATCTCGTCCGGTCGGAGGAGGTCCCGCTCGTTTCGCCACTGGCTATGACCGCAGGGAACGGATCTACGACCCGACTCGAAACGTACCAGAACCGGTACTTCGACCGCAGGGACGCGGGCTACCGCTACGTCCTCTTCGTCGACGACCTCTCGCCGCCGGGCTCCCGGATCAGTGGGACGGCAATACTCGGCGAACCGGTGGCTGCGGTCGAAAGGGATACTGATCCCGATCGGATGGGAAGCACGTTCATGCACGAACTCGGTCACACCCTCGGGCTGCGGGGGTTCAGGGGGATCGACTCGACGACGTTGTCGATGGCTGCATACCCGTCCGTGATGAACTACAATGCACCTCCGGTGTTCTACGGATACAGCGAGGGTACGGGGGTCAAGGATCACGACGACTGGAAACAGATCAACCAGTCGTTGCCGACGACAGTGTCGACCCGAAGGTTCGCCAGCGACGGGAGTTCCCGTCCCGATTGACCGTACCCCCGTCTCGCCGCGTTTGCGTCCAGTGACAATACAGACACGGCGAGGTCAGTGCCGGAAACCAGCCCGGGGGCAGATCAAACAGAAAACGATATCGGTACAAGCGCTCGGCATTCGGTATGGAGGAGTTCGAAGGAACGATTCTCGCGGGGGAATCGTTCGAACCGGTCCGTGGCCGCGTCGTGATCGATGGGAGGCGGATCGAATCCGTCGAGCGCGCGCGGACCGACGCGACGGAGATAGTCCTGCCCGCGTTCGTCAACGCACACACTCACGTCGGTGACTCGGTTGCGAAGGAAGCGGCCGTCGAACTCACGCTCGAAGAGGCCGTTGCACCGCCGGACAGCCTGAAACACCGGCGGCTGGCGGCTGCCGACCGCGAGGAACTGGTGGGCGAGATGCACCGCAGCCTCCGGTTCATGCAGCGAACCGGGACGGGAGCGTTTCTCGACTTCCGGGAGTCGGGACGGAACGGCGCGGAGATGCTCAGAGCGGCGGCCGATGGCCTCGACATCGAAGCGTTCGTGTTCGGGAGCGGCGACGAATCCGCCCTTGAAGTCGCCGACGGGTACGGGGCCAGCGGCGCGAACGACGACGACTTCGGTCGAGAACGGGCGGCTACCCGCGAGGCCGGTCTCCCCTTCGCAATCCACGCCGGCGAACCGGACGCGACCGACATCCACCCGGCCCTCGACCTGGACCCCGACCTGCTGATACACATGGTCCACGCGGAACCCGAGCACCTCGAACGGGTCGCCGCAGAATCGGTCCCGGTCGCCGTCTGCCCGCGGGCCAACCGCGTACTCGGCGTCGGGCGGCCGCCGATCGGGGACCTCCTCGATCACACCACGGTCGCGCTCGGAACTGACAACGTCATGCTCAATCCCCCCTCGATGTTCCGCGAGATGGCCTACACGGCGAAGACGTTCGACGTGTCGGCCCGCGAAGTGCTCCGAATGGCGACGACGGCGGGAGCGGCGGTCGCCGGACTCGATTGCGGTGTCGTCGAGTCCGGCCGCCGGGCCGCGCTTCTGGTCCTCGACGGAGCCTCAGACAATCTGTCGGCAACTGAAGACCCTCTCCGGGCCGTCGTACGACGGGCGACGGCGCTCGACGTCGAGCGTGTCGTCCTCCCGGAATGATCCAGTCTTCCCGTGAGTTCCATAGATTTTCGGTGGGGTACCGAACCGTTTTGAGCATCCGACAACGAGTCGCCACCGATGGCGGGATGGGCCTTGCTTTTCCTGACTACTGGAGGAAACCCGTCGTTCTGGCGATTGATTGTCTGGATTTTCGCGGTCACTGGTGTGGTCGTGGCGTTGACAGAATTGGGGCTTCTGTTCCGAGAGGCCCTTCTGGTCGGCGCGCCCGCATTCACTGCGACGTTGCTCGTGGATACGTTCCTCTACAACGGGTTTCTGATCCGGATCGGTGACGGGTTCTGGGTCCTCTTTTCGGCCTTCCTCTTTTTCCAGTCGTGTCTCCTAGCCGTTGCCATTCATTTCCTCCATCGATACTGGTATAGACGCGAGCGATAGCGTTGACCGCATGCCGGAAATCGGCGGACTCCGAATGATCGAACCTGGTTTGACCCCGAGGTATCGGACGTCACGGTGGCCTATTTTTTCGCTCCCAGCCCGGCGTCAGTGACTCGTGGGATCGTGCTCGGACCGATCGATGGCGAGCCCGTGTCACTGATCCCGTATTTCGGGATCTGTCGGCTGGACGACGGTCTCCGGAGTTGCATCGGAAAACGGCGTCCGTTTTAGTCGTCGCCGGCTTCTGCTTCGGCCTGCGCGAGGTCCTGGAGTTCGGTCCGGCGTATCTTCCCGGTCACAGTCTTGGGCATTTCCTCGCGGAATTCGACCTCGCGTGGGTACTCGTGGGCGGCCAGGTCCGTCTTCACTTTCGTCTTGATGTCCTCGGCGAGACTGTCAGAGGGTTCGTATCCCTCGCTGGGCACGACGTAGGCTTTGACGATGTTGGTTCGTTCGGGATCCGGTTTGGGGACGACTGCCGCCTCGGCGACGGCCTCGTGTTCCCCGAGCGCACTCTCGACCTCGAACGGCCCGATGCGGTATCCCGAGGATATTATCACATCGTCGGCCCGCCCCTCGAACCAGAAGTACCCGTCTTCGTCCCGGTAGGCCAGGTCGCCGGAGAGGTACCACTCGCCGTCCGGCCCGTCGACGAAGCAACTCGCGGTCTTCTCGGGTTTCTCCCAGTATTCGGCGAAAAAGCAGGGGAAGTCGGGCCGTTCCGCGATCTGACCCGTCTCGCCGGGTTCTACCACCTCGCCGGTGTCGGGGTCGACGATCGCTGCCTCGACCCCCGGTATCGGTTTGCCCATGCTCCCGGGACGAACCTCCATCGAGGGATAGTTGTTGATGATGAAATTACCGGTCTCTGTTTGCCCGTACGTGTCGAGGATCGTAACGCCGAGAGTTTCCTCACCCCACGTCACGACGCCCGGGGAGAGCGGTTCCCCGACCGACCCGGCCAACCGCAAGTCGAGCGAGACGTCGTCCAGCAGGGATTCGTTTTCCCGGAGCATCCTGTAGGCAGTCGGGACAGAAAAGAGAATCGTGATCGGGTGCTCGTCCAGCAGTTCGGCCCACTCCGCGGGATCGAATTCTCCCTCGTATGTGAACATCGTCGCGCCCCAGAACCAGGCTCCGAGGGTGTTTATCGGGCCGGTCAGCCACCCCAGGTCTGCCGTCGACCAGTAACAGTCCCCCGGCTTGATATCCATCGTGTACCGCTGGGTGGCGGCGACCCCCGCTATCCAGCGATGTTCGTGGAGCACGCCCTTGGCCGGTCCCGTCGTGCCCGACGTGTAGTACAGGAGTGCGTTGTCGTCGCCACCCGTGTCTGCAGTCTCGTAGTTCCTCTCGGCCCCTTCGAGTCGATCACCGAACGCTATGTCGCCGTCCGGGACGCCGTCGCCGCGGTCGACCGTGATGACCTGCTCGACGCTCGGCACGTCTTCGAGTGCTTCCGCGACCGTCTCGCGGTTGTCAGTCGTCGTCAGGACCACGCTCGTGTCGCAATCGGCAAGGCGGTAGGCGATTCCCTCCGGCCCGAACCGCTCGTTGACGCTCCCCCAGACTGCGCCCCGCTTTAGCGTCCCCACCATGGCGACGTAGTGTTCCGGAATCCGGGGCATGTACGAGAAGACACGGTCCCCCCGCTCGACGCCCATGCTCTCTAAGAGGTTGGCGAACTGGTTCGACTCCTCGGCCAGTTGCCAGAACGGCACCGTGGTCAGGTCGCCGTCCTCGCTCACCTGGTAGAGCGCGACCCTGTCTTTGTCTGCCGCGTGGCGGTCACAGACCTCGTGAGCGATGTTCAGGTCCCCCGGAGCCTCCCAGTCGGCCTCGGCGAATATGTCGTCCCACGAAAACTCTTCGCTCGCTGCCTCGTAATCACTGAGGTTGTGATTGTCCCCCATGAATCTCGTTGCCACTGTCCGGCTTAATAACTCTTCGGTCCTTTCCATTTGCTTACACTTACCGAGAGCCCCTGGCGCACTCTCGCTAATCGACTCGATTTCGGAGGTCAGCTGTCGTCTAATTTCCGACTGGACTAACAGCCGGGGCAAGTGGAGAAATGAATACGAACAGTGCCGTAAAAGCGGAGGAGATTCGCATACAGCGTCTTTCGCACGCTCTCGGGCGCGGAGCTTCAGAGCCCGCCGTTGACAATGTCGGCGACCCGCTGGCGGTCGAACAGTTGCTCGTCGTCGGGGACGTCGAGGGGTGCTCCCGGATCGATTCCGCCGAACCTCTCGGGATAGAGCCCCTTGGCAAGCAGTTCGATATTGAACAGGTTCATGATCGGTCCCTGCTCGAACTCGTGCCACGGATAGACACGGCCCTCCTTGAGGGCGGTCACCTCGCCCGCCACCGGGTCGTTCTGTAGCGCTCCGACCACGGCCTCCTCGAAGTCGGTGGTCGATTCGCGGAGCATGTTCAGCCCGGTGTGGTAGACGATTGCCTCGGGGTCGACCTCCAGGAGTATCTCGAAATCGGTCGACTCGACGGGGTGTCTGTCCGCGAACGCGTCGTGGCTCGGGAGTTCGAGGTCCCGGAGCGGCAGCGTCTGGTAGCCCGGACCCGCCGGATTCCGGACATAGACGCTTTCACCGTTGTCCCAGTAGTTGTGGTTGAGGTACGCCACCGACGGACGCTCCTCGACCGGCGGGAGTTGCGACCGGACGGATTCGACGATTTCGTCGTGGAGTTCCCGGAACGCCCGGCCCCGCGACTTGACCTGGAATACCTCGGCGTACTTGTCGAGTCCCTCGTAGAGTTCGTAATGCGGATACGCGTCGGTGTAGTCCTGCCGGCGCATCCAGCTCCCGTGGAACGGCCCGACGTTTGCCTCCAGTTCCTCGATGTCCGATTCGTCCAGCCCGAAGTATTCCATTGCCACGTTGTGGTCGACGAGATGAACGTCAGCACCGAGTTCGTAGAACACTTCCTTGTCCGGGGTCCCGTCCTCGTTGAGCGCGACGACGTTGCTCGGATCGAAGGACACGCCGGGAATCTGGTCGACGTACTCGGTGGGAAACGTCGACGGGAATCCCGCAGCTACCAATCCGTCTGCCTGCCCCAGGGATATCATCATGTCGACCGGTCCCTGGTGATAGACGACGAACTCCTCGGGTGGCTCGGCGAGCGTATGACAGCCGTGTGGCTCCATACACACCTCGTAGGAGGTATCCTTCCCGGTCGAGTCGGCCGTTTCCCCCGTGGTCTCCGTTGCAGTCGACGTCGATTCCGGACCGCCTCGCCCCCGACAGCCAGCGAGCACGCCGCCGCCGACGACCGCACCGCTGTATTTCAGGTAGTCCCTCCTGCTCGGTGCCGCTCGGCCGTGGGTGTACCGGTCAGTCATCTTGGAGCTTTCCGTTTTCGATGTCCGCAACCCGAGGCCCCTCGAATAGTTGGCCGTCGCCCCTGACCACAGCACCACCGCATTTGGAGCAGGTTCTGTTGGTCGATACCCCTCCTCACCGCATCGTCTCTCGACATATACTTTAGGTCTGCCTAAAATATAATAACTTCTTCGTTTTTTAGGTTGGCCAAAACCGGGCTGGCCGGGGATATCCGCCAGGTTCCACGTTGCTACCACCCACTGATAGTGATTGTTGCGATTATTTTTGCGACCACGTCACGTGAACGGGTGGTTCGCGGGCTGAAGCCAACGAATTGTGACTTCTCGGCGGTAAAGAGTCGCAACAATCACTATGAAACGGACCGAGCGGGACCTCCGGGAGCGCGACGCCAGCCACCTCCCGGAGGAACTCCGGGAGGAGCGCGAGAAGCGGCTCGACGACCTCCGGGAATACTGGCAGAACGGCGAGTTCCCGCTGAACGTCGACCGCGAGGAGCGGACGCCGATTTTCAAGAACGACCGGGACGTCCCCCGCGCGATGGCCTATCTGGTCGAACAGTCCGGCCACGAGGATCTCTTCGAGCACATCGCGGAGACGGACAACTACGTCGACATCGACGACGTGGAGGAGGGACCGCTCGTCGAGTGGATCGAAGGGTCCGGCCTGACGAAGGAGGAGGCCGCTCTCGTCCGGCCGACTTACTGTGGTCCCTACTGGCCCGACTACCTTTGATAGTAATTACTGTGAGTCTTTACCGCCGTGACGATCCGTGTCGATGATGAGAGCCACTGAATCGGCATCTTTCGACACCGCCGATAAAACTATTCACAGTAATCACTATGAGATCCCTGGTGGCCGCCCACGGTTCCGGACCCCATCGTCTGATCGGGAGATGAGTGACCGCGTCGGCACCGGCCGCCGGCTCCTGGCGATGCTGGCGGCGCTGGCGGGCATCCCGCTGTTCTACCTGAAAAAGCGGCTGCGCGCCCGGCGGCTCCGGCGGTAGCGTCAGGCCGGGCCGGCCGTCAGGCCCTGCTCCAGGAGCGGACGCATCATGCCGACGATTGGAGCCTCGTCGCTGTCGGTCCAGACCGCCCGGTGGGTGTAGACGCCGGGCAACGACCCGGCCACGTCCGCACTCACAAGCAGCGACGACCCGTCGGCCATCACGATGGCGCTTATCTCGCCGGGCTGGATCGGATAGGACTCCCACCAGGTCCAGGTCTCGTGGACCGCCGCCGACGGGACCGCCTCGCGGACGCGCTCTCTGATCTCCTCGGCGGGAGACCCGACCGTGACGGAGACGCCGCGGTCGGCGGCCGCCGCGGCGGCCGACAGCAGTTCCTCGGTCAGCAGTTCCTCGACCGGCAGCGCGAGCAGGAGTTCCGACTCCGCGCCGGCGACGAGCCGTCTTGCCCGCTCGCTGACCTCGTCGGTCCCCTCCATCACCCAGACGGTCCCGTCGTCGGCGGCGGCCGCGGGCGCTTCGAGCCGCGGGAGCAGTTCTTCCAGGCTGTCCAGGCGGCGGCGGCAGTCCCGTTCAAGCACCGCCACCGCCTCCGACGGGTCGACGGCCCTGAAGCGGCGCGGCTTCGACTCCTGAACGTCGACCAGCCCGCGGTCCTGGAGCGTCTCGGCGCAGTCGTACACGCGTGCGCGGGGCACGTCAGCGACCTCGCTCACTTCCTTCGCCGTCCCCTGGCCGATGCGAGTCAGGGCGACGAAACACTTCGCCTCGTAGCTCGTCAGTTCGAATGCCTGCAGCGTTTCGACTGCCTCCCCGACTGCCTCTTCGGTGTGGTTCCGCTCCGTCCTCGTGTCGTCTCCTGTCATGGCTCTCCCGCCGAACCGGTGGCGTCCCTTTACGCCAGACCACAAAAGTGGTTTCGATGGTCGAACCAGATTCGTTTCTACGATAATAACAACATCTCCGTAACTACTATAATACGTGAGTGCCAAACAGTTCGTACAGACAGGAGCCGGCCGTGCGCCGGTATCCGCTACCCCTATCATGACCGAGACTCAGCCACTGACCACGAGCCGGCGCGGGCAGACCAGGGAGACCGAAACCGAGGACACGGGGGCGTGTCCGGAGTGTGACGGCCGGATCGTCACCGACGAGGAGCGCGGCGAGCAGGTCTGCGAGGACTGCGGGATCGTCGTCGAGGACGGCCTCGTCGATCACGGCCCCGAGTGGCGGGCCTTCGACGACGAGGACGCCGACGAGAAGCGCCGGGTGGGCGCGCCGACGACGAAACTGCTCCACGACGACGGGCTCTCGTCGGTAATCGGCTGGCAGAACAGGGACGCCCACGGCCGGACGCTGAACTCCGAGAAGCGCTCGAAGATGGAGCGGCTCCGCACGTGGGACGAGCGCTTCCGCACCAAGGACGCCAAGGAGCGCAACCTCAAGCAGGCGCTCGGCGAGATCGACCGGATGGCCTCCGCACTCGGGCTCCCGGAGAACGTCCGTGAGACCGCCTCGGTCATCTACCGCCGGGCCGTCGACGAGGATCTGCTGCCCGGCCGCTCGATCGAGGCGATGGCGACCGGGTCGCTGTACGCGGCCGCCCGTCAGGGCGGCACGCCCCGCAGTCTCGACGAGTTCGCCACCGTCTCCAGGGTCGAGCGCAAGGAGTTCGCCCGCGCCTACCGCTACCTGGCGGAAGAACTCGGTCTGGCCATCGAACCGGCGGACCCCGTCGAGTACGTCCCGCGGTTCGCGTCGGACCTGGAACTGTCGAAGGAGGCGACCCAGCGGGCCCGTTCGCTGCTCGAAACGGCCAAATCGGCGGGCGTCCACAGCGGCAAGAGCCCGGTCGGGCTGGCGGCCGCGGCCATCTACGCCGCGTCGATACTGGTCAACGAGAAGATAACCCAGGCCGAAGTCGGCGAGGCGGCGAACGTCAGCGAGGTGACGATCCGGAACCGCTACCGCGAGTTGCTCGACGCGCAAGACGGAGCCGCCACGGCTGCCTGACCCGCGTTCTCAACCGCGGTCGTTCCGCCGGTCGTCGTCGCTTTCCTCCTCGTCCTCGGCGGGCAGGTCCACGTCCGCGGCGAAGTCGACTGCGTCGTCGCCCTCTTTGGCACCCTGTCGGGCCTCGCCGGCCGTCTCCGAGTCGGTGCTTCGTTTGGGGCCGCTTTCCTCGGGGGCCAGGCCCGTCCACCCCGGCGAGAGTTCGTCGTCCCCCGAACGTCCCTGCTCCCCGGCATCACGGTCGGAGTCGGCCGTCGTCTCCGCGTCGCCCGCCGACCCCGCGCCGGCCCCTTCGTCGGCTGGCTCCGTCCAGAAACCGTCCTGTGATTTTTCGCTGCCGTCCGCCGGTCCGTCCTCAGTGTCAGTGCCCCCCGCTTCCGTCGGCGTGCCCGCCAGCGGATCGGCCGATCCGGAGTCGTCGCCGACCGCACCCGAGTCGTCAGCCGGTCGCCGGTCGCCGATCGCGCCGGACTCGTCTCCGGCATGCGGCCCGAGTTCCTGTGCCGCCGAGCGCCGCTTTTCGCTGATCCCGGTCGCGGCCTGTCCGGGATCGGATACCGTCTCCTCGGGGGCGAACCCCGGCTGTTGACTGTCCGCTCCTGCCCGTCCGGATGCCGCCGTCGGAGCGTCGCCGGCCTCGGCGCGATCGCCGGACGAACCCTCGTTGGCTTCCGAGTCCGTCCCGGGCGCGCCGGCCGCGACGGGATCGCGCTCCGCGTTCGCCAGCCCCGCGGCGACCCCGTCGGCGACGAGTTTGTAGGCGATCCCGAGAGCGCCGGCCAGGAGCACCAGGACGGCCGCGAGGAGCAGCGCCGCGCCGGCCAGCGCCGGGCCCGGCCGGGCGTTCGACGGATTCGCCGCGTCGACGCCCAGGCTGGCGACCGCCCCGCCGGCGGCCGCGAGGACCGCCGCCGCGACGACGACCGCGAGGACATATCCCAAAAGCCGGAACCCGTACTTGAGGCTCTCGACGAAACGAACTGTTGTCACGGCCGGAACTTGGAAAGAAAGGGCAAATATGTTACGCCGCGCTCAGCCGTCCCCGGCGACGAGTGTGCCCGGGGTTCCGCCGGCCAGGAACGCGGCCAGGTCGTCGGGTCCGAAAATCGAGGCCCCCACCGGGAGTTCAAGGAGCGTCCGGACCTTGCCGGCCATGCCGCCGGTCACGTCGGTGGCGTCGCTGTCGCCGAGCGCCCCGGCGACCTCGTCGACGGCGTCGATCCGGTCGATCACCTCGCCGTCTGCGTCTAACACCCCCGGCACGCCCGAACAGAGACCGACGCGGTCGGCGGCCAGTGCGGCGGCCAGGTGGGCGACGAGTTCGTCCCCGCTGAGGATCGTGACTCCCTCGCCCGCGTGGGAGACGATGTCGCCGTGTGCGACGGGGACGAACCCCTCGCCGAGCATCGTCTCCACCTGTCCGTGTGGGAACTCGAGCGCCCCGTCCGCGTCCCGGGTTCCCGCGGAGAACGGGTGGACGGGCACGGCTGGCACGCCGTGGCGACCGAGCGCGGCGACGACCGCGTCGTTGAGACGCTTCATCGCACCGTGGATGTCGACCGCGGCCGCCGCGTCGTGGCTCCCGGCCGCCGCCGTGACGCCGTGGCGGCTCGCGTGGTGGTGGCCGAAACTGCCGCCGCCGTGGACGACCACCAGATCCCCGGTCCCCTCGATGGCGGCCGCACACCGGTCGAGACGCTCCTCGGCGACGGTCTCGGGGCGGTCTTTCTCCGTCACGACGCTCCCGCCGAGCTTGAGGACGGTCGTCATGTCGACTCGATCCGCACGCCCTCGGCGTCGAGTTCGGCCCTGAACGCGGCCTCGCAGTCGGGCGTGTACTCCAGGGCGGTCCGGGCGCTCCGGCTCTCGTCTAGGGCGACGATACAGCCGCCGCCGCCCGCGCCGGTCAGTTTCGCGCCGTAGGCGTCGGCCTCGCGGGCGGCCCACACCATCGCGTCCAGCGAGCGGGAGGAGACGCCGAGTGCCGACAACAGCCCGTGGTTGAAGTCCATTAGCCCGCCGAGTTCCTCGAGGTCGCCCTCGGCCAGCACGCCCTCGCCCCGCCTGACGATGTCGCCGATCGTCTCGACGGTGTCCGCCGCGAACTCGTAGCGGTCCCGGAGCGACCTGACGCCCGCGACGAGCTGGCCGGTGTCGCCGGCCCCGCCGTCGTAGCCGATCACGAACGGGAGGTTCCCGACCCCCTCGATCGACCGGCAGTCGTCGCCCTCCACGCGTACCGCACCGCCGACCGCCGAGCAGAACGTGTCCGCGCGGGAAGCCTGTCCGTCCTGGACGTCGTACTCGACGCGGTAGGCCCGGTCCGCGATCTCCTCGGTCGGCAGGTCCACCCCCAGTTCGCGCGTGCCGGCGGCGATACCGGCGACGACGACCGCGGCGGACGATCCCAGCCCCGCGCCCAGGGGGATGTCGCTCTCGACGGTGATGTCGAACCCGACCTCGGGAGCGCCGGCCGCGTCGCGGGCCTGCTCGATGGCCCCGTTGACGTAGCCGACGGCCGCGTCGATCAGCGAGTCGGCCACGTCCACGTCGGGCCTGGCGTCGGCGTCGTCGTCGTACTCGACGGTGAACCCGTCGAGCGTGAGGTCGCTCGCGTGGACCTTCAGCTTCCCGTCGGCCCGCCGTTCGACCGTCACCGTCGCCCGCCGCTCGATAGCACAGGGCACCGCCGGCTCGCCGTATACCACCGCGTGTTCGCCGAAGAGATACACCTTCCCCGGCGCGCTCGCAACGACCATACCGACCGAATGATCGCGGGCCTTTAAGGGTATACTGGTGCGGTCGCGCTCCACTCGTACCGGTGGCCCCGACCCTATCCGCGCAGGTCCACCTCCTCGCGGAGGTAGGTGCCGATGACGCCGCCGAGCGTACTCAGGAGAATGCCGTACAGCGTCACGAAAAGCACCATCGCCGTGATCGCGGCCAGGCCCAGCGCGCCCGCGGCGACGCCGCCGATCTCGAAGGGGACCACGACGAAGAAACTCCCGACCAGCAGGAAGAGCCCCAGGAGCGGAACCGCGGCGATCAGGCCGGCCAGCGCGCCGACCTTGGCACCCCGTTCGCGGCCGTCCCCCTCGAGGTAGCCCGCCACCGCGCCCCCGATCACCGTCGAGAAGGGGAGAAAGGCGAGGACGATGCTGACCATGCCACCGACGAGACCGTTGATGAGCGTGTCGCCCCGGGCCATAGGCACCGGTCCACGTTCCCCCGGAAATGTCTTTGGTCCGAAGAAACGGAAATCGGCCGCGTCCGACGGTAGCACACCGGGTCCGGAGATTGCCGACACAAGTGCGACTACCCAATGTGACGGTTGCGGCACCTGGGACGGTCCCGCTCCGGCCGCCTCGTGACCGGCCGAGGGGTCGCGTCAGACTTCTTTGACCTTGCTTTGGAACTTCTCGCGGACCTTCTCGACTTTCGGCCGGGCGTGCATCCGGCAGTATGCGTCCCGGGGGTTCTTTTCGAAGTAGTTCTGGTGGTACTGTTCGGCCGGCCAGAACTGCTCTAGAGGTTCGAGTTCCGTCACCACGTCGTCGTCGTACTCCTCGTCCAGCGCCTCGATGTAGGCCTGTGCGATCCGGCGCTGTTCGTCGTCGTGGTAGGGAACGATCGACCGGTACCGCATGCCCACGTCCGGGCCCTGGCGGTTCAGCTGCGTCGGATCGTGGGTGGCGAAGAACACCTCCAGCAGTTCCTCGTACGCTATCGCGTCGGGGTCGTACTCGACCTGCACGACCTCGGCGTGGCCGGTCGACCCGGAACAGACCTCCTTGTACGTCGGGTCCTCGGTGTGCCCGCCCGCGTATCCCGAGGTCACCGACCGGACGCCAGCGAGTTCCTTCATCGCCGCCTCGGTACACCAGAAGCAACCGCCGCCGAACGTCGCCGTTTCTGTACCGGTCATCGGCGACGCTAGGCGTCGAGCGCGTATGTAACTGACGAGGCGCGTGGAGAAAGCGGGGCGGCCTCGGAGACCGTCGACGTGCTGCGCGCCCTGGAGACCCCACAGCCCCGGGCGTCAGATTTCGCTCTCGAAGTCATCGAGCGCGTAGGCCGGCTCCGCGCCCCGCCGGTCGAGCGTCTCGTTGGCCAGCAGCCAGTAGACGACGGACAGCGCTTTGCGGCCCTTGTTGTTGGTCGGGATCACCAGGTCGACGTTGCCCGTCGAGTTGTTGGAGTCGCACATCGCGATGACGGGGATGCCGACCGTGATCGCTTCCTTGACGGCCTGGGAGTCGCCGATGGGGTCGGTAACGACCACGACGTCCGGTTCGATGTAGCCGTCGTAGTCGGGGTTGGTCAGGGTGCCAGGGATAAAGCGGCCGGTCCGGGCGCGCGCGCCGACGGCCTCCGCGAACTTCTCGGCGGGGAACCGGCCGTACTGGCGGCTCGACGCGACCAGGATCTGTTCCGGGTCGTAGTTCGCCAGGAAGTCCGCCGCGGTCCGGATGCGCCGGTCGGTCATGCTCACGTCGAGCACGTACAGCCCGTCGGTCCGGACGCGGTGGATGAACCGCTCCATGTCCTTGGTTTTCTGCTGCGTGCCGATGTGCACGCCCGCGGCCAGGTAGTCCTCGACCGGGATCAGGAGGTCGGCCTCCTCGTCGGGCATCACGTCCTCGTCGAGGGCCGGCTCTGACCCTCGCTCCTCGGCCTCGGTCGCGGGTTCGGACTCGGCGTCTGCCGCCTGCTGTTCCTCTGGTTCGTCGGCCCCGTCCCCGGGGTCCTCGGTCTCAGCTACCGCGCCGGCGTCGCCCGACGGCTCCGGGTCGACCTCCGACTCGGCGGCGTCGAGACCTTCTTTCTCGTTGCCGCTCATGCGTTTTCCTCGATTCTGATGAGTTCGTTCAGCTTGGCGGTTCGCTCGCCGCCGACCGCGCCCGTCTTCACGAACGGGGCGGCCGTCGCCACGGCGAGGTGTGCGATCGTCGTGTCCTCGGTTTCGCCGCTCCGGTGGGAGATCACGGGCGCGTACCCGCTGGCGACGGCCAGTTCGACCGCGTCGACCGCGTCGGTGAGCGTCCCGATCTGGTTGGGCTTGATCAGGATGCTGTTGGCGGCCTCCGCCTCGATCCCGCGCCGGAGGCGCTCGACGTTCGTCACGAACAGGTCGTCGCCACAGACGAGCGTCCGGTCGCCGACCCTGCCGGTCAGGTCGGCGAACGCGTCGAAGTCGTCCTCGTCGAGCGGGTCCTCGACGTAACAGAGGTCGTACTCCTCGACCAGGTCGGCGACGTACGCGATCTGCTCGGCCGCGTCGCGCTCCCGGTCGCCGTAGCGGTAGACCCCGTCCTCGGGGTCGTACAGTTCGGCACCGGCCACGTCCAGCCCCATGCGGATCTCGAAGCCGACCTCGTCTTCGACCCGCTCGATTGCCTCGTCGACGACCTCGAACGCCTCGGCGTCGTCGATCGAGGGGGCCCACGCGCCCTCGTCGCCTTTGCCGGCCGCGATCCCACGGTCCGCGAGGATGTCGTGGACCGCGCCGTGGACCGCGGCGTTGGCGAACACCGCGTCGGCGACGTTGGGTGCGCCGACCGGCGCGGCCAGGAACTCCTGGATGTGGGTCGCGTCGGCGGCGTGTTCGCCGCCGCCGACGACGTTGCCCAGCGGGGTCGGGAACTCGTTGCCCCGGAAGGTGCCACCGAGGTGCTGGTACAGCGGCGCGCCGAGCACGTCCGCGCCGGCCTTCGCCGCGGCCATGCTGATGGCGACGGCGCTGTTGGCCCCGATGCCCGAGAAGTCGTCCGTCCCGTCCGCGGCGTGGAGCGCGGCGTCGACCGACCGCTGGTCGCCGGCGTAGACCTCCCCGACGAGCCGCGGAATCGCGTGCTCCCTGGCGCTGGCGATGGCCTCCCCCGCCGGGAGTTCGATCGCCTCGTACTCGCCGGTGCTGGCACCGCTCGGGGCGGCCGCGCGGCCGAACCCGCCGCTTTCGGTGCTCACTTCGGCCTCGACGGTCGGGTTCCCGCGGGAGTCGAGGATCCGCCGGAGACGGACGTCCGTGATCAGCGTCATCGCTCCCCCCGCCGGACGGTGAACGGCAGGACGCCGGCGTCGTACTCCTCGGCCGCGATCAGGATCGGCTGTGTCTGGTCAGTGTCGATCAACACCGGGGCCCCGTAGGCGACCTGGAGCGCCCGCGCGCCGATGATCCTCGCCTTCTCGTAGCGGTTGTGTCGCTGTTCTGTCATCATTGGTACGGCGAGACCACGTCGACCAGGTCCTTGTGCGACACGAGCATCCGGCGACAGCAGTGCCGTTCCAGCCCGAGGTCGTCCAGCACGTCCGCGGGATCCTCGCCGTCGTTCGTGCGCGCCTTGAACTCCTCCCAGTGCTCCCCGACGACGGTGCCGCACGTGAAACAGCGGACCGGGACCATCATGGCTGTATCACCGGTAGGACTTCTGGTACCGGGCGCGGGCACCGGGCCCGCCCCACTTTTTCGGTTCGGGCTGGCGGACGTCGTTGACCAGCAGCGACCGGTCGAACTCCATGTAGGCGTCCCGGAGTTCGGCGTCCCCGAGGTGCTGGACGAGGCCGCGCGCGATGGCGGTCCGGACGGCGTCGGCCTGGCCGCTGACGCCGCCACCCTCGACCTGGACCTCGATGTCGACCTGGTCGCGCAGGTCGTCGCCGGCGATGCGGAACGGTTCGAGCATCTTGAGCCGCGCCAGCTCCGGCTCGACGAGTTCGGCGGGCCGGGCGTCGACCCTGACCCGCCCCTCGCCGTCCCGGACGGTGGCGCGTGCGATGGCTGTCTTCTTCTTGCCTGACGTGTTCGTTACCATGTGACGTTAGCTCCGAGCTGCTCGCTGATCTCGCCCAGCTGGACGAACTTGATGTTCGACAGTCGATCCAGCGACGTGTCCGGGAGGACCTCGGCGTCCTCGTCGTGCGGGTTGCCCACGTAGACGCGGACGTTCTCCATGGCCTCCCGGCCGCGCGGTTTCTTGTGGGGCACCATCCCGCGGATGGCGCGTTTGAAGATGCCGTCGGGGCGCTTCGGGTAGTAGGGACCGCGGTCGGACCCGGCCGCCAGCCGCTGGCGGTAGGTGTCGATCACGTCGTCCTCGCGGCCGGTGATGACCGCCCGCTCGGCGTTGACGACGGCGATCCGTTCGCCGTCCAGCGCCCGTTCGGCGACCTGGCTGGCGACACGGCCCATGATGCAGTCCCGCGCGTCGACGACCACGCCGGCGTCGAACTCGGCGAGGCTCATTTGATCACCCGCACGTTCGCGCCCTCGGGGTTGTCTTCGAGTGCCTGTTCCAGTCGTTTCGTCTCGCCGACCCGGTCGATTTTCCGCTCGGCGGTGCCGGAGAAGTCGACGGCGGCGACGGTCACGTCCTTCCGGAGCGCGCCGCTGCCGAGTACCTTGCCCGGTACGACCACGGTCTCGTCCTCCCTGGCGTACCGCTCGATGCGGCCCAGGTTGACTTCGGCGTGCGTGCGCCGGGGTTTCTCCAACCGCTCGGCGACGTCGCCCCAGACCTCGCCCCCGCCGTTCCTGGCGGTCGACTTGAGGTCGGCGATGAGACTACTCAGTCTCGGGTTTGTCTTGCTCATAGACGGTCTCCTCTGAGAAAGTGCAGGGAGCAGGATTTGAACCTGCGGACCCCTACGGGACAGCGCCCTGAACGCTGCGCCGTTGGCCTGACTTGGCTATCCCTGCGCGCGTTTTCTGGTTCTCGGTGGCCCCTCAAACCCCTTTCGGTTGCGCCACTGGCCGCCCGCTGCGGACCAGCCCTCTGGGGTGAACGATCCGGTGTCGTCACAGCTGTACTGCCTGTTTGAGTTCGTCCGCGCGATCGTAGAGCGTGTCGGCGGCCGCGGTGACGAGGTCCTCGATGGACACCGATCCGTCTGTCTCGACGTGGAACACGAAGGCGTTCGGCACGTCCGTGACCTCGATTTCCTCGTCGGGGTAGCGGTTCCGGAGGTCGTTGTCGAACTCCTCGGCCGGGACCAGTTCGCCGCCGTCCTCGATGACGCCCCGGACGATGTCTGGTTCGTCGTCCGCGAACTCGTCGCGGTCGCCGACGACCTCGACCCGCTGGAGGTGGCGGTAGCCGATGGCGACCCCGCCCTGGTGTTTGGCGTGTTCCCGGCCCCTGTCGAGGACGGCCTCGGCCTCGACTTCGAGCCGCTGACCCTCCTTGAGATCGATGATCGGGATGTTCTCGTCGGCCGGCCGGACGAGGTCCTCGCTGCTGACCAGGTCCCCGGAGTAGGCCGTGTCGGGCCCCCGGACGTCCAGCGCCAGCGTCACCTCGTCGCCGACCTCGAACTCGCCGGGTGGGGTCGTCAGCGGCACCAGCCCCAGGCGGAGGCCGATCTGTTCGTCGAACATGACGCTGGAGTTCTCGATGACCCGGACGGTGTCGATGGACATCGTCGGCACGTCCGCGATCATCGCCCGACGGACGCCGTTGGCAAACGCCGGCGTCACGCCCCGGACCAGGAACCTGGCCGCGCGGTCGCCGCGGTCGATGAACGTTACCTCGTAGTCCTCGCTCATGTCAGAACCCGCTGGATTTCGCGCTCCGCGTGCCGTCGTGGGGGATCGGCGTCACGTCCTCGATGCGGCCGATCTCTAGGCCGGCCCGGGCCAGCGCACGGATCGTCGCCTGCGCGCCCGGTCCGGGGTTCGTCTGCTGGTTCCCGCCGGGACCGCGCACGCGGACGTGCACGCCCTCGATGCCCTGGGCCTGCACCTCCTCGGCGACGACCTCGGCCATCTGCATCGCCGCGTACGGCGACGCTTCGTCGCGGTTCTGCTTGACGACCGTCCCGCCGCTGGACTTGGCGAGCGTCTCCGCGCCGGTCAGGTCCGTGATCGTAATGATCGTGTTGTTGAACGATGCGTGGACGTGGGCGATGCCCCATTTGCTCTCGTCTGCGCTCATTTATTGTTCCTCCGCGCGTTCAGGGTGGAGTTCGTCCGAGATCGGGCTCGTCTCGTCGAACCCGACGGCGTTCTCTTCCCCGACGGCCACCTTCTTCGACGGGCGGGTTACCCTGCTGTCGCCCACGACGATGTGGCCGTGGGAGATGAACTGCCGTGCCTGCTCCGGCGTGTTCGCCAGCCCCTTTCGGTAGACGACCGTCTGGAGCCGCCGTTCCAGCAGGTCGGTCACGTCGAGGCTCAGGATGGCGTCGAGCGTGTCCTCCTCGTCGAGGATGCCGATCCGGCGGAGCCGGTCGAGGAACTCCTGGCCCTCGCGCTCCGCGGCCTCGGGGTCGCCCAGGGCGCGACCGAGCAGGCTCCGGGCCTCGCGCCTGTACGACCGGAGCTCCGACTGTGCCCGCCAGAGTTCCTCCTTGTTCTTGAGGCCGTACCGGCCGACGAGGTTGATCTCGTCGGCGATCCGCTCGCCCTGGAAGGGGTGGTTCGGCGTCTCGTAGAACTTGGTGTTGCTCCCGAGCGCCATTACTCCTCACCATCCTCCTCCGCCTCCTCGGCGGCCTCTTCCTTGATGGCCTCGACGTTGACCCCGATCGTCCCCTCGGTACGACCGGTCGACTTGGTGCGCTGGCCGCGGACCTTCTGGCCGCGCTTGTGGCGCACGCCCTTGTAGGAGTCGATCATCTGCATGCGGTTGACGTCCTGCCGTCGGGTCAGTTCGAGGTCGTTCCCGATCTCGTGGGTCGTCTCGCCGGTGAAAAAGTCCGACCGGTGGTTGGTGAGCCACTCGGGCACCTCGTCGGCGAACCCCTCGACGAGCGAGACGATCCGGTCGATCTCGTCGTCGTCGAGGCGGCCGAACGTCGCGGTTCGGTCGATCTCCGCCTTCTCGGCGATGATCCGGGCCGCCCGGTGGCCGATCCCGTTCATGTCTGTCAGCGCACGCTCGACGGATTTCGTCCCGTCGAGGTCTGTCTGTCCGATGCGGACGAAATAGCGGATGTCCTCGTCCGCGTCTTCCGCCGCGTCTGGGTCTTCTGCACTCATGTCTTGTGTGGTGAAAGCGTCGTGGCGGGGATTCGAACCCCGGAGGCATTACGCCACAGAGTTAGCAACCCTGCGCCTTGGGCCAGGCTTGGCTACCACGACCCGCGGTCGGTATCGGTATCGTCGCCCTCCCGGACTCGGGGCCGCTGCCCCTGCACGAGCGTACCTCTGCGTAGCGCCGCCCCCGTATAAAAACGCAACGAAAAGACCACCCGTCGCCCCGGGAACCGGTCCACTTCGTCGTCAACGAACCGGGAGTCATAGTGATTGTTGCGATTGTTTTCGCGACCACGTCACGTGAACGGTTGGTTCGCGGGCTGAACCCCACGAATTGTGACTTCTTGACGGTAAAGAGTCACAACAATCACTATCAGTCCCCGACCGTCGGCGGTGCTTCGAGGTACTTTTCGTTGACGACCCACTCGCCCTCGTCGTTCTTGATCATGTACTCGCCGTAGTAGGGGACCCGTTCGTGGACGACCTCCCTGAACGTCTCCCTGATCCCGGGTTTTGTCATCTCCCCCATCGACCGCAGGTCGTCGTTGCGGTTGAGACAGCCCTTCAAGTACCCCTCGTGTGTCACGCGCACGCGATGGCAGTTCGCACAGAAGTCCTCGTTCTCGACCGGGTCGACCACCTCGACCATCCCCCCGTCGATCCAGTAGCGCCGCCGGTCGTGCATGTCGCGCTGTTCGATTCGGTCGGCCCGGTCTTCGAGCCAGCCGTGGACCCGCTCGATGTCGATTGCCCACTCCGGCCGGCCCGCAAGTTCGGGCATGTACTCGATAAGCTGGAGCTGGAGAGCGTCGTTCTCGGCGACGTGTTCGACCATCTCCGGGACGTACCCCGCGGTCGCCTCGAAGACGACCATGTTCAGTTTCACCGGATCAAGCCCCGCGTCGACGGCCGCGAGTACCCCCTCGATCACGTCGTCGTACGCGCCGCTTTTGGTCACCTCGCGGAACGCCTCCGGGTCGAGCGCGTCCTGCGAGACGTTCACCCTCTCCAGCCCCGCCTCGACCAGTCCCTCGGCCCGCCCCGGCAGGTAGGTCCCGTTGGTCGTCAGCGACACCTCCATGCTCTCCGGGGTCCGGCGGACGATCTCCTCCAGGTCGTCCCGTAACATCGGCTCCCCGCCCGTGAACTTGACGGAGTCGACGTCGAACTCCGCCGCGACCTCCAGGAACCGGACCACGTCGTCCGTCGACATCTCGTTGTCGCGTGGATCCATCGGGCCCCGCGTGTCCCCCAGCCCCTCGTTGTGACAGTAGACGCAATCGAAGTTACATCGGTCGGTGAGCGACACCCGAACGCCCGTCACTTCCCGCCCGAACTGGTCCGACAGCATGTACTCGACGCTCTCGCCTGCAGATGCTTAAGTTCGCCCCAACAGCCGGGGATTATGTAACCGATTACAGTTACTTGCTCCCAGCGAGGTCCCGTCGAGCCCTTTCACCCGCGGAGCCGCCGTCCCGCAGTCTTTCCCTCGGGCGGGCGAGATAACAAGCCTTTTCGCCCGTTCGCGGCCTACGCCCCCCATGGACGAGGAGGAGATTCTGGACCGGTTGCGGAGCGTCCGGGACCCGGATCTGGGAGACGACATCGTCTCGCTGGGACTGGTCAACGAGGTGACCGTCGAGGGCAACTCGGTTCGGATTTCCCTGGCGCTGGGCGCGCCGTATTCGCCGACGGAAACCGCCATCGCCGACGAAGTGCGGGGCGCGCTGCCGGCCGGCATCGACGTCGACCTCTCGGCGGAGGTCGACCGCGGCGTCGCTCACGACGAACGGGTGCTCCCGCGAGTCAAGAACATCATCGCCGTCGCCTCCGGCAAGGGTGGCGTCGGGAAGAGTACCATCGCGGTGAACCTCGCGGCCGGACTCGCGCAACTGGATGCGCGGGTCGGCCTGTTCGACGCGGACATCTACGGCCCGAACGTCCCGCGGATGCTCGCGGCCGACGAACACCCGCGAGCGACCGAGGACGAACAGATCATCCCGCCCGAGAAATACGGCATGCGGCTCATGAGCATGGACTTTCTCGTCGGCGAGGACGACCCGGTGATCTGGCGCGGTCCCATGGTCCACAAGGTCCTCACGCAACTCTGGGAGGACGTCGAGTGGGGCGCGCTCGACTACATGGTGGTCGACCTCCCGCCCGGGACCGGCGACACGCAACTGACGCTGCTCCAGAGCGTACCCGTCACGGGGGCGGTGATCGTCACCACGCCACAGGAGGTAGCGGTCGACGACGCCCGCAAGGGGCTCAGGATGTTCGGCAAACACGAGACGCCCGTCCTCGGTATCGTCGAGAACATGAGTTCGTTCCGCTGTCCCGACTGCGGCGGCGAACACCACATCTTCGGCGAGGGCGGCGGCCGCGCGTTCGCCGACGAATCCGACATGCCCTTCCTCGGGGAAATCCCGCTCGACCCGCGAGTCCGGGAAAGCGACGAGGACGGCCGTCCGACCGTCCTCGACGAGGACTCGGAAACCGGCGACGCCCTCCGCGAGTTCGTCCGGGAGACGGCGAACAACCAGGGCGTCGTCCACCGTCAGCGGCACGTCTGACCCGACTACCCCGGTGCCGTTACTGTCGGCTGTTTCACGTCTTGGGTGGAGTGAATCAAATTCGCGTACATTTCCGGAGACATTCTATCGCGCGTCCTGCTCAAAGCCCACGCTCGCTTCACGTAATATGTCATCACTACGGTACCATCATCAGAAACGACGTGACCCTCCATTTTTTGTATTTCCCAACCACTCTTTAACGACCCGGCAAATACTTCTGACATAACACCTACTGCCTTTGCTCTCGGTTGAGACGCATTCTTATCTATCTCGTGATATACAATCAATGTGTTCTTTTCAATACTCGTTTCAACATACGTAACATTATGGAGGTCCCTTTCCCGAGATTCATTCAAGATATAATAGAACGCGTCAAGATCCGTCTTATTTACCTCAGTCGTATTCTCTGGTGTCTCTTTCTGCTGAAACGACGGTATATCTCTAGCCCCGTTTATTTCCCATATTCCAAATAGGGCTCCAGATGATCCAATTGCCACCGCAAAAAGTAACAAGAGATTGAATATCGTCCATATATTGTTCTTTATCATATTATTCATATTGATATAATCCCTCCATCATCCGAAGACACCGCTTCCCCTATATTATCTATAGCATTTGATATTCCGCTTGGGTTATAACGATTTCCGTCGTAATTCTCACTACTCGGCCTCACGTCAGGCCCCTCAAAATTTTGTTCGTAGTTGCCGCCGCCGCTGGGCGAGGGCACCGTATCGTACTCATCGGAGGGTTCCGCTGGCTCCAGATCCGGT